>CAYSWV010000057.1:8763-30060 GCA_964434865.1 uncultured bacterium
GTCAGTTTCACAGTCAATAGTCAGTTTCACAGTCAATAGTCTCACAGTCGATAGCGCAAACTGAGCTACTCAACCCAACACTTGATGTCGGTCATTGAAGTGAAGCAGGTGTGACTGAGAGATCAAGAGGAAGAGTAACCACAGTATCGCGGGCCGCTGAACGTTCACAAGCAATGGCCGTTTCTAAGGCATGGAGCATGTGCCCTGCATTAACATACAAACGCTTATCGTGAAATAAATGATCCAAGACCATGCGAGTATCTTGCTCAAACAAGCCCCGGCGTGACCCTACGTCTAAAGGATGAGCGCCATCAGGTCGGATCAGTACTGCCTGCTCACCATCAATTAAAACTGCACCCCGATGTCCGTGAACTTCAATAGTTCGTTGGGATCGCCACACTGATTCACCTTTGCCGTAAATGAGGGTAGCAGTTAGACCATTGGTAAAGGTTAGGAGAGCCGAGCAGTAGCAACTCGAAAACCGATGGGGTAAGGCCAAGCCATCATAACGATTTTGGCAACTCACCTGTTTAATGGGTCCAAATAAGTTGATTAAGCGGTGGATCCGAGACACGGCACCCACTAAAGGAAAGCCAAATAAGTCAGGCACATAGGTCCATCGTTCTGGAGCGGGCCGATTGGTACTGAGGGTGATGTATCTCACAGTAAAGATATCCCCAATCCCACGAATCTCTCGCTCAAGCAGGAGATGGATCCCACTTAGGAGTTCGATATGTTCTACATGTAGCAAGAGGTGACGCTGTTTGGCGAAGGCTACTAGTGATTGGGCTTCTTCGAGATCAAAGGCTAGAGGATACTCCACCACCACATGAATGCCCAACCCCAAAGCTGCCTGTGTAATGCTTGCATGGTCTCGGTTGATGGTACTCACAAACACTAAATCTAGAGCGGCTTCATGGAGAAGAGCCGACCAATCAGGGTAACCCTCTCCCCCAAATTCACTCACAAAATCTTGTAACTGAGCGGTGCGATGCCCAGAAACACCAACCAAGTCTGCCCGACCATCATCTTGAAGAGCGCTTGCTCTCAGTCGAGCTGCAAAACCAGTCCCAACAATTCCAACACGCAACGGGGTAAATCCTTATCAATCGTTTAACGACCGGGGTCTTATAAGTAGCATCACATATGCTGGTCGCTTGATCTCATCCCATTTAGCTGAACTTGAGAAAGTTGGAAATTTCTTAACCTAGCCATGTCCAACCACAATATCAGTTGGCTGTAAAAACGCTGCATCTAACTGAGCCACATAGTCGGCGTAACTCAAAACAGGAGCAGTATCCCACTCAACTAGGCCATGCATACACATTGACCATTGCACGTAGGCAGACGGATACGCATAAATCAAATCAGGATCCTGCAAACTCTCTTTGGGCAGAGGCGGCACTTGTTTAATGAGAGTTAGCATCGCGTCGGGTTTGCGCAAGATCGATCGAGCCGCTTCCACTCCATCGGAGGAGAGCTGACAACACGATGCAATGTAGTTGATCAATTTCAACATAAATCACTATCAGATCCACAATAGTATCATGCCCCTTGAGGGGTCCAACTGATTCAGCATTACTACGTGTTCTAACTGATGCCTAGAGGTCAAGGTCATCTCCGTAGATTTACAGAACCAGCTATCTAGCGACTAGAGTGAGTTCACTCAAGGTAAACTAGCTTGGCTAGGATCCCAGATCACCACGACAGAGTAGGTTTCTAAAAACCGATCCAGTTGGTTCCGCTGTTGCAGGCTCCAGGCATCCTCTCCTGATATGACTAAATCATAACCGAGAGTACGGATAGCTTCGATCATAAAAGGACGGTCTCCCACCCGCTGCACTAGGTTGCGAGCTTGCTCCTCAGTAGTGGCATAGGCTGCTGTGCCTTCGCTAGCCACTCGATAGGCATTGAGAGATTGATTCACATTGGGAGGTGTATAGATTTGATTTCCATCTGGATCAAAGATGCGCATTGACATACTGGGTTGGAAATCTAACGGTCTGGCATCGATAATCAAGCCTGTGGTGGCCACTTCTCGTTGGGTGGTGCCAGCGTCTAACTGATCTCCTGGTGTTAATCCGGCTCCTGGTGTCAATCCCGCTCCTGGTGTTAATCCAGATCCTGTTCCTGGTTCTGAGCCAAAGTTAGAGTTAACCCCAGATCCAACACCAACCGAGTTACTGGGATCACTGACTCCTGGACCATTAGCATTGGGGAGTGGGCTAAATCTAGCAGGTCTTGAGCCAGTGGCCGGGCCTTCAGAGGGTGATGTATTTTGAAATTGTTGTAGATCTAATTGAAATACAGGCTGATCAGAGGGATCTGAGGTAGTGGGAGTTGCTAAAGGTGTGGCTACAGATTGAGGTCTGATTTCAGAGCTTTCTACCCCTCCCCGTAACTCCGAGGTGTTCAAGGCTGGTGGTAGAGCATCTTCCCAAATGGACTCTAACTCTGGTGATAGAGGGACAACATCGACTTCAAGCTCAGGATCAGCAGAATTTTGCCAGGGGTAAGCCGACTCTAGCTCAGAGGGAGATGATGACGGGGTGGGGTAGGGAAATAGAGTCTGAGCTGCGACAGGAGACCCCAAGCCCATCAGGACGCTTAACCCTAAGCCTATCCACCTTTGACGTCTCACTTGATCTCGCATAGGTGCCTCAGTGATCCAACGCTACTGTGTTGATCGTATCGAGAGTTTTAAACGGTTACTGTCAATCCTGCGCAATTTTGTCGTGATAAGAGAGTTGATCTAAAGCTCTTGGCTAATGGTGCCTGTATTAACAATGGGTTGAGTGCCATTTTCAGCCACTAACGACACTAATAAGTTGTTAACCATGGTCGCTTTACGATCTTCGGTGAGCTGAACCAGGCAAGGATGATTAGTTGTAATGGAAATCGAGAGCCAGATGGTCGCTTTACGATCTTCGGTGAGCTGAACCAGGCCTTTATCACTTAATCCGTTGAGCGCCATTTCCACCATACCCAGAGCCCCTTCTACAATCCGTTCTTTAGCTGCAACAATAGCTAGAGCCTGTTGTCGTCGTAGCATCGCTTGAGCAATCTCAGGGGCATAGGCAAGATAGGTGATCCGAGCTTCAAGCACTTTAACCCCAGCCACCTCTAAACGAGCTTGAACATCAGCTTGCAAGCGTTGAGAGATTTCATCAGGATCATCTCGAAAAGACTTATATTGAATATCAAAACTATCATAAGAATACCGATTCGCTAGCGTACGTAGAGCAGCTTCACTTTGAATAGCCACAAAACCTTGAAAGGTGTCAACATTCAATAGAGCTTTAGCGGAATCAACAACTTGCCAAACCACGACAGCTGCAATTTCAATGGGGCTACCCTGAGCATCATTTACTTTAATCCGATCGCTAGAAAAATTTCGCACTCGTAAAGATATGGACCTGGCTTGAAACAAATAGGGTACTACCCAATAAAATCCAGGATCTTGAACACTACCCACATAAGATCCAAGGTATAACATTACTTTTGATTGATTCGGTTCCACCAGGAAAAAGCCAAGTGTGCCCGCCCCCCCGAGACTTAATAGACCTAACCCTAGGGTGAACAAAAGAGGCGATGGAATAAAATCTAAGGTGAGATCTCCTGTTTCAGTTAGCAGAGACCTCCAAAGTACCCAACCACTGACAATCCATAACATTCCTATCCCGGCAAGACCTGCAAAGCCATTTAAAATTTGTGCTTGGCGTTCAATAATAGTTTTCACTAGATATCTCCTATTTCGTTATCGCTGATAGGTACTTTTAATCTCTAGTTGGATTCAATCTAGAGGCAGGATCAGACTAGCATACGATTTTCAGATTTAATAGCTGGATTCAATATTCAAAGTTAGGATCTGTTAACTTATGCTGAGTTGAGTCGATAAATGTGCTCCAATTGCTCTCTTTGAGCTCTCAGATCAACTAGTCTTGAGAAGTGAGATCCCAAACCTGCTTATGACCCACTATCCATCATCGAATCGGCAAGTCCTATGGCCCCAAGTTTGGGGATTAGCGTGTGTTCAAGGGGCGATTGCGCTGGCTTGGGTCATTTATGGACTCTATGTGCGTGATCTACTGATCAAACTCGGCTTTGCTGCTAGTTTCGCCTCTGGACTGCTCATCTTAGAAAATGTCCTGGGGATGGTGATGGAACCGCTAATGGGGACTTTTTCAGATCGAGCGCAACGGTGGGTGGGTAGCCGATTTCCGTTTATTGCCATTGGTACTCTGGCGGCCTCTATTTGCTTTGTTCTAATCCCAATTGTCGCTATCTTGCTGTTGATCATGGCACCTGAAACCGTCACAACTGGCGTGAAGGCTGTACTGCGTTGGTGTTTGCCCATGATGATGGTTGCCTGGGCTTTATCGATGACGATCTTTAGGAGCCCTGCGCTGTCGTTACTAAGTCGCTATGCTATCGGAACTCAACTGCCTGCAGCAGCTAGCATTTTAACTTTAGTGGGCGGATTGGCTGGGGCGATGGGACCTTTGGCGAGTGATGTGATTTTGCAGATGGGTGAGGTGTCTGCGTTTGCCATTGGCTCTATTGTCCTGTTGGTGGCTGCTATGGTTTTGCGCGGGGCCCAGCCGAATCAAACGATTACAGAGCCTACCTCAGCGGATCCAGCTAGTTCTGACATGGGTCCTGTTGTTTCATGGACTGGCCTAGGATTTGTATTTGGGGCAGGGTTGGGCTTAGGGTTGGGCTTTCGTTTTTTGATGGGATCTTTTCGAACTGCAATGGAAACCCAAGTGGCAGCCGCTAATCCTAACCTGATCTTGGGTGGAATTTTTGTCGCGTTAGCCCTGACTGCAATTCCATCAGGCCGTCTGGCAGCAGCTTTGGGGAATCGGATCGCAATGGTAGCAGGACTTTGGATCATGGCTGGGTTACTGGCCAGTGTCATCCTGGTTAATAGTGTTTTCTTAGCTAGCTGTATAGCCTTTGGGTTAGGCGCCGCCTACAGCTTAGTGTCCAATGGTACGATCCCGTTTGCGCTATCAATGGTTTCACCGATCAGAGCAGGGTTAGGGACAGGCATTTACTTTAGTGGCGCCGCGGCGGCTTCTAGTCTGTTTGGTGCTATCTTCAGCGGATCGGAGGCCATGTCAGGAACGTTAGGTGTTTTAGTGGGTGCGGCTGCTTTTGGCCTAGCGGGGATTCTAGTTGCCATCAGTGCTCCCTTCCAACTGAACCCACCTAGGTAAACTCATCTAGATTCAGGGAGATGTCAAGTTCTCTTCCGCATTTTAAATAATGATCATGATCCAACCTAAAATTAAGCGCTTAAGATAAGCTGCAGAGTCAGGGTTGTTGTTGAGGTCAAGATGAGTTTGATAGATCAAAAGGGACGCCTGTGGGGGCGGATCAATGTGATTGATTTGGGCGCTGTGGTCATCATTATGGCTGCTTTGATTGGGATCTTTTTGTTGCCCGGTAAACAGGCAGGCGGGGTGGTTCAAATCGGACCCGGCGAAACCTTAGGGGTTGAAGTGGATATGATTGCACGCGGGGTGAGTGGTCGCTCACTTGAACCTTTTCAGCAACCTAAGGCTGATCTGATCATCCGAAATCAACCCTATGGTCAAGTTGAGGTGGTTCAGGTTGAAGATGTGACCCGTGAGATTCCGTTAGTGTTTCCCGATGGAGAGGTTAGGGCATTTCCGACACCTGATGCTTATCGCTTAGATCTCGTTTTTACCCTTAGAGGTGAAGGGCGAACTACAGAGGATGGCATTATTCTGGGTAATAACAAAGTTAAGATCGGGGTCCCACTCGAGATCGAGACCTTTGACTATAATATCCGAGGTACCGTCATGGATGTTAGAGTGCTCTCGTAAGGCTGGGTTGTTGTTGTGAATCAAAATGCTTTTCTATCACTTCAAGATGAACTGGCCTTCCAGCGCCTGGGTCCTGATTATTATGACGAAGTGGAGGCGGCTGATTTTCCAACCCATGTGCTGCGATTTAGAAATGATGACATCTTACGACTACTGAAGCTCACTCCTGATCAGGTGGATGATGAAGACTTTCTTCAAGCCTTTGGTCAGTTTAAAAAGCCGCGCTCCCATCGGTTTCTGGCCATGCGCTACCACGGGTATCAGTTTGGTGAATACAATTCTGAGTTAGGGGACGGGCGTGGCTTTCTCTATGGACAATACCGAGGGACTGATGGTCAACTTTATGATCTAGGCACCAAGGGATCCGGAACTACTGCCTATTCACGGGGAGGCGATGGTCGGTTAACGCTGAAAGGAGGCGTGAGGGAAGTATTAGCTAGCGAAGCGCTGCATGCGTTGGGGGTTCGAACATCCCGGTGCTTGAGCTTAGTTGAAACGGGGGAGTCACTGTGGCGAGGGGATGAACCTTCTCCTGCTCGTTCGTCCGTCTTAGTTCGAGCCAACCGCTCTCATATTCGCTTCGGGTCGTTTGAACGATTGCTCTATCTTAAGCGGCGTGATCTAGTTCAGAAATTATTGAATCATGTGATTGACACTTATTATCCAGAATGTAGCCAGGACTCCCAGGCTCAAGTGGAAACCCATGTTCGGTTTTATGCCAGTTTAGTCAAGCGGATGGCTGAATTGGCCGCTCAATGGATGTCGGTTGGTTTTTGTCATGGGGTCTTAAATACGGACAATATGCTGATCACAGGTGATGGCTTTGATTATGGGCCTTATGCTTTTATTCGCAACTATGATCCTAAATTTACAGCGGCTTACTTTGATTACTGGGGCTACTATCGATTTGGCAATCAACCAGAGATTTGTCGGTTAAATCTAGAACGGCTCCAGGCTCCCCTAGAACTCGTGATCCCGAAGCAAGAACTAGATAGCTGTCTCACTAAATTTGGTAGCTATTACAAGGCTGCCTACACCCAGAGGATGCTCAATAAATTAGGACTCGACACCCTAGCGTCTGATCAGGCTGATGAACTCATGAATGCCACGCTCCGATTTTTGAGTAGCACACAAATGAGTTATCACAGTTTTTTTGCCCGATTAACTCGCTTGTTTTCACCGAAATGGCAAGAAGGTCTGGATCTCGTATTTAAAGGTGCTTTTGTCTTGCGCAATCCAGATGAACAGGAGCTATTAAAACAATGGTCTATCAAATATCATCAGGCTCTCCAGTCCATTCAAGACATTGAAAAAGTTTCCCAACGCCTCCGACAGCATAACCCACCTACTGTACTCCTCAAACCTGAAATTGAAGCGGTGTGGGATCCTATTGTGAATGAAGATGATTGGAGTCCATTTTATAACTTGCTGCATCGTTTGCGTGATTTTCAATGGGATCCCGTGTAAACCCCATAGCCATTCTCATCTGTAGTTCGGGGCCTATTTGATAGGTAGGTCTTTAGCTAAAGGAGCCTGATTCAGTTGCCTCTTGAGTAGGCTTCAACCCAACGTAAAAAGATCTCCACCCCAATGCCTAAGGCTGTTTCATCAAAATCAAAGCGAGGGTGATGATGAGGAAAATGGAGGCCCAAATCAACATTGGCCGATCCTAAAAAGAAGTAACATCCAGGCACTGCTTCTAAGAAATAGGCCATATCTTCTCCACCCATGGTGACTTCTGGAACTACCTGTGCCGTGGTGCCTAAAACTTGCCGGGCGGCTTGATCCACGAGAGCGGCGATTTGAGCATCATTTTGAACAGGAGGATAGCCCCGATGATAATTTAAATGATAGGTGGCCCCATGAGCTTGACAAATTCCCGCTACAATCTGATCAATTCGCTCAGCGATCAACTCCGATAACTCGGGTTCAAAACTGCGAACCGTGCCCACAATTTCAGCCGTAGGCGCAATCACATTAAAGGTATCACCAGCTTGAAACTTTCCCACCGAGACCACCGCTGATTTCAAAGGATTCACATTGCGAGATACAATGGTTTGGAGAGCATTCACCACTTGAGTACCCACAATCAGAGTATCAATCGTTTGGTGAGGTAACGCGCCATGCCCTCCGCGGCCTTCAATCTGAATGTCAAAGCGATCGGATCGGGCCATCGAAGGGCCTCCCTTAACGCCTACGGTACCTAAGGGTAGATTGTTCCAGAGATGTAACCCGATCATGGCCTCCACATCGGGGTTTTGTAAGATCCCTGCCTCGATCATCGGTTGAGCTCCACCTGGTCCTTCTTCAGCAGGTTGAAAAATAATTTTAACAGATCCTTTTAAATGGGGTTGGGCTGCTTTCAACAACTTGGCTGTCCCCAAGGCAATAGCTGTATGACCATCGTGGCCACAGGCATGCATCGTATTGGCGTAACACGACCGGTAAGGCACCTCATTTTGCTCAGCAATTGGCAAAGCATCCATATCTGCTCGAATCCCTACAGTGGGTCCCGGTTCTGATCCCTCAATTAAGGCTACGATACCCGTGTGGGCAACCTGGGCTTGATACGGAATCTGCCACTGGTCTAAGAGCTGTTGAATGAACTGAGCCGTTTGCTCTTCCCGAAAACCTAATTCAGGATATTGATGGAGTTGACGTCGCCAAGCCACCAGATCAGCTTGAAGGGATTGAACCTCAGATCGTAATTGGGGAGCTTTCATCATTAGGATCCTTGCAAAAGAGCTAGAGCAAAAGAGCTAGATTGTGGCTGGCTACAGCCATCGCTGATCAATAACCACCTATCTTAATTTAACAGTATGCAAAGAATCAGCTCTAAATAGCCAGTAAGCCTGTATCAGCTCCAGACGTTTAGAGCAGGTTAAGACTCTTGTATAGCTCCTAATCTCAGTTTCCTCTATGATTCGAGCTTGGATATGTCTAAATCACTAGTGCAATGAGACGAATCACATTTGCCCAACTTTCTGATCTGCATTTGATGCCGCCTCACGGGTGCCGATGTTGGTGGATGACCGATTCCCCTTTTGCTCAGTTGCAAACTGCCATTACTCAGCTCAATGCCATCCCTGATCTAGATTTTGTTGTCTTCACGGGTGATCTAGTAGATCAAGCGGACGCTGCTAGTTTCCAGCAATTTCATACCTGTGTCCAAGCTTTAAATGTTCCTTATTACATTAGTGTTGGTAATCATGATATTGATCACGATCAGAGTCAAGCTCGCTACACTCGATCAGATTTTATAGCCTGGTGTCAATCTCAATTTGACTTGATTCCAGCCCCAACTGGTTTTGTTGATTACAGCCTTGCCCCGGCACCTGGTATTCGCCTGATTGCCCTAGATGCCACACTCGGGATCCATCCAGAACCTCAAGGTACTCTCCGCCCCATTCAATTGGATTGGCTGCAGCAGGAGTTATACACCCATGCCCAGGAGTGGGTCATTATGTTGATCCATCAGCCCCCTGTCGCCCCCTCACCTCTCTTTCGCAACTATCGCATTTGTTCTCAGGTGGCTGCTGATCTGAGAGGTCTCTTACAAAGCCATGGCTACATTGCTGCTGTTTTGAGTGGCCATCTCCATGTCCCTAAAGTCTATGTGCGACATCAGATCCCTTACCTGGTAGCACCGCCTCTCGTTGGGCCTGTATCAGCCTTTCGAGTATTTGAATTAGAACCTTTTAGCTCCTTAGATTACGGAGTCTTGCGCTATCACTGGCATCATGTCAATAGCCGTCAATCTCAGGTCCGGCCTTTGTGGCATGGTGTTGTCATGGGGCATTACTGGGATCGGCATGGTTTGAAAGAGATTCCTTGTCCGGTACCCGTGCCACATCGGTACTTCAGTCTCATTTAAGCTGGGGTTATTAACGAACTCGCAGAACTAAGCGGAACAACTCCCATGTTTCAAACAGTTTCAGTAAATGATCGTTGAGTTCCGGACCGTGCTGTTGTAAAAGTTGGGACCCTGTATATGTGGATTGGGCTAAAGGTAGCAGCAGTTCACACAACTGAAACCGACTTAATGTCAACTGAGTCTGAGGGGTGGGGATCAGCGGGGACCTTAATTTTAGCGGTGCGTCTGGAATAGAAACCCGTGAATCCTCTACTAAGTTCCCAAGGATGTGCCATTGGCCTCGAATCATGACCTCAGCATGGATCACATCAGGATTGAGGCTCCATTCTGAGTTTTGGAAAAAAGCTGGATCAAAGCCAGAGGGGTAGGTGATTTTACCTTTATGGCAACACCAGAATTCCAGTGTTGTTTGTCGAGTGGGATGGAGCTTCTCTAATACCGTTAATTGCTGAATCTTAGTAAGAGTCTGGAGTCGTTGATGAAACGCATGATGCAATCGGCTCACCACCTGCTCGGGTGGACTGGCTGCCTGGCTGCCGTGCACAACATCAATAAAGTCTAGCCCTGCTTGATCAAGAAAGGGGGGAACCTCTTCAATGTCAAAGGGAATATCGTGAGGATGAAAGAAGTCGTCTACTAAGTTTTCAACCTCTTTGTAGTAGACTTTATTGGCAGTACTGTGCTGTTCAATAGCCGTTCCGGGTTGGGCAAATGTCAACAAGTCTTGAACGAATTGAATGGCTTCTGGATCAGGTTGAGAACTAATGCCAAGAAGAGTAAGAGCAGCCCGAGTCCGATAGATAATCTCTCGTCCGGATCGGCTGGAGATCATTAAGAACATCACGCCCTCAGGCTGTAGGCGTTGAGCTAGATGATATAACGCGACTTTAGGATCAGCGGTATGGTGGAGAACCCCTGGAGCAGCAATCAGGTCAAAAGGGCCGTCTGGGAGGGTGTCTGGTTCCATTACATTAGCTTGGTAAACCTGACAATTTTGAATACTATACTCTTGGACTTTGGTTTTAGCTATTTCAATTGAACGTTGGCTGAGATCAATGCCAATTAATTCGGCTAATTTTGGATTGGCTTGAGAGACACAAACCAGCTCAGCTCCCGTACCACAACCTGCGATCAGAGCACGTTTACCTTCAGATTGATGAACTAAGCGAGTCCGAGCATACTGGGCTAATCTGTAGCTGTCACGGGTAGCCATACTCCGAAAGCTGTTTTGAGATGAGCTGGGGTAGGGATAGGTCTCATACTGATCTTGAACAGCTTGGCTAATAGGATCAGACACAGTAGCTACCTGAAACAGGACGGGGGTATCGTATCACAGTTTGCCCGCTATTCCAGCCCAACCCTAATAGATTTGCTTACCAGATTTGCCGAATAGATTTGCCGAATAAACTTCCCGAATAGTTTGAAAGTTAAACTCAGGATCCGAGCACTTGGCTTCGAATCCCAACCGACGTGGTGCTATCTACAAGTTGACCACTATAGTCTCAATATCGTCAGCTAATTGACCTTGAGTATCCAGAACACTCAGCCGGACCTGATAGGATCCTGTGGTTGATGTAGAGACAAATGAGGATGCATTGACTTCCACGTCCAAAAAGCAAGAGGTTGCAAAATCACTGCAATTGGGAATATCTGAGGCATCAAGCGTGGGTAGGGTTTGGGTATTGCCAAGGGGAGGAGTGATCTGGATTAAAAAGGCGTTATTGGGACTGATGCCTTCAGGTGCATTGACTTGGGCTGATAGCTGAAAAATAAAGCTCTGACCCACAATCAACGTGGAGGGTTCAAGCTGAGTGATTTGAACAGAAGGCGGATTCAATAAAGGCGAGATCACAGTATCAGATGAACTATCACCGCAAGCTGCACACCAAATAGCAGTGAGGGCCATCGCTGGTAGTAAAGCACGTTTCATCTTAAAACCTCCGTCAATCAATGTCTCATTATAGAGGTCAGCCCCACGGTTGCTAGAGCCTTAGCCGTAGGAGTGAATGACCTAACCTGGCAATCTATAGATCCTAAGACGAGTAGATCTAGAGGCAGGTTTCAATTCAGTTGCTACCATTTAGAGGATCGGTTTAGAAGAGGCATGATTATGGCCCGACAACTGTTGTTAGCTCAGGCAACAGTCACCCCTATTGTGCTCTTGAGTCTTGGGTTGCTCACCAGTTGTGGCTGGCTGGTACCTGAAGACACGACCTCACAGCCTTCAGCTTCCCCAGAACCTGAAGCAACTCCGGAGCTGACGTATCAAAACATTACTATTACTGATGCTGAACCGGATGGTCGCATTCTTTGGAAACTCACGGCAACACTGGCTCAGTACAATAGTGATCAAACCTCAGCAACTCTAGATACGGTGACTGGTGAGTTTTTTGATCAAGATAATCAAGCCGTCAAAGCTAAAGCCCAGGCTGGATCGGTCTACACGGACGAGAAGCGCTTTGAATTAGATGGCAATGTTCAGATTCAATCCTTGTTTCATCAGTTTCAACTCTCAGCTGACCGGGTGGAATGGTATCCTGAAGCTGATCGCCTAGTGGCCTTGGACAATGTCACCATTGCTCAAATCAATAGCCCTGAAGCTCGTCCAGCCTCTCCCGATATTCAAGCTGAATTAACACGGCCTGCAGCCATTGAGCTGATCCCTGAAGCAGAAGCCACTTGGGTCGGTAAGGGTGATCAACTCATTGTCGACTTTAAAACGGATACCGTTACTTTGACTAACTTAACACCTGATCAGCCGATTGAAGTGACAGCTCCCGATCCGGGTTTGCTAGTGACGGCCACTCAAGTTGATTGGAATTTTGGCTCTGAGATTCTCACTGCCCAGGAAAATGTTGATGTGGTCTATCCTGATCAAAATATTCAATTAACGGGGAATGCATTGACGGCTCAACTAACTGAAGATCGCCTGACCTTAGAAGGTAATACCTTTGCTCGATCAAGTACAACCCAACAAGAACTTAAAGCTGATCAGTTAGACTGGACTTTTAATACATCTATTATTGAAGCCAGTGGTAATGTGGAGTATCAACAACCTACTCAAAACCTCTCAGTGGCTGGTACAGAGGCTACTTTTAACTGGCAGGCAAATACGGTAGCTGTTAGGGGAGGAAGCACCACCACGCAGTTACTCATTCCACAGTAAGGCTTAGACTTGAAAACTAATCCCCGTTATCGATCGGCCTGTTCTTGGGCTTCTAATCGAGTGCGAATGCGCGTTTGATCTTGTTTACCTTGGCGACTTTCCCAGCGGATCAAAGCAATAGCCCCGATCAAAATACCTAGTTGCAAGGCCAGATTAGGGATAGACTCGCTCAATTCACGACCTGCCAACACTCTGAAAAGAAAGACAAAAGCTCCGATCCCACCGGAGGCTCCCACAGCACCATAGATAAACTTACGAACGCCACGATAAGGGGCCTCTAGTTCTGCCATCAGGCGCACTCGATCATCTGGGCTAAGGGGTTTGCGCTGCCGAGTCATAGATGATGTCCCTCGATCCTGTTGCTTCTATCTTCTCTTAGTTTGCCCCAGGATTGACACCCAGTTTGTAGACTGGAATTAACGATCAAGCTTAAATGACTTAGATCAAGCTTAAATGACTTGAATTATCGGATCAATGAATTTGAAAAGGCAAATAAATAGTCTTTTGTTCGGTTCCAGACTTCATCAACCTCATCAGCAACTAGCAATTTCGGAATGTAACTAGCTGTTAGCACCAACCGTTTTTTAAAGATAAACATGCCCATATAATATCGACGGGTCAGGGGTAACATTCGTACTGATAAAACATTTAATTTACCGGGTCTAACATAGCGATCAATTACACCAATATTGGTTGTCATGAGGGAGGTGGCATTACGGAAATATTGCTGAGTCTGGTTTAGAAATAGGCTTAAGAAGGGCTGCCAATCCTCACCTTTAACGGCTTCCTGCAGAGCTGTTTTATATAAAATCCCTTTCAGAATATTGGGCATAATATCTTCGGGTCGACCTTGCAGTCTAATCTTTTGCAGTAATAACGGCAGGCCTTCATCTTTCCCAGCATACGAGATCTTACGATTTTGAAATGAGATAAAGTTACCCAGGACGTATTGAGTCATTGGATCTTTGGAAATACTGCGAATATTAACAGTGTGCAATAGATGAATCACTCTAAAAAATTGGCCCTCTTGTTTGGCCAGATCAATCTGACATTTCAAGTAGGCTAAATTAAGCACTTCATAGAGGGACGCATCAAACTGTTTAGCAAAGCGTCTAAGTCGGTTAGATTGATCTTCATCAAACTCAAAACAGCGGAAGGTGAGGGGTTCGGTATGAGGATCCACATCTGCCAATTCTGCTTCAGGGAGTAACCGAGGAAAGATCACTAAGGGATTAAAACTTTGCTCTCGAGATGAAGAAACGGTTTGCTTTTTCACCTTTAATGATTCTGCTCTTAATAATAAGTCTTCCCAATCTCGTTTATCAAAATAATGTTTACCATAGCGGCTTTTTTGTAAGCGATACTGAGTTGCAATTGGATTTTGAGCTGTCCGCCGTTCAAGTGGGTTGAGAAAGATCCCAAACAACGTTTTCCAGTCTGCTAAGTAGGGGAGAGGATCGATGGGAGGGGTCTCTCCTGAGGCTAAAGCAGCATAGTATCGGAATAGATCACCAAAAAACAAGAACATACTCACCCCATCACAAGCCACATGGGAGGCAATGAGCTGTAAATGAGTTAACCCCTGGGGCCAGGTCACACACATGAGTCTAAATGGATACACTTGATCCAATGGGATTAGCTGACTGTGGTGTTGAATGTCTAGAGCATTAAGCTCATCATCTAAGTCAGATTCAGAGCAAGTCAGGGTTTTGAATTCAATAGGGACCTCTAAGATGGCTACTGTTGGATCCTGAAGTTCTTGCCAAAAATAGCGTTGGGGAAAGTGCAAATCCACCTGAACCCGAGATCTGAGGGCAAAGTGCCTTTGCATCACCAGTCCAGTCGCTTGGCGCAGTAAACCAGGATCCAGGATGTCTCCTACCCTGACACTGACAGAATTGTTACAGGAAGACCCGTGGAGAAAGTAACGATTAAAATGGTCGCGTGAAATCGGACAGAGAGGAAATCGCACTGAAACAAGCAGGATAAAGAACTCTAGCCATCCAGTTTACATGGATCACTGCTGCCTAAGTCTAGAAATTGTGCGGCTTGATACCCCCTAGATCTGTTGAACTCAGAACCCTAGGAAGACTCATAAGCGTTAAAACAGAGGCTATAGTACAACCAGAGATCACCCCTAAGCCCGCTATGACTCGTTTACGGTGGAACTATTTTCTATTACAACGCTATCTCTTCGGCCAAATGTTTATGCCGCTAGTGATGGGGGTGGCCGGGGGCACGTTATTACTGCTCATTGGTAAGTTATTTACCCTAGCTGAAAAGTTAGTTGAGGATCAGGTCCCGGCCCTAGATGTGCTTAAGTTACTCCTATTGGACCTCCCCTCAACGGTTGTCTTGGCGATGCCGATAGCGGCTCTCTTTGCCACTATGTTGACCTTAGTTAAACTCAGTGGTAACAGTGAATTAATTGCTCTTAGGGCTGCAGGGGTTACCTATCGACGCATCTTTGCTCCGTTTTTGATTATGGGCTTGATCATGAGCCTGGTGTCCTTTGGGATCAGTAATGGATTAGTCCCCCCTAGTCAGAAGGCCATTCGAGATATTGATCAACAATCGATTATTAAGCAATCCCAACCCGAACAAAACTCGGATGTCTTTTTCAAAACTCAAGATAATCTTTGGTTTTTTATTCGCTCGGTCAATCCTCGGCTGAATACTATGGAGGATCTAACGATCTTAAAGGTACTACCCACTGAGGTTGGATCCCGACATCAACTCACAGAAGTGACTGTAGCGGGTCAAGCAAACTGGGATGGACAGCGCTGGACTCTAATTGAAGGTGTGGTTCATATCTATGGTCCTGATGGGATCACTATTAGCGAAGAAAAATTTGATTTTCAACCTATTGATGTTTCTGATGATCTAGCCACCTTGATGTTACCTCCGGTCGATCCTTCCGAATTGTCATTGATTGAACTGCAAGGGCGTATTACCAATCTGAATAGATCAAACTTGAATACCCTAGAATTGAATACCGAATGGCACATGCGCTTTTCATTGCCTTTGGCTAGTTTTTTCTCTGTATTGATCTCGTTACCGCTAGCTACCCACACAGCCCGACAAGTTGGTCGCTACGGGGGGGTTGTCTTTGGGATTTTGTTAGTGTTTGCCTATTATGTGATTTTAAATGTCTCTCGCAGCTTGGGGGAGGCGGGGGCTGTTGAACCTTGGCTAGCAGCTTGGAGTCATAACATTGCCTTTGGAAGTGTGGGCACCTTGCTGATCATCCGCTTCTTACGTTAAGCCCAATTTGGCTCAGTTATTGAGACACTTCTGTTCATTTAATAAGCCATGATCTTTCTTGCCACGCTTGATTTGATCAGTCAGCGCCACTCCAGTTCTTGCTCTCCAGAGCTAATGTAATGATCTGCCAAGATCTGATGAGTGATCAACCGTTGTTCTTCACACGTTACAACGAGCTGTATTATTGCTTGGCCTAGATAAATCTGTAGTCGTTACTAGGTTCTGGTCTAAGTTAGAGTGTAATCGTTAAAACCTAGATCATTGGCATTTCATTTGTAGAGTTGTGGCTCTAAAGTCTTTGAAGTTTAACCATTAAATTGTCTTTAGGCCGAGGGGTTGGGATCATAGACATCTCTAGATCTTGCCCTGGCACTAAAGTCCAGGTGTACTCCCGTGCTAGGTGCACTGCAAAGATTTTCATTTCCAGCCGGGCAAACTCTTTACCCAAACATTCACGGACACCCCCACCGAAGGGAATATAAGCATACTTGGCTTGCTCATTCTGTCGCTCTGGACTAAAGCGATCGGGATCGAAACTCTCGGGACTCACATACTCCTGATCAAGACTGTGGGTTGAAGCAATTTGATAACCGACTGACCATCCTTTGGGAATACGGTAACCACTGACTGTACAGTCTTGCACGACTTCCCGAAAGCCACCTCCCACCGGCGGCACAAATCGGAGCACTTCTTTCAAGACTTGCTCTAGATAAGTCATTTGTTTTAACAGATCCAAGGTTAAGGGGACTTCAGGATCGTACTGCTGTTGTTCTGCTCGGATCTGGGCTAAAACCTGGGGATGCTGAGCTGTGAGGAGACAGAATGAGGCCAAGGCTGACGTTAATGTTTCATGGCCTGCAAACAGTAGGGTTAAAATTTGATCTTTTAATTCAGATTGAGGTAATCGGTTACCCGCTTCATCTTCGGCTTGTAAGAGTCGGCCTAAAACATCGGTTCCGGGGGTGGATTCTTGTTGGCGTTGGGTAATGAGTTGATCAATGGTAGTAAGGATTTGCAGTCGACTTTTCTTGGCCTTCCCGAATTGAGTCCAGGGTAGATCAAAAGGCAGAGAGAATAGCCCCTCGCACCAGGTTTCAAAGTAGTGACCCAGAGGGGTTTGAGATCCGTGTTCTAGGCCTACCAACAACTTACAGGCCACATCAAACGTATACTTGCGCAACTCTGGATACCAGGTCAACGGATCGGTAGACTTCCAAGTTTGCAGATAGCTTTGTAAGAGGGTCTCCATGGTTGGGATGTAATCGGCTAAGGCGCGGGGCATAAAAGCTTGAGCCAGTAGTTTGCGTCGTTGTTGATGGACTCGACCCATTTGTAACGATAGAGAATCGGGACCTAGCAAAGCTTCTACACTAGGAGGCCAGCTGGAGACAAAATAGTCATTTTCATGAGTTAAAACAAACTGATTGATCTCGGAGCCTCTCACAAAAACAGTTGGCTTACCGATTAAATGAGTTTTGAAGATAGACCCAAATTGTTTAAACCGCTTTTGGGCAAAGTTAGGATCTCGTAAAAAGTTGAGAGTTTCTCCCACAAAGGGTAATCCCAACGACCCAGGAGGCAACGGTAGATCAGATAAGCTTGCTCCAGACTGCTCGGGTGGAGAGGACATGTTTACCTCCTACGCTCACCTGATCATCTTACCGGCTCCTGGTATCTCTCTAGTTGTCATCAGCATCAAGATTGACTAGATCTCTGAGGGCACCTCTGACCGCAATTAGATAACCTTGATCGTCTAAGGTTGAAGCCGGAAGTAACCCTGCCTCGACCCCTGCTTCAACGAGATCAACAGCACGAACGCGCCCAAAGCGACTAGCTCGGCTGAGAGTCCCCGCTCTGGGGATCCCCTGATCACGGAGAAAGCCTTGATAAGCCAGGGAAACTAAGTTTACTGGTCCTGTCGACGCTCGGGCTGCACCTGGAGCAAGCGCACCTAGCATCGAGATCTGAGTAGCTAGCAGGATGGCCGCCATAACTTTGCGAGTAGAATTCAACATCATAAAGCCTCAATGCAATTGATCTAAGCCTAGGCGTATTAGATGGTTGTAGACCCAGTGCCACATAAGGAGACCGTTAAAGTTGAATAATGATGCACTGAAAATATACTGAAAACAGGAGGATTGAGCTGGGCTGACGTGATCACGGCTATTCTAAACTCATGGCTCTATGGACTGATCAGATCTATCCAGACAGCCTTTTACCGTGCAGATTAAGCCGTCATGGCTATCGGTGAGTGACTCCATAACGATAAACTGCTTGACGGTAACCCTATTATTCCGACCTCTTAATCTGCATGTTGAACTCTCATCTGTGTTTCCAGCTGTTTCAATCACGCTTGCGTCTCTATACTCGCTATGCCTTACTCTATTGGGTCCCGTGTCTCCGCCGGTTGCTCCTGATCAGTTTATGTTTATTGGGAACAACTGGAGCGATAGGATGGGTCACTAGCTCACCTGTGGCGGCCTCAACTGTGGTGAACCCAGGGTTTAGAGACTATGTGGACTATATGCAACGTCAAATGCCTGTAAGTTTTGATCAATCCACGATCTTGGCCCAGCACGCCCCTCACATTGTCAACTATGCTCCGCTATATCAGCCTCAACCTCGTCAGGATATTGTGTTGTCCCCTGGCTTTCATGATCAGCGGCGGACGCTAGCGGTTAATATTGGGCTGTCTCGCCATCCCAACTTGGTTCATGTGACTCCACAACTGGGTCAATACTTGCTCGATGATGGCCGCGTGATTGTACGCACTGTAGCAGATGACCCCAACACAGAACTCTGGATCACTGGGGACTTCAACGACTGGGTTTATCCGGATCAGGACTATAAACTGCGGGTTGATCCTGATAATCCCTATATTCGCTACATTATTCTTCCACCTTCATCACAACCGGGTGGGTACCACTTACAGTACTATGCCTTGGTGCGCGGTGCCATGGTTGGCAGTTATTACCTGATCACCGATCCAGCGTCTAATCTTGTCTCCTCACCCGTGTTTTACAGTCGATTTATTGCCGGTACCCCCCGGGAAAATCCACTACGGCCCTTAGGTAACCGCAACATTATGCCTCTGTCGGTTTTTTGGTTTCCCCCAGAAGAGCAGCAGGTCCAAGAGGTTCCGGTCACTGATCTGCCCTACCGCCAGAATATTGGTGAAACAGCTTATGTAGCCCTCACCACGGATCTAACCACTTATATTGCTCGGTACAAATGTCAAAATCCTAACTCTGTCTTTTATGGCGATTTGGGAGCCGCTCATGTTAATGAAACCTATCGGTTTGTGACAGAATGCGAGGTGCCTCAACACATTCGTCGAGAAGGCTACAACACGGTCCAGTTCTATCCCAACGTGGGAACTGAAACGCATGCTGATCAGCGACAGCCTGATGAGAATGTTCCTGATTGGCGTTATTGGTATCTGGTACGGCAATATATGACAGCTGGACAGTCTGATCATGGGACTCCGAGCGAGTATCGCCAGATGTTGCGTGCGTTCAATACGGCTGGGATCACAACGGTGGTCGATTTTGTCTTTGCTCATAATGCTCGAGCTTATGTCAACGGTTCCTTCTACCCTGAAGTCTTGATGGGGTTGGTGGGTCAAGGGTTTATGTCGGATCGGGGGACTGAGTGGGGCACCTTGCGACCTAAGTTTGAAAATCCTGGTTTTCGATTACTAGCTCAGGAAGCTCTGGTCAAGTTTTTCTATGAAGGTTATGAAGGGGTCCGAATTGATAATGTGGATGGGATCTCATTTGAACCGGGGGGAGAGTCACTAATTCGGGATCTAGCTTGGACCATGATGGTTCGTGATCCTGTGTTCCAGGCGATTGGTGAAATGTACAATTCTTTTGATGATCGGGTTATCTCTCCAGCTTACACCTTAAGCTATGGCAAACCAGGGTCAGGACTAGCGGTTGGCTACACGGATACTTTCAACGCGCTGCTGTCCAAGATCATTCGAAAAAATCCAAATGAGTATTCCTTATTCCAGGTAGCTAATTACTTGCGGAACCCCTGGCGCTGGCTCGATGTGCATGGTTGGCGCCCCGATGATATCAATAACATTCGAGATCCAGATGATATTCATGGTAAGTATCCAATTGAAGGGGTAGCGGCAGGTCCTGAGCACTCTGTGGGTAAGATCCTAGCCTTTACTGCGCTCAAATTATCGGCAGGTAGCTACTACATAGATGCGGCTCAAGTATTTACTCTACAAGGTGGCAATCTAGAGACCAACGGCCCGGTATCTTGGGATAATCTCACGGTCCCCGGAATTGGTCACTTTCACCAAGCTGTTGTCGATCTCCGCACCTTGATTGGCCGAGATACCTACCATGCGTGGTATAACCAACACGATCACAACGAAAAGTGGCTAGATAACGTTAACAAGGTCATTTCTTTTGAATATTGGGATCCTGTCACGTATCTCTACCGCCATATTGTGATCAATCTAGCTGAGCAAGATCATCCTGTATATGAAATTGAACAAGTGAATCTCCCTCAAGGCACCCAACTACGCGTGGCTTACCGCTCAGGGGTTGAACGTTATCTTGGATCGCTGCCCAACAGTGCCATAGGCGAAACCACTGAAATTGGTGGGCTCTTGAATGTGAATCACAAGTTTAAAATTCCTCGGGGCCTACAGCGCTATGAGGTTGTGGTGATTGATGAAGTACCCGGAACTAAACAGTTAAGTCAGCTGAGCTAGAACCTGATAACTTAGGGATCGAGCAGAGGCTATAGAGTTTGACTGACGATCCCTACCTTCAGCAATTGATTTAAGTGCGAGCCAGATAGCTATATTCCGATGCACAACATAAATGTAAGGATCTTCTAACGAAAGGACAAGAGAAGTCATAAAAGTATCGAAAGTGAGGTTTGTATAATTACTTGACAAGAGTTCTTCATTTTCTTTGAAATATTCTTCTCTGTAGAGTTGAGCCGATTAGATATAACAGATTGATAGACCTGCGATCAGTGACCCTCAGGTGGACCTAAGGTGGGAGATAGGTGGCTCAGCTATGGGTGATCAGTGGCTCAGCTACGGATTACAAGACCCAAATGTCTAGACATCGCAGGACAGGGATGCCTTGGGGATCCTGAGTTTACGAACT
>CAYSWV010000058.1:0-28930 GCA_964434865.1 uncultured bacterium
GCTGCGAAGATCAAATGTAAACAGGCAGCCCGAATATCAAAATGGTTCAAATTGGAGTCTGAGTCCTGAGAGGTTAGTGGGATGGATAGTGTGATGGAGCCTTGGTTACTGTTGACTGGTTTGTGATAACGCACCACCTGAGGAGCAGAATAATCAAGGGGTAGAGAATCTCGTTGGGCTAACAGATTACACGCTTCCCAAATGACAATGGAAGAGGCAAAAGAATGGCTTTTACGATCTGGAAACAAGATGGGGCTAGCCACACGATCTGGGATAGTTTTGATACGCCCCTTAATACTTTGATAAGGCAGAGGCACAGAATCAGGGCAGATCTTTAAACATTGGGGTTCTGGAAAGTAGCCCTCACAATTATTGCATAGCAGAGGATTGATCCAATAGTCTCCATCTTTTATTTCAATAGCTTGAGTAGGACAAAAGGGTATGCAAGTCTCGCAACCTGTACATTCTTTTGAAATTCGATAGGGCATCATACCTCCATTCACACGGTTAAACCTGTCATTGCTAATTTGATTTGAAGCTCAAATCTTAAAAAATGCTGAACTGCAAAGTAGGTTTGAGACTACTGGTGCTGGTTAATCGTTCTGATCCAGCTCATCCAAGTGCAAATTGGTGCACCTCAGAGTCACTCAGTAGAAAACTCCATAGCTTAAACAAAGAGGAAATGAGAAACAAAAGCGATTGCCTGGTAAGCTTGCCTGAACCATACCTTAGATCTGGTTATCTATCTAGTGATTTTATGTCAGGAACGAACTTTCTAACCAATTCAATATTCTCTTAATTATTTTTTGTTTAAATTGAACAGTTCCGATATATGTTTGGTATGTTTGGTAACGAATCTAAAGCTCTTTCAGAATGACAGGACTTCTGACTGTTAATTTCTGTAAACGATAACAGGGCGGCGACCATGCGACTCACCCCAAGTGCTGTCTCTGAAAAGCATGGAATGGATGCATTGGGGACCCTCTCTAAGGTCCAACTTTGAGTCACCTGTTGTTAGCCAAGATCTTGACTATGTAACTTTTTCAATCTGATTATCAATATCATCATAGAGTTGTTGGAGTTGATCCAGCTTTTCAGGATCAGGTTGCCAATATCCTCGACCCTTGGCTTCTAACATTCGACCCACAATATTGCGAAAGGCTTCTGGATTCGATTGTTTCAAAAATTCGGCCATCTTGGCATCGAGGGCATATGTTTCAGCTGCTTGATTGTAAACCCATGGATCCTTAAAGTCTGCAGTGCCAGCCCAGCCCAGTAGAGCAGTCATCCGCTGAGAAATTTCATAGGCGCCTCCAGATCCTTGATCCGCCATAGCCTCGGCCCATTTGGGATTAAGGAGTTTGGTGCGATATTCAATTCGGAGTAGGTCATTGAGTGATCTAGGAGTGGTATCTTTTGAGAAGCTCTCCACAAAACTAGCTTCAACATGACGACCTTGTTGAGTTTCAGCCGCCCGCTTGAGTCCGCCAGTATTGGCATAGTACTCTTGGATATCCGTTAACCCATATTCTACTGAGTCAATTTCTTGCACAATCCGACGGGTCGATTGGAGTAAAGTTTGAAGTACCTCAGGCCGAGCTTGGCCTTTATCCTGGCGCCCATAACTAAAGACATTTCGATCCTGCCAGGTTTGGCCTAATTCAACACCAGACTCCCAATTGGAATCAACCACTCTATCATTAACCAGAGAGCCAAAATCTCCAGCTGGATTTGAGAATAATCGGGCTGTACTATTATCAACCCCTTGAGCCTGTAATGCTTGTGTATGTTTGCGAATGAAGTTCTGATCCTCAGGCTCATTAGCTAGAGCAGCTCGTTGAAACAGATCATCTAGTAGTTCAATCACATTGACAAAACTATCCCGAAAGATCCCAGATAAATTACCCAACACATCAATCCGAGGGTGATCCAGCTGCTCCAGGGGCACTAGGCCATAGCGAACAATGCGACCCGTTCCTTCCTTAATAGGTTCAGCCCCTACTAGCTCCAACAAAATCCCGATCGATTCTCCTTTGGTTTTGATGGTATCCAGCCCCCACAGCATGACCGCAACTGTTTCAGGGTACTCACCTATTTCAGATAAATGATGGTGCAGAATTTGACGAGCAATCCCTTTACCCCGTTCATAGGCTGCTGGTGAAGGCATCCGATAAGGATCTAAGGCGTGAATATTTCGACCGGTTGGTAACACACCAGGACCATCCCGTAATAGATCCCCACCGGGAGCTGGAGGAATATACTCACCATTTAAGCCCCGTAGCAAGTTGTTCAACTCATCCTCTGTTTGAGAAAGTAGCTCACGGATCATGACAGCAGTTTGGACCGGTTCGTTCAGACTCTCAGGATAACGTTCAAGATAAGTGGATTCACTGCGTTCAGAGACAGCCGTGATCGCCTCTGAGGGTAGAGCATCACCTAAATAGGCACTCAGATAGCTGGCTAGTTCTTCAGAAGTAGGCTTAGATCCCAGCACATGTAGTCCTGATGAAAAGAGCCGATTTTCTAGAACTTGCAAATAGTCATATAGCTGGGTCATGTAGTGAGTAAAGGGGCCAGAACTGATGTAACGGATATTCTCAGAGGTGAGTTCAATACCTAGGCCTTCTTCATCCACAAAGGGACAATCATCGGCTAAGCCTGTATCAGCAATTTTTTTCACAATGGCATCACGGAGTGCATAGTTTTTGACGGGATCCTCTCGAAATTCAGCAATCAGTTCTTTGAGGGTAACCAGATCTTTATACAAACCTGAGCGACCATAGGGAGGCACATTATGAGAGATCAAAACACCATACCCTCGCCGTTTTGCCAAGATGGATTCTGAAGGATTGTTGGCAGCATACACATATAAGTTAGGTTTATCCCCCATTAAAATATCGGGCCAGGAGTAGCCTGTATTTCCCAGAGGGGATCCAGGTAACCATTCCATCGTGCCATGCATACCCAAATGAATCACCGCATCGGCTTGGAAGTCATGATGCAACCATTGATAAAACGCAGCATATTGAGGATGAGGGGTTAGATCACGTTCAAATAACAATCGCATCGGATCCCCAGCCAGTCCCAAAGGAGGTTGCACACCTATCCAAATCTGACCCAGCTGGATTCCACCCACTAAAAATTCACCTTGAAACGTTTTGATCCCGGTTTCAGTCAGTGACCCCCATTGTTTTTCAATTCGACGGCGATTCAAAGAACCCAACCATTGATCTAAAGTCTGTGGAGTTACCTTTGTTAGTGGTCGATCAGGTTGACTGGTGTAGGCCTCATCAACCTCTTTAAGGGCTGTAATAAGATCCTCACCATCCTCAGGTAGATCCCCCACTAGGTACCCCTCTTGTTTGAGGGCTTGCAGAACGTGCAAAAGTGACCGAGGTACATTGAGAAGTGCTGCTGTACCCGTAGCCCCGTAACCCGGTGGAAATCCATAGAGAATGATAGCTACTTTGCGCTCAGAAGTAGGTTTTTGGCGGAGCTGAATCCACTGCTTTAAGCGGCCTGCTAATCGTCGGACTCGATCAGGAGCCAGATAGATTTGATCACCCACCAACCCCCCTAACGGGATGGGATCAATCGCCCCATCTAGCTCTGGTAGGGCATATAAGACAACACTCTGTAAGCCTCCAACCCCCTGTCGTGTCCAGGAATGAATATCTTGGATCAGCAAGGGAGCTGCCACTAAGTAGGGCACATTTTTAACAGTCAGGATCCGTTTGGCCACCTCAACTTGTCGGCCCGCTTCCATCGATCCAGCCGGTCCACCCACTAAAGGAAACCCAATTGTTGAAACAATGGCATCCACCTGACCCGCATCCTTAGATAAAGATTTAATTTCAGCGATTCCCTGGCGGCGTTGATCTTGTTCAGATGTTGTGGTCATGAGATCCCTAACAGCCACATGGCCTTCTACACCATTGATAAAAATCGGCAGAGGCGTCAGGCCTTCTTGCTCCAATTGGCAGATCAACTGTGGAATATAAGCTTGCTGGGTAATCACATGCTTGCGATAGAGTAAAAGACCCACCACAGGCCGAGCGGCTCGATCAGGATACGTTGTTTGATACCAGTTTAAATACTGCCGAGGAGATTCAAAATAGCCCGGATAGTCAGGATGTAACAGACCAATATTAGGCGTTTCTGCAGGAGGGGGGATCTCGCCGACCACTACATTCAAATACTTTTCAGCCAGAGTCCAAAATAGGGCAGCCACATTAGCACAACCCCCTGCATTCCAATAACCATAGATGATCAACCAATTCCGCAGATCTTGTACTTTTTGAACTGGGATGTATTTCAGGAGCTTAGGTCCCACTTTTAAAAAACTAAGATAGCCCGCTAACTTATCTTCCTCACGATTATTGCCAAACTTACTGAGAATAAACTTGACCGGTTTGGGCATACCAGCCGGTTTATCACCAATCGCAAAGGCCCCAATCTGGGTGAAGCTCATCAACTCCAAAGCCGACTCAAAGATCAGTCGAATCGGGATTGTTTGAATCCGTTCTCGGAGCCACAAGACCTGATCATAGTCAAACAGCAGACTGCCAAAGAAGACCTGCGCCTGAGTCAGAGCCGCTTCAACCTCCTGAGGCCGTAGGGTCAGATCTCGATCATTAAAGACATGGATCGCTAAACTAGGACATCGTGACTGCGCTAGCTGGGCTGCTTGCTGATACAATCCAGTGTTGAATGACTCAAATCCAGCAATAAGTACAATCTGAGGCATGACTGATGGCCCGTAATATTTCTTAACCTGATTATAGTAGGAAGCCAGGAGTTCAAGCCAACTGGGTCCAACTCAGCCAGGTCTCTAGCTTGATATCACCTTAGCCGATCAATCTCAACTCTACAGATATTTAATCTCTAATTTGAAATCACAACCACCCCAGCCCGATCACGACCTGAAGTCGTCAATCAAGCGCAATAATTGCTCGACAAGCTGTACTACCTTGGGAAATGAGTCAAGTTGCCTAAGCCCATGATCAAAGTATTTGAGTTATTATTCAAGCTTCACCTATCCAAAATCACAGTTACAGCGATCACGTTAGCAGTCTCAGCCTTACCCATCCAAGCTCAAACCCCGCTTCAATCGGATATTGTCTCTCAGCAAGCTACCTTTGATCTGGTCACGGTTACATCAGGATTACAGCATCCTTGGGGGATGGCCTTTTTACCCAATGGTGATCTGTTGGTGACTGAGCGCCCTGGACGCCTCCGCTTGATCACTAGTCAAGGGCTAGATCCCCAGCCGATTCCAGGTGTACCTGATGTTGCCGCTCAGGGACAGGGGGGCCTCTTAGATGTGGCTTTACATCCTAACTTTAATGACAATCGCTGGATCTACTTATCCTACTCAGCCTTTGGTAACTTTGGCCGTGCTGGAACTCAAGTCGCCCGAGCTAGATTTGAAAACAATCAACTGTCTGATCTTGAAGTGATCTTTGATATGTCGATTAAAACCACGCGAAGACTTCACTTTGGCTCTCGACTAGCGTTTGATCCAGCTGGTTTTTTGTATATCTCAACCGGAGATCGAGGGGAGCGCTGGCGATCTCAAGATTTAGCTGATGCCGCTGGTAAGGTGTTACGACTTCAAGATGATGGTTCTGTGCCTGTAGATAATCCCTTTGTGAACCAACCTGAGGCTCTATCTGACGTGTTTACCTGGGGGCATCGCAATATTCAAGGCATGACAGTTCATCCAACCACGGGTGAGATCTGGACCCATGAGCATGGCCCGAGAGGGGGGGATGAGATCAATGTCTTGGCCGCGGGGACTAATTATGGTTGGCCTATTATCACTCATGGACGCGAGTACTCAGGGGGTATTGTGGGTGAAGGCTTAACAGCCCAGCCAGGGTTAGCTCAACCTTTGTTGCATTGGACCCCCTCAATTGCCCCTTCAGGTATGGCCATTTATTCAGGAGAGGTGTTTCCAGAATGGCAGGGCGATGTCTTTGTTGGGGCGCTTGCAGGCCAACATTTGGCTAGAGTTGAAGTTGAAGGTCAAACGGTGGTTGATCAAGAACGCTTACTTGAAGGAGTTGGTCGGGTTCGAGATGTAGAGCAGGGGCTCGATGGTAGGTTATATCTTTTAATTGATGCCAGAAATGGGGCGCTACTGCGATTGGATCCAAGCTAGGTCTAGTTGAAAGGTGATCGCCGTTTTCTAAAGGTAGGGATAATTGCGGAGTTGTCGTGGCATGACTCAGTGACGCCATTAGTCTTCAAGTCTATCACTCTGTTTTAACAGGTAGGCTGAGTCTCAGCAAGTCTTTAAATTCTATACTTAAAATTGTAGCCATAGCGTTCACCTATCCTCTACAGTAGATCAGACTAGTTCATCTATTAATCTATAAATTATGTTTGCTCAAGTTTGGTCAGCAGCTTTGCTGGGTCTAAAAGCTCTAAAAGTGGCTGTTGAAGTTGATGTGGGGGGTGGTTTGCCCCAGATTGTATTAGTAGGTCTACCAGATACAGCTGTTCAAGAATCTCGAGAAAGGGTGCGAGCTGCCATTAAAAATTCAGGTCTAGCTTTTCCCATGCGTAAGGTTGTCATTAATCTAGCTCCTGCTGATCTCCGTAAAGAAGGCCCCAGTTTTGATCTACCCATTGCGATCGGTGTGTTGGCTGCTGCTGAACAGGTGGATCCCCACCCATTACAAGACACGCTGTTTTTAGGAGAGCTTTCTTTAGATGGGAGTTTAAGGCCTATAACGGGTGTATTACCAATGGCGGCTGCCGCTAAGGTAATGGGGTTTACTCGGCTAGTGGTACCGGGGGCTAATGGGTTGGAAGGGGCGGCCATTGAAGGACTTCAGGTTTATGGCTGTCAGTCTCTGGCCCAAGTCATGGAATGGATCCAAAACCCTGATCAGTTTAAGCCCATTCAAATTCAATCTAGTCAACTCTTGCAAGAAACGCTAGCCCAATCTCCACGATTAGATTTAGCCGATGTTAAAGGTCAGGATCATGCACGCCGAGCCTTAGAAATTGCAGCAGCGGGTGGCCATAATTTACTTTTAGTGGGTAGTCCTGGTGCAGGTAAAACCATGCTGGCCCAGAGATTACCAGGCATTTTGCCATCTTTAACCTGGGATGAAGTGTTAGAAATCACTCAAATCTACTCCGCAGCGGGTCTATTACGTCAAAGTTTGCAAACTCATCAAACTCAAACCCCCCTCATTGTGAATCGCCCCTTTAGATCTCCGCATCATTCGGCCTCTTCAGTAGCTCTAGTTGGAGGAGGATCGTATCCCAAACCTGGTGAAATATCCTTATCACATCGGGGGGTACTCTACCTAGACGAACTAACTGAATTTCGGCGTGAAGTCTTAGAAGTCTTGCGGCAGCCGTTAGAAGATGGGCAGGTGACCATTTCCAGAGCCAAGCATTCAATTCAATTTCCGGCGCAATGTACTTTGGTTGGATCAACCAATCCCTGTCCCTGTGGCTACTATGGCGATCCGATTACCCCCTGCTCATGTAAACCCCATCAACGAGAACGCTACTGGTCCAAATTATCGGGGCCTTTGTTGGATCGGGTTGATCTTCATGTTCGGGTTAATCGTCTCAAGGCTGAAGAGATCGTCTCCTCTCAACAAGGTGAACGATCGGATCGGGTAAGACAACGGGTAGAAGCGGCTCGACAACGGCAACGCCAACGGTTTCAAGCTGAAGCTGGGTTGTATTGCAACGCCCAAATGCAGACACGACACTTGAAGCAATGGTGTCCCTTAGATCCCACTTGCACCAAGCTTTTAGAAAATGCTATTCGGAAATTAAATTTATCGGCTCGTGGAAGTGATCGAATTTTAAAAGTGGCTCGAACTATCGCTGATCTAGCTGAGAGTCAAGCTCTTCAACCCCACCATATTGCCGAAGCGATCCAATATCGGAGTCTAGATCGTTCAGGAGCAACGGTATAGAACATTGATAGTAGCTCTGACCCTAAATTATTAAGGTATTCTCTTGATTTTAACCTGGATGGACTCTGGATCAGGGACGGGTTCAGCTGCCACTTAGTTGTGGAGATTTAGTACAACGAGTATAGATATGATTAATCTTATTTAGATTTCTTATGACTTAAGGCCTGAAGAATAGTACCAGGTAAATGAAAGCTTATCTTGAATTTAAAATTTGGGATTTTAGGCTATCTTTGCGTTACTTTCAGTGTTTTCTCAGGATGAATTAAGCTTGACGTCTAATTATGACTCCCGTTAAATTTTGAACTGAATTATGGATACGCGTATGCGGACTATTTTGGAGTTATTCTAGATGAGAACTTTAGCGAAAATCCCTAGTTTCACCTTGAAGGTTGTACTGAGTCTAGGGTTAGTGCTCTTGCTTAACCTGGGCTTGAGTGCCTGTGGATCGAGTGGCGGCTCCGTGGCCACAGTTGATGTTGATCCAGGTGCTCCCAGCGGGTTTCTGACTCAACAAGCTTCCTTAGTGGCTCCGATGTCAAATGCTCAGATCACACCCATTATCACAGTGGGTGATTTTCCCTTATCGCCTGAGGCCACTTCAGGATCTGAGTTAGAAACCTTTGCCCCAGTACCTGATGGGGTTGGAGCTTTTGTTGATGGCGATGATGTAGTTGTCTTCGTTAACCATGAGATCAATGCCGTTGGCCAGACCTTCGGTAGCCCAGGTATTGATACTGAAGTGGAAGGTGAGTCGGCTTTTGTGGCCTCACGAGTATCTCGGTTAGTCCTCAATCGTACTACATTAGGCGTTTTAGATCTGAGCTATCCCGTCAATGGTAGTGAAAACTATGCTCGTCTGTGTTCTGGAACCTATGATGACAATCTTGGCCTGTGGCTAGCTGGAGAAGAAGCTCAACCCTCTCCAAATGGTGATATTGCGATTGCTGTGACTAGTGACGGTAGCTCAGTGATTGAACTCCCTTGTCTGGGACGGATTAGCCATGAAAATGCCACCCCTATTCCCTATCCATCGGGTCAAATTGTGATCATTGGCACGGATGATGCTTTTCCTCCTGACCAGGATAGTTTATCGGAGTTGTACCTGTTTGTTGCTGATTCTCAAGCTGATCTGTTGAGCTGCAATGGCCGCCTATTTGTGCTTGGATCACCTGAAGCGGCTGTCTCTGGAGCGCTAGCCAATGGACAAACAGTCGAGACAACTTGGATTGAAATCCCTGATCCCTTCATGAGCTTTGATGCCCTACAAGACTTTGTTGATCAAAATGGGGCCCTGTCCTTTGTCCGCTTAGAAGATGCAGATTTTGATCGGCGACCGGGTGTAGAGCCTGCTTTTTACTTTGCAGATACCGGAGATGCCGATGTCACAGGGAATAGTCGGATCAATGCCTCTTGTGATGGAATCTGTGATTTTGGCGGCTCCCTTTACCGAATGGCCTTAGATCCCACCACTCCTGAGGGACCTGGATCCTTAACCTTAGTGGCTCGTTCCGACGGACCGTCTGGTTTTTGGGCATCTCCCGATAATATTGCCACTAGCCCAACCAGCATTATGATTCAAGAAGATCCCAACAGTCGGGTTGGTTTTGATGACTTCCGCAACGGTGGGATCTGGAACTGTCCACTGATTGGGGATGGGATTGGATTTTGTACAGAAGTGGCTAGGCTCAATGATGCGGGTGGAGAAACCAGTGGTATCGTGAATGTGGCAGATATTTTTGGCCCGGGTAGCTGGTTATTTGCTACTCAAGCTCATGATGTGCCTCAACCTTTACTAGGGTTAGCAGAAGAGAATGGACAACTTTCACTTCTGAATGTACCTGGCACATAGATAAGGCAGCATTAACGGTTGTGTATCAAGGAGTTCACTGAAATGAGTCAACCTGTTACTCGTAGATCAGCAGTGCGAGCGTTGGTGTTAGGGAGTACGGCTTCTGTTGTAGGAATCCTGGGCCTCGCTTCAGGCGTTCATGCTAAACACAAGCCTGAAAAACAAGTTGAGAGGGTTTCATCTCGGCGACTCTTACGGCATGAAGTTGAAGCTGATCGATTCTAAGCTCTAGATGTCTTGATTTTGAATAGTTCTGGGAGTCCTCAGGAGATCTGTCTCATCTCTTGGGGACTTTTTACTGGCATGCTAGGGGTCTAGAAGCTGATCTGGTCAATCCAGGAGATGGCTTCAACATCAATTGATGGGATTGCCGCTACGGTGCCTAATATTTAGACATCGATACAGGGGGCGCCTATCCTGAAGTAGGTAAAATAGGTGTTCTCAATGACTGCAGTCTTCTATGGGTTTCCTGTGCTGGCCTATATTCCACATGGTCACTGTTATTTTTGGCCAGCCGACTTAGTTACTCTGCATGTGATTTCAGATAGCCTGACAGCTTTGGCTTATTACTCCATTCCTATTATCCTAATTACATTTGTACGGAAAGGATATGATCTGCCAAGCCTATCTTGGATATTTGGCCTGTTCACCACAGGCTGTGGAACCACGCATGTTTTAGACATTTACACATTATGGGTACCAACTTATTGGCTCTCAGGAAGTGTTAAGTTATTGACGGCTTTTGGCTCCATGTGGATAGCATTGGCTCTAATTCCTATATTTCCAAAGTTATTGGCTCTGCCCAGCTCAGTACCCTTCAAGACTAGCAACCAGGAATTACAAGCTGAAATTCGAAAGCGCCAACCGATGGAGACCGATCGGAATTATCAAGCTTCATTCACTGAAAGGCCAGTTACCATGGCTACTCAATCCAAAACTCAAATCGAAAAAACTCAAACTGAAAAGACTCAAATTGAACAACAAGTCCTAGAGCGCACCTTGAAACTCAGACAAAGTCAAGAGCGATTTAACCTAGCTGTGAGGGGCTCAGGCGATGGGTTATGGGACTGGGATCTGCTGACCAATCAAGTGTATTTTACACCCCGATTTGAAGAAATTCTTGGCTATCAAGAGTATGAACTCAATTTAAACTTTGATTCATTTCGTGGCTTAATCCACCCTGATGATATTGAATTTTTCTCCACTGGCTTCCAGAATCATCTACAGTGTCGGGATCCTTTTGATGTGGATGTTAGACTGTGCGCTGCTGAAGCAGCCTATGTTTGGGTTAATGTTAGAGGCCAAGCGATATGGAATAGATCAGATATAGCCGTTCGGATGGCAGGGTCAATTCGTAACATTACAGCCCGCAAACAAGTTGAAGCTCAATTACAAACTGCTCTGGCTGAGAAAAAGATTTTGTTAAAAGAAATTCATCACCGAGTCAAAAACAATCTGCAGATCGTTTCAGGATTGCTCTATCTACAAGCGCGACGGGTCACCGAGCCAACAGTGGTTAAATCATTACAAGAAAGCCAAAACCGAATTCTCTCAATGGCTCTAATTCATGAGCAACTCTACAGTACAGGCAACCTAAAGGAAATCAATGCACAGATCTATCTTCGCAATCTGACTCAAATACTGATATCAATGTATAACAATACCCAGATAACCCTAGATCTAGCTATTGACTCTCTCCACCTGGGTCTAGATCTGGCTATTCCCTGTGGTCTAATTGTTTGTGAACTTATTTCAAATGCTTTCAAATACGCCTTCCCCAATCAAGCTGAGGGTGAGATTACGATCAGATTATCTCAGCTTGGTTCCAAGACCTACGAGTTAAGTGTCAAAGATAATGGCATTGGATTACCTGCCACGGTTGACATTGCTAACTGTCCTACACTCGGCCTCAGTTTGGTTTGGGACTTAAGTACAAAGCAATTAGATGGAACCCTAACGCTCAATCAGGATCAAGGCACAGAGTTTTTGATTCGATTCAATGATCCGCTTTGAATTTTACTTGTGAACTCAAGATCTGCAAATTTACACTACTACATTCAACTCAATGATGATGGGTACCGGTGCTGTTCTGAGTAATCTGCAGACTTAAAACGTTTAAAATATTTAAATACTGCAATAAATTTTAACTTGCTTACGTGTTAAGGCCGTCCAGTACTCGCATCGCTCTGCAGGCAGATTACGTTTTCCTGTGGTGAGGGTGTTGGAGTTGAGCTTTCCTATAATTCTGAATAGGTAACTAATCCTAGACCATAGCAGAGCTACTAGCTAATCAGGTAAGATAGGTTTCCGGCGTTTCTTTACATTTCAGTCCAGCCAGTATGTTAGGCCCATCGATATTAATTGCTGAGGATGAGGTGGTTACCTCACAGGTCATTGTTGAACAGCTCAAGGATTTGGGTTACACCATTGCAGGGGTCACACGATCAGGGACTGAAACAGTGCAGCTTGCTCGCGACCTTCAACCCGACTTAATCTTGATGGACATAACACTCAAACAAGGAGATATAGATGGGATCGATGCTGCAGCCATAATTTTTGCAGAGCGTCAATTACCTATCATTTATTTGACAGCTAATACTGATGCAGAAACCATAGATCGGGCCAAAGGGTTAGGAGCTTATGGCTATATCTTGAAGCCTTTCACACAAGTAGCTTTACAAGCCTCAATCGAGGTGGCGCTGTCCAAGCATCAATTAGAACAACATCTTGCTTATGAGAAAACCTTTTCTGACATCATCCTGCGTTCCATGGCAGATTCCGTGTTATCAACTGATCGGTATGGGTCTGTTACTTATTTAAATCCCGCAGCTGAAGTTTTAACCGGTTGGGATCGTGAAACTGCGATAGGGCAAGCGATTGAAACCATTGCACCTTTAATTGATTATGTAGAGGTCCAACCTCTCGCTCATCCTGTCCGAGAAGTCTTACATACCGGGGAAGTTGCCTACCTCAAAGATAATGTTTATCTAGTGAATCGTCAGGGTGATGCCATCCCGATTAGTGACAGCGTATCTCCATTACTACCCAACCCATCCAACATTGAGGGTGCGGTCATGGTCATCAGAAACATAAAAGATCAACTCAAACTGCTTGATCTACAACAAGAAACTAAACAGGCAGCACAGTTACTTCAACTAGAACAACAACTTAGTCAACTGCGATCGTATTTGATCCAGACGGTTTCTCATGAATATCGAACTCCTTTAGCCATGATCTTAACTTCAACTGAAATTCTAGAAAATAGTTTAGATCAACTGTCTCTGGAGCATTCTAGTAAATATCTCTTCAGAATCCGACAGGGCATCAAACGATTAACTCAACTCATTGAAGATATTGAAGTATTTAATCAGGCCGAGGCAGGTAAACTACCCTTTACACCCCAGCCAACTAATATCGTTGAGATTTGTCAGTCTTTAATTACAGAAATCCAAGACTATAACCTGAGTCACTCCATCCAATTTATTAATCACAGCCCAAAGGCCTCAACAACAGTGCTAGATCAACGATTGATCCGTTATATTCTTGGGAATTTGCTAAGTAATGCCGTTAAATATTCTCCCGATCAAACACCTGTAACCTTATCCTATACGGCAACTCCTAACCATTTAGTGTTCCAGGTTGAAGATCAGGGTATGGGTATACCGGTTTCAGATCGAGCACAGTTGTTTGAACCGTTTTTCCGAGCTAGTAACGTGGGTACCGTAAGAGGAACGGGTATGGGACTAAGTATTGTGAAGCTCTGTGTTGATATTCATCAAGGCACGGTGATGGTGACCAGTGAAGAAGGCAGCGGGACAACCTTTCAAGTCATCCTGCCGAATTTAGCTAGCTGAAGCGTTTTCTTCTCGGAGCATGGCCACTAAGTCTAACGAGGGGGGATCTTGACCGACTTCACTTAACATTTGATGAACTTGGCCCCGGTGATGAGTTTGATGATTAAAATAATGGGTCAGACATTGCCATAGGGGTTGAGTCAATGTTTCACCTTGAGTGTTGGTATAGGTAAAGGTTTGCAGCAAATCGGCCTCTGACTGAGACTGGATAAAGGCTATGATCCGGCCATCCTCTTGCTGCCGGGCCTCAGTTAGATCAACGAGTTGAGAGTAAAGTTGATCACGTAGTGAAGAAAACACATAGGGCGTATAGTCAAAGCGTCCTAACCAGATTCGATCAGCGAGTAACCCATGATTTAAAGTGCCATGGATAGACTCAAAAAAGGCTTGCCGATTTAGGTAGTAGGCCTCAGTATCAAGACGAGCACAAGCCTGATAAATACGTTGGTTAGACCATTGGTTGTATCGGGCTAGGATCATAAACAGATCTTTCATTACACCTTCCTCACACCAGGGCCTCTTCTAGCTTTTGTTGGTACCAGAGCTGACAGTAAAGACCCTCAGGTTCTCGAAGTAATCGTTGGTGGGTTCCAGATTGCACAATCCGACCTTGATCCATCACTAAGATTTGATCGGCTTCAACAGCGGTGGTGAGTCGGTGTGAAATAAACAGAACGGTTTTGCGAGCTGTCGATCGAGTTAAATTGGCCAAAATGTCCAGGGCTGTTTGGTTATCGACACTAGATAATGAGTCATCCAACATCAAAATCGGCACATCAACTAGTAAAGCTCGAGCCAAAGCAACCCGCTGGCGCTGCCCACCTGAAAGCGTAATGCCCCGTTCGCCCACAAGCGTTTGGTAAGTCTGGGGAAACCGCATAATCTCATCATGGATCCGAGCCATTTGGGCTGCTGCTTCAACATCAACTTGTGAGGCTTGAGGCCGGCCATAGCGAACATTGTCCATGACGGTGGCGTTGAATAAAAAGCTTTCTTGAGGTACGTAAGCAATCGCTTGTCGGAGGGATTTTAAAGTGAGGCGTGTGGTATCAAACCCATCCAGCCACAATTGATCAGAATCCAGTTCTAGGAGTCGGGGAATCGCATTGGCCAACGTTGATTTACCAGATCCAATCGGTCCCACAATGGCGACCATCTGTCCAGGTTCGATCACAAAATTAACGTGATCCAAAGCAGGCCGATAGGTATCCGGGTACGTAAATGTCAACTCTTTGGCTTCTAGGTGTCCAGTAACGGTCGGGATCTCAATAGCCTCAGGACTATCCTGAATGGTCGGTTTTACCGATAAGATCGCCTCAACTCGATCAATACTCACCTGCCCCCGTTGATAGGCTGTAATTGTAAAACCTAATAAGGCAGTCGGAAACACTAACCGCTCCAAGTAGAGGGTCAACGCCGAAAAGTCGCCTAACGAAAGTGCTCCAGCTGCAATTTGAGGCCCGCCCATTCCAAGCAGAACTAGCAAACTCAAGCCTACCAAAGCCACTAAGGTTGGGAACAACCAGTTACGGGTAAACGCCAATTTCAAATTAGCTTCTAACAGATCCTGGTTACGAGTATTAAATTCGGTCTGTTCAGATACTTCTTGAGCGTAAACCTTAATAAAAGTGATCCCGTTCATATCTTCTTGAATCAGATCAGATAGATGACTTAATCTTTTTTGAACATCCAGCTGTTCCTGCTGTAATCGGCCACTCGTTACCTTAACTAACACTAACATGACTGGAAAGACTGAAAGGGCAACTAGGCTTAATCGAGCATCAATCAATAACATGGGCGGTAGGGTTGTACCGTAGGCAAAAATAGTATTGAACAAGCTCAAAACCGCAAATCCTAACAACCGCCGGATATTATCAACATCACTGGTAACCCGTGAAATAATATCTCCTGCTGTTTGGCGACCAAAATAGGAGGGTGGTAGGGTTAGTAAATGATCAAAAATGGCCTGCTTGATATCAAACTCAACTTGACGGCCTACCCCAAACATCCACACTCTTGAGGCAATCCGGATCCCCATCATGATACTGGCCACTAAGAGAACTACCACCGCTGACAAAAGGACCTGAGCTGATTGCTGGTTCAAGGCAGTTGCCACCGATGAGGCCTCACTAGTCACCTGATTCAACCGATCAATCACCAGCTTGATATACCAAGGCAAAAAGACCCCCAAGCCGTTCACAATCAGAAGGGCCCCAACCCCTAGCCACACATCTTTCTGATAAGGTTGCATGTAACGGATCAACTTTTGCAAATTCGATCCCGATGGGGACAAGCGGCCTGTATCAGCCATGAACTGTTCTCTCTGAACTTTGACTTTCCTACTCTAGCTTTACTTTGGCCCTGGCAGCAGATCGGGAGACATCAAATGAGTGGGCTATGTGGTTTTGCGGATCAAAAAGTAATGAAAGGTGCTAGCGCTAGATCTCCAATCCAGGCATAATAATGCTCATTACCAAGCAGTGGGACAATTATGGGGCGCGCTAAAAAGGTGGTTCTAGCCTATTCAGGCGGTGTTGATACCTCAGTTTGCATACCGTATCTGATCCATGAGTGGGGGGTATCCTCGGTTGTCACCTTGGCTGTTGATCTGGGACAAGGCCAAGAGCTGGATGCCATCCAAGCCAAAGCACTCACAGCTGGAGCGGAGCAATCTTTAGTTCAAGATGCCATTGATGACTTAATCACAAATTATGCCTTTCGAGCGCTTCAGGCTAATGCTCTTTATGAACACCGTTATCCTCTCTCAACCGCTTTAGCTCGGCCCTTGATCGCCAAACTGTTGGTTGAAGTTGCCGAAGTCGTTGGGGCTGATGCCGTGGCTCACGGCTGTACCGGTAAAGGTAACGATCAAGTCCGTTTTGATCTAGCTATTGCTGCGCTTAATCCTCAACTCAAGGTCCTAGCTCCTGCCCGTGAATGGGGGATGAGCCGGGAACAAACTATTGCCTATGGGGAAACGTATGGGATCCCAGCCCCAGTTAAAAAGTCCAGTCCTTATAGTATTGATCTCAATATCTTAGGCCGGAGTGCTGAAGCTGGCTTATTAGAAGATGCCAATGTAGAACCCCCAGAAGATGTTTATGCCCTAACCACGGCGATCAAAGATACCCCCGATACACCTACCTATGTCGAGATCGAATTTGAACAGGGTATCCCGGTGGGTCTAGATGGGAACCGTTTGGAGCCAAAACCTTTATTTGAAACGTTGAATCGGCTAGCTGGCCTTAATGGTGTTGGTCGTATTGATATGATCGAAAATCGACTCGTGGGCATCAAGTCACGTGAGATCTACGAGGTTCCTGCTTTACAAGTCTTGATCCAGGCCCATCGTGAGTTAGAAAGCTTAACCTTACCTAGAGAGGTGGCGCATCATAAATACGGAGTTGAAACCACATACAGTCAGCTCATTTACAATGGGTTGTGGTTTTCACCCTTGCGAGAAGCACTAGATGCCTTTGTTCTAAAAACGCAAGAGTGTGTGACTGGCAGGGTCCGAATGAAGCTGTTTAAAGGTCAAGCGATTGGTGTAGGTCGGCAATCCCCATTTTCTCTTTACGATGCAGCATTGGCAACGTATGGGGCCGAGGACGAGTTTGATCATAAGGCGGCGGAAGGGTTTATCTACGTCTGGGGCTTACCCACTCGCACGTGGTCTCGCCTGCAAAATCCGTCCTAATGGGGAAGCAAATCTACCTAAGAAAACACTGCGGTCAAGAGGTAAAGCCCGATAAACCACCCCAATGAAAAATCCACCAACCATAAGATGGCTACGGCTGAGACTAAGCCGGCTGAATCTACCTCGATCGACTTAATCAGCTGTGCTGTTAAAGACAGGGCAATCACTTCAAATACCAGGGCAACCGCTATCCTCAGAAAGAAGGGAACAGGGATAAAGGCCCGCAGGATTTCAAAGGCAACTCGCCAGAAGGTGAGGGTCAAAACACTAAGACCAAAATCAGCAAATGTATAGATGCGAAGGCCGAAGCCCAAACGCGTGTTAATAAATAACCCAATCGAGGTTGACAGTAATTTAAGGATGACATTAATGAGAACGCCCACCACCCCAAAGGCAAAGATCCCAGGCATTAAATCACCTTGCTCAGCAGGCCAGCCGAAAGGTAAGTCAGTCGTCGAACTGAGGAGTATGGGCTTATCTTCAACCCCACGAATCACACAGGCAGCCGAGGCCAAGTTTGTAGATTGACCTTCTACCTGGAGAAAGTCTAGATAAACGGTATAGAGACCTGGAGCAATCTCAGCTGTCTCAGTGGTTAAAATATCGAAGGCCCTATCAGTACTTTGCCCTAGACAAAAAGTCCCCAGAGTACTCACCACAGGTTCAGATAAGGACTCTGCCCCTACTGCCGCTGCCGCCAAGGGATCGGCTCCACCCATGATCTCGGTAGCTAAACGACAGTAATCTTCAAACTCGGCCAGCTCAAACGGGGTGTCAGGGGCTTGACAAACATCAGCGGTTTCGGGAGGAGTAGACACCAACGAGACACCAATGACAGCAACCAAGACTAAACCAATAAAGGCAGCTGCTGGAATCACAAACTGTTTCCAACCGGGTTGAGATGGCGGTGGCTCGGGTTGAGGTGGCGCGACTGGCACTACGCTAGGGGAAGCCTTAGCCTCCTCTGCAGCTGCCTTGACTTTGAAAGCTTCAATGTCTGCTAGCTTATCCATTGTTGTCTGGACTTGGGTCATAGCACGCTCTTGATCAGCGCAGTAGCGACTCAGCCAAACCGCAACTGACTTAAGTTCTCGTTCATTAAGCGGTTCTACAGATTGAAACCAAGCTTGTAGGGTCTCAGGTAAATCAGGTAATGGAATGTCAGGATTTTTGAAAAACTGATCGAGTACCGGTAAGAGCTGATATTTTTCAGCCTCACTCAGTTCATGAAACCATAGAACGGCGGCAGCAACCTCCTGAGAGGGATGAGGTAACTCTGTGGTAACCAGTGTCTTGTTTCTGACAAAGCAATAGCTTGAGATATCGCGTGGAGCATCCGGATCATCGTGAGTAGTGTCATCCGGGATGACATCAGTTTGATCGCTAGCCACTGACTCGAGAGTGAGTTCTGGTTCTGGAACAGCTGTTGATTCCATGACAGGATCGGGCTGCTGATCAGTGACCTCTAGTTGAGGCGTGGGATCCTCGGGCGCTTTTTCTGCAGCTAAAGCAACTGGAGGATTAATGTTGATATTGTCTACTAGGCTAGGTTCAGGGATCCTATTAGGTAAGTTCTCCAGGTCTATGAGTTGTTTCCAATCAGCTTTACGTTCACCGAAAACCCGACACTGCAAATTTAAAGTCGTTATATCAGGTAATCTTAGAGATTGAATAGCGTCCTGTAAAGCTTGAACCACCCAGCCATAATCCAACGCTACATCGCCAGGTCGATTCAGCATCACTTTAAGCTGATGATCCTTCGTTGAGATCTGAGTTCTGATCCGATATTCACTCAAGACTTGGTCTAAGTAGTCTCTAATATCATCTTCAGTTAAACTTGAATTCGATTGTTCTGGCCATGAAACTACCTGCTCCCAATCAGGATCAACTTCCCCTAATACTCGGCTTTGGAGATGGATCGGAACATTTGGGACTGGTAAATGACTTAAGTGCTCAAGAATAAGCTGGATCAGAGGTGTGAAATCCTCAATATTCTCTCCAGCACGATTGAGCATTATATAGATCAGTTGATCTTGTAAGATAACTTGAGTCTGGATAGCATAAGCCTGTAACGCCTGATCCAGAACCTGTGAGATGTGAGCTTCAGTGACCATATGTCTCAGTAACCCTATGCCTTAGTGATCCTACTTTCAGTAACTATATGCCTTAGTAACCCTATACCTTAGTAACCCTATACCTTAGTAACCCTATACCTTAGTAACTATGCCTTAATAACCCTACTTTCAGTAACCCTAGGTTGTAGTCGTAAGAGACTATCGGAGAGACTCAGGTAGTCAAACCTTTCAAATGATAACAAACCGAGTCAGGATATCAAAGTCAACCTGGGCAACCGCAACACCATCCTCTCACTTATTGAAATCGTAAACCTGTCAACATGGACAAGCGATTATCATTGAATAAATCTGGAGTTGAAGGGGTGTCAGCTGATGGGGTTCGTTCTAACAAATACACCTGATCACCTCGATGCCATAAATCAGGCTCTGGCATGAGAAAGGGTTTAACCATCTCCTTAGATCCAAACCAGCGATAGTAAGGCCGTAACAACAAGAGAGGTAAGCATTGATCAGACGCTATCCGACTTGCAAAATGATCCCGAATCCTTTCAAAAGTCCGATCGCCAAATCCAGTATGAGCCGATACATCCTGATCAGCTGCAGGTGAAAACGTGCCCAAGCCTAGATTGGCAAGTGATGGCAGAGTGATAGCTCGTAACCGTGCTGTACCGGATTCAAGATAATGATCCCAACGATGAATCTGCTCAAACGTGTTATGAAGCGTCCGGATCCCGTCTGATATAGGCATGTTTGAGAGTGGGGTCCAAATGGTAGCGCTCTCATAGAGCTTAATGCTAAGTTCAGCGATGGCCCAATTAACTTGGGGGTTGAGCGTCATGATAAGCAAGGTATCAGCATGTTCAATGTCAGCCTGCAATAGACTGGTTTGATTGACAATCTCTTCAGGTTTGAGTTCAGTTTCTAGAGCTTCAATCACAGCCGGCTCCAGCGTAGCTGCCTTCGATGTATCTTTGATCAAGTTAGCGCTACTACTATTGTTATTTTTATAGTCATCTAATCTAAAGCCATCTGGATCAGCTGTTTCGACCGCTGAAAAGGGAGCCATAGAGCCTACATTCGAAACAGTATTTGCACCTGTTAATAGTGGGACCAGGCGAACCGTTTCACCTTGAGATCGGAGTAACTTAGCTAAGCTCTGAGTCAGGGGATGATCACCTATAATCACCGTACAACTTCTGGCTTCAAGCTGTAGCCATTGGGCCAGCCAAGTGGCTGATAGTCCCTGGATCATGACTGTCATGGCGATAGTTAAAAACACCAAAGCTTTGAGGGCATCGCCTCCTGTGATCCCTCGCTCCGTTAAGACCAAAGCAAACAAAGACACAACAGAGGCCGCTACAATCCCTCGAGGGGCCATCCAAGCAATAAACAGTTTTTGGCGCCAATTGAGATCACTTCCCCAAGTACACACCAGAATACTGATCGGACGAACAATGACCATCAAACATAAAACGGTACCTACTGACCCCCATCCCATCGCCAACATTGCTCGTAAGGAGAGAGAGGCCGTCAGCAAAATAAACAAAACTGAAATGGCTAGGACCACCAGTTGACTGTGAAATTGGCGTACACTTCGTTCTGCAATAGCAGCTTTTTGTCGGACGACAATCCCAGCTAAAACCACAGCCATCAAGCCAGATTCTGAAAGTAGGGATTGAGCCATCACAAAAACAAGTAAGGCTCCAGCCAGCACCACAGAATTACGTAATTCTTCCGTTAAATATTCGCGGGACCACAAGAGGAAAACACCCATCAACCAGCCAGCGATGGCCCCAATAACGGCCCCAACTAAGAGTCGACCCCCAAGTTGCTCAGCCGCACTAACTAGATCAGCCTGACCGGACAAGACAATCTGCAATACAACAACTGCTAACACAGCCCCAATGGGATCAATCAGAACCCCCTCGCTCTCTAACAGCGTACTCACCGAGGTTTCCACTCGAATACGTTGCAAGATGGGGTTGATGACGGTAGGCCCAGTGACCACTACTAAAGAGCCGAACAAAAAGGATAATGACCAGGGAAACTCACTCAAGTAATGAGCGGCTAAAGTGGCCCCAATCAGAGTAATACCCGCCCCCAAAGTGACCAAATTACGTAAACTCTTAGACACCTGGCTTAGTTGCTCGATTCGTAAGTTTAGTCCCCCTTCAAACAGAATGAGAGCTACAGCCAGGGAGACCAAAACCTCAAGACCAAGACCTAAATGCTGCGGTTGGATCAGGCCTAAGCCATCAGCGCCTAAAATCACTCCTAAGGGCAAGAGAAAAACAATCCCAGGCACCTTGAGAAAGTTGGCTACAACCTGCGCTCCAATTCCGGCCACTAAAGCCAGAGTGATCATCAGCGTAAACTGGAATGAGTTTTCCATAGCAGGATTCCACTGTTCTCCATCATCACAATAGAGGCTAGCTAACTCTGTCGAATGACAGGCATCACCACTGATTTGACTGGGTTGACTCGACCCTCAACCATCATTAGAGGGCCTAGTTTGACCTACTATCAGTCAGAACTTACTCAAGGTAACCTACAGAGGCCCACAACTCAATGTTGTCAAATTTGATCAAGTATGACTGATCTAGGCCCAGAGCACAAGCCTTACCTCTAACGGCCTGGGTTTACATTTATTTCTAATGCAATATCTAGTGCAGATGCTGAATGAGTTAAAGCACCCATGCTGACATAATCAATACCAGTCTGTTTAACGTGAGATAACCGATCGAGAGTTAGGTTGCCAGAGGCTTCCAAGGTCGTGTGGGGGGCTAGATCCTGTCTAATTTGATCAGCAGCCTCCAGTTGGTCCATCATGTTATCTAGTAAAACTCGATCGGCTCCAGCCACTAGGGCTTCTCTGAGTTCAGCTAACGTTGTCACTTCACACTCTACTTTCAATAAGTAAGCACCAGCTTTAGCCTGCTCAATAGCCTGAGTAATGCTACCAGCTATGGCAATATGGTTGTCTTTGATCAAAATGCCATCATCCAGGCCTGATCGATGATTACAGCCCCCTCCCGTACGGACAGCTTGTTTTTCCAAATCACGCCAGAGTGGAGTAGTTTTACGAGTATCTAACAATTGCACGGACGATCCTTCTAGAGCTTTGACACAACGGTAGGTCAGAGACGCAATTCCCGATAGCCGTTGGAGTAGATTGAGGGCGACTCGTTCGGCTCCTAGGATCGAGTGAACTGATCCATAAACCGTCCCTAAAATACCCGGTGATAACCACTGGCCTTCAGGAGCTGTCCAATTCACCACTAAAGCTGGATCAACCAGAGCTAGCACTTGGGCCGCCACCGCTTGACCACAAACAACCCCAGCTTCACGGAGTTCAAACTGGGCCGTTGCCGGTTGATAGCGGGGAATGACAGAACGGGTTGTTACATCACCTCGCCCTAAATCCTCACTGAGTGCAGCTTTTAGACGATCTTCCAGAGAAAGCACAGCAACTCTCGCTCAAGGTAAACCCAATGCATGGACGGTAAGGGCATGAACTATAAGATTGATTGGTTTTAAGATTTTAGAGGCTAGACGAGTGATCTAATAATCAGCTGAAATCGAAGAGCCGACTAGGGCATTAGCTGGTACCCCTTCAATCTCATTAAGCAGGGGTTCACCTACTTCGGGGTGCTCGCTAACATGTTCCAATTGGTGGAGCTCAGTCACAAAGTCATCAACTCCTTGAAATTGACGATAAACTGAGGCAAACCGGACATAAGCCACCTCACTCAGCTCTTGCAGACGTTCTAAAACCATTTCTCCAATTTGCTGAGTTTTGATCTCTTGTGTGTCTTGAAGTTGGAGGCGCTCTTCAATATTGTTAACCAGTTCTTCCATTTGTTGAACAGTCACTTGAGTTTTGAGACAAGCTCGATGCACCCCTTGTAAAATCTTATTGCGATTAAAGGTCTCCCGTGAGCCATCCCGTTTGATCACTGTGATAGGCATAAACTCAATGCGCTCATAGGTGGTAAATCGATAACGGCACTCACTACACTCCCGACGGCGCCGAACACTATGGCCAGATTCTGCTGAGCGAGACTCAAGTACACGGATTACCTTGCTGCTACAGCGGGGACATTTCATACTCTGTGATCCTCGTAACGTTAACGCCAGACTTTTCAGGAACATCCACAGCAAGCAAGGCTGAGGGTAGGTAAGGAGATTGACTCAGGAATTTGCTTGCCACCACTCATGGGCTAATGCCTGGATTTGAGCTGTGACCTCTCCGTCCATCCGTTTGAGATGAGATAGCACTAACCCCATTCTCCCCAAATCAGAAAGTTTGTGGCGATGGCGAAGGAGAAAATCCCAATAAAAATAATTGAAGGGACAGGCTCGCTCGCTGGTCTTATCGTTGTGATTGTAGCGGCAATTTTGGCAATAGTCGCTCATCTTATTAATGTAATTGGCGGAAGCTGCATAAGGTTTGGTTGCCACTGATCCGCCGTCAGCAAACAGCCCCATCCCGATCACATTCGGCTGCATGACCCAGTCAAAGCTATCAATAAAGACATCATGAAACCAAGACTCCAAAGCTTGGGGATTGATCCCACTAATCAGAGCAAAATTACTCAAGATCATCAATCGTTGAATGTGGTGAGCATAGCCAGTACGCTGCAACTGCTGAATAGTCTGTTGCAAACACGTCATATCCGTATCCCCGGTCCAAAAAAATTCAGGCAATGGTCGATCGTGCTGAAACCAATTCAACTGGTCATAGCCATTGGGCAGGACAGTTTCATACAGACCTCGCATATATTCACGCCATCCTAAGATCTGGCGAATAAAGCCTTCTACACTGGCAATGGCCAACCCTTTTGACTCATAGGCCGTTTGAGCCGCTTGAATCACTTCACGAGGCGTTAATAATCCAATATTTAGATATGGTGAAATTAAGGCATGCCATAACGTCTCTTCATTCATCACCATGGCATCTTGATACGGTCCAAATTGATCTAATTGCTGGTCAACAAAAGTTTGGAGAACATGTAGAGCTTGCACCCGATTCACAGCCCAACCAAAGGGCTGCACTTGACCAAAATGGTTTTTGAAGTCAGATTCAACTTTTTCAATCACAGCTTGAGTGATGGCATCAAGTTCAAAGCTGAGCGGTTGGGGATAGATCTGCTCGGACTTAGGGGGTTTGCGATTGTCTTGATCAAAGTTCCAACGCCCACCAACCGGTTGATCACCATCCATTAAGATCTGATATCGCTTACGCCCCTCTCGATAAAAGTCTTCCATCAGGAGTCGCTTGCGACCTTGAGACCAATTAACAAAATCTGACGTTGACCATAAGAAATGGTTTGATTCGATTTCCTTTAATTCACACGGTAACGAACTGCGAATCGCCTCTAATTGGCGGCGGAACGGGATATCAGTTGGAGTCACCACTCGAATTTGATCCAGCTGATGGGTCTCAGCCCACTGTCGGAGTGGCTCTACAAATGTTTCAGCCTCTAGATAAGTAACCGGATAACCAGAAGCTTCTAGATCCTGGGCGAAATGTCGCATAGCTGACCAAATCAGCACTAGCTTTTGCTTGTGATAAGCCCGTTGTCGGACCCAATGATGAGATTCCACCATCACAACAGGGGTTGATTCGGGTCTATCCATCACTGAGGCTAATGCCGCTTGGCCTAGATGCAGTTGATCCCCCAGGATCCAAATTCCAGTTGTCACGTGATCCAGATGAGTAACGCCTTTACAAAGCTTAACGTTTATCGATCAGGGTAACAACCAAGCTTGAGGTTGGTCTTAAAAGTCAGCACCACATGCAAAGGAAGCCGCTAATTGATTTGCCAAAACCTCAGGGGCCTGACCTGGACTATGGACAATGACGCAATCGGTGTTACTAACACCATCAATTAACAATTGAGTCGTCTGGATCGTGTTAAAGGTAGAAGCAATATCAGCTGAGAATGAGGTAAATCCTGGGAACAGTTCCAAAGAGCTACGGACAAAGGTTGAGGTCGCTGGATCACTATTATTGTCTAACCCATCTAGAGTAAAGGTATCTGTGGCTAGTTGACCAAGAGGAACAAACACGGAAACTTGGAAATTACCCGCCACCTCGTTGATCTCAGATTGAAGCTCAATGGTAGGTCCAGGTAGACTGGTGCCCGGAACCAAGCGAACATCAGCAGCCCCGATGACACCAGGTGTATCCAATAACTCATTAATCCGAGTAGCAATAGCAACGCGATCATCGGTTTGAACCTGAAGTCTAGCTAAAATGCCAGCCAAATCTGCAATGGTTAAGCCAGATCCAGACCGGATATAGTCTAAGTTTTCACTGGAAGGAACAGGATTAAGATTGGCAGCAGTAATAAAGCCAGGCGCGTCTAACAAAGCACTAGCTCGCTCAGCAAGAGCCTCAGCCGTAGTAGGGCCAAGCTGGATAGTAGCCAAGGCTAAGGCCACATCATTGACAGTTACGGTGTTAGGATTACCTTCATAAATCAGCGTTGTGGTGTCTTGATCAGATGAAAGGAGTCCAATAGCAACAGCTGTTCCTGCTTCAGTATTCAAACTAAAGGAGTTAAACGCATCTAGTTGGACCAAGGCCGAGTCTAAAGTCGTGGTATAAGCGGTGTAGCCTTCTAAACTAACCTGTTGCATTCTCAATAGTGTGGCCTCTTGAATAGCAATGGTTTCAGGAGGATTCGTTGAGGCCACATAAACAATTAAATTACCAGCCACTGTTGCAGGCATAGACTCGGCTAAAACCACTTGGCCATTTTGAACTTGTCCTGTAACTAATCCACTCGTAGAAGCTGATACGGTAGTGCTAGACTCAGCTGGGATCACCGATGCAATAGTTGAAGAAGAGCCACCACAGGCTACTGTTGAGGCCACCAGTGCACCACAAACCAGCAGTTGTAGTGTGGAAAACATTAAGTTGAGTTTTGACAGAGCCATGATGAAAATCCTCATAACGATTGAAGACTGCACGAGTTGTAGCTAGGTTAAGAGCAGCTCTATGACTAAGCCCTAGCACTCACAGTAATTTGAACATCAAAGATCCCATTTATGGGTCCGGTCTAAGAATAGGGAAACAAGTCACCCAGGTCAACAACCTAACGAGCAAATTCAGATCAACTGATCGGGCCCCTTCTATATTAAAATATTAATCTATATTAAAGTATTAAAGTTTGAAGTCATGATCTGACAGTCATGATAGTATCGAATAGATGATGGGCCGTGGTGAGCCACAAAACTGAAGTTTCCATCCCTACACTCAACCCATTGACCTCCTCTTGAAGCTCGATCTAAAGTAGCTAAAGTCAACTTGTCAGTCTAAGTATGGATTCTTTTGACACTCGCCGATATGCCCCAGCTACTGAGCGTAATCGTGTTCCCATTCTTGAAGTTCTTAAACAGGTTCTGCCTCCCACTGGTATCGTGTTAGAAGTAGCCAGTGGTACCGGTGAGCATGCTGTTTTCTTGGGTCCTCGGCTCCAACCTCGCTTTTGGCAGCCGACTGAACCTGATCCCAGCCTTCGTGCCAGTATCCAGGCGTGGCGAGAGCACAGTGGAGCTGAAGCTGTAGGTAGCCCAATCCCATTGGATGTTACGGATACCCTTTGGCCAGTTGAGACTTTAAATTTAACCGATCCCGTCACAGCTATTGTGGCGATTAATCTAATTCACATCGCACCTTGGGCAGCCACACTAGGATTGATGGCTGGAGCTGCTCGACTTTTACCCCCTCAAGGGGTTCTCTACTTGTATGGTCCGTACAAACAGGCTGGCCGTCATACAGCTCCCAGTAACGCCCAATTTGATGACCAGTTACGATCACAAGATCCAGCTTGGGGGGTTCGTAATTTAGACGATGTCGAAGCTATTGCTACTCAGCATCATCTAGCCTTACAGCAGGTTATTTCTATGCCAGCAAATAATCTATCTGTAGTTTTTCAACGAGCAGGCTAATTCACTTATAGCGATTGAGATCACGCCAACGATACCAGGCCCATCCAGGTTCATAGCCCAGCAACTGAGCTAGCACTTGAAGTTCAGGTAAGGTGGGGTGTTTGTGCTGTTTGACAAAGGCAAAGTAGACCCAGCCTGGACGATAGCCACTGGATTCTTGTTTTTGTTTTAACTTCAACATTAAACGGATCACCTTTCGATCAACGGGCTGTTCACGAATGATATCCAGCGTCACTGGTAGATCCGATCGAAGCGACTGAGGTGGACTCAATCGATAATGGCACTCAGGACAAATGGTTGCCCCAGCTGGCAACAGGTGATAACACTCAGGACACCGTTTAATGGGAGCTAAACCGGAATAGTGTTCCAGTTGGCCTTCCAAACTTAACAGTAAGGGATCAGTGGGTAGACCTAAGCGCCAAGCATTACCCGCCTGATCAATAATGACGCAGTTTGTCTTACCCGTTTCAGGTGAAATTCGCAACCCCCGACCCACTTGCTGTAGATAAAGGGCTTTACTCTTGGTTGGTCGTGCCAGGATCAGGGCTTCTACAGTGGGTTCATCAAATCCCTCAGCTAAAACAGCACAGTTGGCCAATACCAAAGTTTGACCTGATCGTAAGCGGGCATATTTCAATTGACGATCAGTAGAGGGAGTCTCTCCATCAATGTAGTCAGCCGAAATCCCAGCAGCGCTAAAGGCTGTAGCCATATGCTGAGCATGTGCACGATTAACCGCAAACGCCAAAGTTCGCCGCTGATCTGCCACCCGCCTCCACTCCTGCACCAACATAGCGATCATGTCATCGGTATTACAGCGAATGGCAATTTCTTGACGACAGTAATCGCCCGCCACAGTATGCACAGTTTGCAAATCCAGTTGTTCTGGTGGATAACCATAGACAATTGGCTTCACCAGATAGCCCTGTTGAATTAAATCAGCAGTTTGAGGACCAGCCACAATAATCTCATAGCGATTAGATAGCGGCTGCTTACGGGAGAGGCGAAAGGGGGTTGCAGTCGGTCCTAAAATAATGGCGCCATCATAGCGTAAAAACAAACCATCATATTGCCGGGCAGTGGTGCCATGGGCCTCATCTAAAATCACCCAATCAGCCTCAGGCCAGGATCGACGCCGGCGATTTAGGGTTTGAACACTAGCTACTTGAATCGGTGCGTTCAAATCTTCTGGATAACCGGCTTTGATCACACCACATGTCATCTGATGATGAGCCAGCTTAGCTATGGTCTGGGCCACTAACGGATCCTGACGCACTACAAATAAACACCGTTGCCCTTGAGCTTCAGCCTGCAGCATCAACTGCACAGCCATCACCGTCTTACCTGATCCCGTAGGTGCGTAGAGTAGCAGTCGTTGGTAGCCTTCGGCTATGTGATAATGAACTTGATCAACGAGATCTTGCTGAAACGTCCAGAGCATGTGTTCAAGATTGGATCCCTTCAAAGTCGTTTTCTATCTTAATGCCATAGCATTGACATCCTCTCCGGCCTAAAGGCGCGGAGATTCCCAGTCTGCCAGCACTAAG
>CAYSWV010000059.1:0-12868 GCA_964434865.1 uncultured bacterium
AACCTAAATCGTGAGGTTTAGGAATCCCCCTGCTTTAGCGGGGGGAGGATGTCAAGCTCCTACGACCAGAACTGTTGATGCTAGGTTAAAAGAACACTATGGTCACAAAATACTATCGAGCCTTTAACTTGAATTTGAAACTAGTTGATTAAAAGCTGCCCTTAATGTAGTTGAGTGGACGGGATCTAAAATCTCTAGCTCGCCTAAGATCTTGACTTGACCATAATACTCAATAGCTGCTCGATTAGAAGGATTGCGGGGACCATTGATCACGACACCCAAGATTGGAATTTGTGCCTGACGTAAAGCCATCAGTGACAGTAGGGTATGGTTGATCGTCCCTAACGAGCTACGAGTGACTAGACAAACCGGCAATTGCAAGTGCTTAATGAGATCTACGATCAGATCATGCGGATTTAAGGGCACCAATAGTCCCCCCGCCCCTTCCACCACCAGGTAAGGCTGACTAACGGGAGGAAGATTGAAATCACTCAGAGAAATCGCAACACCATCGTGGGCCGCCGCGGCGTGAGGGGATAAGGGCTGAGTCAGTTTAAATCGTTCGGGGACAAAGTGCTCAGCATCAAGTTGTGTAACCTCACGCACAAACTCAGTATCTGTGATTGGATCTAATCCTGATTGAATGGGCTTCCAGTAAGCTGCCCCTAACCCAATCGTCAACATGGCCGACACTACGGTTTTACCAACATTGGTATCCGTTCCTGTCACAAAAAACTGTTTGGGGAAGACTAACATAAAGGTGCGAAGTGGCTAAAGAGGATCCATCTCAACCGTAATGGAGTTTGCGTCACTTAGGATCCGCTTCAGGTCAAACAAGGTTTTAATAACTAATTAATACTTCTGTTAAGTCTTGATTTGAGACAAGGTATGAGATTATCAATGCGTGCCTGGACGTTAGCCCTAATGCTATGGCTTATGGTCGGCTGGACCGAAGCTACTCATGCTAAAGAAGTCTATAAACTCCAAGTAGCTTCGGGTGGAGGATCAGGGTTGTCAATACCTTTACCGATTCCGATTTCGATTGATACTAGCCGACAAGAGTGGGTGGTTATCACGGTTGATCAGCAGAATGTCACCGTCTTTCATACCACCAGTGTTGCTAACTTCATTGGCTTAAGAACCTGGCATGATCACCCAGCCATCATGATCCGGATTTGTGTTAACCAGGGCTTTGAGCAGATTAATTGTCAAACTACAGAAGGGGATACAGCTGCCTTACCTGAGGGCAAAACGATTTATGATATCACCCTTGATTTTCAATACATTGAAAGTGGCGTGGTCATCACTCGAAGTGTGCACTTAGCACCCGATTTTAAGCCAGAAAGCTGAACCTCTACCCTTTAAGCCACTTCTACTAGCTTTTGGAAGGGCTGAGCATGTTTGACTGCTATTAAACTCACATGACCCGCCCCACCGCCAAGTTGGCTCAAGATTAATGTTTTAAAACAATTCTGTAACGGGGTTTTCCATGTTCTAGTTTATCCATGGCTTCGTTAATCTGATCAAACCTGAACGTCTCGATCACAGGTTCAATCTGATGACGGCTAGCAAAATCAAGCATATGGCTGATGGTAGTTGGGCTACCTAGAGGGCTAGCTGAGACTGATTTTTGACCCAGTAACAGAGGAAATAGCTGAGTTGAAACTGGTTGTAGAACAGCACCGACTAAGTGGAGTCGTCCCTTGGGCCTTAAAGCAGCAACATAAGCATCCCAATCCAAGGCAACATTAACAGTTGACAGGATCAAATCATAGGAATTAGCCACAGCTTTCAGGGCTTCAGGATCTCTGGAATTGACAAAATGGTTGGCCCCTAACTCTCTGGCTTCAGCTTCTTTATCTGGACTAGAGGAAAAAGCCGTCACATCACATCCCCACGCCTGGAGAAACCGTAAAGCCATATGACCTAACCCACCAATTCCAATCACCCCAACATGATCGGTAGGTTTGACATCAAATTGAACAATAGGATTAAAAACAGTAATGCCCCCACAAAATAAAGGTCCAACAGTGGCTGGATTGAGATTAGCAGGGAGTGGAATCACCCAGCTGTGATGAGCTCGGACTTTATCGGCAAAACCACCATATCGCCCTACGATCGTTCCTTCAGCTGTCAAACATAAATTGTGATGGCCTGACATGCACCATTCACACGTCATACAGGAGCGAGAGAACCAGCCTAGACCTACTTGTTGGCCCACCTGTAGAGTGTTGACACGCTCTCCTACCGCTGCAATCGTGCCCACAACTTCATGGCCTGGCACCACAGGATACTGGCTCATCCCCCATTCATTGTTAGCCATACTCAGATCACTATGGCAGATGCCGCAATACTCAACCTTGATTTCAACCTCCTCAGCTTGAAGGGGTCCAGCATCAAATTCAAACGGTTTTAATAAGCCTTTTGGTTCATGAACAGCATAGGCATGGATGGTATTAGACATGTGGGCCTATCTCCCTAATTGAATCATTCTAGAATGGATCATTTCACCGTGATCAGACCCCTAGCGCCCGATCTCCCTCACCATAGTCCACTCTGATTCCCCAGGGCTACTCTGATCCCGAGAGTTCATGCTTAAGGGCATAAGGTAATGATTAAAGCCGAGATCGATTCTTAGCTTAAGTCCCAGACCTGGTATTGTAGTCCAGGGTGACTGTTCTGTGGGGACACCAGATCCGGAGATCCAGCGCATGAAGTACAAACGCATTTTACTTAAGCTCAGTGGTGAAGCCTTAATGGGAGAGCAGCTCTACGGAATTAGTGCTGATGTGCTTGAATCAATTGCTCATGAAGTAGCCAGTGTTGTCCAGGCTGGTGTCCAGGTTGCCATCGTTGTGGGAGGTGGCAATATTTTCCGAGGTCTCAAAGAAGCAACAGCCCGAGGAATGGATCGAGCTTCTGCTGATTATGTAGGCATGCTGGCCACTGTCATGAACGCCTTGACCCTACAAGATGCTTTAGAACGAATTGAGATCCCAACACGGGTACTGACAGCGATTGCGATGCAAGAGGTGGCCGAACCCTATATTCGACGGCGAGCCATGCGACATCTAGAAAAAGAGCGAGTAGTGATCTTTGGGGCTGGCTCCGGTAATCCTTTTTTCACCACCGATACCACGGCTGCACTCCGGGCGGCTGAAATTGATGCTGAGGTGATCTTTAAGGCTACTAAAGTTGATGGCATTTATGACACCGATCCTAAGGTAAATCCCAATGCCAAGCGATACACTAACTTGAGCTACCAGGATGTCTTGACTCAGGATCTGCGAGTTATGGACACGACCGCCATTGCCCTCTGCAAAGAAAATGCCATTCCTATTATTGTTTTTGACCTGGCCACCAGTGGAAACATTTACCGAGCTGTTAGCGGAGAATCCATTGGCACCTTGGTGAGGTGAGGCAGCTACTAAACTCAGCATCAGATCTTACACAGGGGAAACGGATCTGCTAAGATAGCAAAGCTCAATTGGAGAGATGGCCGAGTGGTCGAAGGCGCAGCACTGGAAATGCTGTGTGGGGCAACTCACCGTGGGTTCGAATCCCACTCTCTCCGTTTTACACAGTTGACTAGATTCATCCGAGCTGTAGATTTGATCTAAAGCGATGAAACTTCAATTTGAAATTTTAGTAATCCCCAAACGAGTGCCTTTAACAATTAGTCGTGGCACTGTCTCAGAGTCTCGCTGCCTTTGGATCCAAATCGAGCAGGAGGGTGTTGAAGGTTGGGGTGAAGCGGGTCCGTTTTCAGCAGGAGGTCCCCCCCAAACCCTTGATCAGATTCAAACTACGCTTCAAGCCATTACCCCTCGTCTAGAACCTTACAGTCCCTGGCAACGTCAAACCCTTGAGTGGATCCTCCAGTCCAACTCTGTGCCTTCAGCCGTCAAAGCTGCTATTGATATGGCCCTATACGACTGGATGGGGAAAGCCTTGCAACAACCGATCTGGACATTGTGGGGCTTGGATCGACATCAGTGTCCTCTTACTTCAGTCACCATTGGTATCAGCAGCCCTGACGCGGCTCAACAACGCACTTTAGCCTGGCTGGATCTCGCCGATCTGCGGGCTTTCAAAGTTAAGTTAGGCTCGCCTCAAGGGATCGGGGCCGATCAAGCTATGTTAGTAGCGGTGCAATCCTGTTTGCCTACTGACGCCTTACTCACTGTAGATGCAAATGGGGGGTGGTCCTTACAAGAGGCTCTGATCATGACTGAGTGGCTTGCTGAGCATGGAGTCCAGTATGTGGAACAACCCTTGAATCCTAGTTGTGATGCTGAATTACCGATTTTAAAGGCACACTCCCCGCTTCCCATTTTTGTTGATGAGAGCTGCTTTGATAGCCAGGATCTCAGTGTATTGGCCAGCACCATAGATGGGATCAATATCAAGTTGATGAAATCAGGCGGTTTGACCGAAGCTCTTAAAATGATCCATATGGCGCGAGGGTATCATCTGCAAATCATGGTGGGTTGTTATGGCCATACCACGTTGGCTAACTCGGCAGCAGCTCAATTGGGACCGTTAGTGGATTACTTGGATCTAGATAGTCATTTAAATCTTCAACAGGATCCCTTTAAAGGTGCTTATTTGGATCAGGGTCGATTACTCCCCTCAGCTCAACCCGGTCTCGGAGTAGATTGGGTTGGGTTTTAACGAAGTTGAAATGATTCTTGTTTAACTCTTAATGCTCAAGTGATCAGGGGTCCTGCTATAGTACTCACGGTTTTGCTTGGGAGTGACCACATGGTGGCCATACATCGGGTGAGTAGGCCCAGACTATGGATAAGTGCTGTGATCGTAGGCATGAGTTTAGCTAGCTGTCAGACCGGAATCTCAGAAGGGAGTCTGGTTCCCTTGCCCCATCTTAGTTCAGTTAATCCTGGCTCCAATTTAGAGACAACCAGTGGCTTAGTCCATCAAGGTAGCGTCTGGCTCTCCTCACCCTTCTCAGGTTATGCCGGTCATTTCCGCATCGATATTGAAACAACACCCACTCTGCCCTCTAGGTTTCAGATCGAGGGGGCAGAACTGACTCGCCTATCTCAGACTTTTCGTCCTGGGTTTACCTCTTATGGCAGCTCTATCCCTGCAGCCTTCCATTACTTTCAATCGATTCAAACATTAGCCTTAGACTTACCTAATGACACTGAAGTATCGGTTGTGAGTTTAGTTCCGACTCTTGATGCAAGCGCCACAGCCCTGATTTTTCGGCAAGATCCAGAGTTTGTCACCATCTCCGATGTGGCTTTAGTGTTAGCTACTCTACAATCTCAATCCCAGACAGCTGAGGTGATTGCCCAACGAGCTAGTGAACTGCTAGATGCTGCACCTAACCTAATAGATCCATCAACCTTAGATCCCATTCCAACGGCCCAATGTCCCATCTATGTCACCTTAAGTCAGACCGTTTCGATCTTCGATGTGGCCGCTGTTTTGGCCCGAATCCAGGTGGGTAGCTCTGATCCGGTGGCTATCGTCAATCGCATTAATGAATTGCTCAATACTCCAGGTGTCGTGAGCCTTAATGATCTGAGTGTGGTGCCCAGTGCTACTATTCCCTGCCGGATTCCAGAATTGGTTCAGGGTCAATTGTCTGGCACTGAAACTGAGAACCCGACTCGACCTGGATCATTTCGAGATGACATTCAATTGATCGATGTACCCGGTGAGCACCAACTGCTACTCAACTTGGACAGTTTTGAGTTTGATCCGATCTTGCAAGTTATTGATGCCGCCACTGGCTCTGTTGTCGTAGCCAATGATGATAATCCGGACAGTCAGAGTGTGAATGCTCAAGTGGTCTTTTCCCCTGATCCAGACACAACGTACTTAGCCCGTGTCACCAGTTTTGGCCTGCAAGAACAAGGGCGATATGGCTTAGGCTTGCAGTCGATTCAACCCACAGTAGGCACGATCACCGGATGGATTTGGAATGACAGTAATGGCACCGGTCAAACGGCTGCGGGAGAGTCCGGCCTGGCTGAGTGGACCGTCTACCTTGATACCAATACCAATGGGCAGTTAGATCCGGGTGAGCCGACAACCCTCACAGATGCCGTGGGCCGCTATCGATTTCTTGATCTAGTCCCTGGAATCTACACGGTGAATCAAGTGGTTCAACCTGGCTGGATCGAAACTTTTCCCACGGCCACTCAGCCCAGCTTGACTCAACATTCAGATCCTAACTTAGATCCTTGGGAATGGAAAAGTCGGCACCGAAGCCATTCCCTATTACGGACCCAAGCAGGGATTGTGATCGATCTGGCAGCCGGTGAGGTTGTTACTCAAGATTTTGGCAATCAACGGGTTGATAGTAGGAATCTAGCGGTAGATCAGAGCTAACAACTCCATTAGTCAGGGTGCCTATCCCCTCAATGCTAATGCTAATGGTATCTCCAGGTTGCACCGGTCCAACACCGCGAGGCGTTCCGGTCAGGATTACATCTCCCGGTAATAGAGTCAAGATCTGGCTAATGTAAGCAATCAACGTATTGATGCCAAAGATCATCTGGTTAAGGGGTGCCGACTGCACCGTCTGGCCATTGAGCTGAGTCTCTAACAGAGCTCGATCTGACAACGTCGGCACAATCCAGGGACCTAAGGGACAGAACGTATCAAACCCTTTAGCTCGGACCCATTGAGAATCCTGCTTTTGCAAATCACGAGCCGTGACATCGTTGGCAATGGTGTAGCCAAAAATAAAATCTGGAACGGAGTGAGGAGCCAGTTGTTTGGCCTGCCGACCCATTACTACAGCTAATTCACCTTCATAGTCCACTTGCTGAGATTGCGGCGGATACACAATAGTGCTGTCCGGTGGGGCCAAGGCAGACGGTGGCTTAAAAAATAAGAGAGGCTCTCGAGGGATTGATCCATCTCCTGTGACGCCTTTCATTTCAGCAATGTGATCTTGATAGTTCTTCCCCACACAAACAATTTTACTGGGTTCACAAGGATGCTGCAGTTGAACCTGATCCAGAGGCCAAGTTGGAGTCAATACCTGAGAGCCGGGTGCCCAAGGAGCCTGTGAAAGTAGAGTAATCTGATCAGGGGTGCTATCAGAACACCAGCCATAGTGACTCTGTTGGGTTTGGGGATCAAGAAACCGGAGATATTTCACAGGGGTGCACCTCAAGGTAACGCTTAAACATCTGTCAAAGACCTGGTCTAGTTTGTTGAAATAGGGCCATGAAATCTTGAGTGATCACACCAGGTGGATCGGCTTCTGGTTTCGCAATCACATCAAATGCCTTATTACAAGCTTCAGGATGTTGTAAAGCTTGCACGGCTAGCTCAGCCACATCAGCTCTAGGAATGGTAGGGGACATACCCGCATTGAGTAGCGTATCGTTTTTGCCCACCACCAATTCACGCCGACCCCCTGGCTGATCTTGTAACCCACCAGCTCGGATAATGGTATAGATCAACCCCGACTCAATCAGATACTGCTCGGCCCGTCGCTTCCAAATCAACACCTGACCTAGACGGTTAAGCGGATGATTAGCTTGGGTTCCTCCCATCGATCCCACCAGGACGACATGTTCAATTCCAGCGGCCTGAGCTGCATCAATCTGATGGCAGTGCCCGTAATAGTCTACAGCTTCGGGCGATCCACCCGGTTCAAATTCAAATTCTGGCTGATCTCCAGAGGTTGATTTACGCTTTGGCACTGAGCTGGTTACGATCACAAGCGCTCTACAACCTAGCATCGCTGGATGGAGCGTAGAGAGATCCGTGACATCTCCAAAGTAAAAGTCTGCAACAGATGGGAATAGGGCTTCAACTTTGGAGCGGCTGCGAGCTAAACCCCTCCCTCGATAGCCTGCCAGCTGGCGACACTTTTGCAACACTAGGGATCCAGTCCGACCTGTGGCTCCGGTTACTAACACTTGCTTAACAGTCATGCACAAAAACTAAGACTTCTTGTAACGATACAAATCATAGTATTACGATGTTTAAATCTGGTTCTAATCTTTAGATCTTCTTCCAATCTGGCTAAACCTTACTTTGGCAAGGGCTAGAGAGATTAGCTGGCAGCAAGTCCGATCCACTAAAGTACCCAGTGATACAAAACCCGAAATTTGAGCTATGGTGTTATGAATTCAAGGCCTCTGTAAGGCTGACCTAGGTTGAAGTCTCTAGATCTTAAAAGATCAATGCAAGTAGCTCACCTAAACTAAGCGCTTACCCAGAAGTCCTCAAGCTCGTCTATGGAAACCTGGCCATGACACATTTGACCTTATCTACTAAGTCGAGAACGTCCCTGATCTTACAAATCATTGGTATCACCTGTGTTTTAATCTGTATCAGTTGGGCTTCTATTAGTTCAATGTTACAGGCTGTTAATACCACCCAGGATTTTCAGCCAGCTAGTCCTATCTCAGTTCAAGATTTACAGGCCAGCCTTAATCGGGACCCGGCTCAAATTCCAATGCGATCCACCTTGTGAAGCTACCTCAAAACCCTAATGGGATCTAAGTCTTCTCATGGGTTTTGAAGTAGGTCTAGACTTGGAGCTGACCAAGGGTTAATCAGTTGTTCACAGGCTTGCACGGCTCCATGGTGTCAGTCTGATTAACCAAAGATCAAACAGAGCAGATTGAACTCTGATCTGCTTTTAGATTGTTTCCGTTAGGCCTTGTCAGTCTCCCGATCTAAAACCCATTGAACTAAGGTACGAACACCATAGCCGGTGGCTCCCTTATTAAAGTAAGCAAAGTCCTTGTCTGTCCAAACGGGTCCAGCTACATCTAAATGAGCCCAAGGTGTCCGGTCCACAAACTGCTTGAGAAACAAAGCGGCTGTAATTGATCCACCAGGACGAGGTCCCGTATTTTTCATATCAGCCACACCAGAGTTTAAACCCTCAAAGTAACTGTCTTCCATCGGCAGTTGCCAGATCTTTTCACCAGCACGCTGAGAAGCTGCCGTAAGTTGCTGAGCTAAGGTTTCATCAGGTGTAAACAGACCTGCAATATCGTCACCGAGGGCCACAACACAAGCGCCTGTCAGGGTAGCCAAATCAACAATGGCATCAACACCCAATTTTTCGGCATACACCAGAGCATCGGCCAGGGTCAACCGCCCCTCAGCATCCGTATTGTTAATTTCAATGGTTTTCTGATTAGATGCCGTTAAAATATCTCCAGGATGCAACGCCCGCCCACTGATCATATTTTCAGTTGCAGCTACAATAATATGAACTTCAACCTGGGGTTTGATCTCGCCAATAGCCCTGGCTGCTCCTAGTACAGCTGCAGCTCCTCCCATATCTGTCTTCATCATGGCAATACTGCGGGAATCGGTTTTAATATTTAATCCACCTGAATCAAAGGTCAGACCTTTGCCCACCAGAGCAACTTTGGCCACAGGCGCCGAACTGGGTCGATAGGTTAAGTGAATAAATTGGGGCGGTAGATCAGAGGCTTTGGCCACACCCAGAAAGGCTCCCATCCCTAATTGCTCACAGTCTTCCTGACCCAAAACGGCCACTGTGAAACCGTGATCTTGAGCTAGGCGACGTCCAGTCTCAGCTAGAGCTATAGGCGTCACCACATTAGCCGGAGCTGATACTAATTCACGAGCCAAAATAGTCCCTGCAGCTACCGCCTGACCTCGGGCTAATGCAGCTTCAGAGTCTGCCGCAGGGGAAGTGGGTAGGAGTAGGGTCAGGGTTTCTATCGCAAACTCAGTATTCGATTCCGCTAATTTAGCAGCAGATTTAAACCGTCGATCTTGATGTGAAACCAGCAGGGCTGCTTCAGTCAAGGCTTGAATCACGCCGTTGAGATCCAGAGTTAACGCTGGAATCACAGCTGCCACATGCTTTGCTTTGAAGTTATTAGCATACCGTAGGCCCACCGCTAGTGAACGTCGCATAGCTTCGACCGTAATCTGTTCAGCTCCACCCAGACCTACTAACACAATCTTACGAATATCGGTACCCAGACGAGTTGCAACAGCTGTATTGGGTTTGCCCGCAAAATCCTGTTCTTGGACAACTTCGGTCAGCGCCCCACCCCAAGCCTGCTGATCAAGCTGGGCTAGATCTTGGGGAAGCATGTAAGATTGCTCACCATTAGAGCTGGCCCAACTAAACACCACCGCACAATCCCCTTTCCATGTGCCAATAGGTGAATCCGAAAGATGAATTTTCATGAGCTAAACCTACAACAGAGATTTCGATGCATAAACGTGCTTTAGCACCCCATTTTAGAGGACTCAGATCCTCAAGCCAACTCATTTCGTTGTACTCTCAGTCATCCAGTGGGCAGAGACCCGATTCCAGCCGCAACCTTAACAGACTTCTTGGGCTTACCTTGCTAAGCCGAACACGCTAAGCTGAACACTAGGTAGTCTCTCGCCTCAGTCCCGACTTTGAAGGATCGTGTTATGTTACTCTTATCGCCTCAAGATATTGAACACTGTAGTATCGAACGGCCTGGATCAGCAGCTATGTTGGGTTTTCGGTTTAAACGCTGGGCTTTTTATTTTCAGACTTGTGTTCGGATTCCCCTAGAAGAAGCGATCCGCCTCAGCCGAGAGTGGCTCGATGTAACAGCTGAGACCTCAGAATTGCGAGTTGTCCTGGTTGAGCCAGAGGGCTGTCGCTTTGGCATTCACGATCCTGAGTTAGCTACTCGACCCTTAGAACAGGCCTTGGCGGATTTATGTGTTGAAATGCGTACCTATGGAGGACTGATTGGAACCCATCGCTGGGGCCTCCGTAACTTTGAAAAATCATTTGTTGGATCTGAAGCTGTGACCTGGTTAGCAGAACGGCTCCAGATCACTCGAGAAGATGCTGTGCAGTTAGGTCGACAATGCCTGAAGCAAGGGTTCTTTGTCCACGTGCTAGGTGAGCAAGACTTTGAAGATAGCCATTACTACTACCGGTTTGTAACTGATGGAGCAACCAATGAACGCGTCATTCCACCTTCGATTAAACTCAATTAATTCAACTCTACAAGACACCTTTCGAGCTGGGAATCTGATGTAAACGACGTGGATCCCATTCCAATGCCATTCGTAAAGCTCGGGCAAAGGCTTTAAAGCTAGCCTCAACAATATGATGGGAATTGATCCCACTCAGCTGCCGCAGATGGACAGTCAGGTGAGCATGGTTGACGACAGCTTGATAAAATTCGCGGACTAATTGGGTGTCGTAAGTCCCGATCCGCTCTGTTGGAATGTCTAACCCATAATTTAAGTAGGGCCGCCCCGAAAAATCTAAGACCACCTGGACTAACGCTTCATCTAGAGGCGCCCAAAAATGGCCAAAACGATAAATACCACGACGATCACCTACAGCTTGGGTAATAGCTTGGCCTAGGGTAATTCCGACATCTTCATTAGTGTGGTGATCATCAATCTCCAGATCCCCGGTGGCTCGAATATCGAGATCTAGGAGGCCATGGGATGAGAGTTGGACTAACATGTGATCTAAAAAAGGGATACCTGTAGCGATTGAGTGTTGTCCACCACCATCAAGATTAATCTGAACCATAACAGTTGTTTCTCCGGTCTGGCGATGCACTTGAGCAGTCCGAGCCGGAAGTTGATCTAAAACAGATAGCGGTAAGGTCCCAGTAATGGTCATAAGGCTACTCGTGAGGGTCAGGGGAGCTTGGATAAGTTGATCTCAGGCCTCAGGGTGGGTCATCCTTAGAAATTAAGTATTTGAGCTGTACTTACTTGGGGACGACTGCCATGATGTCAGCACCTGACTTCGAGGACATTAAAGCCTTAGTCGATCAAGCCTTAGCTGATCAACAATTGACTCGGGCTGAGCAACAAGAGATCATGCACGCTATCCTAGCGGATAATCAGGTCTCACATGAAGAACAACAATTGTTAGAGGCGATTGCCGAAAAAATCCGCACCGGCGAGATCCAAGTTGTGGACTAAGGTATCTCATTACGTAACAATCTCCAACAGGATCTGGGTCAAAGGTAATAGTGCTGGAGAGACACGTTAAGCTAGTCAGGTGTAGAAACAAGGGTAAATAGCTTATGAACTTTTTTGGTGTTGGCTTACCGGAGATGATCATCATTTTTGTGGTCGCCTTACTTATCTTTGGTCCTAAAAAGCTACCTGAGATCAGCCGTCAATTGGCGAAGGCGGTGAAAGGTGTTCAGGAGGCCTCCAAAGAATTTGAAGCTGCCCTAAAGCGAGAATCGGAAGCTCTAGAATCAGAGCCAGCCAAAGCCAAGCTGCAGAAAGGTAAACCTCTAACTGAAGCTGTAGCCGAGGGCTATCCAGATACCACTGAAGCCCCAGAGACTGAAACGATTGAAGCCACAGCCGCCCCCTCTGAAACCTCCCCTGAAGTAGCTCAAGACGCTGAACCCTCTGAAGTGACTGAGACCGCTACTGCAACCGCTGATCCTAGCCCCACCCCACCTGATGTAGATAAAGAATCGGTAACTCAGGCCTAGCATTGATTAGGTTGTTGAGATCATAGAAGTAACTCTGAGGTAGCCATGGCACGACTCAATCCTTACTCCCTATCTATGCAGATCACGCGCATGTTTGAACAAGGCCAATCTTTTTTTGCTCAGTCTAAAGTTGAAGATTGGCTGCAACAACACCAAAAAAGTCCTCATGATTATCAGATCTCTTTTGTTGAAGAAATGGCCCCTGTGGGTTCTGAAGCAGCTATGATCATTCGAATTGAACTCACCCGCAAAGATGGTCAGCCTGTTGACCCATGGTTAATTGAAGAGATGAATAAACAGAATTAGCTCCTCAGAGTACCCTCAGAACCTGTTGGGTAAAACCTATCCATACAGATACACTACAGCACTCAGCCAATAGGTGATCTGATGAAATCAACTCAAATCAAAAC
>CAYSWV010000059.1:12968-28128 GCA_964434865.1 uncultured bacterium
AAAGCCAATACTAAGTCTGAACTGGCTCTATACTCGATCTAGCAGACTAGATTCCTACGAGTCTCGTATGGTAATGTGAAGAGTTACTAATTGTACTAAACTATCTAACATCTCCAGCTTGAGGACGCAGTATGGCTCAGGATACGCTTACCACCCAGCCCCTACCCCAAGACATTGGATCTAATCCTGTCATTACTCGGGATCAGGCCCTAACTCTATATACCGATATGACATTGGGTCGGTTGTTTGAAGATAAATGTGCTGAGATGTACTACCGCGGTAAGATGTTTGGGTTTGTGCATCTGTATAACGGGCAAGAAGCGGTTTCCTCTGGGGTCATTAAATCATTACGCTCAACAGACTATGTTTGCAGTACCTATCGAGATCATGTCCATGCCTTGAGTTCTGGAGTTCCCCCTCGCGGTGTTATGGCTGAACTCTTTGGTAAGGCCACAGGCTGCAGTAAAGGTCGAGGCGGATCGATGCACCTCTTCTCATCTGACCATAATTTTTTGGGGGGCTTTGCCTTTGTGGCTGAGGGAATCCCGGTGGCCACGGGTGCCGCTTTTGCCGCTAAGTATCGAGGTACCGACCAAGTGACCGCTTGCTTTTTTGGAGATGGGGCGTGTAATAATGGTCAGTTTTTTGAATGCCTCAATATGGCTAGCCTTTGGAATTTGCCGATTCTCTATGTTGTTGAAAACAACCTATGGGCTATTGGCATGGCTCATGAGCGCGCTACCTCAAAAGTTGAGATCTATCAAAAAGCGTCGGCCTTTGGCATGCCTGGGTATCAGGTGGATGGCATGGATGTCATTCAGGTTTGGAAAATAGCTCAAGAGGCCGTTGCTCGAGCTCGTGCTGGTCAGGGCCCAACACTGATTGAATGTATGACTTACCGCTTCCGTGGCCATTCTCTAGCTGATCCCGATGAACTCCGTAATCCTGAGGAAAAAGAAGCTTGGCGGCAACGGGATCCCATCACCCAGCTTGAAAGTTATGCCTTGAACTATGGTTTGATGACTGAAGCTGAATTTCAAGCTATTCAAACTGAGATTCAAGCTCAGATCGATGATGCCGTTGAATTTGCGCTCACCAGCCCTGAACCCACGCTAGATGAACTCTATCGCTTTGTGTTTGCTGAAGATGAGTAAGTAGTCAGCTCCTAGTAGCTACGTTCCCGCAATCACAGATCAGGAACAATATCAGCGTCAACATCTTCGTTTAACCCAAGTGTATCTAACTCTGATCTGCTGTAAAAAGTAAGGTCAATAGTAAAGCCATCTTGGGATCAAATCCGTTATCCTAGGGCTGGCTCTTTTACATCCACCTCACCGGGTAGAGATTCCATGAGAATCCCTTGCCGATTCCTCACCACTGTTTGCGTTGCTAGTTGTTTAACCGGGTCTATCACCCAGGCCCAACCTACACCCGATCCCGTAGTCCCTGTGAGTTCAGAGTCTTCATCTGATCCCCAGACTCAAGGTGCTGCAACTGGTTCTATCCAGGTCGGAGTGCCCCCAGCAGCTGGCTTTAATCCTGCAAGCTTACCTTTTGAAGTCAAAATTCCACTCGCTCCACTAGCTGACTCTAGTTTTGGGATCCCAGAACGCCCTTTACCCCCTTTACCTCTATTTCAATTGGGACTCGTTCCCATCGACTTATTGTCTGAGAGTCAGTCAGATGAACTCACCTCCTTGGCCACTCGCTCCTTAACCAGTAGTGCTGATCGAATTGACGTCTTCATTGATACTGGGCAAACGCTTCAATCTGATCCCCAACAGCCTGATCCCCAACAGCCTGATCCCCAGCTTCTAGACGCTCCTATTCAACCCTCCCTGCCAACCTCAGATCAAGCCCAAACCTGGGTAGCGATAGGCTTACTGGAAGAGCAGACCGTTAAACTAATAGAGCTAGAGTCTGGCCAGACCTTGTGGCAGGTGGCCGTTGGATTTGAGCCTAGTGTTGTCAAAATTGATCCTGATCAGGCTCTGGTTTACGCTTCAGGCCCTAATGCTCCGGGATTGGTAACCATTGATCTAAGGACTGGAGACTTTCTACAGGGCTATGGCTTACCAGGAGGGGCATTGGATCTGGCTGTCGATACCCTCAATCGGCGAGTTTTTGCCAGTATTCCCTCGTCTCAAAGTGTGGCTGTGATTGATTTGGATCAACCGGAAGCCCGAAATTTACCGATGCCCAGTCCACCGCTAGCTCTAGAGTATGATCCCGATCGTAACCATTTGTTGGTGTCTCTCGCCGGTGATGATCCCTTGAGCCTGGCTGTCATTAATCCCAATAATGGTGAGTTACTCTCGCGCTGGCGGGCTGGTAATACGCCTGAAGACATGGTGTTGGACCTAGAGCGGCAACGATTGCTTGTGCTGAATTCCGGCAGTCAGGATCTTTCCATGATTGACCTGAATAGTAATGGTCAAACGTTAAAACTCATTGGTCTAGAATGGCGTCCCACTCGATTAGATATTTCACCAGGAGGCGACTTTGCCTATGTTACCTCTCGAGATAGTGATCGCTTACAAGTTGTCAACCTGGAAACTTCTCAACTTGAGGACACCTTTAAAATTGGATCACAACCCACCGGGATCTTCACCCTACCGGTTCCTAACCGCTTAGAAGTGCTGGTGGTGGAAGCTGGGATTCCCCAACTCAATCAGTTGAGCTTGGGTCTGGCACCTCTAGAAGTGGTAACGGCTACGACTCCTGAAACTCCTTTATCTGGAGCCATTTCAGGGCAAGTTTTAGATATTGCGGGTTTGGCAGTGGCGGGCGGCCAGGTCCGGATCGCATCAACACCCACCTTTGCTGGCATGGAGGCTGAGATCAATGAAGAAGGCCGGTTTTTATTAGAAGCCTTACCCGAAGGGATCCATCTATTGGATGTACAAGTGCCCAACTATCCACCCACGTCGGCTCAGGTCCAAGTACGAGCGGGTTTTGTGGCCACCCAAGATATTACGCTGCCCCCTGGCGTCCCAGATGATGAATCAGAGGGTATTGGCTTGATCCCAGATGCACCTGCCTTTTCTGATGTATTAGCGCAGTATTTGGAACCTGCTTTAACTGAACTATTACCTGAACGCCAGATCTCACTGCTTAAAGGTCCCTTAGGTCCGGCAGAAGAGTTTCAAGCGTTAGTCCCCTTGACCGATGACTTAACACTTTTAGATCGAGATGAGCGATACACCGACGATTTAAGAAAGCTACAACTGATTGGCAACACCCTGGGCTTGCGATACATCTTACTCACTCAGATCCAGATTTCAAAAGAGTATAACCGCCAGGGTAGCACCTTACTCAACACGGCCATTCGGTTTTTAGCTCCGGTCGTTCCGGTTCAGATCCCTAACTTTACCCCTAACCAACTTAGAAGTCGGGGCTTAGTGGTGGTGGTGGATCTCTATGAAGATCGTCCGGGTGATCAGGCCACTTATTTTGAGGCTTATGGCCGGGATGATGTGGGGGGAAACCCGATGTTTGAAGATGCCGCCGCCGGGTTGTTTCGCTTACAAGCCCGAAATATGGTGCCTGTATTTATGGATCAATGGCGCAACGCCAATCCGTTTGTAATGGCTGCTGATCCAGTGGATGAAACGCCTGGAACGGAATCCACTATTGAATCGACAGAACCGACAGAATCCACTATTGAATCGACAGAACCGACAGAATCCACCATCGATTTACTGGAACCTACTGAAGCTAGCGAGGCCGGCTCATGACCTATCCCGTTCAACCGCCCCATCACCTCCCGTTCACCTCCTGCCCCATCCCTGTTCCCATCTTTGCTTCAGCGGTTGTGTTAGGCGTGGGTCTGTGGGGAGGAGCCAGTCATGCAGTCCCCTCTGATCCCTTGTTTCCAGCTGCAGAGCCGCCCATGCCAGTCACTACGGTGGATACGGGTAGCCAAGAAGAAAGTCCTCGAGAGTTTGAATTTGCTCAACCCCAAGCCCCTTCAGATCCGCCCTCGGTGGCCCCTGTTACTGAACCTAACTCAGCTTTTCAACCTGTTGATCCAGTCTTTGCCCCTCCCGCTGATCTAGAGGTCCTACCTCAATTCCCTGTAACTTCACCTGATGTCCCCGATCTCAACCCGCCTGCCGAATCCGATACCCCAGCTCAATCGCCAGCAGATGAAACGATTGGCCGACTCATTGGTCAAGTTTTCAACGAACTAGGACAACCCATTGCCGGGGCTCAGATCCGCTTGGGGCAAGAGGCTGAAACCGTAGCTGATGAGATCTCTGCCCCTCCAGAACAACACCAAGCTGGTGAATTTGTCACCGTATCGCCCCAAGCTGGCGAATTTGTCACGGTATCACCCCAAGCTGAGTCAACTCCTGAAGTTGAACAACCCTTTTTGATTGAGACTGATGAGCAAGGGGGGTTTGAATTGAACACCACTCGTCTCGGGCGGTGGCCTTTAACCGTCTGGCACCCGGATTATGAGACACTTGAAACCGAGATCTGGATTCTAGAAGGCTTTACAACACCGGTTGACATTGTATTAAAAACGCCATTAGTTAAGCAACCTCAGACTCGCTTAGGGGTTTTAGGGGTCGGGAGCTTAGATCACACCAAACTGTTAAGTCAACGACTGGCTACCGAAGCAGTGCGACAACAACTGATTCCCCAAACTGAGAGTGTCGTCCCTCTGGATAACCGCAAACTACTACCCGTATTGCGTAAAGTCGGTCATCCTCTCTATGAACTGTTTGAATGGGATCGGCGCCGCCCGGAAGCGGTAGAGCAATTTTTTGATTATCTCGGCTTGAAAGCGATTGTCATCACCCGAGTCGATGTTTTAAGTCAACCCTCATCCCCTGAAGATCTAAGCTTACAATCCCGTAGCCGTCTGGAACTATGGACATTTGATGATAGTGGGACCCTACAAGCAGCTGTAATCGGGGAAGCTAGCCGTTCAGAAACCGAAGAGAATGATCTAAATGCGGCTGAAGTGGCTCAACTGTATCAGATCCAAGTCACTCAAATGGCAGAGGAAGTGGGGACTCGTTGGCAAGAGGCGAGTCCGGTAGCTGCTTATCTTGATATTGATCCTAACCAACTCCAACCCTCAACCCCTTCAACCTTAGACACCACTGTTGAACTCCAGATTCCCAATACCACCCTTCCCGGTACAGACCCTGAATCTCCAGATATTAGTACAGATCCCGGTGTGACCTCAGATCCCTCACCTGAGGCTGTAGCTGAAGTAGTCCCTACACCAACGCCCACCCCAGATCCCACCCCCACCCCTGAAGAAACCCCTTCATTTCTGGAGCGTATCAGCAATCAGGACTAGACGTTATGCTCTCATTGATTTTATGCTCTCATTGATTTTATGCTCTCATTGATTTTATGCTCTCATTGATCTAAAGGAGCCGGTTTGGTACTCTAAAATTCTGTTTCCTAGAGACGCTATGTCTGACTCCTCGGCTCCACTGGATATCGATGCCCTGCTGCTCTCACTCCGTCGTAAAGAAGGGGCATGGGTCGATTGGGCTAAAGCCTGCCAACAGCTTCATAAGGCGGGGGTATCTCCTCAAGCTATCTTTGAAGCCACTGGGTTTGAACAGATACAACAAAATCAGATCATGGTAGGTGTTCAAGTGTACGAAGGCCTGGTCTCCCTCAAGGCCTCCCCTGCTGTACTTGAGTATTTTGGCCACAAAGGCAGCGATATTTTATATGAATTTAGAATTTTAAACCAACCTGATCGAGTTCCCGCCGCTGAGCTGATCGTCAACAAGGCGTTAGATAGTGATGATGCCCACGAGATCGCTAGAGCCGTCAAAGCAATCCACCCATTACATACCCTACCGGAGGGCTTTTCGTCACATCCTGGTGATGCAGTCGCCTATCAAATGTGGCAAGCAGCTCAACAAACACCTGATCTGCAAGAGCGAGCTCGTCTGATTGCCAAAGGCTTAAAATATGTGCACAGTGCTTCCGCTCGCCAAGCCCTTGAAACCCTGCTCACCACCTTTGCTGTTGGTAGTCGACGGCCCGCCCCCACATTACCCATTTATCGACTGGATCGAGACGACGATCAGCTGCCGCGTATTGTACCGGTAGTGGGCCAACTTCCCCTAACCAAACATGATCTCATGGCTGTCCCTCTCATTGAAGAAACAGGGACCTTTCGGATGATTACCTTCTCAGGCCAAGCAGCTTGGGTTGCCTTGCCAGGGTGGTCAGTCATTGCCAACGCTGTTGATCCAGTTGGCCTGCTGTTGAGTGATCAAGACCTGCGTAGCATTCCCCATAGTCGTGTCACCTCATTATCGGATGATGACACCGAAACGGTTTTGGCGGTAGTGGAACGATCTCGCCGAGATTGGCAACCCGATGCTTTTGTCTTAGTAGAACAGGATCAACAACTAGCCATCCATTGGTTTGAAGCCGAACCCCAAGGGCCCATACTGGGACATGTTTTACTGATTATCCGACCCGCTCGCATCATGGATGAAGGTATCCCTCAAGATTTATGGCAACTAGAGGATAGCTAAGCCTCAACTAAACCAGCCGCGGCCATAGCTTGCCAACAGCGTTTTGAACAGATCTCTTGATTTAAATCGATAACTGATTTCCATTGAATTCCCCAAGGCCCCACTTCAATTGGATCAAAATGAGTCAAGTCTTGATAGCGAGATGGCCCAGAACAGAGATAGACCACATTAAAGGTGTGCATCAACGTATCAACAGCTCTAAACTTAGGATACATCTGTTCAACTACGGTCAAGAGCCGTTCAACCTGGAACTCAGCAATCCCTGTTTCTTCTTGAATCTCTCGGCGCAATCCATCTAAGATCAACTCTCCTGGATCAACGCCTCCACCCGGCAAATCCCACCGATCCGCTTCAATACCTAGGGCTTGATGAAGTAGCAGTACATAACGTTCATGCACAAATAAACCTACAGCAGCCACTCGCAACTCATAGTTTGGCGATCCCATAATCATCCTAATCATAATGAAGTGTGCCATCCTCCCTAAAATACTAATGGCCAGGACAGCCAAATACCAGTTAGGCTATTTCGGTATGTCATCAGGATCGTACCCATGCACATCACCCCCAAACTAGTTGGAATTTTGATCTTTCCTGAGGTGGAAGTTCTCGATGTTTGTGGTCCTTTTGAAGTGTTTTCAGTCACACGCTTAACTGAAGCCCGACGTCGGGAGGAGCCGTCTCCCTTTCAGGTGAGCCTGATTGCCGAGCATCCTGATCCGGTGGTGGCCACGGGTGGGTTAAGGTTTTTACCCGATTATGGTCTAGACAACTGTCCTGCTCTAGATATTCTGGTGATTCCTGGGGGATGGGGGACGCGCCAAGAGATGACTAATCCAACTTTATTAAACTGGATCAATCAGAAGGCCCCTACTGTTGAAACCTTAACTTCTGTTTGCACCGGAGCCTTGTTACTCGGAAAATCAGGATTACTTGATGGCAAACGAGCCACCACCCATTGGGCGGCCCTAGATCTCATGCAAAACCTCTTTCCTCAAGTCACCGTCGAGCGAGAGTGGCATGTTGTGGAAGCGGGTAACGTACTGACCTCAGCTGGGATCTCTGCAGGCATTGATATGGCCCTAAAAGTGGTCTCTCGCTACTATGGGGAGGCTATTGCTAGAGCCACGGCTACCTATATGGAGTATCCCTTCCCGACTGATCTAGCTCGGCGGATCTCAATAAGCTCAACATGACCTGAATCATAGATTTTCAAATGGGTCAGGAGTCGATAGATTTCCGCCCAGATCCTAGTGCTTCTTTGGGCAATGTCGGGTAAAGTTGCCTTAGTTGATGTGGAATAAAGCTACCATGACTAGGCTGAGCGATCCCTTAAACCCTGCGATGCATTATCCTAAGTCTGTTTTATGGTTGAGTGGAATTTTAGGGGTTTCGCTCCTGCTAGGGCTACCCTTCAAGGCTCAGGCGCAAAGCTTGGATACACCCACTGAGTCAGCTCTGGGAACCACGGTTAGATCTCAAGTTCAGCGTCGGGTTAACCGCGAGTTGGTTGTGCTTTGTGGAGATTTTCGTTGTGAAGGGTATCGGCGCACGGTACGAGTCAATATGACCCCCTCAGATACCTTAGACTCAGCCGGGCAACGTCTAACTTCTGCTATTTTGGGTGAAGTTGAACAGGCTTTTCTCTCGCAGCCGTCATTACAGCGTGTGATTATTGATGGCTATCTGTTCCAAGGCGCTACCTTTACAACTTTAGAAATGCCCCCGATCACGGTCTCTGTTCCTCGGCATCGCTGGGTAGTGGATCGGTATGGGATCGAGCAAGACTCTATCTTGTATGCTGAACTACTGGATGAAGTTGAAGCTGAATTATCGCCCACACCATCTACACCTTCAGCCCCTTCAAACGATTTACCCCCGTTACCCTCCCTACCTGACGTAGAAACTCCCGCTGTAGAACCCGGAAATGTGCAGCGTCAGCCTATTGATCCCTAAGCACCAACAGTCAAGCCGTTAGTTTGGGAGTTCAGGATGGGCAACCCCTGACTAATCTAAAGTTGGCAAGTTGAGATCCCTGAGAACCTGGGGATCTCTATTGTTTATTATTCCTGCTGAGTTTCAGCTTGTAGGGGGCGTAAAGAAATCATAACCAGGCGGTTTCACGGTCAGGATCAAGAGATTGTAGATAGACCAAGCCACACCAAATGCAAAGGCATACCAAGAGACTTCCCATCCTTGAGTCAGCCGAAATGAACCGACGACAATAGCTACCAAGGTTAAAAGAATTAATAGAGCTTGGGGGCCTAATGATAGCTGAGACGTTTTTTCAGGATAGGGTGCCATGCCTCGACTAGCTTGAACTAACGCCTGCAGGGATTGAAAAAATTGAGATCCCGTCTGTCGTTCCGCTTGCCAAGCCTCCCACAAACCACTGGTGCTAAACACCGCTAACCAAGCCAACCGTCCCACCACTAAGTAGGGTAAAAACCAAATAAAAAAGGCTGGATCAAAGGCAGGCACAGGTGTCAACCCTACCCATAAAAATAAAATCGGAATGAAAAAGTAGATCAATTGGGCCAACCCACTTAAGCTCCAGATCCCAATCCATAGATATTGAAATCGTTGCAATTGAGTTGTTTGACTAGAAATAATGGGGTTAGGCTTCAAGGCTTCCAGTACCGCTAATAGGGCCACCCGGCGATTGCGCAAAGGTAAGAGAATACCATCCACTTGAGAGGATCGACACAAGTAAGATTTCCAGCCCTGCAAATGCATCATTGATCCCAGTAACACGGGTCGGCGTGAGTCAATACTCGCCACAGAGGTTAGAGCTTCTCGCCTGATCATGGCTCCGGATCCCAGTAATGGAGCCGCCTGACTCCCATCTCGGCTAATGGGAATAAACTGTTGCAGAGGGTGATCAGAACGACGATGGCCTAACGCCCGTAAGCTCACTTGGACAAACCCGGTGTCATTGGGTTTCCCATCCTGGGCTAGATCGAAAAAGTAAGGGAGGGTCTGTTGAATCAAATCCGTAGCAGGTAACTGGCCCGGCTCAAGCCAGACCACAAAATCACCAAAGGTTGTGACTTCGGTTAGGGCATACTCTATCGGATCAACCGTGGGTCCTGGACAACTTAAATACTCACAAGGAATCGCTGGGGTGGCTCGCTGCATCTCCGAGTTAAAATCTAGATCAACCACATACACAAAAAGCCGATGCCAGGGGTAGCTCATCTGAGTGGCCGCCTTGGCTGTTTGACTGGTGGCCTCGATCGAATCCCAACGCCGAATCACAAAAACATCAACATAAGGGAGTTCTCGAAAGGTTGTCTCTAATTGATCAAATTCGTTGGAATGATGGATTACCGGTGCATAAAAGTGGCTGAGTGAAAAACTAATAACAGCTAAAAAGGTGAAGAGTTCTGCGCCTAGAAACAGAATGGATAGCCAAAGGACACCTTGAAAGCCTTGAGTGGTGCGCCAGACTAAGTACATCACACCTAACACGATATGTAGCACTAGTAAGCCCCGCAGCAACACAGATCTCATTAACCACCTCTAAGCATTATTAGCAACACTATAAGCTTTACCGAGCACTGTTTAATTCTGTCAACTGGCCATCCGATGGCTATCAGCAGTAACACTCAAATTGACGTGCAGCAAGGGTGCCGTGGACAGCCAGCAGCACCCTAAACGCTTCTTTTACACTAAAGTCGATGTCCTGAAGACCCCATTAAGCCGTAACAACAGTAGACTCACTACCCACTGCGGAGTCTGTAGACGCAGGGTACACACTTACTTTCTGACGACGCTTGCCATAACGTTCAAATTTGACAAATCCAGTTGTGACGGCAAAGAGAGTATCATCCCGACCTATGCTGACATTCTGACCTGGATGAAACTTAGTCCCCCGTTGCCGAACTAGAATGTTGCCAGGTTGGACCAGTTGTCCCCCATAACGCTTCACACCTAAGCGCTTGGAATTAGAATCGCGACCGTTGCGAGTACTACCCGTTCCTTTTTTATGAGCCATAATGTTCTCCCTTTAACAACCACAAATGCTTAACGACTAAACCCCCAGGGGTTAAACTTCAGCTGTTGCTTCTGCTTCTTGACTAACCTCTTCTGGGCTAGGCATGTCCTCAATGTCAGGAGTCGTGATCTCCTCAACTGCTGTAAACGAATCAAGAGAACCCGAAGCCAGTACGGTACCATTCAGGTTAATCGACTCAATCAATAGGCGGGTGTAATCTTGTCGGTGCCCTTTCTTTTTCCGAGTCTTTTTCTTAGGGCGCATTTTATACACAATGATCTTACGACCCCGATGATGCCTCAAGATTCGGCCTTTGATGCTAGCATCTTGAACATAAGGCTGGCCCAAGGTCACACTACCCTCATGATTGATCAACAAAACCGTTTGCAGATCGATAGCAGTATCCGGTTCACCCTCAAGCAACTCTACGTCGTAGAAGCGACCAGGCTCAACCCAAAGCTGCTTGCCTCCAGTCTCAATAATGGCATAAGTCATAGTTCTATGCTTGCCGTACAGGTGACTTAACTTGACTAGATCATCGTCTGATCCTCAAGCCTAAATCTTTTAACCTGGTCCGAGCAGTCCCTTATAAACGTCCAGCACCTAATCATATACCAACGCATCACGCTTTGTCAGGATCATCGGGGCAAAATCCTAAACTGCTATCGGAGCAGGCAGTCCATTTGAGTTAGCTTATTCAATACCTTTGTGTCACCATTTTGTATGTCGTTTGTATGTCGCTAAAATCCCTAAAAAACCTAGTTCAAAGCCTTCAATCTGATCCTCAATGGGCTGAGTACCGCCTGATCGGGAGAGTAGAGACTATTTGGCCTGAGGTAGTAGGAGAGGCCGTAGCTAAACATACTTGCCCGATACGAGTTCAACGACATATTCTTCAAGTGGCCACCTCAACTCCAGCCTGGGCCCAAACCCTGATGCTCCAACGCCCCTTGATCTTGACTAAGCTCAACCCCCGCTTATCTAAACCTTTAAAAGATATCCGGTTTTTACCGGGTGAGTGGCACCGAAGCAAGCCTCAACTCAGCTCTCAGGCTAGAGTCCAACCTGGATCCCCTCCCCAACGGAAGTCAATTAAGCCTCCAGCCCAAACCCCTCAAGAAGCTTTTGAGCGCTGGCAACAAGCTGTAAGACAAGCCCAAGCTACGATGGCAACCTGTCCCGTCTGTCACCGAGCCACGCCCCAATTTGAACTTGATCAGTGGAGTATGTGTGGATTTTGTTATCTGAAAGACAGGAACTCTTAAACTCATCAAGCTTGCTTCAAACCCGCTATGAATGATCAAATTGACCTGATAGATCTTAATTCTGTTTGGATACTTTCAACCGTTGATCGCCAGAGCAATGTCCTTCTTATGTGAGTCAGGATCTCAATGATGTATGCTATCTAAAGTTGCTTAACACTAATTCATTATGCTGGGCGCACGTAAACTCTTCAATAAAGGTATCCCCAAACTGCTCTGGGTGACTTTACTCCTCACCGCTACCCACTGCCTTGCCCTCAGGCCCCCATCAGCAACAGCGACTGAGAGAGTTTCCATCCGTTATGGCTTATTTGGGCGATCGGTTTCAGTATCAGCTTTAGCGGATTTTGCCAGAGATGGGACCACAGATCGGTCGCTCGAATGGTACCTGAGAAATGTTGATGCAGAAACCCGAGATGATCTTCGTCGTGCTCTCACCGCGTCTCGAGACATTAATCCCAGTGAATTTTCTCAACTGCTGCATACCCCTGAGGGTGAATCTATGTTGAGATTTGCAGGTGAACTCATTAAGACAAACTCAGATCAAAATGGAGCTAAAGCGATCCGGGGGGCTTTGGTTCTGGCAGCCTCTCGTCCTGAGGGGTTATCCTTATTGACTTTTTTACAGGAGTTCCCCACACCCCAGTTACAGCTTGATTTACAACTTATCCTGTCAAGATATAGTCAAATTTCTAGAACCGTTACTGAAATTGATACGTTCCTTGACTCGGTTAGACAAGCTTCCCAAACAGCAGCTGCCAATACACCTTTAGCCGTTGAGAGTATTCCCCCCCTAGGAGAAACGGGTACCTTTTCGGTATCACGGCAATCACTGCTCCTGCAAGATCCCAGCCGAGACAGAACTTATCCTGTAGATCTTTACTATCCTCAAGTGTTCGCTGAAGTTGAGGGGGATCTCCCGGTACTTGTTTTATCTCATGGTCTGGGAGGAACTCGGGAGCGATTTGTGGAGTTTGGTGATCACTTGGCTTCTCATGGGTTTGTGGTTGCTATTCCAGAGCATATTGGTAGTAATAAGAATCAACAAGAAGCTGTCAAAAGATGGTTAGCGAATGAACTCTTTCAAATCAATGAATTTGTTGATCGTCCGCTAGACATTTCGTTTTTGTTAGATGAGCTAGAACGGCTCAATGCCTCTGATTTTGAAGGACGGCTAAACCTAACTCGAGTCGGTGTTGTTGGCCACTCAATGGGTGGATACACGGCGTTAACTTTAGCGGGTGCAACAGTTGATATCGATCGGGTGAATCAGCTGTGCCGTCCGGGTTCAAATATTGATGTGGGCTTATCGCTATTGTTGACCTGCCGCTTACTAGAACTGCAAGATACCCCTGATGTGCTCCAGGTCCTGACTCAAGGCGACTTGCGAGATCCGCGAGTGGGTCTGGTGATGGGAGTTAATCCTGTTAGTCACCTGTTTGGGGAAACCGGCATGAGTCAGATTGAAGTACCCGTGGTGATGGTAGGCGGGACCTCTGACTTTGCAGCACCAATTTTGAGGGAACAGGCTGAACCGTTCTCCTGGTTAACAACCCCTGATAGACATCTATTAGTAGTAGAAAGCATTTCTCATAACGCTGAGATCACGACCCTGATTAATGGTGCATTCTATTCTATTGATGAAGAGGAGTTAGAAATTTCTCGACAAGAACTGCGGGCAAATATTAAAGCCATATTGGTAGGGTTTGCGCAGGTCTATGTGGCCGAGGACAACAACTTTCAGCCGTTTATCAGTTCAGCTTATCTAGAAGCCATTAGCCAGGATCCGTTTTCTTTCAATATGGTTCAAGATCTATCACCTAACTTATTACCAACAACCCCTGATTCTCAATCCAAATAGAACGAATAGATCGATTTAAACTGGCACGTATCACCAACCCAATCGAAAATCTTGTATTGTGGTCGCTTGAGGAAGGTGATTTTGAATGTAAAAACAAGTATCAGGCTCAATACCAGCAGCCATATCTCCGCTAATCTCTTTATTGAACTCAGGCTCTGGTACCGGCATCCTAATCTGCAACAGACCCTGGTATAAAGGCCACTCGTGCACCTCGGTGATCCCCAGGTTCAGCCACAATACGTTCAAACTCCCCCAACTAGCATCCTCGATCCATAGTCACTGTCCGGGGGGATCCCTTAATTGTCGTAGCTGTAAAGTTACCATCTGGATTACCTATTGTTTGAATAGACAGGGAAAGATCTAGACAGATCATAGCTATCTACAACTCACCTGTAGGTTGATCCCCAATAGCAGCGCAACACCTCCCAACAACGGCGCAATACCTCCCGATAGCGGCGCAACACTTCCCAACAACGGCGAAAGATCCCCAATAACAACGCAAGACTTCCGGATCACGGCGCAAGACTTCCCGATGGCAGTACAACGATCCCCGATAGCCACTGCATGATTTTTACTAGCGGTAGATGATCCCCAACAGCAGCCCATTGATCCCTTAGCTCAACATAACCATTGCTTCTAACCTATGGTCAACGTAGCTGTGCAGATCCCTCAGGCCGGGTCGGCAATCCATGGAATTCAAATCTAAATAACATCCCCTCTGATCGTGTCTCGAAAGGCTAGGGCAGCCTCTAAAGGATCGGGTGCAACACTATACTGAGCCAGAAGCTGCAAATCCAAATTAGGTAGTAATGGACTAGCTTCAACAAGATCGTAACCTCCATTGATCAAGACATAGACCTCAAAGTGATCATCTATGAAAAACCAAACCTCCTTAATACCAAGCCGCTTGTAAACGTCCAATTTGGCCACACCACCACTAGTCACAATGACTTCTATGGCCAGATCGGGAAATTCTTTTTCAGCCCCAAAACAATAAGATTCATCAGGTTCAATGCCACCTCGCTGTACCTGTTGACGAAATGTTGTTGATCCCAACGGAAAATAGCGGATACGTTTCGCCTTGAGATAATCTTCTAACAGAGATCCGATGATGCTTTTAATAGATTCATGGCGGCGACTTGGGGACACAAGCTCCAGGACTCCATCTAGATAAGCAATCCGATAAGATGAGTGGTCACCTCGGTTGTTCAAGCAGACTTCATACCCGTCCCAACTGACACCACTAATCATTTGTCGTGACTCGGGATCGTCAGCCTTCAGCCATTCTGATAAGTCCTGCAGAGCAATCATAGAAGTAGTGGCATCAGAGCGTTGCTAACTCAAATTCTACTCAACTGAATCATTTGATTAAAGTCCACTGATCTACTCTTTTATGTTGTATGCACCAGTTAGATCCTAACGATTGACCAAAAATAACGGGATACAAGCCGCGCCCTTCTAGGACGACATTTGATCTCGAATGTACTGTTTCAGCACTTCAATCGGTGCTCCACCTCCA
>CAYSWV010000060.1:0-27844 GCA_964434865.1 uncultured bacterium
TAGTGCTGGCAGACTGGGAATCTCCGCGCCTTTAGGCCGGAGAGGATGTCAATTTCTACTGTTTAGTGTGTAGCAACTTAGCTGGTTACATTAGTTAAACGAGATGATGAAAAGTAGGCTAGAGTCTGACAATTTAGATCCTGACTACTCCAGGTCAGTGCGTGAGGCAGAGAACTCGTAGCTCCCATTGTTGACGGTATCAACAGTTGTGGTGGCTCCTACTCCTCGGGTGGCTGTCCTTGAAGTTGAATAGCCTTGGTTCGTAGATGGATTGTAGGCTCCACTTCTGCCTGTGTACGTTTGGGTTGAAGCATCGTAATAACTAGACTGACCCCAACGGGATCCACTCTCAGCATGGTAACCTCCACCCGTTGTCGCAGCATTGCCGGTTTCAGGGTTGTAACCACTAGCCCGAACACGACCGCCAGCATAAGCAGGAGCAGATAGACACAAAGCAGACATCAAAACAGTAACGGTTAGAGTGAGAGCTTTTGCAGAAGGCATTATGTTTTTCCTGAATCTCGATGTCTTTATCTTCGCCAAAAGCCCCTGAAATTTGGAGTGAGCAGTGTCCCAACCTGGCCCTGACTGAAGTCATGGTTACTCATGTCAGTGATTTAGCTCACAAATCTGGAGTCTAGTGTCACGGGGGTTGATTCCAAGCTAAACATAAGAGTCCGATTTTCCAGTCCCTCAGTACTCTAACCGTTGTAATTGAAAAACTTATGAAACCACAGGAGATCATCAAACCAGTGGACCTCATCAAGAAAACGAGGAGTGCCATCGAAAAATGTTATTCAACCTTTAACCCGAGTTGCAGCTCAAGGGTGTTTAGGTGATCACCAGCTGGAAACTGGGGCGTTGCCTAATGGAGTCCCACCAACTCTTCAGCTTTGGCGTTTGAGCAGTCGCCGGTTCCATCTCAGGAGTGTTAGAAAGATAGAACATCACAGGCAACAAATAGAAATCTGCCAGAGAGATCATGCTGCCCAACAGAAACGGGTCACAGCTGGCGATAGACTCAATAGCCCCCAGTGCCGTTTTTACCTGAGGAACAGCAGTTTGAATAGCTGTCTCATCTGGCTGCCCCCCTTGGTTAGGAACGATCAAACGCTGGATGGTGATCACACTAATGGCAGGCACATACAGATAGCTGTCTACAATCGACATAATCTGACGCATATGAGCTTGAACCAGGGAATCTTTGGGGGTGAATCTATGATCAGCCACCGTGGCATCCAAGTATTCAGCGATCGCCCCAGTCTCATAGATAATCTGCTCATCTACTCTCAGAGTAGGCACCTTGCCAAATGGATTGAGTGCAAGGTATTCAGAGGTTCTAGCTGTGAAGATGTCAACATCTTGAAGCTCATAAGAGGTGTTGGTCTCTGCTAGAATCATTCGAATAGTGCGAACATAGGTGCTGAGGGTCGGACCGTAAACAGTTAGCTGAGCCATGGATAGGAACTTCCAGCGTGAAAGGTTAGAATAAGCTTACCTGGAGCCTACTCTTGAGTTCAATCTGTATCAGTATCTATCCTAAACCATGGAGCTGTAACAACTTCTGAAAGGTGATTCTGCCAGAACTTCACTGGCGCTTGCACTCTTCATAGGAGTTACGGGTGGCTAGCTTTCGTTTGAGATAGTAGGCGAAAAGCCCAGATACCTAAGGCAGCTCCCACAAAGAGTCCCAACCATGACCCCCAAACTGGAAAGGTAAGGGTGCCAATTTGAACGGACCAGTGAGCAAACAGCCTCATGAAATGCAAGAATGCAACTGCTACAAAAATAGTAGCGGTAAGCAGAATATAGTTTCTTTCATTCATCTTTAAACCCTCTCTTCTGCGTTAATCAGAGACTCTACTATCACTCCTCCTATAACGATCTTCTGCTAAGCCAAGGGGATTCTCCTGCAAATGGCAGACTTTGCAACAAATATTGATTTCTGAGAGGGGATTCGTAAACCATTGACAACAGTCGGGCATATCAGTTACGTACAGTTGAATGCGTGCACCATAGATTTCAACCCTAGCTGGATCCTGATTGTCTCAGTAAGTCGACAAAACCTGACCAGTACCATGTTGGAGAGCACAAGTGAAGCATTGAAATATATTGCAGTAGCCATATAGGTTAGGACGCAGCATTAGCTCGTACACCTGGGGATAGCAGATGTGATTTTGGAGCCTAACCTAACGCTGCACCGGATCGCTAGCTTTACATGTTATGATCATCCTTAATACAGAGGATGGTCCGGGTTGGGTAAATTCGAGCAGATAGTTGAAAGAGAGATCTGGATGCAAACAGGTTGGGGCTGGTTAGTAGCCGAGAAGAGTGGCAATACTGATTACGGATTTAGAATCAAACTACTTGAACAACTATTTCAATTAATACCTCACAAAATTCCTCAGCTTTGGCTTCAAGGTCTTCAACAAAAGGCCAAACAAGTAAAGGTGCAAATTAGCTATCAAACTAAAGAAGGCAAGCTGAAATCATTGGCAGGTAGGGTAGAGAGATCTGGAACTGTAATGAGTGCAGGCCAATCAGGTGACGAATTGGAGATCAAACCTGTTACTCAGTATCGCGTTACCGACTTAGCATAACGTTGGACTCAAATGAGTAGCTTGATTCGCAATCATCTCCATTCCCCAGGATCTTCATTTGGCAGTCAATGTGTCCGAGGTATGAGTCTTGGCTTACGAGATTATCAAAGGCTATTGTGATGATGCAGAAATGCTGATCCCACGATATGAGGCCATCTCTTGTTCTGATCTCTACGCTCATGTGGCGGATCTTTTACCCCAGGAGTACAAGCGGGTCCTTGATGTGGAAGCCGGTACAGGTCGTGATGGGGCATGGTTTACCTCAAAGGGTTGCCAAGCGCTGGCAGTGGAGCCAGTTGATGCCTTTCGGGAGGCCGGATCTTCTTATCACCCGTCATCTCAAATCGAATGGTTAGATGATTCGCTGCCGTACTTAACGCGTGTCCTGGCAAGGAACGATCACTTTGACTTTGTCATGCTGAGTGGTGTGTGGCAGCATCTCGATTCTGAGCAACGATGTATTGCCATGCCAAGGCTGCGATTGTTAATGGCTCCCGCTGGACGGCTCCTGATTTCGGTTAGGCATGGTCCGGGTGCTTTGACGCGGCATTGCTTTCCTACTAGTGCTGAGGAGACGGTTGCTCTAGCCCAAGTTAATGGCCTCGGAGTGGTTCTGTGGCAAGAGGCAGAGTCTATTCAGACTAAGAATCGGAAGGCTGGTGTGACCTGGACATGGTTAGTTTTTGAAGGAGAATGCAATCCTAAAGACCTTAAATCTGGTGTCGCGACTGAATACGAGAGAAAGTCAAGATCTGTTCAGGCTAATTTTGTTGAAAATTGAGTTGTAATATTTCTTTGCAGAACGCTAATCCAAAGTATTGTAAAGCTCTGATCGATCTACTTGAGAATATCTTGCAATTGAGGTTTAGGATTGCTACTCTCAAGGTAGTTGCTTAATGCATATGATTCACATTAAGGTTTTTTAGGTACACTCATGACTGATGCTCTCGTTCAAGCTCCCAATCAAATCAGGGAGTCAGCTGTTTTACTTGACAATGGTATTGTCACCCCTATCTGCGAAGGCTTAAACATTGCTTACGCTAGTTACCAAGCTCTTGACATTCAATATCAAAAGCACCACTTTGTTGTTGAAGGTGCTGAGTTTTACCAGTTGCATCAGTACTTTCAAGAGAGTTATGAGCAAGTTCGGGGGCATGCTCATGATCTAGGAGAGCGCTTAGACGGTTTAGGTGCTATTCCGGCTGCTAGTTTTAGTTGGCTAGCTGAGTTATGTTACTTTACACCAGAACCTGATGGGGCTTTTGATGCTCGATCTATGCTGGCCCATGATCTGCAAGCAGAGCAGGCTTTGATTTCACTGCTTCGGTCACAAGCGGCTCAGGCCGAGAGCCTAGGCGATCGAGTCACTCGTTATCTCTATGAAGGTATTCTGTTGAAAACTGAAGAGCGAGCCTTTCATTTGTCTCATTTCCTGGCTAACGACACTCTGAAGCTCAGTCCTGAACTAGCTGCCGGACAGGCTGATTAACTTTGAGCATGATCTCACTTTCAGGCAGAATTCAAACCTAATTCAAACAAGTCGAGGCTCTGATGCATGATACTTCTCTTAAAACCAACTCTCCCTATCAGATTGTCCAGATTCCCCTTCATCTCCGCTGGCAAGTCTGGAAACGGTTGCAGGATCTTTCTATCACATCGTGGTGTCCCTCTGATGGTCACTTGTATGTTGAGATTGATAATGGCGTATCAGCAGTGCAGCTTCGAAGTGTGGTTCAACAATTTAGATCATCCCGACCAGAGTTGCTGGACTGGCTAGAACATTGCTGGCAACTACCAGTTTGCTCATGTTAAAGTTTTTTTCCTGTCTGTGATCTCTCAACTATTTGTCAGTAATCAGAGAAGTTCAATCTATAACTGTTCATTGATAGGTATCATCTCCTAATCATTTTGCTTCTAGAGCTAAACGATATTAATGGCATCACCCTGTTGCTAAAACAGTTAGCCAGCTATGAAACCTGCCCATGAGATAAGATGATCTTTGAAAAAACAGAAAATACTTGGATTCCTGGATGCGTCAGGTCCTGACCCAATAGGTTTGAGAAACAGAATAAAGAGCGTGAAGCCTTTTTCCAAACCACATCACGCTCATGCTGGAGTAACTTTGTTGAGTTTATACTTAATAGGAATTAATCGCAAGTATATCGACTAATTTCAATCTATTACATCTATGTTCTTTCATAGAGTCTCTTACGGAACTGGATAGCATAAAGATGTTTTATGAGTTTACAAATCGCAACAAAGACCTATTTGCAAGCTATTGTCATTAAGTGCAACCTGGGTCAAAGCTTTATTAAGTTGGTACAGTTTCTCGATAGTCCAGTTTAGGGCTGGATTAAGAAGGCATATTGTGTCAATCTTATCAGCCCTTTTTAAACCATGACTGTGACCGCAAAGAACATGACAACTTCAACAATTTCACAACCTCTAGATCGGAGTGTGGCTTGGTGGGCTGGGGATGCTCGCTTGGTTAAGCTTTCAGGGAAACTCTTGGGGTCTCACGTTGTTCAGGCAGGTCTGACTTTGTTGGAGATTTCTCGGTTTGATCTGGCAGAACCCATGTATGAACAGGGACTGATCTTGCTTCCTCATTTGGCCAGTTTGGGCTGGGTAGTCCTGAAGAGGGTAGGTTGCGGGAAGCCTACTTTGTTGCCATTGTAACCCTAGCTATTAAACAACTGAAGAAGATACTCTATGCACTTGGAGATCAAGCTTGAGGATACGGGCTACTTTTGACGATCATTTTACTGGGTTAAACAATAGTTTAAGATTATGGGGCTAGCCCATGAGCTAGTATCACTGAGTAATTAACTGGCACAGATCGATGGTAGCTGAACCCGAGATCTTAGCGCTTGACTTTGATGGGGTAATCTGTAATGGGTTACCTGAGTACTTTCAAACCAGTTGGCAAGTTTTCAATCAAGTTTGGGATCCTGCCGATAACGTTATGCTCTCAGCGTGGGAATCCCGATTTGCTCAGCTTCGACCTGTCATTGAAACGGGCTGGGAAATGCCAGTCTTACTACGTGCGATGCAATTGGGTCACACTGATTCAGAGATCTTGCATCAATGGCCAGATATTGTTTTAAACATTCTTGAGCATGATCATTTAGACGCCAAAGCTCTGGCTATACAGGTGGATAGTGCACGTGATCAATGGATTCAAACTGATCTGTCTGATTGGCTATCCTATCACCACCTCTATCAAGGTGTTGCTGAGAAACTCAGTGTTCTTGTGGCCAGTTCAATCCAGTTATATATCATTACTACTAAAGAAGGTCGCTTTGTGTCGCAACTGCTACAAAAGTACGGGATTCAATTGGAACAGCAAGCCTTGATTGGTAAAGAAGCCAAAACTCCCAAACCCCACACGCTAAAAACGTTGATTCAATCTGGGCAATCCCTCTGGTTTGTTGAAGATCGCTTAAAAACATTACGAGCCGTTCAAAAAGATGTAGAATTAAGCTCAATCAAGCTATTTTTGGCAGATTGGGGCTATAACACGGCAACTGAACGACACTCGGCATCAATAGATCCTCATATCCAGTTACTATCCCTAGATACCTTTTTGCAGGATCTCACTCATTGGTTAGCGATATAAAATGATTCAATTAAGTTCACCCACTTTCAATAGCATCATTGATTCTTCAATTACTATCTAGCTGAAGCCAATCCTAACAGTCATACCCTCTCATTTTGTTTCATTTGATCGGATCGGGTAAAGTTTGGTAGGCATGGATTGGGTCAGGCGTCAGGCGTAACTTTGACAGCTTTCTCCAGATCTTTGACAGCTTTCTCCAGATCGTAGAACCCAACTTTTCAAGGTAGCTTCTGAGCATAGTAATAAAAAAAGGACCCAGATTGGATCCCAATGACTTTTCAGATCAGTAGATGACTAGCTCTGACCAGATTGAGCAGCAGCAACTTCAGCAGCAAAGTCTGTTTCTTCAACTTCAATACCTTCACCCATGATGAAACGGACGAAGCGTCGAACTTTGATATTTTCTCCCAAGAGAGCTACAGACTGCTTCACCAGTTCATCAACCGTGATAGACTGATCTTTAATGTAAGGTTGATCAAGCAAAGACAACTCTTTCAACCGCTTGTCAATACGGCCTTGCACAATTTTCTCCCTGACATTTTCAGGTTTGTTGGCCAGGTCATCTTTACCCATTTCCACGCTTTTTTCACGGTCAATGACCTCAGGTGGGATCTCTTCAAGGCTAACAAATTCAACATTAGGGCAGGCAGCGATTTGCATAGCAATGTTACGGACTAACTCTTTGAACTCAGTTCGACGAGCCACAAAATCAGTCTCACAGTTGACTTCAACCAAGATCCCAATCTGGCCTCCAGTATGAATGTAACTGTCTACCAGGCCTTGAGCGGCAACCCGACCTGACTTTTTGGCGGCTCGAGCTAGGCCCTTTTGCCGAAGCCAGGTTACAGCTGCTTCCATGTCACCATCGGACTCTTGCAAGGCTTTCTTGCAGTCCATCATGCCTGCGCCTGTTTTATCGCGCAGCTCTTTGACCAACTTTGAAGATATGTCTGCCATGAGTCTTCCTGAGTCCTATCTGTACCGTTGTTTGTACCTTGTGCTTGTTTGTACCTTGTGCTTGTACCCTGGTGTGGGGTTGTGGCATTTGACAAGGCATTTGACAATAGGTTGCCTGCCCTAGAACTACCCCTTGTCAAGCATACTAGCTAACTGCTACTCGCAACACATTGGATCTAGACCAGGACTTTTGTTTGAGATGTCATTGATGCCATTAGTCTTCTGCTGAATCCTCCTCAGTTTCTTCCTCAGCTTCTTCCTCATCTGCATAGTCATCATCTAGATCCATAGCCCCCTCATAGTAGTCATAATCATCATCTTCGGAGGTGTCTAGCTCACCATGACGACCCTCGTAGATAGCATCTGAGAGTTTGCCAATGATTAACTTAATGGCTCGGATCGCATCATCATTAGCGGGGATATGAATATCAGCCAAATCGGGATCACAGTTAGTATCTAAAAGAGAAACAATAGGAATATTGAGCTTGATACATTCCTGTACTGCATTAATTTCTCGGCGCTGATCCACAATCACCACAATGTCAGGAAGGCGACGCATCGTCTTGATCCCCCCTAAGTTGCGCTCCAACTTGGCATAGTCTCGACGAAGTTTGGACGCTTCTTGCTTGGGTAAACGATCCATTAACCCTGATGATTCCATATCTTCCAGTTCTTTGAGCCGATCGATCCGGGTGCGAATAGTGGTCCAATTGGTTAGCATACCTCCCAGCCATCGCTGGTTAATGTAATAGCTCCCACACCGCTTGGCCTCTTGCGCAATAATGCCCGCAGCTTGACGCTTAGTACCCACAAATAAAAATCGTTTGCCACCATCAGCTGAGTCCCGAATGTAGGCATAGGCTTCATTCAGATATCGAGCTGTTTGAACCAGGTCAATGATATGGATACCATTGCGCTCTGTAAAAATGTAGGTCCCCATTTTAGGGTTCCATCGACTGGCTTTGTGGCCAAAGTGAACCCCGGCCTCAAGTAATTGAGGTAATGTAACAACACTCATAATGATCTCCTTCGGGTTAAACCTCCGTCCAACCTTATTTCAAGCTTGCAGCCTGACACCCGAGGGGTTGAACGTGTGGATTTTTAGTGCGTCGACTATGCTAGCACACCCATTTGGGACATACTAGTCAGAATCAATAGCAGTTGCTTTCACATCAATAACAGATTCAGGATCAGGAGATGTAGAGGTTTCCACCGAAGGTTTAAGTGGATCGCCCAGCCACATCTGGAGTAACTCTGTAATCAGAATACTCACAATTACCAGATCATCGATTTCACCGACTCCAATGAGAAACGAAGGAATCAAATCAACTGGACTAATCAAATAAGCAAAGATCCCAAGGAGTAACCAGGGTCGCACTTTGGGATTACGGATCCCTTTGCGAAAACTTTGGTAGAGGAGTTGACCAGGAATTTTCATAGAACTTTCAAGATCAATAACATTAGTAGCTATTCTGGAGTAGCTAGTCTGGAATGGAGAGACAGGCTCGCCTTATTAACGGTAACGTTTAAACCATCCAGGCTTCAAGCCTGCCATCTGCCCCCGACCATTCCAACCTCCTAGCTACCATCCAGATCACCTCCGACTTGAGGCAGTCGCTGAAGCTAAGGTTCTTCGCTTCAATACATAGTGATAGACTTCAAGGACGTCGCCTTCTTGCCAGTCATGGAATTTATCGACTCCAATACCGCATTCAAAGCCTGATGCAACTTCGCGGACATCTTCCTTAAAGCGCTTGAGAGAATCTAACCGGCCTTCGTAGACAATGGTTTGTTTACGCCGAACGCGGAGCATTGAGTTTCTCACCACTTTGCCTGATTGAATGTATGAACCTGCAATAGCACCTTTTCCGATTGGGATTACCATACGAACCTCGGCTTGTCCTAAAGGTTCTTCAACTTGTTCAGGATCTAACAAGCCTTCCATAGCATCTGTAATTTCTTCCAAAAGGTTGTAGATGATGTCGTACTCCCGAATGTCAACTCCATAGCGATCAGCTAATTGACGGACACCAGGGGCCGTTGTGGTACTGAAGCCAATAATAATCGCTTCACTAGCAGCCGCTAAATCAACATCGGTCTCGGTGATCTCACCCGGCGATGATAACAAGACGCGAATCTGGACTTCTTCATGCGAGAGTTGTTCCAGTGATGCCAGAATGGCTTCGGCTGATCCTTGCACATCAGTTTTGATAATCAAGTTGAGCTCTTTTAATTCGCCCTCTTGTGCCTTAGCAGAGATACTCCCAAGGCTGACCCGTCGCGACAAGGCTTGCTGTAATCGCTTCTCGCGTAGATCTTCAGCCACTCTATCGGCAACTCGTCGGGCCTCCCGCTCATTAGGATAGACTAAGAACTCGTCACCAGCAGATGGCACATCACTCATCCCTAATAACTGTACAGCGGATGACGGACCTGCTTCCTCTAGACGGTTGCCCCGATCATCAATCATGGCTTTTACCCGGCCAAACACTGATCCAGCCACTAGAGCATCACCAATACGTAGCGTTCCATTTTGGACCAATAGCGTTGCCACAGGACCTCGGGATTTATCCAGGTTGGCCTCAACCACAGTCCCTTTAGCTGGGCGATCAGGATTAGCCTGTAATTCACCCACTTCAGCCACTAGCAACAACATTTCTAAGAGGGCATCTAGGTTATACCGGGTCAGGGCACTCACGTCTACCATTGGAATATCGCCCCCCCATTCTTCAGGCACTAACCCTTGTTCTGAAAGTTGTTGCTTGATTCGATCAGGCTGGCTATCAGGTTTATCCACCTTATTCACGGCAACAACAATAGGGACTTCAGCTGCCTTAGCATGACTGATCGCCTCTAACGTTTGGGGCTGAACACCATCATCAGCTGCCACCACCAGCACAGCAATATCCGTTACCTTCGTACCTCGGGCTCGCATCGCCGTAAAGGCTTCGTGACCTGGGGTATCTAAAAAGACAACCCGTTTAGGCTCACCTTCTAATTCCACATCAACATGGTAAGCCCCAATGCGTTGCGTAATGCCACCTGCTTCACCTTCCACCACTTTGGTATCACGGATCGCATCCAGTAACGTGGTTTTACCATGATCGACGTGGCCCATAATTGTCACGACTGGAGGCCGCAAGACTAAATGTTCAATATCGTCTAAATCGAGCATCTCCGTTTTCTTAGCTTGAGATTCTGACTCTCGATGTTCAACCGTAAAATCAAATTCAGTCGCTATAGTTTCAATGGTTGGCTGATCCAGGACTTGATTGATGTTGACCATCATGCCTTTCATAAACAAGGATTTGATGATCTCAGTTTCAGACACCCGCAAACTGGTGGCTAGCTCTTGAACAGTCAAGGTTCCTTCAAGAATTAGGATCTTTTCGAGTGCTTCCTCTGCAGTCGCTGTTGTAGCAGCAGGCGTTGATTTCGGCTTAGGTTGTGAAGATTTGGTCCGGGCCGCTGGGGCAGGACGGGGAGCTGGAGATGCTGAAGTTGGCTTAGCTGAGGGTCGGGGTAGAGGTTTCAACGCGCTCACTTCAGCTTGCTTGGCTGCTGAGACTGAAGCTACAACATCAACTTCACCTCCATCCCCCTCGCCCTCAGTTCGCCGTCGATTGCGCTTCCGCTTAGTTTGGGTTTTAGTGGCGGCGGGCTTGAGAGCTGCTAATTCATCCTCCTCCTCCTCTGAAGTCTTGCGCTTAGTGGATCGCAGGCCTACGCGACTAGGTGCTGCATCATCACGGCTCCGATCTGGTTTAGCCGGATGTCGAATCGGAGGCCCCACTAACTCCGGTTTGGGCTTTTGTGGCCGTGAGGGCTTATTCAGCGGCTCATCTTCTGTAGCACTGACAAAACCCTCGGCCTCTTCATCTTGGCGCTGGGGCTTCTCAGTTAAGGCGGGCTTGGGTTTAGCTGATCCAGGTCTAACTGGTGCTCCCACGAGTTGGGGCCGGGGCTTAGGTGGCTCAGTCGATTGATCAGCGCTAGCTGACCGTTTGGTGGGAGTAGCTGTATCCGACTTGGGTCGAGGGGCAAAAACCTTGGGTCTGGGCGTTTCTGGCTTGGGTGTTGGCGGAGCCGCTTTAGATTCCTTAGGTTTAGGAGTCTCTTTAGCTTTAGGGGGGTCCTGTGACTTGTCACTTCGAGTTTTAGGTCGTCTGGGAGGATCAAGGACCTTGGCTTTTGCTTCAGGCACTTTAACCTCAGGTGGCGTGGGCCGCCGATCGATTTGGGGTGGAGTGGCTACCTCTGCAGCTTTGCTACTTTCGTTTTTGCTGTCTTTGCCTTTAGTATCTTGATCAGATTTATCTCTATCAGACACATTCTCCTGATTAGGCGATGAGGGCCTGACCTCTCCTTCATTAGGTTGTGGAGTCGATTCAGGGGTTTCCAGATCTCGTGATGGCTTGACAGGTCGAGCAGGTGGAGCCTTTAGATCATCTGGCTTAGGTTTTGTCAGTGTTTGGGGTGGAGATGAGCTAGCCGTCAAGCTGGCCGCTTTGGCCTCTGGAGTTTGAGTTTCAAGATTAAGGGATGGTTCTGGCTGGGAAGCTGTAACATCTGGTTTTTCAGGGCGACTAGGGCGCTGGATTTCCTGAGGCCGCTGAGGTGGACCCACTAAAGCTGCTTTAGAGTCTACCGTTGCATCTTGATCTTGAGGATCTTTAGCCGGATCTTTAGCTTGAGGGGGACGAGGTTGCAGCCGCCGTTCGTTGGTAGGAGGACGCACTGTCAGGATCTGTTTATCTTGACGAGCTGCTGGCTTAGGCTGACTACCTTTAGATGCTTGGGGTCGTGAGGCTTTGGGACGGCTAGGCGATGGCGTTCTTTGGCCTAAATCCGAGCGGATTTGCTCAGCTTGTTTGCTACTGATCGTGCTGCTATGGCTTTTGTAGGGTATCCCTAAGCGGTCACAGGCCTCCAATAGATCTCGGTTATCCTGCCCCATTTCTCGAGCCAAGTCATAAATTCTGATCTTGTCAGAACTACCTTTCTCTGAGCTTCGCTTAGGAGGATCAGGCCTAACCTCTGAACCATTGGGATCTGGCTGGCTAGACTTGTCAACTGTAGATTGGGGAGAAACTGGACGCACGTCTGTTTGGGACATAGGCTATGAAGGAGAAGTTCGATCAGAAACGACAGAAATAACAAATACCCTAAGGTGAAGTCAACCAATCAACATGAGGAATCAATCACTAGGTTAAGCTACTGGGTCAAACTATTGGGTCAAATCAATACAGATTAGATCAATTAGGCCGTTAATAGTGCTAGAGAGTGGAAATACTCACCTCATAGCTAGAGGGAGTTACCCCTGAAGTTGAGATCACTATAGCTCTAGACATTCGTACAAGATCTTTTCACAAGATCCTTTACTAAGCATTAAGGTCATTGACTAAAAGGTCATTAACTTGATCAAAGTCATTCAAGTTTGGCTCTGGGACAACTTAGCTCTAAAGGCAACTTAGCTCTAAAGGTTAGCTCCAAGGAATCAATGTCTTGTGTGAGGTTAGAGGACTGGCTGTTATGAAACTCTATGGGGCTTGGTCATCGACATCGCACTTATAACAACATAACGTTCAGGACATGACGCTCAGAGTTGGGTTAGATCACTCTCTAAGGTGCTGAGGCGTTGCCATAGAATGTCGTAAATCAAGGGTGGAATCGGTGTTCGTAAAGCACGACCAAGCTTGTTTTTTTTCTGAGCCTCCTGTAGACATTGACGTTGACAACAAAGGTAAGCAGAGCGTCCCATTCCTGTATCCAATTGAACCGAATGACTCGATGATAACCGAACAACTCGCCAAAGATTGGATCTGGGGGCTAGGGTTCGACAACTAACACATCGTCGTAATGGAATGGTCTGAGACATCAATTAAGTAGGATCAAATCCCACCTCTTAAACAGTTATAGCTGAATCTGCCAGGAATTAGGTATTCCCTAAGGATCTCTGAACCAAGACACCTTATTCAGATACACACATCCTATAGTCAGATCAATCATGCACTCAGATCAATCCTGTTAGGAGAGGTATGTTGTCTTAGGATAACGCTTCATTAGGATAACGCTTCATTAGTTGAATCATCTAGCTTTACCCACTATGGAAGCATTGACTTAGACTAGACCAGAAGCTGAATTCTCCTCAATTAACTCATTGACTTCTATTCTAGTCGTTACCCGATCGCATGTCCTCGGTTTAATCTCGATTTCAAATCTTTAGCTACTCCCCTTAGCTACTATTCCCTTGGCTACTATTCCCTTGGCTACTATTCAAGGTCAACAGGATGCAGCTGGTTTTTAACATCTGTAGTCACAGGGTCAAAGGTTAAGCCCCAATCTTGGGCAATCGCCTGAGTTAAACCCAACTGATGATAGCCCGGATATCGAGCCAGAGCTTGGAGCAATTGAACAGCTTGATCACCCTGAGGCCTAGACCCGAGAATATGAAGACCATCCCGAATTTGGGCTTCCTTCAGTTCACATAAGTATCCATCCAAGTACAGCAGCATCGCCTCAAAGTTCTGATTAGCTTGAGAAGACTGATCAGTAGACCAATCAAATGTCAAATGATGTTGATCAACTAGGGCTGAAATGCGGTGGGTTATCTGTTGAGCTCGCTTGGGGTCTAGCGTTTGAGCTTCGGCATACTCATCTAACAAATTTTCCAGTTGCTGGAGAGGTCCATAGAGATGAGATCGAGTGAGGGGAGGAGTAAGATGGTCTATGATCACAGCTTGAGACCGCCGTTTAGCTTGAGAGCCTTCGCCTGGATCGTTAACAATAAAAGGATAAAAATGAGGCACAGGTCCCAAACAGATCTCTGGATAACACTGATCCGATAGGGCAGTAGCCTTGCCAGGTAGCCATTCTAAGTTGCCGTGCTTCCCAACATGGACAAGAGCATGAAGACCGAAGCAATGTCGTAGCCAGATGTAAAAAGCCAGATAGGCATGAGGGGGGACCAAATCTGGGGCATGATAACTCAAACTTGGATCAAGATCATATCCTCGAGAGGGTTGAATGCCTACGAAACAATGCCCTAACTGCAGCCCAGGAATGGGGATTGGGGTAGTGGGTAGATCACCCCAACGGTCGCAAATAGCCGTTTGCACCGACTCTGGTAAGGTCGAAAAGTAGTGTTGGTAAATGTCTGGCTCCAAGGATTGCTGGACTGATCGAGGCATTTGATTCATCGGGTCATTCGTGATGCCGCTTGTCAACTGCTCCATTAAGTCAGTACTGGTTTGAGGATAGATCGGTCCAAGCTTGTAACCTGCTAGTGCCAAAGCCTTGAGGATGTTGACACAACTGGCGGGGGTATCCAGACCCACCCCATTGGCTAAACGGCCATCACGATTGGGATAGTTGGCTAACATTAACCCGATTCGGCGTTGGGATGCCGGTGTAAGCCGTAGCTGGACCCAGTTATAGGCTAGAGCTGCTACAAATTGAATTCGATCCAAGTCTGGTTGATAGGTAATCACTTGGGTTTGGAGTCTCAGATCAGCCGACTGCCTCCCTTTGTGGGAGATAGCACGAGTAATAATCCGGCCATCCACTTCAGGTAGAGCAATATTGATGGCTAAATCACGCGGAGACAGTCCTTGGGCTGATTGTTGCCACTGCTCCTGAGAACCTGTATTGAGAATCACTTGCAGGATCGGCACATCCAACTGGCGCCATAGATCTAGATCTGGGGTGTCATCGTCAAGCTTAGCTAGAGAGAAACTAGTGGTATTTAGCAGGACCCCCAGCTGGCCCTGGTATTGCAATAGAATATGAGGGAGTTCAGGTTCTCGTAGGCTGTAGGTGTAAAGACAAAGGGGTTGAAGGTGATAGCGCACTAAAGCTTGGCAAAGAGCATGAATCGGAGCTACATTGCCAGCAATGATATGAGCTCGGTAAACCAGAATGCCCACTTGAAGACCTTTAATTGGCTCAGTTTTAATTGGCTCAGTTTCGAGCAGATCCTGCCAATCCTGCCAAATGCCCACTTTGGGGAGTGTCTGGGGGGGGGTGATCGTATAAGTCGTGCCTAAGATCTGGTTAGCCATCAAGCAGAGGGCCTGAGTCAGGTTCGCCGTTCCCCCTTCAATAAAGTACTGCCACAGCTGATTCACCAGGGGCAATCCCACTGTAGAGTGACTGATTAAATCCCAATCAGGTTGATCATCACCAGGCATCACAATCAGCTGCGAACCTTGAGTAGCAACCACCTGTTTTAAAACTTCGAGACCATAGCTCCAATAAGACTTTCCCCCCAGCACACGTATCATGATGCCCTGGGCTTGAGCTAGAACCGAGTCAGCGTAGCTATCGATACTCAGTTGTTGTTGAAGATCTAAGAGATTAACGACTCGAATGGCTGGGAATGTCTCCGGCAATGTCTTTAAAGCTAGCGATAACGCTTGGATCTCTGTATCTGCTGCTGTCATCACTACCAGAGGCGCTGGATCTTGCTCAACGATAATCACACCGTCATTGTGGGGTTGCCAGCCTCCAGGTTGGGTTGCCAGTCGATGCATGGTGAAAAGGTGCCTTAAATCTGTCTAACTACCCTAGGCCACTTCTGGGTCTCCAACAAGATCTGCCCTCAACAGGACCTCAGGGAGATGATGGCAAAACCGTGGATGATCTCATAGATCCCCACAGAGTTGTACAATAACGGAGTTATTGATTGTTCTTGAGCATTTACTATGACCATGATGCTTGTAGCTGCTGATAAAACCGTTGAAGTTGAGCAGTTGACAGATGTTGATCCTAATTGGCAAGGCATCAAATTAGAAACCAAGGCTGACCAAACTATCGCTCTAGCCGTCGGATCTATGGTGACACTACAGGCTGATGACACTCAGCTAGCTGGAGATTACAAAGTGAAGTTTGTCTTGGGTCCCGCAGCTCCCCGAGGATGGAGATTATTTTTAGAAGCTGATCGCAAGGTGACTCGCACGGAAGGCCCTAATACTGAAAAGGTCTTCTTGATTAAGGTGTCTGCCGTTACGGGTGATAATGTACGTCGCAGTGTCATAGAGTATAAAGTACCTTACTCTCGCCTATCACAAGAAGTTCAGCGAATTACCCGCTCAGGATCCAAAATCATCAATATTGCTGAGACCAATGGTTTTGGTAACTTTGCTCAGTAGCCTGCTTTGATGAGGCTGCCTAGCCCAACTTCCTATGGCTGGAGATGATCGGTAGCTAAAATGACAGATCTAAAGCTAGCTTGACCTAAGCTTCAATGTCACTGGAAGCCTCTTCAAGATGGAGCTGGGCACCACAAATTCTGCAGTAGCGCGCATCTGGTTCATGGAGGGAGGTGCGGCATGATGAACATACGATTGACCGTCGTCCACTAGCTTTGACTAAATAACGAATCAATTCCCCTACCTGCCACGGGATCAGGGCAATGCCTGTTAAGATCATAAAAACTGTTAAAACACGACCCGGCTCAGATACTGGGGTTAGATCACCAAAGCCGACCGTAGACATTGTTACTACTGAAAAGTAAACAGCATCCAAAAAGTACTGAAAACTTTCAACATTAACAGGATGTTCGAATTGATAGATCAAGCCAGAATAGATAAAAATAATGGCAAATAAGGTAAACCCAATCCGAGCTAAGATCCAACTATCTTCAGAACTCAAGTAGCCAATAATAGTATGGCCTTGAAAAAAGCGCGTTATTCGCAAGATTCTAAACCAGCGTAGTAATCGAATGAACCGAACATCAAGTCCAATAAAAAATGGCACAATAGCAATTAAATCCAGTATCGAATAGAGGCTGAAGATATAACCAAGCTTATGGTCAGCACACCACAACCGCAGAATGTATTCAATCACGAAGATAGTCAGAATAATTTTATCGACTACTAACAACAGTGTTCTAACTGCTTCAGGGATGGCATAGGTTTCAGCTACAAAAATCCCACAGGAGACAAAGACCAACCCCACAATAAATAAGCTGAGTTGCCGCCCCTGCGATGTTTCAATATCCTCCAGATAAAACCCCAGGGTTTCTCGAAACGATGTCTGTGTTGATGCCATCGGTAGAAACTCCTAGTCCAGTATGGACTCAAGATTGGAACTTAAGAGCTAGTCTGATAGGTGGATCTGCTCTGATTGATCCATGCTGATGGTGTTGAGGCTCAAGGTAGATTCTAGTTGATTGCGGTTAGCAGTGTCTTCAAGTGAGCTTGACTCACCCAGCAAGGTTTGCAATTTAGCCGGAAGGGCATCATCTTGGAGGTCCTGACGTAAAGATTGGGAGGTAATTTTAGGTTCAAGATTTGAAAAGTCAGGTTGAAGTTTGAAGTTTTTGGGTTTGAATCGTGTAGGAGACAGATTGAGCCGGGGAGAGTTAGGCCAGATCTTCCGACTAAACTCAGGGCTAAAACTCAAGCGTGGCCGCCCCCGTCGTAACCAGGTACTTAATAGACACTCTACTGAGGTAGCTTTGTACCGTCCTTGATAAAAGGCTTCTAATAAGGCACTTGGAATCCAGTCTTCAGGAAAGTGTTGAGACCACCGTTCACACCATGACTCAGGTGTCTGGGCCTCAAGATCAAATCCGTAATCAGACAGAAAGGTATAACTATTCATGGGCCCTGTTTGCAACACCTATCTAAACCGCTAGAGATCAAGCTGGGGGACTCCAGTGATTACCCTATACTATAGGACTTATTGAGTTTTTTAGAGTAGTTCGACCCTTTAAGTTATTCGATTTATGAATGTCTATTCCGCCTACCCAACTGACCTCACTGCTCAGATGCTCATAGTCATGCGAGGGCAAGCATGGCAAGTGTAAGAAGTGCGGGTGAGTTGCTCCGTATCTATGCTAAGGGCCGCCGTGACTTCCAACGAGCTCGCTTAAAAAAAGCTAAGTTACTTCAGGCCCAGCTAACAGGATCTAACTTTGAGGCAGCTGATCTAATTGAGGCTCAACTGAGCCGTGCCATCTTAAACGGTAGTATTCTTAAGCGGGCCGAACTCAGACACAGTGACCTATCTTTGGCTCAGCTGATCAAAGCTAATTTAGAAAGTGCTACTCTTGAGGGCGCTAATCTCCGCCAGGCTAACTTAACAGAAGCTAACTTATCTCATGCTGATTTGAGAGGGGCGGATCTAACGGGAGCTTGTCTGGTTAAAGCTAACCTAAGTCATATTGATCTAGCTGGGGCTACTCTGGTACAGGCTAACTTTAGTCAAGCCATCGCAATCGAGATTGATCTAACTGGACTGAATCTAGCAGCAGCGGATCTGACTGGCGCCCGGCTCATTGGGGCCAATTTAGCCAATCTAGATTTAACCACCACTCGATTGAGTAAAGCTATATTGACAGGTGCTAATCTCAAAAACGTTCAGTTAGAGGGATCGCAATTAAAGCTGGTTGATCTGCGGGGTGCTCATCTAGAAGGAGTTAACTTAGCTATGAGCCGCCTTGAGCAATCTAATTTGATGGGAGCTGATCTGATCCATGCTGATCTAAGTCAGGCGATGTTAACTGGAGTCAAGCTATATGATGCCAACCTTAGCAAAGCTAGCTTAGTTAGCTGTCAAATTTTAGGCAGTAATCTAGAGCGAGTCAATTTCAACCAAGCTAATCTGGCTAAAGCCAACCTCGGCAACTGCTTGCTAGCTGAAGCTAATCTCACTGCAGCCATTTTAGATCAAGCCAATTTGGCAGGGGCCAACTTAATCGGCACCGATCTACGTTTGGCCAAGTTACAAGGGACTCAGTTTCAGGGTGCCAAATATAATCAAGCCACTCGATTCAGTCCTGGATTCGATCCTATCGCAGCTGGAATGCAAGCAAGCTAGTGAAGGTCTTGATAAATCTTAATATTTGACAGACTGTCTGTTGACCTAATGAGAAGTATTGTGAGAGGTTTGGCTCAATTTTCGCCAAAAGACCCAACTGTATATGATGTTTGCATCTCTGACTAAGCACCTTTTCAGACAGACTCTTGTCCTCCTGGTTGTGAGCCTTGGGCTAGGAATGGAAGCTGAAGCCGCTGATCCACAACCTGTGTCGATTCAGTTTAAGCCTCAGGTGGGTAGCCAACCCTTTACCTGTGATCAGAGCTATCAGTTAGGCGTTCAATCAACGGAGACTACAGTAGGTGATTTTCGGCTTTATGTGTCTGAGATGTCACTGCTCACAACTACCGGAGCTCGGGTACCCATCACCTTAGAGCAGGATGGTCAGTGGCAATACCAATCCGTAGCTTTATTAGATTTTGAAGACAAATCAGGATCGTGTGTTAATGGCACGGTGGAAACTCGGGATCAGGTGGTGGGATCAGTCCCGGCAGGTGATTATGAAGGTCTGCAATTTACCCTAGGGATTCCCTTTGACCTTAACCATGAGGATGCAACACTAGCTGCCTCTCCCCTGAACTTGACAGCCATGTGGTGGAACTGGCGAGGGGGCTATAAGTTTATTCGGATCGATCTAGAACCCTCCATGACGATGAGTAGGGATAATGCAACTCATGGTTCTGAGCACCACCACCATGCCTCAGATCACCATGCCTCAGATCAGGGATCGAGTCAGGGAGGCTATTTGTTCCATCTGGGGAGTACTGGCTGTGAAGTAGAGGGCGATAGTCAAAGACCCAGTCGTTGTTTGAACCGCAATGCTCCCACCATTCAGCTAGCTGACTTTGATCCTGAGCAGGATACGGTGGTGGTGGATATGGCTGCCTTGTTGGCCGATAGTGACCTGAGCCGCAATCAACCTGAGACGCCATTGGGCTGTATGTCTGATCCCAACGATGGGGATTGTGTAGAGATCTTCACCCAATTAGGTTTAGAAGATCAGCCCCAAGCCTTTTTTCGGATTCAATAGAGTGTCGGCATAGAACTTAATTGCAATGGAACGGACTCAAAAACGATGGTGGCGCTGGATCTGGGTCGGACTCTGGGCAGTTAGTTTGGCCTTGTTGGGATCGGGCCACCCCATGTCGTTAGCTACCAGCCCCACGGGTTACGTTTGGGATCTACCAAAGTGGGTGCCCCGACCTCGAATGCCAGCTGATAATCCCATGACTCTAGCCAAGGTGAATCTGGGCCGTCATTTATTCTATGAAAAGCGCTTATCGATTAACCAAACAGTCTCGTGTGGATCCTGTCATATCCAGTCTTTAGCCTTCACTGATGGCAAAGCTCTTGCTCAAGGCGCAACAGGAGAGATCCATCCACGTAACTCGATGAGCTTAACCAATGTTGCCTATTTACCTGTGCTTACCTGGGCTAATCCGCTCCAAACTCGATTGGAAGATCAAGCGCTGGTCCCTTTATTCGGCGAGCATCCTGTAGAAATGGGCATGGCTGGGCGAGAACAGGAGATGATTAGCATGCTAAAACAAGATCCTCAGTATCAAAACTTCTTTCCCGAAGCCTTTCCGGAAGTTAACGATCCGTTCACGATTCATCACTTGGTTCAAGCTATTGCCACTTTTGAACGTACCTTGATCTCGGTCAACTCACCCTATGATCAATACCGCTATGGTGGGGATACAACCGCTATTTCAGCTGCAGCCAAACGAGGAGAGGCTCTCTTTCAAAGTGAGCGACTGGAATGTTTTCATTGTCATAGTGGCTTTAATTTTAGTGATTCCCTAATCCATGAGCAATTAGCCTTTCAAGAAATCGCTTTTCACAACACAGGCTTATATAATCTCAAGGGGCAAGGCTTATACCCCTACCCCAATCAAGGTGTTTACGAAATCAGCCACAAACCTGCAGATATGGGCCGATTTAGAACTCCAACCTTACGCAACATTGCTCTGACCGCTCCTTATATGCACGATGGCAGTCTTTCTACTCTAGATGATGTGATTGATCATTACAGTGCTGGAGGCCAGACTATTCATACAGGACCTTACGCGGGTGTAGGCAGTCAAAATCCCTTTAAGAGTACTTTTGTCAAAGGATTTAAACTCACATCTCAAGAACGACAAGATCTGGTGGCTTTTCTAGAGAGTTTAACGGATCCAACTTTTATCACCAATCCACTATTCTCAGAACCTGATCAATCTAGTTGAACTATTTCAGATTAAATGGTTCCACACTGTCGTTGATGGACTCCGAGTTGTTGTTGAAGGGTCTATAAAACTCAGATGATCGAGCTATTAAACTGGATGAGCGAACTTGTCTTAGAAGACATTTGGAAAGATGGAGAAGTCAGATCGTCAAGCAAGTTGTTGTCACATTAGCTAAATCATCACTATCTAACTGACGTTTTCTTGACTTTTTGTCTCATTTTCACTCTCCAAACATCTTCTAAGGTAGATTTCCAAAGATTTACTGAGGTAACAACAGGTCTCCGGTAGCAAAAGTATCTAAAATGAACCAATTGGCTGCAAATGAGTTATTAGCTCCAATGTCTAGAACTGAGGCAAATCGACCATCAAAGACAATAACACCATCAGGACCAACAACCCTAGCTCCAGATTGAGTAATTTCAATTGCTGTCTCACGTTCAATGCCGATGGCAACACTGTCTGGATCACCATCAAAGATTGAGCTGAGCAAGCGGCCATAACGATAATCGAAAAAAGCACGAGGTTCAAAGGTGGCTCCTGAGATTAAGCCTAGTCCAGGTTTAAAGGAGACCTCTCCTGATAAATAGGTCGCTTGAGACTCAATCTCTGCTTGACGACGACTGGCACCACTTTCATAAGCATTGGTTGGAGTTGGATCAGATACCATCATCGTTCCAGCGGCAGCTGTGGCTGCATTATCCAAAAAGAGGACTCGACCCCCTTCCCACAACCCCTTGAGATCTAGCGTCTCTAATTGAGGAATCTGGTTTGCAACTAAAGACTGATCATCACCTGTGACAAAAATGGCAGTTGCAGAATCGAGCACATTAGCCAACGCAACCAGATCAGACTCTTCAGTTACTATAGCTGTCTGACTATTCGATAACCCCAACTGGCTAAGTTCTTGTTGAAACGAAGAGGCTACCTGATTAGCCGTACTGTCATCTTCGTAACCAACAGCTAAGATCACAGTCTGTTCACCAGCAAGTTCAACAAATCGCTGCAAAACAAGCCGAGCTACATCTTCCGTAGGTTCAAGAAAATCAGGATTAGAGGGAATTACCTGATCACCTCCTAACAAAAGAGGACCAGCTGTAGGTGGAGCTGTTAAGAAATCAAAAGAGCGGCTTGATATATTTGGAGGACTGCTACCAAGCGCACCATTGAAAGTAGGTTGTAGCGTTGCCAAGTCATAGCCATACCCACCCTCAGGAAGGAGATGCAGGGCCACATTCTGAATGGATAGCACCTGACGAGGTCCTACATACGTTGCACTTGCAGCCGCTCCATACGTTTCTTGATCGACGATTACAGTAGAGGTATCACCTACAGTTTCAACAAGGTCAGTTTCATTAATGATTAAAGATCCGGTAAAAGCATCGACACCTAAACCAAGCTTAGGGCCAGGAGAGCGTTGAGTGGCCTGCAGCAATCGGCCCAGTCGCCCCCGTTGGTGAGTATGTTGCTCAACAACTGCTGTGTCTAATCCATAAATCAAACCACGACGAACACTACTGTCTTCTTCAAAAAAAAGTTGAAAGCTATTGAATTCTAAGCCCTGTGGAGTAAAGGCTGTGATCAGGGTGATTGGAATGACACCATCATCAGCAAAAGCTAGAAACATATTCCGAGATTGCATGGCTGCTCCAGCACTGTTACCTGCAAAGGGTGCGCCTCGGAAATAACTTTCTTGCATAGCTAATTCAAGCGGTGTATTGGCAACAATTTGCATGGCGATCTCTTGATCACCTCCTAATGCATAAATGCCGTCAACCACATTAGGATCATACTGAGCTACAATATCTGAATTTTCAGCATCAACCCGTAATTGAACATCTGGTAATGTAGTATTACAAGTTATGGGAGATGTGACGAGTTGCTCACAGGCAGCTTGAACCTGGTTAGCCCGATTTTGCCCATCTTGAAGATTAAGTTCTGGATCAATCGGGACTTCAGAATCAAACGAAAATGGGGCGAGTAATACTCGAATTTCAACTGTCGCATCAGTATTATAAGCAATAGCTTCTTGGGCAAATTGTTCTAGTGTATCGGTTTCATACCCGGACCCAATTGGAATAAACCGCCGGATCTGAGGAATGGTGGGATTCGGGACTTTGATACCTGGAATAGCCCGAATATGCGCAGGCTCTAACTCAACTCCTGGTATTAATGTATTGACGATGGTAGCTATGTTGGTCGCGTTTCGAAGGGGGGGTGGCAGAAAACTCGCAGCATAAACAACCGTTGCATCCAGCAAATCGGGAGCTGGAAATGAACCACCTTCAACAAAATCTGTATTACTCTCACTAGGTATTGGATCAAGTTGAGCTGTTGTAAAATTCCCCGCAGGAAACAATTCATTGGCTCGAGTGACAATAGTGTCAGCAGTTCGTAGAGATGCAGGTAAGTCTCTCAAGGCAAGCATGAGCACAAAATCTTCAAAAGTCACCTCATCTGTATCTCCTTGATAGACCAGAGCCACAGGCACTTGTGATTGACTCTGATCCACTTGGATAGTAGCTTCAGCAATACCCTCTAAAGTGATCTCATCAACATCTTGAAGATTGATCAAAGCGGTGTCAGGCGTAGCAACAAACGTCTGATAGTTAGTCTCGATCTCAAAAGGAAGGGCCTTGAATTGAGCGTCTTGAATCGTAAACTCAGTGATCTTCTCACCATCAGTATTGATATTAAACCAAACAGAGCCAGCTGGAGCTGTGATGGGTACCTCAAGAGAAAAGACTCCATTAGCACTCGCTTGAGTATGTGGAGAAACTATACTGGGAGAAACGGCACGATTAGAGGTACAACTCTGAGTTGAGATCAAAAGCAGGAAAAAACACCCTAAAGAGAATTGAGATAGCTTCATAAGATTCTGAATGAGAACGGAGTATGACTAGAGATAATCATTTAGCTTAGACAGTCTCACTCTTACTTTTCGCCCTAAGTTGTAACGCAAGACACAAAACTGGGACAATTCAGATAATAAATAGAAGTCTACATGCTCATCGTGGTAGTTTGATCCAGTATCTTTAAACTGACCCAGGCATGACTTCGAAGTGAATTCATTCACTAACTATGATTTTGCTAGTTGCTAAAGACAAGTTCAATAAATGTCAGATCTTCATAATTTATTATCTTTCAGAGCATCTACAGAAACCACTGAGGCTAAGATCAACGAGATTGAGTTTTCCACTGTAATCTATAAACCGTAATCCATAAAGAAAGACTCCATATGGAGCCTAAATCAGAATCGTGTTCAGTGAAAGGTAGAAGTGTGTGAAAATGCAAACCTTCCAGTTATAGATGAGTATAGGTAAGTAGGTAGATAAGCATAAGTATATAATTCCTGATCTGATTTTTGTGTAATTTATTACTTCTCCTCTTACTTTAAATAAATACAGGATCTTACTTAAGTATCAAAGGATATCTTAGTACTTAATACTCTTGGTAACTAAGTATTATGAACTACATAATCATAGTATTCTAGGTTATCTAGTATTTCATCCGCCTATTCAATGAGAAGTCTAAGCTCAATTGCCTAGTCCCTTAAATTACTATAGCCTCAGAGAATCTAGTATCCTAGACCTGAAATGTTGTCAAACTCTCCTAAGCTCTAAACGTGCTAACTGTTGAAGAGATGAGGGCGTGCTTTAATAAAAGGTTTTCAGGTTTTAAGCTTTTAGAATATTTATCTGAAAATAGGGTTTTTACTCATTCAAACAGGTCTTTAATCGATCAAGACAGGATAGAGTCTTGGAGGTGTTTTGAGCTTCTTATCGTGCACTGAATCCGTAAGTTGTAAATTTGACAAGCCTCAGAACTGTTGTCTGGACCTCTTCTGGCTGTATTTGCTCAATCTGGGCTAAAACTCTCACCACTGCAGCAATGACGAGATCAAACTTCCACTTGAGATCTTGTACAGATTGGTCGGGTAAGATCTTTTGTAAGATAGCAAGGGCTTGTTTCTGACTACCTTGAAATTCCTGCTCAGCCAGACTTTGAATCGGAAAGGGTTCAATCCGACAACGACCAATGAATCTAGCATGAGTCAGACTTACACTGGTTTGCTCTTGCAAAACTTCCAAAGGTGGAGAGATCACGGCCTCCAAGACTTCTGCAACAGTAGGGAGGCGATCTAGGTTGTCCAGTTGGCTAAGGTTTTCGGTCTGCTTCTGAACAATAGGTTGAGCTACTCGCTTCACAACAGCTACAAAAAGGTCTTCTTTAGAGCCAAAGTGATAGTTGACAGCGGCAAGATTAACATTGGCTTCCCGGATAACAGATCGCATTGAGGTGCCTGCATACCCGTGGGACGCAAACAACCCTTCGGCTGCGTTGAGAATCTGCTCCTTAGTTGCCAGCGTGGATGATCGGCTCACTAGTTCATACGTTTGATTGATAATTAATACTTTAGCTTATACCTCCGCATACCTCTGAGACTTTTGTAAAAGCTTAAGCTTGTGGCTTGGAATAAGAGCTTCTGAAATCACCTGGGTACGCTTGTTCGTTGAGAATAACCGGCTTGGCCTGATTTCAAGACCCTTTGAAATTAACCTCGGTTCCTGAGAAAAGCTGTTGACAGATCCTCCTTATCAAACGTATGATTAAAACGATTGATTGATTATGCTGCCAAATACTGAGGTCTATTGCTGTAGGAGTTATCTCAGCACATCTCATGTTTTGTGCAGCCAACTTACTGGTGCTATCTGAGTGTCCTTAGCTTGGATACATTGTTGGATTGGATGCATTGACATTGTTGGATGCATTGACATTGTTGGATGCATTGACATTGTTGGATGCATTGATCGATCCAAATTTTTGAATCAGCATTTTTGAACCAGTATTTGATCTGGAGGAATGATAATGTCTGATAATTTTACATCTCAGCAAAAGATTGGATTTCCTGGTCAAGATCACACATTGAATAAATCAAAACGATTTTTGAAGCGCCATTACAAAAGGTTAATGGGCCTGGGTTTAATGGGATTGCTGTTGGGAATTGGGATTCCTATGACCCAAACCCAGTTTTCGACTCCAGACACTGAGAGCACTGAAGCCAGTGACATTAAGAGACTACCGGTCGAAACGATCGTAGTTGAATCGGTCTCAGCTTATGAAGTGGCTCGTACCTACACTGGAGAAATGGCCTCTCAGCGGTCGAGTGACTTAGGGTTTGAACGGACTGGCCAGTTAGTTGCAGTCTATGTCCAAGAGGGTGATCGTGTCTCTATTGGGCAGCCCCTAGCTCAGCTAGATATTCAGAACTTAGAGATCCAGAAACGTCAGCTTGAAGCTCAGAGAGTCGAAGCCGCAGCACTGTTGATGGAATTGGAGCAAGGGGCTCGACAAGAAGATATTGAAGCCGCTCAGGCACAAGTGCGAGATATTGAAAATCAGCTTCGTCTGCAGGAAGCTCAGCGATCGCGCCGAGAGTATCTCTACAATGAGGGTGCGATTTCCCAGGATGCATTGGATGAATTCACCTATGGAACCGAAGCCTTGAAGGCCAGAAGAGACCGGGCCCAAAGTGAGCTTGATGAGCTGATCAATGGTACTCGTCCTGAACAAATCGCAGCCCAGCGAGCCGTTATAGAACGGATTACTGCCACTATTGCCGACATCGATGTGAATATCAGTAAGAGCACCCTCACTGCCCCTTTTGACGCCATTGTCTCAAACAGACAGGTACATGAAGGTGCAGTCTTGAGTGTAGGTCAATCGGTGTTACGGCTGGTAGAAGATGATGCCCCTGAAGCTCGTGTGGGTATGCCGGTAACTATCACTAGCCAGCTCCAAGTGGGTGATTACCAAACTCTTCTTATTGATCACCAGACCTACTCGGCTACGGTGGCATCTATTTTGCCTGAAGTTGATCCTGATACCCGTACTCAGGTGGTGGTACTACGACTAGAGCCGTCAGTATTACCTCGGATCAACCCAGGACAAACTGTACGAGTGGAGCAAATCGAGACGATCTCTACAGAGGGTGTATGGCTACCGACAGATGCCCTAACACAAGGTATCCGAGGATTATGGAACTGCTATGTTGTGGTGCGGCCGAATGCTATTGGTACAAGCTACGAAGTGCAGCCACAGTCTGTAGAAATCTTACACCAGGAAGACAATCGAGTACTGGTACGGGGGACATTGCAGCCAGGTGATCGTGTTGTTGTCAGCGGTGTTCATCGACTAGTGCCAGGGCAACAGGTACAGCCACTAAACTTGACAACCCAGCTGCCAAGTGAGATCGAATACTTCTGACTCTGAAAATCAGCGATTAGTTAAGAGACTACCATCATGGTTCGCCACTTCTATACCAATATCCGTTTACTTATCCTTACCATCATCCTGATCTTAGGCTGGGGCCTTTCCTCGTACCAGTCTCTACCTCGCCAGGAAGATCCAGAGCTAGTATCTCGAACTGCCGTTATCAGAACAGCCTTTCCTGGAGCTAGTGCTGAGCGTGTTGAGGCCCTAATCACTACAGTACTTGAAGAAGAACTGGCAGAAATTGAAGAAATCGATGTCATTGAGTCGAATTCTCGCGTTGGGTTTTCTACCGTTTCAGTAGAATTGGTTGATTCTATCGATAACGCTCAACCGATCTGGTCTAA
>CAYSWV010000061.1:0-27824 GCA_964434865.1 uncultured bacterium
AACTGCTAGCTTCTGACAGTTCAAGAGTGGGATGATCCATTAGATACAATGAATCTTGGTGTTTTGGAATAACTAGGTCAAGACTTTGTGACAACGCTAACCTTAGCAGCCCCAACATCCACAGCTTGGATCGAGCAGGCTCTAGCTCATTTAGATCTGATTTTGATTGATCATGCCAACTGTGAGAAAAAAGCAGCCGGGAATGCATTGAGCTTGATGTTCCGCTATCCAACCAATACGATATTAGCTAATGCCTTGTCGCCCCTCGTCCGGGAAGAACTGCTTCATTTTGAGAAAGTTCAACGTCACATTGAGCGGCGACAGATCCGAGTTAAACAGTTATCAGCAGCACCCTATGCCAGTCGCTTAAATCAACATATTGCCAAGTCTGATCCTGAGCACCTCTTGGATTCTCTATTAGTGGCTGCCATTATTGAAGCACGGAGTCATGAGCGGCTTGAGTTACTAGCGATGCATTGTCCTGATCCAGATCTGAGTGCGTTTTATCAATGGCTAACTGAGGCAGAAGCCCGGCATCTGGTACTGTACCTGAATCTAGCTTTAGACCATTTTCCAGTAGCTCAGGTAGAACCTCGATTACAAGACCTTCTCACAAGTGAAGCTGAGATCTTGTCAACCCTTTATCGTAAGCCTCGTGTTCATAGCTAAGTTTTACTTTAAGCTGTTAGTTATAGATAGCTACAGTCCTCCTAACCGTGTGTTCTTGAACTTCACAAGCAACCTCATGGTTTAAATAGTGGCTCAAGAGTACGTAGTGTTGGGTTGAGGCACTAGACAAGCTGCGCATTAACCTCCACTGATCTACTCCACTGATCTAAAGGATCCTTATCTTAGCGGTATGATCTCAAAGGTAAACCTGGGAATCAGTTCAGCTCAATAGATGGGTTGGAACAGGAGATCAGAGATGAAAATAGCAGTAGTAGGAGCGGGAGCCGTTGGCGGCTATCTCGGGGCTTTACTCAGCTTAAACGGGCATGAGGTGACTGTCATTGCGAGGGGATCCCATCTTGAAGCTATTCAGACCCAAGGGCTTACCCTCATCGCAGCCGAAGGCGAACAGTGTACAGCCTACCCCATCCAAGCCACTGATGATCTCTCTCAAGTTGGGGTTCAAGATCTGGTGATCACAGCAGTTAAGGGGCATCAGTTGCCTGCACTGGCTCCACATCTCCCTCATCTACTAGGACCAGAGACACCACTAGTTATGGCTCAAAATGGATTACCGTGGTGGTACTTCTTTAACTATGCTGGCCCATTTGCCAATAGGCAGTTGAAAGCAACCGATCCAGAGGGTGTAGTGGCTCGTCATCTCAAGATCGACCAGGTTATTGGTTGTGTTGTTTATATTGCAGCTGGGATTCAGGCTCCAGGCATCATCTGGCATAGCGGTTACCGGCGTTATATTTTGGGAGAATTAGATGGTGTCACTTCAGATCGGATTCAACACATCACTAGCTTAATCCAGCAAGTTAACCCTCAGACCGAGATCACCCCTGCCATTCGTACTGAAATTTGGACGAAGTTATTAGGTAATATTGCTATTAATACAATTAGTGCCTTGACCCGAGCTACTCAGGTTGAAGTCTGCCATCATCTTCAGACTCATAAGCTGGCCTTAGCCATGATGACAGAAGCTCAGCAGATTGCCCAAGCCTTAGCCATTCAATTTGAACTCTCATTAACAGAGCGGATCCAAAAAGCAGCTCAAGTTGGACATCATCGAACATCTATGTTGCAAGATGTTGAAAATCGTCGGTCCCTAGAACTAGATGCCATCATCGGCGCTGTGATCGAATTGGGTCACCTCCTAGAGATTCCAACCCCGCATCTAGATGCCATTTATGCCTGTTTGACCTTACTCGAGACCACATTAGCGACTCCATAAATCTATGACTATCCTTGAATTACAGCATGAGATTATCCAATGCCAACGGTGTCCAAGATTGGTAGCCTGGTGCCAACAAGTAGCTGTTAAAAAAGTAGCTCGATTTCAAGATCAAGACTACTGGGGGCGTCCTGTGCCTAGCTTTGGGGATCCTAATGCTCGGTTACTAATTGTAGGGTTGGCACCCGCGGCTCACGGAGGCAATCGCACAGGCCGGGCGTTTACTGGAGATGCCAGTGGAGATTGGTTATTTCGGGCTCTTCATAAAGCTGGATTTGCCACTCAGCCTACTTCAACTCACCGTCAGGACGGATTACACCTCAAGGATTGTTACATTTCATCTATCGTTCGATGCGCACCCCCAGATAATAAGCCCACCGCGGCTGAAGCTAACCAGTGTCGCCATTTTTTAGAACGAGAGCTGGAGCACCTAACCCATGTTCAGGTTATTGTGGCTTTAGGTCAGTTTGCCTTTAATCATTGTTTAAAGCTAGAACCCATTCGTTCTCAGCTAACTTCAAGATCACGGCTGTTGTTTGGTCATAATCAATACTACCCGATCTCAGAGACCCTGACCTTGATCACGTCCTATCACCCTAGTCAACGCAATACCTCCACCAAACGCCTGAGTGAACCCCTATTTGACGCTGTCTTTGATCGAGTGTTAACGTTACTCCAATCCCAAAACGCTTAAACTCCACTGAAACATGGGACAATAGATTCTGATACAGAGGCAGTAAGACCACCTAGACAGTTGTTGAACCAGCCCATAACCCTGAGGAGACATTCGCTATGAGCTTCGTCTGGGGGATCGTCACCGGGATCACTCTTGGCATTGGGATCCATCTGGCGCTCAGGCGGCGTCATCAACAGACAGTGAAGCGGTTACTCGAACGCCTAGTCAACAATGTGGGTGTGGAAACGTTGGCATCTGTAGATCCCGCTTCAACTATTTCAGTCCTGACCAAAGCCTTCCGCCAAAAACAGACTGATCTTTATACACTTTCCTCTCTGGTGACAGACTGGGAAACGTTAGCCCAACGCTTACCCTTAGGCTTTTTACAAGTTGATGAAAATAATGTTGTCACTCACTGTAATCTCAAAGCACGACAATTACTTCAAATCAAACAATGGCGACCGCATATCAAAGTGTTATTAGAATGGGTTCGGTCTTACGATCTCGATCAATTGATTGAACAAACCCGACAACAGCGGCAACAGCTCACCAAGACAGAGGGGCAAGACGTTGAACTTGATCCAGAAGAGCATCTATCCTGTAGCCAAATGCGAGAGTGGCTTTTTTATCCACCCGGTGGTGAAGCCAAACCGATTCCCATTCGAGGCTGGGGGATTGGCTTAGCTGACGGTAAAGTGGGGATCTTTTTAGAGGATCGAATTGAAGCTAATGTGTTGACACAACAACGGGACCGATGGGCTTCTGATGTGGCCCATGAGTTAAAAACACCATTGACGTCAATTCGCCTGGTGGCTGAAACTTTACAATCACGGGTTGATCCTGGTATCCGCAAATGGGTTGATCGGCTGTTAAATGAAACGATTCGTCTCAGTAGTTTAGTGCAAGATTTATTGGAGCTCAGTAGTCTCAATTTAGGGGCAGCAGCAGCTTTACAAATGAAACCTGTTGATTTGGTGCCCCTGACCCAAGAAGCCTGGCAGAGCTTGGATCATCAGGCTAAGTCTCGAGAACAAACCCTAGATTATCAAGGACCGTCTGAAGCTTTTATTTGGGGAGATGAAAAACGGCTGTATCGACTATTTTTAAACTTATTTGATAATAGCATTAAGTATGGTAAGCCAGGGACACATGTGCATCTAGTTATTCAACCTGACGATGGGTTTGTGTCTGTTGAAGTTTATGATCATGGAGCGGGCCTCACCCCTGATGCCTTTAAAGCTGTGTTTGAACCCTTTTACCGCACTGATACCGCCAGAGCAAGGACAGAAGGTGGAACAGGCTTAGGACTGGCTATTGTCAAACAAATTGTGGAGGCTCATGGAGGTACAGTTCAAGCTGCCAATCATCCTGAAGCAGGGGGGCTCTGGATCCGACTGACTTTGAGAGTTCAGGTGCTTGGGGGATCCTAGAAGCAGTCAGCAGCTGCACCATCAAGGAAATCGAAATCATTTTGATCTGATCAAGGGCTTGTTAGCGGCTGAGAACTTCTTTTCTTTAAGATAACTAAGGTGATGTCATCATACACTTTGCTGGGAGAACTAGGGATCACACCTTCAATAAGAGCTACTAACAGGAGGTCGCATACTAGATTCCAGGGCTGGCAGCAGGGACTGTTTGCGAGGGGGTCGGGTTGAGCCATGTAGCACTACGTAAAAGCAGGGAATGATAAACAATGTTAGTAGAGTAGCCACCGAGAGGCCCGAGAAAACCACTACACCTAGTGGCTGTAACAGCTCTGATCCTTCGCCCAAGCCCAAAGCCAGCGGAAATAGGCCTAACACGGTAGTGACTGTAGTCATCAAGATGGGACGCAATCGTCGGGGAGCTGCCTGTAAAATAGCACTCCGGTAATCCAGATCTTGCTCCTGACGAATTTGATTGGCTAATTCAACCATCAAAATGGCGTTATTGACCACAATCCCAATTAAGAGAATAGCTCCCACCATGACAGTCATCCCGACGGGAGTTTCGGTAACATAGAGACCTAAGATCCCACCTGAAAGCGCTAGGGGAACCGATAGGATAATGACCAACGGATCTATTAAAGAATTGTACTGAACAGCCATAACAACAAAGACTAAAAAAGCCGCCAGAGATCCCAACACGATTAATGACTGCCGCAAGGCCTGATTAGAGGCTAAGACTTCACTAGGGAGCAACGTAACACCGGCAGGGAGTTCAAGTTCAGTCATGATCTGGTCCACTTCGGTTAGCGCTGCATTTTGACTAGCCGCCTCGGTTAAACTCCCTTCAATAATAAAAACTTGGCGTTGATTGATGCGTTGGATCTCACCGGGGGCCTCAGCTAAAGCGACAGTGGCTACATCCCCTAATCGAATGGGTTGATTGTTTTGAACAAATAGGGGTAACCGTTGCAGTTGAGAGGGTTGCGTAACCGATCCATTCGCTAGTTGGACCCGAATGTCAATCAATTGTTCACCTCGCTGTAACTGGGTTGGGACCAGTCCTTGTACAGCTGTTTGCACCACTCGACCAAGAGTTGGTAAGTTAAGTCGCAAGGGTGTAGCTCGCTCCCAATCAGGGATGATCTGAACTTCAGGCTGGTTAGCATCTGCATCAGGTCGAAACGTGGCCAAAGTGGCTTGCTCATCCAGTGTTCTGAGGACTAACTGACCAGCTTGCTGCAGAATCTGAGCGTCTTCTGATTGCAACACCACATCCACTTCAGCATCTACTGCGGAGGTCCGAGTCGATAACCCCCTAACAGTTCCGGGTGCAACTCTGATTCTAGATCCCACTAAATTCAGCTGTCTTAACGAGCCATTAACTTGATCTACAAAAGGACCCACGGGAGATCCTGGCTTTAGGGTAATGCTGCTGGTGCCACGGAGAGGATTTTCAGTTGTGTTACCTCCAAATGCAAACCCCCCTGCTGTGGTAAAAACATAGTCTGTTTCCGGTTGATCTAACAAGATCTGGTCTACAGCCTGCATGATCTGGTAATTGGTTTCTAGAGTGGTACTGGGTGCAAAGTTGGCAAACAGTCTAGCTTGTCCAGTACTAATCCGAGGTAGCAACTCCTGATCTAAGTGATCTAGCATCCCATAACTGCCACCCCCCAACACCAGAAAGGCCAGCAGAATGAGTAGTAGAGGTCGGCGTAGCAGTAACGCTAACGTTCGTTGATAAGCAACAGTACCTGCCCCCAGTCCCTGAGCAAAACCTCGCCACAACCACACGCGTCGGATACCACTACTGATAGGAATTGATAGCAATCGGGAGGTCAGCATGGGGACTACCGTCAAGCCCACTACCAATGAGCCAGCCACAGCAAAGCTGATCGTCAGCAGTAATTCATTAAAGAGCAACGAAACAATACCACCAATAAGCAAGAAAGGCAGGACAGCGACTAAGTTAGTCATGGTGGAAGCGATCAGGGCTGATTCTACCTCGTGGCTACTGCGTTCTGCTTGCTCAAGCACTCGCTGGGAATAGTCAGGCAAGCTAGTAGGCACAGCTTCGATGCCCCTGGTAATATTTTCAAGCATCACGATGGCATTATCCACCACGATACCAACCCCCAAAGCTAGTCCACCTAAGCTAATGATGTTGATCGATAAGCCAAAACCTCCCATCAGCACAATGGCTGTCAGTGTGGCCAAAGGAATCGCCATCACCACGATCAAAGTCTGCCTTAACGATCCTAAAAATAAGAGGACAGCAACACCGGCTAAAGCGGCTCCAGTGAAACCTGCTGTGGCTACTGCCTTAATCGAACTGCGGATAAACCGAGATTCGTCGGTAGTGGCTGTCAAGATCATAGTTGGCGTGATCAAGCCACTTTGTTGTAGTTGGCCCAGGCGACGTTTGATCGCATCCACCACTAAAATCGTATTAGCTTCAGGTTGTTTTTGAATACTCAACCGGACCGCAGGATCCCCATTGAGGGTGACTCGTACCCCTTCATCTGCCGGTCGCACTTCAATTTGGGCAAACTCACTGAGGCGCACTACGGTTCCATTGGGAGTTGTAAAGCGCAAGTCTCGGATTTCACTGGGATCACGAAATCGGCCCACTGTCCGGGTTAGGGCTTCAGAGAACCCACCTTGCAGTCGTCCCCCTGAAATATCCTGATTTCGGGCTTGAATGTCGTTCAATATGTCAGTTAACCCGAGTCCCAGGGCCTGGATCCGGTCTAGATCTAGATCAACCTGAACTTCCTCCACAATGCCACCGGCAATATCGACTGAAGCAACGCCTGGGACTACCACTAATTCCCGCTCTAACTCATCTTCGGCAAAACGACGGAGATCAACTCCCTGTAGCTCAGGCGAGGTGAGTGCTAATTCATAAACGGGTAACTGAGAGGGATCAAACTTGAAAATTCTGGGCGCTTCACTATCATCAGGGAGCTGGCTGCGGGCTCGATTTACAGCAGCAGTGGTGTCATTGAGGGCCTGATCCACATTCCCTCCGGGGGCAAAATAGAGATCAACACGGACTCGACCCTCACGAGTTTGGGAGTAGATTTGCTCAACCCCTTCAACGGTGGATACAGCTTCTTCCAGCGGGCGGGTGATCTCGTCAACAGCAACTTCAGGCGTAATTCCATCGACATTTAACCGAATCCCAATACGTGGATAGGTAATAGAGGGTAATAGATCAACAGGCAAGCGATTGACAAAGTAAAGGCCTGTGACCATGACGGCCAGAGCCAGCATGAGTGTCCCGATATGGCGGCGAATAGAGAGGCCACTGATACTAGAATGGATGGATCGAGACATAAATCTAGCTCCCTGTGGTATCTGAAATGATACTTAGCTGAACTTCTTGGCCATCTTGTAATGGAGTAGCACTACGGACGACATACCGTTCTCCAGCAGTGAGACCCTCTGTAATCTCAACTTGGCCATCTTGTTGCATCCCTAATTGGACTGGGCGCGCGCTCACTCGAGTAGTGTCATCGTGCTGATCAATCACAAACACAGTCGGTGATCCGGCTTGCTCTTGAACAGCTGTTTGGGGAACTACAACTTGCTGCGGGTTAGGGCTGATGATTTGAACTCTAGCTAACAAGCCACTGCCAATACGACCGGTGTTGTTTGGGATTTGCACTTCAACAGGAACCACTCGGGCCTGAGGATCGGCAGCCGGAGAAATACGAGTGACGCGGCCAGTAAACTTCTCAGCAGGAAAGGCATCTAACTGTACCTGGATCGGCTGATCAGTAGCCACTTTTGACAATTCCAGCTCTGAGATCGGAAACTCAACTTTAACTTGACTAAAATCACCCAACGTGAGCACATCCGCCCCAGCCGATAGAAACACACCTGGTTCAGCTAACCGCGCCATGACCACCCCACTGAGAGGAGCCAGGAGTTCAGTATGGGACAGTCGTGCTTCAGCTTGATCGACTAAAGAGGCTTCAGCCTGCACTTGTTGTTGAGCCACATTAACAGCTTGCGCTTGAGTTCGAACCTGATCCTCAGCGGATCGTAAGGCTTGCTCAGCGGTCCGGGCCGCCGTCATGGCTTGCTCAGCTTGTTGTGTAGAAATTGCCCCTTGCTCAGCTAGCTGGTTTAATCGTTCGGCATCAGCTTGTTGTTGCAACCAATTTAATCGGGCTTGTTCAACTTGAGTTCGAGCATTACTCAGTTGGGCTTGGGCCTGCGCCACTTCAGATTGTTGACTGGCTAATTGAGCTTTAACTTGGATTAGAGCTGCTTGTAACAATGTTGGATCCAGTTGACCAAGAATCTGGCCTTGTTGGACTCGATCACCAATATCTACAGATAATTCCAGAAGTAAGCCCTCAGTCCGCGTTCGTAACGTGACTTCACGTAAGGGTTGAGTCGTGCCGGTATAGCGTCGCTCGGCATCTAGTGATCCAGACTGAGCCACTGAAACATCAACAGCGGGAGATCGCTCGGTTGGAGCTGGGCGTTGAGACTGAGCCTCCGTGATCATCAGACAGCTTAAACATAGGGCTATCGCCAAGCCCATCGCTGATCGAGATCGAATCGAAGTCATACCCACCTATCTAGATCTACTCAATTGGCCCTCCGCCCCAGTCATACGCTAACGGCTATCAGCGAACTTAAGGCTTTAGAATTACTTAATAATCTCACACAATATCTTAAGCCTCTATCTGATCACTAGATCTCTCTTAAGCGCAATATTAAAGCCCAGGTTGAATAATGAGTTCTCAATTATCAGCACAAGTACCCCTAAATGCTAGTGACCATAACTAACCTAGCTAGCGGATCAACAAGGGCCTGGTGTAACCCATCATTGATCCGTGAAGTCACTATCCAGATCAGCCAGCAGGTTCTAAGTCAGCCGGAACACAGTAGTAAACCGTTTCATAACCAATGACAAAGAGTCCATCAGAATCATAGATCGGCTGTTCAAAGGGAACTTGGATCTGTCCTTTGGGACACTGACGGTTAGGGCGCATTTGAAGTTGATTAGGGACCCTTGACGGATACTGTTGAGCCAGTAATTCAGTCGCCCCTACACTGGCTGGTAGTACAACTAAGGTGAGCAAGGGTAAGAGTTGGAATAGAGCTTTCATGGTACCTCCTGTGAATGTATGAGGGGAGCGGATTTAGGCTAAGTCAGCGGATTCAAGCTGGGTAAGACCTAGAGGTTGTGCCAGGTAGTATTGTTGGCTTCATCAGACTCTGGGATGAGATCGCCATCATCAACTTCAAGTTTGAAGGTTGTATCGGCTAACTTCACAGCAACCGGCAAGATCGATCCAGCATCAATCTTCACATCAAAAAACCCCCCAGCGGCAATCGGGGGAACTATCAATTTCAACATTGAGCAGTTTTTATCGGCGACAATGTTTACCACGGTTGCGTAAATTTGGTGAGTCTGAAGGATATCTCTAAAGAAGGTATGTGACATGATACAGGAGCAACGTTTGACACTTCCTATTCCAAAGGTGGCCTATCAGATAGCGCAATCCTTTTCTGATCAGCAACCAACCCCCACCAAAGCCCGACAGGTGCGATCTAATACTCTGGCTGTACAAGTGGTCCATCACTATCTCCAGCTCATGGGCATTGATACTGACCTAGACAGTAGTGATAGCTGGAACCCAGTTGTGCAGCTCTGTGCTGATGTCGCGGATCTAACTCTGCCTGGCTTAGGACAGTTGGAATGCCGCCCCATTGCTCCACAAGCTCTAACCTGTGATGTTCCTCCAGAGTCTTGGGATGAACGAATCGCCTATGTAGTGGTGCAACTAAATGAGGCTCAGCATGAAGCTCATATCCTAGGATTTGTCCCCAATCTAGAGGCATCTGGCCAGATAACCCTAGCAGATTTGGACTCTCCAGAAACACTGCTAACCTATCTGCATCAACTCCAATCTGATCCTCAACCCACCAACTGGGTACGATTGAGAGATTGGCTCACGGGTACCCTGACCGCTGGCTGGCAAACGTTGGAATCTTTACTTTCCGAACCCGAGCTAACCTGGTCTTTTCGGGCAACCTCCAGTACTGAAGTGTCTAATCTCAATCAAGAGTCTGTGCAGCGAGCGCAGCTTCTCGCAGGCGATCCAACGCTACTATTAACGGTAAGTTTGGCAGCTGAATTCGATGAGCAATGGATGATTCGGATCCAAGTTCGGTCCCTAAGAGAGACACTACCTCTTGATTTGGTACTTCAAGTCTTAGATGCAACCCATCAGGTATTTCTAACGGCCCAAGCCCGCGCGGGTGATGATTATATGCAACTCCAGTTAAAAGGTTACTCCGGAGAACGGTTTCGGTTACAGTTAACCAGTCAAAGACATCAGTTCAGTGAAGGCTTTGTAATTTGAAGTTTGGGAGGTCCATATGGAACAACTCGTTGTCTTAAAAATTGGACCTGGTGGTTTTGATGAGGGCTTTCACATAACCTTACAAATCGGCAGCGCTGGAGCCGCACCTGATCGAGAAGTAGTCGGTAGGCTGCCACCCAGCTCTGGGCTACCTGAGGCCTATAATCGCTGGCAAGCGGCTTATCGAGCTTTAGGATCTGCTTTTCGCTTGGAAGCTAGCTCAGAGTCAGTAATGACTGGATCTTTAAAGCAGGACAGCCAGCTCGCAGCGACATTACTTCAAGATCAACTCAACCAGTGGTTGCGGGCCGATACCTTCCGGCCTATTCGAGAAACCTTGTTGCAGGTCCTAGTGCCAAACGATGAGATCCGAGTGATCTTACAAACTTATGATCACCAGTTGCGGCGACTGCCTTGGCATCTTTGGGAATGGTTTGAACACTATCCTCAAGCTGAACTAGCACTGAGTGCTCCAACTTACCAACGCGTACCCATCTCGCCGGCAACCCTCTCAGTCCGGATCTTGGCTATTTTAGGTAACAGTACAGGCATCAATACCACAGCTGATCGGGAGCTATTGCAAGCTTTGCCTCATGCTCAAGTCACCTTTTTAGTTGAGCCTCAGCGTCAGGTTTTAGCCGAAAAGTTATGGGCTCAACCCTGGGATCTTCTCTTCTTTGCTGGCCATAGTACCAGTCAAGAGCAGACAGGTTGTATAGCGATTAATCAGACAGATAGTCTAACGTTATCTCAACTCAAATATGCCTTAAAACAGGCTGTGAGTAAGGGCCTGAAGTTGGCAATCTTCAATTCTTGTGATGGGTTAGGTTTAGCCTATGAGTTAGCTGATCTCAATATTCCTCAAATCATTGTGATGCGAGAGCCGATCCCCGATCAGGTGGCACAAGCCTTTTTACAGTATTTGCTGGCCGCCTTAGGCCAGGGCCACTCTCTGTATCTAGCAGTTCGGGAAGCTCGAGAACGTCTTCAAGGGTTAGAAGATCAGTTTCCGTTTGCGAGTTGGCTACCTATTATCTGTCAAAATCCAGCTATCCCTTCACTGGTGTGGCCTACTCCTAAGTCAGATAACAGGCTTTCTCAGCTACCTTTAATCCGCTCTAGCCTCAGAAGGAGTGCGTGGGTGGCTGTGCTGGTGATAGGTATCCGCTGGTTTGGTCTCTTGCAACCTCTAGAGCTGTGGGCTTACGATCAACTCCTACACTTAAGACCTCTAGAGTCCTATGATCCTCGACTCCTGGTGGTGGCTATTACAGAAGCCGATATTCAAGCCCAACCCGATGACGATAGACGGGGATCTTTATCCGATAGTACCCTCAATCAATTGTTAGCTAAACTGGAAGCCCTCCACCCTCGCGTCATGGGCTTGGATATCTATCGAGATTACCGTGTCAGAGATACCGTCCCCGATTTAGCCTTCCGCTTAGCCAATCCCAAGTTAATGGGTGTCTGTAAAGGCCGAGATATTGAAGTCAGTTCACCAGGTATTCCGCCGCCCCCTGAGATCCAGGACTCACATGTGGGATTCAGTGACTTTATTGCTGATGATGATGGGGTCCTCCGACGACACCTTTTGTTTATGGATCAAGACCCAGCGTCACCCTGTGCGGCGCCCTATTCCTTTAGTACCCTGCTAGCTCTCGAGTATCTGCGTCAAGATGGGATCACATTAACCTTCACAGGCGATAACCTTTTGCAGTTACAGGATCAGGTCTTTTACCCTCTACAACCGAGATCATCTGGCTATCAGTCTATTGATGCGGCAGGCAATCAGATTATGCTTAACTACCGATCCCTCCCTCAACCCACAGCTATTGCTGCTCAAGTGAGCCTGACTGATATCCTAGAAGATCGGCTTTTACCTGCCGCGGTTAAGGATAAAGTGGTCTTAATTGGTGTCAGTGCAAGTAGTACCAGTGATGATTGGATCACACCTTATCGATCCAGTCCAGTTGCTACCATTCCAGGTGTCTTTATTCAAGCTCAGATGGTCAGCCAGATCCTAAGTCATGTGCTCGAAGGTAGACCTTTAATCTGGGTATGGCCATTCTGGGTTGAGTGGCTCTGGATGGGTGGGTGGTCGATTATGGGAAGCCTATTAACATCCTGGAAGCAACAAAAAGTGATAGGGATAGGAGTCTTAGGAGGACTCAGTTTATTGGGTCTCTGTTGGTACAGTCTGTGTCTGGGAGGGTGGATTCCCTGGATACCAGCTCTGATCAGTTTTATCTTGGCGAGTGCTGTCAGCCTCATTCAGTCTCAACATCTCAGTCAGGAATAAGAAAGTTATGCGTTACTGTCAGTTATTTGTCTATAGTGTAGTTGTGATCAGTGTCAGTTCCCCTATAAGTCTGGGATGGCTATCAACGTCCAGTCAGGCTCAAGTGGCTGATCAGATTATACCCACCCCTACCCCTGAAAATCCCTTTCCCCCACCGCCACCTGGATCTGGATCACCTAGAGGCCGACGGCAGGGAGGAGCTAGCCGGGGATCTTGTCATGACGATCTCACTGCTTTAGTGCCACAGGTAGAGGGCTACGTTTGGGGACTCACAGCTGCTCAGCATCCTACCTTATGGTTTTATCTCTCCTCTATCCCTGAGGCAGATCAGCGGGTTGAGTTTGTGCTTCAAGATTCAGATAACAGCTATATCCACAGAACTGAGTTTCCTTTAACTGACCTTGAAGTTGGGATTATTGGTATTGAAATACCTGAGAGTTCGCCAGGGCTAGAGGTTGATCAAACTTATTTGTGGACGGTTACCCTAAATTGTGACTCGTCAGCTTGGGTTTATGTTCAAGGCTCCTTGCACCGAGTTGAGATCGAAACATCCCTCCAGGATCAGGTAGCTCAAGGGACCCCTATACAGCAAAGTCTGCTCTATCAGTCTCAAGGGATCTGGCATGAGGCCTTAACGGTCCTAGCTAAGACTCGACTTGACAATCCTGATTCCCAAGTAGCCCTCCAACGTTGGACAGAATTACTACAGTTAGCCAATCTGGATGTACGGGCTGCAGACCCTTTGTTGCCCTGTTGTCCTGGAGAATAGTAGTTGCGATCAACTTGTCTGTGCTGACAAAATCACCTCTAATAGTAAAGATGTCACGGGTCCCCCAGTTTGAACCTTCCCTACACAGCCCTCCTGATCATTCCGACGGGTATCGCGGCCCGTGTGGGTGGTTTTGCAGGTGATGCGATTCCTTTAGTACGGTCGTTATCCAGTGTAGTGGACCGCCTCATTACCCATCCCAATGTTCTCAATGGGGCTAGCCTATTCTGGCCTTTAACTAATGTGCTATATGTAGAGGGCTATGGCCTAGATCAATTCTGTCAGGGACAATGGCGGTTACGACCAGTGAGGCAGAATCGAGTCGGAGTTTTACTAGATGCAGGGATTGAACCTTCATTGGTACAACGTCAGATCCATGCGATGCAGGCAGCTCAAGCCACTCTGGGTTTATCAATCGTATCTTGGGCAACTACATCTCACCCTTTAGAGATCTCGGTCACCATAGCCTCTTCAGGAGCCAGCCAAGGTACCTTAGGTCAGCCTGATAGCCTCCTTCAAGGTGTACATGATTTACTGAATCAAGGCGTTGAAGCGGTGGCTGTTGTAGGACGTTTTCCAGATGATCTAGACTTTGATGACTACTCCCACGGCCATGGGGTTGATCCACTCGCGGGTGTTGAAGCCATTATTAGCCATTTAGTGGTACGAGAGTTTCAAATTCCCTGTGCTCACGCGCCAGCCCTATCCTTTGAAGACCCACCAAGGCCAGTCCACCCCCGAGCTGCGGCTGAAGAAGTCGGCTTTACCTTTTTGCCCTCCGTTCTGGCAGGATTGAGTTATGCTCCTCAGTTCATTTCAAGTGATCAGCCCATCCATCCTTTTGATCTGAGTGGCACTGATGTTGATGTTGCGATTGCTCCAGCTTCAGCCTTTGGTGGCCCCGGACTCTTAGGGTTAGCCAACCGTGAGCGACCTCCGTTAATGCTTGCTATTCAAGAGAATCAAACTTTGATGAACAGTTATCCTCAAGATCTAGGCCTTAGTGTGGTTAACGCGCCTTCTTACTTAGAAGCGATCGGGTTAGTGGTAGGTCATCGAGCGGGGGTTTGTTTAAAATCTCTGAGAATTGAGTAGAGCCGGGTTGTATTCAACTAGATTCCAACGAATAGTGATCTCTCAAACAAGTGGCCAGGAGTTGCCATTGCTGTTCCAGCTCAACTTGGCAGATCATAATTTGATCAACAGCTTCTTCGCGAGCGACCCGCTCCATTTGAGTGGCAGCTTCTAATAAAGGTGTCGCTTTAATATTCATACTTGATCCGCGAAGCCGGTGAGCCTGAGAGCTAAGCCCTTTCCAATCCTGAGCAGCAATCGCTTGTTGAATCGCTTGTATACACTCCTGGCCTTCAGTCAAAAACAGGACAAAAAACTCCAAGACGGCTCTCTCATTCCGCCCACACAATTGCATCAACATATCCGGGTTAAAGAGTGGTGTTTCAGACGCTTGGACTGTAGACTCAGGAGTTTCAATCTGTAAGTCAGGGATCCAGCGTTGTAAGGTAGCCCATAGATCATTCTTGCGTACAGGTTTGGATAAGAAGTCATTCATACCCACAGCCAAACACCGAGAGCGTTCTTCAGGTAGTGTATTGGCGGTCATCGCCACAATCACAATCGGAGCCTCAGGCTGTTCTGATCGGATCTGTTCAGTGGTGGTATAGCCATCCATCTCTGGCATTTGACAATCCATCAAAATGAGTTCATAAGTTGACTGGTGTAGATGCTTTAATACCTCAAAGCCGTTGGCAGCAACATCAACTTGGCATCCTAAACTTTGCAGTTGAAGTGAAGCAACTTTTTGGTTCACCGGGTTATCCTCTGCTAACAAGATTCGGGGAGAGCGACTAATCGATTGGGACGGTACTCTACTGACAGCTTGAGATCCCAATAATCCTTGCAGGGCCTTGTATAAACGAGCAGATGTGATCGGTTTAAGTAGACTTTCTGTTAAACCTAAATCACGGTAGATTTGGTTTTGATGAGGCGATAAAGGCAAAGTCATCCCCAAAGATTTCACCTGAGATAATCGGGGCTGAACTTTAACCCACTGTAGTAGCATTTCACAATGGGGGCATTGCAGATCCAGCAAAAGAATATCATAAGGGGAGTTCCGGTTTTTGATCATGGCTAGAGCCTGATCAGGTTGGGGGCTACTCTCCACTCTCATCCCCCAAGACTTGGTTTGCTCTACTAAAGCTTGCAATCCCACATCATGATCTTCAACAATTAGAATAGATCGAGCCTCTAATTCCGAGGGAAGCGGGTCAGGAACTAGAGGTTTGTGGGACATGATCACTCTAAACCAAAACCTAGATCCGATGCCCTCAAAACTACTCACTCCAATTTCACCTGACATCAACTCCACTAATCCCTTGGCAATAGCCAGTCCTAGCCCGGTGCCACCAAATTGACGTGTTGTTGAAGCATCCACCTGTGAAAATGATTGAAATAATTTTTCCTGGCCTGCTGCTGAAATTCCAATGCCTGTGTCGTCCACACTGAAGCGTAACGTCACATCTTGATCGGTATATTCAAGGGCTTCTACTTTAAGGGTGATCCCCCCTTGATGAGTAAACTTGATGGCATTGCCGATTAGATTAACCAGAATCTGGCTGAGACGAGTCGGATCTCCCTGTAGATGGCGTGGAACATCCGTTGCAATCCAGCTGATCACCTCCAACTGCTTACGCTGAGCTTGAGGTCCAAACAACTCAATGACCCGATCAATACAATTCACCAGATCAAAATCAATCACCTCTAGCTCAACGGCATGGGCCTCTAATTTAGAAAAATCTAAAATCTCATTAATCAGTGTCAATAAATGATCACTGCTGGATTGGATCACATCAACCCAATCTTGTTGCTCACGATTCAAGCTACTTTCAGCCAGGAGATCGGTTAACCCCACCACAGCCGTCATCGGTGTTCGAATTTCATGACTCATGTTAGCCAAAAAGGCACTTTTCATCTGAGCGGCCGCTTCTGCAAGACGTCTGGCTTCGTCTAAAGCTTGATTTTGTTCAATCAATTGCTTTTGTTGGTAAATCTGAGCGGCTAGGAGCTGAGTTTGAAGTTGGCGAGAACGAGTAATATCTTCAATAACCAGCAACAACCCTGCCACAGCAAGAGTTTTATGATTAAGGGTTTCGTGATCAGAGGTTTCATGATCAAAAATAGGCTCTAAACGGAGCATAAACCAGTGGGTATGTTGTCGACTCTCCCAAGCCATCTCATAGCCTTGCTGTTGGAGTTGATCTAGTTGTTTTTGCCAGTCTTCTGCAATGATCCATTGAGGAACCAAAGCTTGAGTGAGATCCGAACCAATCGTTAAATTTAATAACTGTCTGGCAACTGGATTACAAAACCATACCTGCCCTTTGAGTTCAGCCGCTACCAACCCTAAGGATAAGCTTCGAGCAATAGCAGCTTGGGCTGACTGGGAGCGACCAAAAGCCTCAGCAAGGAGTCTGATTTGCTCAATTTTGCTAGGCCGTGACGGCATCGAAGCAATAGGGGTTTCAAAATTTGAGGGGTCATAGACCATATTATGAGCATGCGTTTTCCAGAGTTGCTGGATTTGATCGGCTAGTTCAGCATCTGCTTTTAACCGTTCTAACAAAGCCACCAATCCGCCCGTGAGCAGTAAGGTTGCAATGGGTTCAACCGTAGGTAGCCATACATTCAGATGCAAACCAATGAGACTGATCACAGCCCAACTCAAAGCCACAGTACCAACTGCCACTAGCCGTTGCAGGGGGGATCGATACCACAGCATCCCACTAAAGCCAGGCCCAACCAGCAGCATAATGGCACCAATGCCCAGCCAGGGTAGTCTAGAAAGAGCATTGTGATGCAACAGCGTATGGATTGTGGCAGCATGTAAATGTAATCCACTGGCCGCTGGCAGTTGATCAAAGGGGGTTTGGAGTGGATCAAGACCTGTGGCAGTGACTCCAACCAAAATAATCTTGTCAGTGAATTGAGTTGGTGAAACCTGACCTTGGATGACATCGATCAAGGAATAAGTGGGGATCTGATCAACGGATCCCGGCCAATTGAGTCCTAAAGACTGTTGAGTGGGTAGAGTAATCGCTTGATCAGAAAAGAGGCTGTAAGCTTCTAGAGCAGCCAGGCCTAAGCTCGGAATATTTGAAACCTGAAGTTCAACCTGTCGCGTGATACCATCTGCATCTTGTAGTTTCCGAATGTGCCCTAATCCTACAGCGGCTTCTCTAAGAGGTTCAGGGGGAAGTAGAGGCTTGCCTTCAGGTGTCCAACCTTGGGGTAGAACAACACCACCATGCCGCAACATGCTATAAGCTAACTCGACATCACCTAACTGTGACTCCACAAACAGCACATTCAAAACGATGACACCAGGACTGACAGACTGTAAAGTTTCGATGAAGTCCTGATAATATAGACGGGGTAAAGGAAAACTGCCTAAGGCCGCCAAACTCTTGTCATCAATAGCCACAACTACAACAGGCTCCGCCCAAGATTGCTGACCCCGCCAATAAAACAGGCTGCGGTAGGCTAACAAATCTAACCCTTGCCAAACCCCCAGTCTCCAGAGGCCCGTGATAATCAAAGCCGATACGATACCAGGAAGCCAAGGCTGCAGCTGCTTCAATAGACCCCTTTGAAACACATGGATACCCCCTTAGCTTAGAGACCTGACAGAATCTCAACAGTCCCATAATAGCCATCTACTCTAACCCGTTGGCCTTCTTGTAATCGCCGAGTGGCTTGATCAACATTCATCACAGCAGGGATCCCATATTCTCTGGCCACGATAGCACCATGTGAGAGCTGCCCCCCCACTTCAGCAATGATGGCTTTAGCTCCCAGCAATAAAGGTGCCCAACCTGCATCCGTGTAGGGAACAACAACAATCGTATTCTCATCCAACTCTTGATTTCCATCCAGCCGTTTAATAATTTTCACAATCCCTTCGACTTCACCTCGACTCGCAGGGATCCCCACTAGACAGGTTTCTGATGGATCTAGGGTTACAGGCTGATCTTGAGGTAGAACTGATCCATAGACAACAGTAGGAACCAACCGCTCTTGATCCTTCAACCATTGTTGACGTCGTTGGGCAAGTGTAGCTTTCAGGGTTGTAGCTAGCAACTGACGTTCAGCTGGGTCATATTGCACAATCTCTTGGACCTGTTCAAATTCTAGAAAGAAAATATCACCAGGTTGATCCAACAACTCAGCTTGAAGCCAGCGTTGCTCCAATTCTAAAAAGGTCCACCGTAAGTGCGCTAGCAATTGGCCATAAACAGCCGCAATCTCACCTTTGAGATCCAATCGTTGTTGACACCAGGCTGCTCGCAGACGCTGCCATTGGTTTAAGGGTGGGGTTGTGACAGCCCCTTTAGATTCAGGTTGCAAGGCTAGATTGATCACAGTTTGGCGAATGGTGTCAGGCTGCTCTTGCCAACAAGGGACAGCAATATCCGTGCCCACTTCACTTAAAAAGCCATAGGTCTGCAGGATAGCATGGAACTGAGTCGAGATCTCTTCCATGTCCATTAACGTCTGTAGAGTGGAGCGCTGTTGATCAGCAGTCAGAGTCGGGTCAAGCAGTTGCCTCAAGGTAGTCGCTAAATTCCGTAACTGCTCCAGTGCTTGTCGTTCTGGACTGGTCTGATCTTGTAGCCATTCATCGGCGACTTTAAATATCGATCGGCGAATGGCAAATCCAATGGGGCCCACAATGTTGTAAAACGTAGCTCGCTTGAGTAAATCCTGGATCTGCTCTGTTAAAGCCACGAGTTCATAGGTTGTCAGTCGAGAGAGGGCTTGCTGTTCTAAAACTTGTAAAGCGGTTTGAAAATACTCTCGTTGATCATGATTAAAATCGCGTTTAAGATTTCGATCTCGCTGAATTAAACGCCAAAGACCAGGGAGGCACTTCAAGAGTTGCTGATAAGCAGATCGAGGGGGTTTACCCATTTTTTGCTGACGAACTAGGAACTCTAATCCCTGCTCCGGTAAGCCCATTTGGCGAAAAATAGCCCCTAGGAGGGTGGCATTAAAATAAGCATGTGATCCTAGGAGGGTAGCCGTTTGTGTAAAGTCTAAATCATCCACTGCTGATCCCAACACGATGGTGAAGATCTCACCCCAAACGCCACAGGTTAAAGGACGGTTGATCGACCAGGTTAAGGGGGGAATCACACCTGGAATTACTTCTGCAGCAATCGTTCGGGTCCAGATGGGTCTTAGGGTCGTAATCGGACGGCTTTGTAAGATCCAGAGGCGCTCTCCATCCCAGGTCCATTCAATATCTTGAGGAATGCCATGAAAAAAAGCTTCAATTTGTTGAATTTGAGTGACTAAAGTCTCTAATACAGGAGCTGGAAGTAGCGATTGAGCTTGGAGTTGATCACTCAGGTGCTCAGGATTGAGTTCTAAGTGCTCAGGTGTTTGTTGACCTGAAACGACAGCCGCGGCACCTCCTGGTAAAGCTTCGATGACAATTTGAGCCTTACCATCTAAAGGATTACGACTAAAGGCTACTCCAGAAACCACCCCCTGAATTTGTCGTTGCAATAAAATAGCTATACCACTCTCAGAAATCTGGCGTTGCTGTCGATAACGTTGAGCTTGGGGACTCTGATAAGACGCCTGACACTCACGAATGGCCTGCTTTAGCTGATCAACTGAGGTAATGTGAGCCAGTGTCTGATATTGACCCGCAGACGAACTAGAGTCAGCATCCTCCCCTAAGGCTGACGAGCGCACAATCCAAACCTGTTGAGCAGAGGGTTGAGGCTGGATCTGTCGAGCAACTTGATCAAGATCCCAAGGTGTTTTTTCCTCTGGACACAACACATAGCCATGCGGTATCTGAAAGCCAGCCTGTAGAAGTTGTGCTAGACGGGCTGATTTTTCGCCTACCAGACTGGGATCCAGAGCAGCTTTGAGCGGTAGCATCTGTTTCATTTGAGTAACATCATCGGCTTGTATCAGGTTAATCACAATCACGAGTGTCGCCAAGATCAGCAGGGCCACCACTTCACTCCATGATGGCCACCACAACCACAACCAGACTGCTGCACTAAAACAACCCAGGCGAGCAGCCCATCGCCGAGATCGAGTAATGCCCCAAATTACAATCCCAGTTAAACCTGCTGCTAGAGCAATTTTGGGAGCGTACAGCAAGATCCCCCAGGAAACATTAGTCACCCCTCCACCTTGTGAAAACCAGTAACGACCTAACACAAGTGGGATCAAGCTCAATATCTGCCAGGCTGGGGGTAAGTCTAATTGAAAAGCAAGAACCACAGGCAATAAACCCCGACTCATCTCAACCAGGACCACACAGAGGCCAGCAAAAGTGCCACCTTGAATAAAAGCAGCTGAGACACTGACATTACCGGTACCTACTGTCTTGAGATCAAGGCCTGTCAGTTGTTTAAACAGCCAGCGGGGGATCGGGAGAGCGCCTAATATAAAGCTAAAACCTAATAGTGCAATGATGCTCAGGCTATCCATACTCACTCAACTTAATTAAACTCAACTAAATTAATGGGGCCGACGCTAACCCAGCGTATTGGGATAAGCTCACTTCAACTCAATATCTGATCTAAAGCTTGATTGTTCAAGTTTTCAAACAGTGAGTCAGCACCTGTTGAACCAGACCCGACATTACTCGCAGCCGCAACTTTTGGTCACAGCTTTAAATTATGGGACTAGATCTACCCATATGAATAGAGGATATGCTAACACCAAAGCTAGCTATAGTTTCTCAAGCTATCTCCCAAAGCTATTTCCCAAAGCTATCTCATGGTATGAGTGGATATTGTATGAGTGGACAGTCTCAATCTAATACTGATTTTTATCAACTACTAGGAATTACACCCGACGCCAAACCTGAACAGATTCAGGCGGCCTACCAAAAAGTGATCCAACAGTTCCATCCTGAGCAGTTACCAGCCGAAACTCCAACTTATCTGAGACGATCGGCTGAAGAGCGGTTTTCACTCATCCGCACGGCCTATGAAACGCTTAGTGATCCAGTGCAACGGTCTGCCTACGACAACAACCATCAGGAGACCACTTGGAGTCTCAATCATGCCACATCTCAAACTGCGACTCCTGATCCTAAACCAGCTCCCGCGTTACTTGCCGCTAAACCGACTCAGACTCAAACAGCTGTAACGACAACTCAAGCTTCCCCTCAATTTCCTTGGTCTTATATGGTGATATCGGGTTTAGCTGGCTCAGCAGTGACCTTAACAATCCTATCTGTGCTTAGCCTCTGGACTCAGCCCCCATCTAGCCAAAGCCTGGCTGAAGCTCATTCAACACCAGCACCAGCGATTGATCCGTCAGATGCTGTGACTACGCTAGACCCACCTCCAACAGAAGTGGAATCATTAGTGATCTCAGCAACACCTACCCCCTTTGTCCCCACCACCGAAAAGATTGAACAGTTTGTTGAGGCCCAACTCCAAATTAATCCTGTATTGCAGGACACTGAGCAGAAACTAGCAACCGCTACCACAGAAACGAATCGACAAGCCATCGAGCAGGAATTCGAGACAGAAGCCGCTAGACTCATTCAAGAAACTGGCTTAACGATAGAGGAATATCAGCAAATCTCCTACATTGCTCGTCAAGATCCAGCTCTTCAAGTAGCTATTTCTGCAGTCACTCAAACCTTACGACCTCAGCCCTAACCTCACCTTAACCCTAGATCAGCATGCGACTCGATCACGTCATGGGTTACAGTGCTGACTAGATTGGGTTGACTATCTGGGTTGCTCATAGGAGGGGATTGTGAGTCGACGGGAAATAGGCTACCTCATTGGAAATCGTTACAAACTCACTGAGCGAATCAGTTCTGGTGGCATGGGCGAGGTGTTTAAGGCTGTAGACCCACAACTATTTAATCGTACCGTTGCTGTCAAACTCCTACATCAAGAACTAGGCAAAGATCCTGAGATCGCAGCTCAACTGCGGCGGCGATTTGAAGAGGAAGCCCGTGTGAGTACTTTACTGGGCGAACAGTCGTCTACCATTATTAAAATTTTATATTATTGAGTTGATGAGTCCAATCCCTTTTTGGTGATGGAGTATCTATCTGGGGTGGGGCTAGAGACTGTGATCAAGCAGTCCGCGCCTTTACCACCAGAACGAGTGGTCTATTTGGGCCGACAAATCTGTGCTGGCCTTCATCATGCCCACTGCTTTGAAGCGGAGATCGATAGTCATCCGATCAAAGGGGTGATTCACCGCGATATTAAGCCTAGCAATATCTTTGTTGTCTCTGATCCTACCCTAGGCGAAACGGCCAAGATTCTGGATTTTGGAATTGCCAAGATCATGAGTGATGCTTCCGTGGTTTTAGGATCCCTGACCACCGGTTTTCTGGGCACAGCTCGTTATTCCTCTCCAGAGCAAATGCGGGGAGAACAACTAGATGCCCGCTCAGATATCTACTCCTTGGGGATTGTCCTTTACCAGATGATAACCCGCAGTTTACCCCTAGCGCCCCCCACCGATACCTTTGCAGGCTGGTATCAAGGACACAATCACGATCAACCTCGGACCTTTCCCCGTGATACGATTCCCCACACCATTCCCAAAGTTTTAGAAGATGTGGTCATGGCCTGTCTGTCCAAAGATCGGGAACAACGACCTCAATCCATGCAAGACCTAAGTGATGCGTTGGGAGCTGCCATGGCGACTGAGGGGCCTGTGTTACTGAGTCAGCCGGGCCTGAAACGTCGCTCAGATCCTCCTACACCCACAACCTACAAAGACCCTCCATCACCAGCAACAACCCCAGGGTGGCTCCCCTTAGCCCTAGCCGGGGGACTGGGCTTTTTAGTCTTAGCTGGGGGGGGTTTTTTAGGGCTGCAACTCTTAAGCTCATCTGATTCACCTACTCCAACTCCAACCCCACCTTCAGATCCCAACACCCCTCCCCCTAACGTTGCGATAGAAACCAGTCAAGGTGAACAGATTCTACTGCCCAATCCCAACGCACCAACAAAAGCTACAGGAGCAGCTAGCTTGGCCCAGGGTGATTTAAGGTCGGCCTCGGCACTCTTTGAAGCTGCGGTTAACGCTGATCGCAATGATCCAGAAAGTTTAATTTATTTAAATAATGTTCGGGCCTTACAGCAAGGTAATCCAGTCAAGTTAGCAGCCGTGGTCCCCATTTCCAGTAATCCTGATCGGGCCAAAGAAACCTTGCGGGGGGTTGCTCAAGCTCAGCAGAGATTTTGGGAACAGGGAGGCCTCAATGGCCGAGGGTTAGAACTGATTATTGGGGATGATGGTGACGACGCAGATCAAGCCAGAGCTATGGCCCAAACTTTAGCTGATCAAGCTGATATTCTGGGCGTGGTGGGTCACAATTCTAGTGGTGCTAGCCTGGCAGCTGCAGAGATCTATGAACCAGCTGGGCTCACTATGGTCTCTTCAACCAGTACCAGCACCCGGATCAGCACTTTAGGCGATGCCATCTTTCGCACGGTACCCTCAGACCAAATTGCAGGTACTCAACTAGCTCGTTATGCTCTGAGTAGTTTAGATACTAAACAGGCTGCCGTATTTTATAATCCAGCCAGTGCTTACAGTGAAAGTTTAAAAACAGCTTTTCAAACCACTATGGCTACTGAAGGTGGTCAAGTCATTGCCGAAATTGATTTAGCTGATCCAACTTTTGAACCGGTTAGTGTGATGGCCTCGATCATTGAAGATGGAGCCGAAGTCATCTTTTTAGCGCCTAATAATGCGACCGCACCCCAGGCTATTGCGGCTGGAGCTGCTAACCAAGAGCAACCCACCCCCCTACCCTTACTCGGTGGAGATGTCCTCTTCAGTTTTTCTGCCCTTGAAAATGGAGCCAGTTTGACAGGTATGGTGGTGGCGGTTCCCTGGCACCCTGATATAGCCCCCAATCCAGACTTCTCTCAGGCCGCAGCAGAGCAATGGGGTGGTCAAGTGAGCTGGCGGACTGCTCTAGCCTATGATGCCACGGTGGTGTTACTAGAAGCATTGCTACAAGCCGAGTCATCCTCCCGAGAGGGAGTCAATCAAGCTATAAATACACCAGGATTTACCTTTGATCAGGGAGCCTCCGGTGTGATTCGATTTCAGCCTTCAGGAGATAGAGATGCGCCCAATATTCTAGTCGATATTCAAGCTGATCCCACCTCTAGTGTCGGCTACGAGTTTGTTCCGTTGCCTTAGGTCGGCCTTACCTTAGGTTAGCCTTGCCTTAGGTCGGCCTGGGGGGATATCTGGTTACTCTCTGGAGATCACCTCTTCATCTAAATATAGGCTAGACTATTTGGGTTAGGTTAGACTATTTGGGTAGAAAAATGCAGTCCTCAGGATCCCAGCTGAGCTGAACCACTTGTCCTTCCGTCCAACCTTGGCGCATAAAGTCATAAGTACGAGCCTTGTAGAGGAGTTCTTGTCCCGAGGCCTCAGCTGTAAGGGTGACTCGGACCAGATACCCTGTAAATTCAATAAAGCTAATTCTGGCAGTCAAACGATTGGGGGAGTCGGTTGAGCTTAGGTCAGTCGAGAGTTTAAGCTGATCCGCCCTCACGGTGCAAGCAGCTTGGTTCCCGATTTCAGCTGACTCTCCCCGACATAAGAACGTGCCACCGTGATCCACTTCTAACTGGATCCAGGGACTGACTTTAATCACACGGCCTGAGAAAATGTTATTATCACCGACAAATTGGGCCACAAACTGTGAAGCTGGTGCGGCAAAAATTGCTTGAGCCGAACCTACTTGGTCAATATGACCCTGATCCATCACAACAATCAGATCAGCTAACGCAAAGGCTTCTTCTTGAACATGAGTCACTTGAATAAACGTGATCCCAAATTGTCTTTGCAGTTTACGTAACTCACCTCTCATGCGACTACGCATCGATTCATCTAGAGCACTGAGGGGTTCATCTAAAAGTAACACCTGTGGGCGGGTGACTAAAGCACGAGCGAGTGCTACCCGTTGTTGCTGCCCACCGCTAAGTTGATGGGGTTGTCGGCGTGACATAGCACTTAGACCCACTAGCTCTAATATATCCCCCACACGTGATTGACGTTCAGATCGAGAGACATGACGCATTTTGAGACCAAAATCAACGTTATCCCATACTGTTTTGTGAGGAAAAAGAGCGTAGTTTTGAAACATCATCGCTGTGTTGCGTCGAGCGGGTGGTAGATCATTCACATGCTGATTACCAATGAAAATATCACCATGGGTCACCGCTTCATGGCCAGCGATCATTCTTAGAGTGGTGGTTTTACCACATCCGCTAGGTCCCAGTAGGCAGCAATACGATCCTTGAGGGATCGATAGGCTAATGTTACTGACGGCTATCACGAGACCAAAGTGTTTACTCACAGACTGAAGCCTGACCCCTTGAGGTGACGGTAGGCTCATCTTTAAAGATCTATTCATCTAGCCAAAAGCGTTCAGATAGATACTTATCAGCCCCATCACATAAGATCGTCACAATGACACCTGCTTTTAGATCTTGAGCAACGTTTAGAGCTGCTACGACATTAGCTCCGGCTGAGATACCTACTAGTAAGCCTTCCTGACGAGCTAGGGTTTTGACCATGGTTTGAGCCGCTTCGGTAGAAACGGCAATATTAAAATCAGGCATCTCTGGATCATAAATAGCTGGCTTTAAAGCTGTTTCCATATGCTTGAGTCCTTCTAACCCGTGAAAAGGTGAATCGGGTTGCATTGAAATGCACTTAATCTGAGGATTATAGTCCCGTAAACGTCGGCTAACTCCCATACAGGTGCCACTGGTTCCCAAGCCTGTGACAAAATGAGTGATCTGCCCTTGAGTTTGAGTATAGATTTCTATCGCTGTCGTGTGATAGTGCGACTGCCAATTGGCGGGGTTGCTATACTGATCAGGATAGAAATAGAGATCAGGGTTAGCTTTGTAAAGTTCACGTGCTCTTTTGATAGCACCATCCGATCCTAAAGCTGGATCGGTAAGGTCCAAATCAACCCCATAAGCTGTCAGGATCTTTTTTCGTTCAGGGCTAGCATTAGCGGGTAAGGCTAACTTGACGCGATACCCTTTGGCCGCGGCAATCCAAGCATAAGCAATTCCAGTATTGCCTGAGGTGGCATCTAAGATCACTTTCTCAGATGAGAGGGATCCTGATGCTTCACCCGCTTCAATCATATTAAGAGCCGGTCGATCTTTAATTGAGCCACCTGGGTTGTACCACTCAGCCTTGCCATAGACCTTGACCGTATCAGGTAAGTGAGCTGTCACACGTCTCAACCGGATCAGAGGGGTATTGCCCACCAAATCAAGGGGGCTCTGGGCGGCTGGAGGAATCGTTTCAGGGTTGATGGTTAACAAGAGACTATCCTTTGCTGTGTCGCTACTTTAAAGAGGCCAAGCTAGAACCATTGTTCCTAAAGCTCAGCCCAATTCAGGGTAAAATAAGTGATGAGCTAATCAACAGTTTCTCATAAGTTGATTTTGACTTTAAGCCTTAAGGGTTGGTGTTGGTTGGGCTTGAGCCAGTAAGACCAAAGACACTCCAAATGGCAACGAAAGAGTTCCAAGCAGATATTGTTCAAACCCAAAGATCTGTTTTAAAACTCGATTGATTACGGGTGAAGGAATTGAAAGATCATCTGTTTCTGTTTGGCGAGTTAAACGCTGGAGTAGCCTGATGGCTAGTACTAACGGAAACAAAAAGAAATTAAAATAGCTACTGTAGCGAATCCGATAATTGGCTTGCTGAACCACTTGAATTAAGTGCTTGCGATTATACCGTCGTTTGTGATGATTTAAAACATCATGTTGGCTCCAGAGAAACTGATAAGCAGGTACAGTCAGCATCAGCCAACCATTGGGTTTGAGCCGGGATTGTAAGGCCTGCAGTGTCGCCACATCCTGATCTAAATGCTCCAGTACATCCAGCATGGTAATCAGGTCAAATTGCAATTCAGCAAACGGAATTTGATCAGGTAGACGGGCAGCTTCAATTGTAGCTAGTCCCCGAGATTGAGCTTGTTCTCTAGCAATAGGGCTATACTCCATGCCCCAAACCTGGCCATGACAGATCAGCATCGGCAAATTCCCCCCGCTGCCACAGCCAACATCTAATATTTGAGGTTGCTCAGGTAGGTGCAAGGATCGAATCACGCGACTAAGGATGGCCCGTCTGGCCACAAACCACCAATGATGGTCTTCGATCTCAGCCATTTGAGCATATGCTTTGGGATCCATCAAAAAACCTCCGAGGTACTCTGTCCATAGCCGTAGGCTTGGGGGGACGGGTGGAGCAGGAGCGCCAGCTTTGCTGGCA
>CAYSWV010000062.1:0-27692 GCA_964434865.1 uncultured bacterium
GAGATGCCAAACTATCCCATCCAGCCTCTCAGGTATTGGTTCAGCCGTTCCAAACGATAGGCCATTGAGACTCCCCAGCTACGGGAGATTAATCCCTTCAACCGGGCTTTGAACCTCTCGAATCAAATCGGCACTGACTTCAAAGCATGAAATGAGAGACTGTTCTGCTTGAGGAACTTTAGGATCTCTGCTAGATGAACGTCTTTTAGAAATCCTGTAGATATTCAAATAAGATCAGCACCTCAAATATTCATAACTTTATGACAACTAGTCATATTTCATATCCAAAACTGTTGTAGGGTTCAAGGCTGTCCGAAATCCCACGTCATAATTTTTTCACCCCGCATGGGATACCGGTTAAGCTAAACTTCAAAATTATAAACGTTCAAGACTATAAACGATGAAGGTCTGTTATGGATCACAATGAATCTAAAAAGTTTGTTATAGAGAACAGCAGGACTCCTAAGTTAAGATTTCTGCGAACGGACGGGCAATTTAAAGATGGAGATCAAAAGATGACCACAACTACCTCAGCGAAGCTGCTGGAGTCCTTCAATTTACATGGCCAGATCCTTAAAAATCGGGTTGTGATGGCTCCCTTAACTCGAGGGCGAGCCGGTCTAGAACGGATCCCTAACGCGATCATGGCTGAGTACTATACCCAACGAGCGTCTGCTGGTCTCATTATTTCTGAAGCCACTACGATTTCTGAACAAGCTAATGGCTGGAATCAGTCACCTGGGATTTATACCGATGCCATGGCTCAAGGCTGGAAGCAAGTTGTGGATGCTGTCCATACTCAGGGTGGCAAGATGTTTTTACAGTTGTGGCACTGTGGCCGAGCCTCTCATAGTAGTTTTCACAACGGTCAACTGGCTGTAGCGCCTTCAGCGATCAAGCTCAATGGTGACTCTATTCACACACCTAAAGGTAAAGAACCCTATGAGACTCCGCGGGCGTTAGAAACATCCGAAATTCCAAGTTTGATCCAGGACTATGTTAAAGCGGCTGAGCGTGCTAAGGCAGTAGGGTTTGATGGTATCGAAGTGCATTCGGCCAATGGCTACTTGTTAGATACCTTTATGCAGTCTAAAACGAATCATCGTACTGATCGCTATGGGGGTAGTATTGAAAACCGCTATCGTTTGTTAGATGAAGTGCTTCAGGCTGTGACTCAGGTATGGTCTGCGAATCAAGTGGGTGTCAGACTATCCCCGAATGGGGTATTCAATGATATGGGTTCTCCTGATTTTCGGGAGCAATATACCTATGCACTCAAACAGCTTGATCGATTCGGTCTTGCTTACATTCACATGATGGATGGCTTGGCCTTTGGCTTTCATGACTTAGGTGAGCCGATGACATTATCAGAAGTCCGTCCATTATTTTCAGGTCCAATCATGGGTAACTGCGGCTACACACAAGCAACAGCTGAAGCTGCCATTGCGGCTGGCCATGCTGATCTGATTGCATTTGGACGTCCTTACATCAGTAACCCCGATCTGGTGGATCGATTTACCCACAGTTGGCCACTTAACCCAGAAGCTGATCTGTCAACCTGGTATAGTCCAACCGGAGGTGAAGGGTATATTGACTTTCCCACCTATCAACAGTCACAAGTAGCCTAAACTCAGCTGACTTCAAGTATTGTCTGGCCTTGATGTCTGAAGTCCTGAGACCATTCGGGTGTTCCTTCAGCATTACAAAATTCAACATGGGCCCGATCGGGATAAAATTCCATGAACAAAAAGCCCAGTTGATCAGAAGCAAAGGCCAGATCATTACCTCGATCAATCATGTCTTGGGATCTAGCCCCAGCTCCACTCACTGCAAACTGGGTTTGACAGGGTTGTTGGTCTGCATCTGGCAAGTTGGGGGGCCAAGATGGGATCATAGGGGTTGAACGTAGCCACTGCCGATTTTGATCATGGCCCGAGAGATAAAAGTCCACTTGATTACAAAGATGGGTTTCCACCCATTCCCGGAAGCGGCCTCCTAGAATGCCTAGATCACCTGGGATCCCCTCATAACTGCCAGCATTACCATGAATTCCATTAGAGCGGTAAGGATGATGGCCCATCACCACGATCCAGGCTGCATCCGTTGCTTGAACGACTTGATCAACAAAATCACCTTGAATCTCTAAGGATGTGCCTAAATAAGCCATCGGATTGGTATGAATTGAGATCAGATGGACCTGACCTAGTTGCCGATCATAAATCTCGGCTGGATACACAAACCAGTCATGCCTCTTGGCATACTCTAGAAAATAAGGAATTTGCCATGTATTTAACCCAGCACCACCTAGATCATGATTTCCCAACGTGGCATAAATCGGCAATCGAGGCCTGAGATCTAAGCCCAAGGGGACTGGGGGGCCCTGTTTTAACCCCACATAAGGCTGATCAATTTTGCGATCAAACTGACTATCGGTCGCACTGTCAGGTCCATCATGGTTAATGGTATTGCCTAGCATCAAAAAACCATCGCACCCACCCGCTCGATCACATCTAACTTGAGCACCGGCTGCTACCCGATATGGAGTGTCAGATCCTGTCCCGGTGTCTCCCATAGCAATTAATCGAGTCACTGGATCTTCTAAATCAGGAATTGAAGTCGTTTCAGGCAACGCCATTACTCTGAGATCGGTTGAGTCACCCCAAGTCATTACTAGCAGGCAGCAACAAACGAGGAGCAGCGCGCGCAAAAACGCAGCTATGCTGACAGATCTCATGTTAGACCGACCTCAACGTTCCACCTAAGATCCAGCGTATAAGAGTTTTCCTATGAGTTACAAGGGTAACTATGCGATCATTCAGAGTTGCAATAATGTTCATAATAAACCTTTTTACCTCGATAGGTATGATTCAACAGAAACAGCTGAGCACAGCGTCTAGGCTTGGCGTCTAACCTGGGAGAAGTAGTTTTATGCATCGAACAACACGACGGTTAACACGACGGTTTTTGGTTTCAGCAGCTGTAGCAGTTATGAGCATAGGAGCGATCGGGAGCCAGGGGATTCAAGCTCAAGCTCAAACCATAACCATGGGTACGTCACCGGATTATCCTCCTTATGAGTTTTATGACACATCTGGGGGGCAAGAGGAAATTGTGGGGTTTGACATTGATATTGCGAGAGCTGTCGCCACTGAACTCGGCTATGAACTCGAAATTGTCGGTATGGATTTCAACGGTCTGATCCCAGCTTTACAGGCCGAACGGGTTGATTTTGTGATGGCGGGTATGACTCCTACTGAAGAGCGGAAAAAGAATGTTGACTTTTCAGAGATCTATTTTGAAGCCCAAAATACCATTGTCTCTAAACAAGGGAGTGGCCTCGAAACCGTAGCTGATCTAACGGATAAGCGAGTGGGTGTCCAGCTGGGTAGTATCCAAGAAGATGAAGCCAAAGACTTTGTGGAAGCAGATCCCTCTATTGAGCTTAAATCCCTGAACAAAATTGGGGAATTGATTCAAGAGATCAAATCTGGCCGTTTAGATGCTGTCATTATGGAAGATACGGTAGCTCAAGGGTTTGCTGCTTCTAATGAGGATTTAGAGTTTAGCGTCATTCCATCCGATGGACCTAGTGGATCTGCGGTTGCCTTTCCCAAAGGATCAGACTTGGTGGATGACTTTAATCAAGTCTTGGTTGAACTGAAAGAATCAGGTGAAATTGATAGACTAGCCGCCCAGTGGTTTGGTGATACCCCTTAGATCCACAAGCTGCTAAGCCATTTACAGTCATATTACATTCATCAGAATAGATACGCATCGGGATAGTTGTTGTGAATCTGGATTTTAGTCAAATTCAAGGTGACCTAGACTTTATAGCATTGGGGATCTTAGTCACCTTACAATTTACCCTTCTTTCTATTGTCTTTGGGTTTACCTGGGGCATGGTTCTAGCCTTGGTCAAGATCTCTAAAGTCCAGGTTCTCACCTTTTTAGCAACAGCTTACACCTCGGTTTTTCGGGGCACCCCTTTGATCTTGCAGCTAACCTTATGCTATTTTGCCATCCCTCAATTGACAGGTTATGACATCTCTCCACTCCAGGCTGGGGTGATCACCTTTAGCCTCAATTCAGGAGCTTATACCTCAGAGACGATTCGAGGTGGGATCTTAGCTGTAGATCGGGGGCAGTGGGATGCCGCATCAGCTTTGGGGGTTTCGTATCGCAAGATGATGTTGGATATCATTTTCCCCCAGGCTCTGAAAAATATTTTGCCTGCGCTAGTGAATGAGAGTATTGCCCTACTCAAAGATTCTGCTCTAGTATCTGTGATTGGCGTCACTGATGTCTTGCGGCGGGCACAGATCATAGCTTCAGAGAAGTTTATCTATTTTGAACCTTTACTCTTTGCTGGCTTAATCTACTATGTCTTGGTCATGAGTCTAACCTGGGGTGCTCAACGTTTAGAAACGAGGCTACGAAAAAGTGATTGAAGTTGCTGATCTCCACAAGTCATTTGGTGAACTCCATGTCCTGAAAGGTATTTCCACTCAAGTTACCAAAGGATCGGTAGTCTCAGTGATTGGGCCGTCGGGCTGTGGCAAATCAACTTTTTTAAGATGCTTAAATCGACTGGAAATTGCCAGCTCTGGACAGATCTTGATTGATGCGATTGATATTACGCACCCTGAAGTGGATATTCTCAAGATCCGGCAACGAGTCAGTATGGTGTTTCAGCACTTTAACTTGTTTCCACACTTTACTGTGATCCAGAATTTGACGTATGCGCCTATCAATGTCAAAAAGATCGCTAAAAGCCAGGCTAAAGCCAAAGCCGAAGAACTCTTAGAGCGAGTGGGCTTACTCGAAAAGGCTAATGTATATCCCTCGAAGCTCTCAGGAGGTCAAAAGCAGCGAGTTGCTATTGCTCGAGCTCTAGCGATGGAACCCGATGTACTACTGTTTGATGAACCCACCTCTGCCCTAGATCCAGAAATGGTGCGAGAAGTTTTAGAGGTGATGAAGTTTTTAGTCAAGACCACCCAGATTACTATGATTATTGTCACCCATGAGATGGGATTTGCTCGAGAGGTGAGTGACCGGATCTGTTTTTTTGATAGCGGTCATCTAGTTGAAGATGCTCATCCTAACCATTTCTTCACCAATCCTACCAGCGAGCGGGCCCGGCAGTTTCTGGAAAAAATGCTGTAGATCGAGTTTAATGTCAGCGACTTTCAAAGCAGGAATGAGGCTGTTTTAATCTTGAGACTTGTCTTTTTTGGGGAAGATGTCCATAAATAAGATCTTGGCTACAGGGTTTTCCGGCTCAGGCTCAGTTAGGATGGGCTGGGGTTGAGTTGGGGCTAAAGTAACCTGTAAACCTTTTAAAGCCTCAGCATTCTCAGGATCCAGTTGTAGAGCTCGTTTGTAATCTGCTCGAGCCATCCCTGCATTTTTAAGCTGTCTCTGGAGCTGAGCTCGCTTGAGATAATAGTCAATATTACGAGGATCTTTGTCAATCGCCATTCCCAGATATTGCAGGGCCTTCTTAAAACTCTGACGCTCCATCATCTCCAGAGCTTTGCGATAGCGTTGTTGAGCATCCTGGCGATTAGCCGCCGTAGTCACCTTAGCAGGAATTGAAAGCGACTGCACATCCCGCATCCCTTGAAGGGCTTCTATATTATACTGATCCCGATGTAACACTTCGTCATAGTCGATCCGAGCCAGCTCCATTTGATTTAAAAGCCGGTGAACTCGAGCTCGGGTTAGATAGTACTCTAGATCGTCTGGATCAACTTTAATTGCCTGACCTAGCACTTGGACAGCTTCAAGGTAATGCCCTTTAGCCAAAGCATCAAGGGCTTGTTGATAGAGAGCCTCCGCTTTATTGTGCTTATGGTCATCATCCATCACCAGGGGTAACGGTAGATCAGTGGGTTTACCTGCTTTCCATTCAGCCGTTGCCTCGACAGGGGGGAGATCCCCAGAAGCTGTCTTTACTTCAGCCGGCTTTTTCACGGAGGTAGGATCTCCAGACGCTGTTTTCACTTCAGCAGGCTTTTTCACGGGGGTGGGCTGAGCCGTCTTGACCTGTGCTGGTTTCGGGTGTATTAGATCCCGAATGGCTTGCATGGCTTCTACATGATAAGGATCTAGCTGACTGACTCGCTCATAATCAGCTAGGGCTTGTTCGTTCTTATTTTGTAACCGATAAAGCCGTGCTCGCTCCAGATAGTAGGTAATGATGTTAGGATTAGCTGCGATCGCTAACCCCAGATGAGTAATGGCCTCAATCACTAGCTTACGTGTGATCAGCTTTTGAGCTTGTAGATAATGGGCTTGGGCTGTAACTGGGTCGGGCCTTGCTTGAGAACTAGACTCTGATGATGCCTCAGGAGGTAAGGGTGAGGCCGTTTCTGTAGAGGCTGGAGATAGCTTGGACTCTAAATCCCGAATAGATTGCAAGGCTTCAAGATGATAAGGATCCAGCTGACTCACTTGCTCATAATCAGCTAGAGCTTGTTGATACTTACTTTGCAGCCGGTAAAGTCGAGCCCGCTCTAGATAAAAAGTTTCGTTCTTAGGATCTAACTTAATTGCAAGATTCAAATGAGCAATGGCATCCACCACTAGCTTACGTGTGATCAGCTTTTGAGCTTGTTGATAGTGAGTTTGAGCCTGGGCAGATTGAGTCGGGGATGGTTGAGCCTTAGACGGTGTTACATCTTGAACAGGTGAAGCACTCGGAGCCTGAACCGGTCTGCCTTTAGTCGGCTGAGGGGATGGTTTGGGGCTTGAGCGATAGGGAGTTGTTGGAGCTTTGGACGGAGTTGCTTGAATTGATGGAAGTGAATAGTCTTTCTTCGCAGGAGGGCTCTGAACAGAACTGGAACGAGTGTAAGACGGAGTCGCTTGAATCTTAGGAACGATAGATGTGATATTTGAAGCTGGTGTTTTAAACTTAGCTCCATTCTTTAAGAGAAGATACGCTAAATTGAGATCACTTAAAGCATGAAGCTGATCAAAAAGAGCATCCAAGGAGTTGTACAGATCATTAGATAACACCTTAGTCAGGTAAATGTAATCAGCATCGATCTCTTTAGAACAGATCAAGCTAGTGACTTCGGGTTGAGTGGTGCTAATTAAAGAATCAACAGGCTTTGTGGTCCGGATCAGTTTTTTGGCTAGCAAGTGTAGGGTCTGATCATAGGACTCTTTATCAATCACGCTAGTTAATCGTTCTTTCGCTGGATTAACCAACTTAGCAAAGATCGTAGTTGCTCCCTGTCCTTCACGCGAATAACCCACAATGCCCTGACGCAAGGCCATAGCAACCTGTCGATACGCTTTCTTAATATCATCAGGACTAGCAATTAGAGGAACTCCTAATAGGGCATAGTAGTCCTCTTGATGCACAAAAAGACCACGACTAAATTGAGGAATGTGATGAAGCGAGACCATCAGCTGTCTACACCCAAAAGAAATGTTTTGTTTTTATCAGTACTACTAAGTGGATTTAGCTACATGATCCTAACATCTGCTTATGGGAAAGAGAACGGATTTTTATAGCCTTTATTGGGACTCCAACGGGTTTACTACGGGCTTTTCCTCGAAAGCTGAAGAAATCTAAGCTTGGCTGACAAAAGGTCTTAACTCTACTATTGTTGTTGAGTCATCTATACAAGAACAGCGTGTTTACACAGAACTTTGTTGTAATGGACTTTCTGTATCTTTTTATACATTGAACTTGAGAGCTACTCCCTTTCAGTTAGATTGAGATCATTGAGATCATCGATCGCCAGAAGCAACTTAGGAATCACAGGAAAATCCCAGATCCCCTCGACTCGCCGACCCATGAGTAGCTTAAGGTAAAGACTATATTTACTAGTATAACCGGTTACGATCAGTTGTAACATATCGGTACAATGGTCTAAAGTAATCGTCTCTTGATCCATAAGGAAAGCCTGTGAGGCTTCAAGTGCGGATTGGAGTGATTGCAATCCCTGGCAAAAATCCTGCCACTCTTGATCTGTCAACTCAATCGCCCACTGATCACCACCGACCAAAGCCACAAAGGGTTGTTGAGGTTGATACCCTAATCGCCAGCCTGGGCCATGCAATAAACCTCTAGAGTTAGTCTCAGCCAGATCCATAGAGTCCCTCTACCCCTCCAGACCATACTAATTCAGACCATAATTGAACTGAAGACTCAGGTGTCGACTCATTAGGGGCTTACAACAATGCTGCAGTACCAAGTTAGTGGGTTGGTTAAGGTCGTCGTATTAGGCTTAGTTCTATGTCTCATCAGCTGTGCACCAGCTTTAGATGAAGCAGGTCTCTATCATCAAACCTGGCTGCCTAATTCAGAGGGTATTGGCAAGGTTTATTTAGGTCGTCATATTGCTCAAGTTATGGGTCACCAAGCTGCCTATTGGCTAGAACGACCTGAACGAGATAGTGAAGAACACCCCCAAAGGGTGATTGACGCCCTCGACTTAAAACCATCAGATACAGTAGGAGATATTGGAGCTGGCACAGGATTCTTTAGTGTTCGCCTCAGTTCTCAGGTACCCCAAGGATCCATCTTGGCTGTTGATGTGCAGCCTGAAATGATCGAGATCCTCAAAATGATCAAGACAGATAATGATATTCCCAATATCCAACCCATACTCAGTAGCGAAACGGATCCTCATTTACCGCCAGCCAGCCTCGAGGTAGCCCTAATGGTGGATGCTTATCATGAGTTTGCTTACCCTTATGAGATGATGCAAGCCATTGTTCAAAGTTTGAAGCCTGCTGGACGGGTCGTCTTGGTGGAATACAAAAAAGAGAATCCTCTCATTTTGATCAAGACTCTGCATAAGATGAGTGTTGTTCAAATCGATCGAGAGATGGCGGTTGTTGGGTTAACTCGAGTTGCTTCTAAACCCGTAGTTCCAAAGCAGCACGTTTTGGTTTATCAAAAAAGGACCTAAACGTTAAACCGAAACAACATCACATCCCCTTCTTGCACCACATAATCTTTGCCCTCACTACGCACTTGGCCCTTTTCCTTAGCAACGGCCATTGATCCAGCGGCCGCGAGATCTTGATAAGCCACAGTTTCAGCGCGAATAAAACCTCGTTCAAAGTCAGTATGGATCACACCAGCAGCTTGAGGAGCTGTAGATCCCGCCAGAATGGTCCAGGCCCGAGTCTCTTTAGGCCCTGAGGTAAAGTAAGTCCGCAACCCCAATAGCTCATATGTAGCTCGGATCAAAGATTTCAGTCCCCCTTCTTGCACACCCAAAGCATCTAGAAAATCTTTTTGATCTGATTCATCAAGCTCTAGTAACTCAGCCTCCACTTGGGCTGACACCACCACTACTTTGGCTTGCTCTGTTTCAGCCAGAGATCGAACTTGATCTACCCAAGCATTACCGGCAGCTAGATCAGTTTCCGCCACATTAGCAGCGTAGATGACTTTTTTTCTGGAGAGTAAACCTAATCCTTTGATCAAGGCCTCTTCGTCGTCGTCTAGTGTCACCAATCGAGCCGGGGTTCCCTCATCTAGGGCTTGTTGGAGCTTTTCTAAAGCCTCAAGTTCAACCTTGGCCTGTTTGTCAGATTTAGCCTGCTTCCGAATCCGCTCCAGCCGTCGTTCAATTTGAGCTAGATCAGCCAAAGCTAACTCTAAGTTAATTACATTAATATCTCGTTGCGGGTCCACCGATCCAGCTACATGGGTGATATTGTCGTCATCAAAGCAGCGGACCACATGCACAATGGCATCTACCTGACGGATATGAGATAAAAACTGATTACCTAACCCTTCCCCTTTGCTAGCGCCCTCCACTAAACCAGCAATATCAACAAACTCGATCCGACTAGGAATAATGGCTTCTGACTGATTGATCTCAGACAGGATTTGCAAGCGTTCATCGGGTACTGAAACTAAACCGACATTGGGTTCTATCGTACAAAATGGGAAATTGGCCGCCTCTGCTTTGGCGTTTTCGGACAAGGCATTAAACAAAGTCGATTTGCCAACATTCGGTAATCCTACAATTCCAGCTCTGAGCATGAGAGTCTATAACCATCAGTCCTTAATGAGGGTAGCACTGACTGCCCCGATCAGCTGCATTTCAAGCAAGAACGTTGGAAACCTAGCATCGCCAAACTCCAACTTGAATTTGAACTCTTGACTTGCTCTCAGAGATGGATCTGTAAATCATGAAAAGCTCTATGAACAATCCTTAAATCACGGGGTGGCCTTAACATTGAAGATATCTTGCATTACAGCTTGAGGGTATCCAGTTTATGATCATGGCTTCCAATGAGTTAAAGCTTTAAAGTAGTAGCTCATCCGATATTTAAACACCCGCCATTTGTGACCTGCTGTGGGCAATCGCTGCAAATAGGCCAGTAACCTGATCACTCCAGCTAATGGGCCTGCAACCGTGATACCCAAACTGGAGACCAACCCCACATGTTGTCCTAGGGTCATCATTTCTCCTAGGTGATTGTAGCGAAAGTTCCGCAAGGGTTGTTGCCTCGCCACCGCATTCAAATTTTGGGCAGCAATGGGGGCCTGTTGGTGGGCCACTTGAGCGGTTACTGGCATGGGATCGCCTTTGACCGCCGCACTATCACCCAGCACAAAGACTTCAGGAAATTGAGGCAATTGTAGAGTCGGTTGAGTGATCAGTTGGCCGCGCTCATTCTGACTTACAGGAAGTCGGTGTAACCAGGAGGGTGGTTGATTACCCCCAGCCCATATCACAAGATCAACAGCTAGAGCGGTCACTTTAGCAGCTTGAGTGTATGTCAATTGATTAGCAGCAATAGCCTCAACCGTCGTATTGGTAATAATGTGTACCTGTCGTTTGCCCAAAGCGCTAAGAGCAGCCCGGCGAATATCGCGAGGAAAAGTTTTTAAAATAGCATCGCCTCGATCCAAGAGAAAAACCTCTCCTTGCCGGCCCAAGCGATCGGCAACCTTACAGGCAATTTCAACCCCCCCGGCGCCGGCGCCCACAATAGCAACTTGACAATAGGTTGAGGTCTGCTCCAGAGACTGCAGTTTTTGATCCAAGTGTTTGGCATCGGCTAAAGTTCGAAAAGGCACGGCATGCGTTAACACACCAGGAACAGTACCTAATCGGCTTTCTCGACCTAACGCTATCACTAAATAATCGTAAGGTATGATCTGTTTGTTTTGAAGTTCAACATAGCGCTGCTTGAGATCGACAAAATGTACCCAATCCTGACAGTGGTTGACAGAGGTGTGATTTAGCAGGTTTTGTAAGGAAGGGGCAATTTCCCAAATCTCAAGTTCATCGGTGATCAACTCATAGAGCAGTGGAGTAAATAAGAAATGATCTTTAGGTTCTACTAAAATAAGTTGACACTCTGATCTTTTAAAAAAGCGATACTTTTGCAAGTGTAATGCGGTGTAGAGACCTCCAAATCCCCCACCCAAAATACACACTGTACACGGTGTTGAACTGATAGTCTCACTCCAAGTATGGAAATTCTCAACTCTCTCACGACTTGATTGGGTGAATTTGCGATTGCGATTTCGAGTCATTATGATTATTGGTCAAGGTTTTCTTGGCCCCACAAGACAGGACCATCAACACCTGTACAGTTTAAATCGCTAAGTAGTGCCTCATCAAAACGAGACTCCAGTTCTAGCATTGATCCTGACTAGGACTACTCAATGTTATGTGATGGCAATGTTATGTGATGGCAATGGATTGATCTGGCTATCTTCTGGCTTGGGACCGTGATCTTTTTAATAATGGCAGCCAATAGAATCTATAGTCTGGATAGTCTTTGTAAAAGCGTCCCCATACACGAGCCGGCAAATGGGTTTGTTGATTGAAGCGTATACCTATGCGATCGCCAATACAGAAGAAGTGATCGTTGCCTTGCAACAGCATCTGGTGCTAGTAGCCGTACCCTTGCTCATAGGTGGAGGACTCGGAGTATCCTTGGGCCTTTGGAGTGCTCGCTCTGTCATTGTCTCAACACTGTTTATTAATAGCTTTAATGCATTGCGGGTGATTCCTAGTTTGGCCGTCTTATTTCTGGCGATCCCTTATTTTGGGCTGAGTTTTGAATCTGCAGCCATTGCTCTGACATTACTAGTTATTCCCCCCGTTTTGATCAGTACTGATGTTGCCTTCCGCACTATTGATCCGATGGTGAAAGAGGCTGCGATAGGTATGGGCATGGATAGTCGCCAAATTCTAACGTTTATTGAAATCCCCCTAGCATTACCTGTAGTGATCTCTGGCTTCAAAACAGCCATAGTGGAGGCTATTGCCAGTGCAACCCTAGCTGCCTTTATTGGTGCAGGCGGAATGGGTACCTTCATTGTGCTTGGCTTTTCCCTTTATGACACGGCCATTCTATTAGTTGGGGCTGTGCCGGTGGCTCTAATGGCTCTGATCGCAGAGATAAGTTTGGGCAGTCTTCAGCGCTTGATCCGTCATCCCTAATCCTAAGATCACTGTCGCGGATGTGACCTGATGCGTTGAGTCGGATTAGCTGCCCATTCTAAAGACAACATCACACCATTGAACAAAAAGGCTAGGCCAGATGCTGCAATGGCTCCCGCCCAGATCTTGTCGTATCGTCCGGCCTGAGCAATACCATCAAACAGCAGGGTACCTAATCCTCCGGCCCCAAACTTGGCGCCAATGGTGGCAATAGCGATCGCTACAATGGCAGAGATCCGCAATCCGGCTAGAAAGATAGGCATGATCAGAGGCACTTGGATTTGCCACCACCGCTGCCAGCTACTCATCCCCATACCTGTAGCTGCCTCTAACACCGCAGGAGAGATACCCTGCAAACCGACAGATAAGTTTCGAACTAAGATGATCTGGGTATAGATCACCATTGCAGCAATGACAGAGTTAGTATTGAGACCCAACAGAGGCACCAACAAAATGATCAACGCTAAACTGGGGATAGTATAGAAAATACCCAGTATCCCAAGAACGGGCAGGCTCAGCCATGGGTATCGCGTGATCAACACGGCTAAGGGGACAGCAATAAATACCGAGATAACTAGGGTGATCAGAGTCATGGCTAGATGCTCCAGGGTCAGATTCCAGACCATTCCTGGATGGTTGAGGATGTAGCTCACTGGGGACTCACCTCGATACTGGCCGAGTCACGAATATGCTCTAGTGTTAGCAGGCCTACCCGGTTATCTTGATCCAAAACCGTAAGCTTGGACGCTCCCGTTTTCAAAATAATGGATAAGGCATGGCGTAAACTATCATGGCGGGTCACGGTAGGGTAGTGGTCCCATTGATCATCCCAAGGAAGCTGGGTCATGGCTGTCTCGACTCGCAGTAGACTCAGTTGGCGAACTCGATCTTCTGTACCCATCAGATCACAGACAAAGGTATTCGCAGGACGGGTGAGAATCGTGAAGGGGGTATCATACTGCACGACTTTACCTTCGTTCAAGATCAAGATGTAATCTGCAAGGCGTAAGGCTTCTTCAACATCATGAGAAACGAACAAAATCGTTTTATGTAAGCGCTGTTGCAGCCCCAACATTTCATCTTGTAGGCTGGTTCGAGTAATGGCATCGATGGCCCCAAACGGTTCATCCATGAGCATCACGTCGGGGTTGCCTGCTAAGGCTCTGGCCAGACCTACCCGTTGCTGTTGTCCGCCTGACAGTTGTGAGGGATAGCGATCGCGATAGTCCTCTGGCGGTAATTTGATTAAAGTCAACAATTCATCAGTGCGAGATCTAATCTGGAAACGGGGCCAACCCAGCAGCTTAGGAACAACCCCAATGTTTTGGGCCACCGTCATGTGGGGAAATAGCCCAGATTGCTGGATAACATAACCGATCTGCTGCCGGAGCTTTGTGGCCTTGAGATGACGGATGTTAGTGTCATTGAGATAAATAGCACCCGAACTAGGTTCATACAGGCGATTGACCATTTTCAATAATGTGGTTTTGCCACAACCCGAAGGTCCTAGAATGACCACCAGTTGACCTGCATTAATCTCACAATTGCACTGGTCAATAACCGGTCGGGAGGTTCCCCGAAATTGGAGAGAAACGTGCTCAAAACGGATTGTGCTCACAGAAACCTACTCTCAAAATCGCCCTGGTAAGCGCTTTAGCCCTGCTCTTTTAATATCCCCTCTTGCGTCAAGAAGGCTTTGGCCACCTCAGCTGGCTCTCTCTGGTTTCCACTGACCTCGTAATTCAGCCGCTGCATAGTTTCGGTGGTGAGTTTGGGAGAAAGAACATTGAGAGCCTCTGCGATCATAGGGTTGGCATCTAGGGTTTCCTGCCGAACAACAGGAGCAACCTGATAAGGTGGGAATAGCTCATTGTCATCGTCCAGCAATACCAAATTAAAGGCGCTAATTTCACCATCAGTGCCGAAGGCCACGGCCACATCGGCTTCGCCATCTACCAGACCTTTGTAACGCAGTCCTGGATCAACCGCTTTGTACTCTTTCAAATCAAAATCACCGTAGGCTGCTTTAATGCCTGGCAGACCATCCTCCCGTTCAGCAAACTCTGGGGGTCCAATCATCACCAGCTGATCAGCATTCTGGACCATGTCTGAGATGGTTGTCACACCATAGCTTTCAGATCCTTCCAGGGTCATAGCGAGTGCCTGAGTATTATTCATGGGGGCTGGATCGAGCCATACCAGGTTGAACTGTTCCTGATACCCATTGGCTACGGTATTGAAAACGTCTTGCTGGTTACTCATCGCGGGTAACTTAAGAACCGTTAATAGTCCAGTCCCGGTATATTCGGGATAGAGGTCAATCTCACTGTTTTCAAGAGCAGTTTGGGCAACGGGTGTTCCTCCCAGATTCAATTTGCGCTCTACCTCCAATCCCGCGTTTTCCAAGACCAAGGCGTACATTTCGCCAATAATAAACTGTTCTGTAAAGTCTTTAGATCCAACTCGAATGGTGTTGTCTGACCCCGCACCGCCTCCAACACAAGCCACGATGGTGATTGCGCTCAAAAGTGCCAGCAAGGGCAATACCAACAGACGACGAAGAGGGTTCATAGGGTTAGATCACGACTAAATCACTAAACCCAGAATACCACTACGAGTTTGGGCAGCCCTAATTCTCAAGCTTCATGGGAAATCATTCCTGAGGGTATTACAGCTTATGAGGCAGGTCCCCCTAGCCCAGACTAATAACATGATCCCCTATTTATCAACGTTAGACTTAATGCAGTGCAAACGGGACAAAGGAGTCAATATGCAACTTCTAGATCCGAAATCAATCACCCCAACAGCAGAATCTCGTCTCCTGCTGCATCAGGTTTCTTGGGAGACCTATGAGATGCTAGTGCAGCTATTTGGTGATGATCAGCCGGGTCTACGCATGCACTATTTAGAGGGATCACTGGAGCTTTGGGTGCCAGGACGAGAACATGAACGCCTCAAAAAGCTATTGGCTCGCTTAGTGGAAGCCTTTGGTGAGGAGTTTGATTTAGATCTGAATGGCTACGGTAGCACTACGTTTCGGCAACAAGCTGCAGCACGTGGGCTAGAGCCAGATGAATGCTACTGTTTGGGCGAACTCAAAGAAGTTCCTGATATAGCTATTGAGATTGTGGTGACCAGTGGTCTGCTGGATCGGCTAGACATTTATCAAGGCTTAGGGATTCGGGAGATCTGGGTCTGGCAGAATCACAACCTTAGCTTCTATATCTTGGAAAGCTCCAGCGGATCCTATCAAATAGCAGACCGCAGTGATCTATTACCCCAACTGGATCCAGTGACACTGGTTCAGTTCTTGAATGAAACGAGTCAGACGAGAGCAGTCAAGCAATATCGTGCTCAACTACGGGCAGATCTAAACTGATAGAGATGATCTAATGGCTGAGCTTCATACACTGGCAGCAGTTTCTCAACAGATTTCAACGCAATGGCTGAAGGGAATCTATCAATGATCTTTTGAAAACACTTGCGCTGCTGTCAGATCCAGATGGGGGAATATCGCAGCTCGAAGCTTTTCATCATCCCGGTACAGCTTACCCATCTCTTGACGATTGAGCTGCCATTATTCAAATCGTTCGGGTTGGTTAAGGTGAATGCGTGAAGCTAAACTATTGACCAAAAAGATCTAAATAATGACTCATCTAAGACCATCTAAGACTAAAAGCTCCAATCTTTAGCAACCTCTATGTGTTGTTTATCATATTTTCAACACTTTATCGGTAGTTACTAGATCCTCGAAAAGTGCAGTACTCAGGTAGCGTTCACCAAAGCTAGACTGGATCATGACAATCAGTTTGCCCGAATTGCGGCACACCCAGCATGGGCTTGGAATTTTTTCACAAAAGAAAAGTTCGATATGCCGCATTTGTCTGGCCATGTCTCAGCAGGAACAAATTTAGCAGTCTCTGTTGGCGATTACTTTTCAACGATGCTAGATCAATCCATGAATTGGAATGATGCTGAAGCTCTTCTAGCGTCTCATCTCCCAATAAACCCACCCACCATCTAGAGACTTATTGAGGCAATGTTAAACGAGATCTCTGGAACTCGGAGGATTGAGCTAGACTAGTCAGTCTGTCCTGATTGATGCTTAGGAAGATCGCTATGAGCCATAAAGACAGCAGTTATTCTGTCGATTCAGGATTGGAACATGCTTTAAAACTATTACAACAAGACTTGTTTGACTCTAGGAGTCTACCAGATGAATTCCCAGATAGGGGTATGGATGACGTAACTACCTTGGATGTATTGGCTCCCCATGTACTTGGGCGTGCCGCTCGATTAGACCAAAGTCATGTATTGGCGCACATGGATCCTCCTACCCCATGGATTACATGGGCAATAGCTCTATGGAATGCTCGGCTCAACCAAAATACCCTGCATCCAGCCACCACCCCCTTTGCGATCGAGGCCGAAAAAAAGGTTATAGATTGGCTCACACCTTTCTTTGGTATGAAGGGTGGTCATATGTGCTCTGGATCAACAATTGCTAATTTAACGGCCCTATGGGTTGCAAGGGATACACAAGGCATCGAAAAGGTTATGGCTTCAAAGGCAGCCCATATCAGTATTGAAAAGTCGGCCAAAATACTCGGATTACCCTATGTAACAATAGCAACCAATACCCAAGGTCAACTGGACCCTGAAGCGTTGGGAGATACTTCAAAAGCCTGCTTGGTTCTGACAGCTGGCACAACAGCTACCGGTGTCATTGATCCACTTGAATTAATAGGCCAGGCCCCATGGACTCATGTTGATGCAGCTTGGGCCGGTCCGCTACGTCTGAGTCCAACGCATTGTCATCTCCTTGAGGGTATTGAAAAAGCCGACTCCGTTGCAGTATCAGCCCATAAATGGTTGTTTCAACCCAAAGATTCTGCCCTCATTATGTTTAAAGAGCCAGAGCGATCCAACCCTGCGATTAGTTTTGGGGGTGGGTATCTGGTAGCACCCAATGTGGGCATTCAAGGTTCTAAAGGAGCTTCTGCAGTACCGTTATTAGCAACCCTGATGGCTTGGGGTAAACGTGGCTTAGTGAGTCGAATCGATCACACCATGTCGATAGCGAGTAAGCTGGCCTATTTCATTGATCAAGATTTCTCTGTCTTACCTTTGATTCTAGTGATGAGTTTTGTGTGGCTACTAATGATTTCTTATTTGGCCCGAATTGTCCACTCCTGGAGTAGATTAATTTGATATCATCAGGAAAACTAAAGCGTGAGGCGCGTGGGGACATCAATGGATTGCAGACTTTGATGTTGATTATTAGCTAACCAAGTTTTTAATCGGTACGTCGCCTGGCAGTCATCTTCGTTGTAGATTTTAATGGAATCCAAGTAGCTCTGATCCTGAGTCTCTAGCCACCGGGCATACCAAAAAATGGCTTGGGAACCGCTAGCATCTGATAATCGCCATTCAAACCCTAGCCACCGAGCAATATTTTTTAAAGAGTAGCTTTCCACCGGCAACACAACCTTTTGAGTGACAATCTCATGAAGATCAACAAATCGCTCTAGGAGACGAGTTAATCGTTTGGAGTGCGTGCCATAGCGTTTGGCCAGTTTTTCACAGGCTTTAACTTCAAATCCATGATAGTGATAAATAGGGGTACCAGGATGGTGTTCCACTAAGGTTAAGAAGGATTCCCAGATGGCTGGTTCAGCCTGTGGATCAGTAGCTAAGCAGACCTGATAATGCTGGGTGTTGTGGCTCTGGTCAACGATCAATACACCCAGTAGGTAGGAGACATCTCGCTGTGGATCAGCTTCTATATCAAAATACAGTTCCATAGGTGCTGAGCGCAATTCTGTAGCTTTAAGCGGTTGGATCCATAGGGCTTGTTGGTTAATGGTGGCTTTGGCTTGTCGGATCAGCTGTAGACTTACTTTGGGGCTGAGACCTGGAATATGCCGGAAGTCATGAGGTGAGGATTGAGCTAGATCTTCAATAGAAAAAATTCCAGCAGATTGGAGTAACGGATGACGGCTACCGGTAACCCCTGGAAGTAAGGTGAGTGGATCGGTCTCGGCAGCGACCTGACGGCAAAAAGAGCGCCAACTGCATAATCCACAGCGGCTTCGCGCCATATACACCTGGGGCATACTACCGGCTTCTAGCATCTCAACAAAGTCTTGCATTAGCTCCAAGGCTTGTCGGATTCGAGGAAGCACATTGACGGTATACCATTTGCCGTTGCCCAATACCACCATGCCCGTTGTGGGAGTGATGGGTCGCTGCTGACGTAACAGAATGAGATGAAAGGCTAACATCATCTCATAATCAACTTTAATCCGTTTGCTAGTCCTGACTTCAACAGGGAGATAAAAGCCTTGTTTTTTTGAACGTTTTGGATCATGAGCTTGCCAGATTAACAGATCAGGCCGACCCCTAATCTGTATCGTGTTTGATCCAGGTAAGTGACCTTGTAAGGCCCCTCGATGAATCTGCTCAACCTGAGAGGCCATTAGCTTTTGAGTTTCGAGCACGACTTGCTCATCGGTCATCTCGTTAGATTCGATGGAATGAGTGGTAGGTTCCGGATGAGAAGCTAAGACCTGATGGCGTAGAGCCTGCCGTTCAATACGAAGTTGGACAACCAGATCATTGGTTTCTGCTTTTTGATCGGGGGGCCCCCAGCGCTCCAAGTAAGGCACCCTGCGGCAGCGGTAGAAGGCTAGTAACTCCTCGGTCGTGATCAGGTGCATCATCTTTATGAGTCTAACTTGATCTCATTGTAGAGTGCAGTTCCTGGAATAGCCCAGGCGAATTGATTGGTAAACCCCGTACTTATGTCTCACAATCAATGCATGGCTTGGGATCAAACAGGCCGGGCCGAGGTGGGTTGGCAGCGCTATGTAGCTACCTGATGTGTCTTTAACTCTTCAGCCGTAGCTACCAGATCCTCAAACAGTGCCGTGCTCAGGTAACGTTCACCAAAGCTGGGCTGGATCATGACAATCAGTCTGCCCTCATTCTCAGGACGCTGGCCTACCTGTATTGCAGCAGCCAAAGCAGCCCCAGATGAAATACCTGATAACAAGCCTTCTTCTCGTGCTAAGCGACGACTGAACAAGATGGCCATTTCATCCGGTACTTGAATGATTTCGTCAATGAGATCAACTTGGAGTACCGAGGGGATAAAACCAGCACCAATACCCTGGATCTTATGAGGACCAGCACTCCCACCCGATAAGACTGGACTGCCGTTAGGTTCAACAGCAATCACCCTCAAATGATCCTTGCGGGGTTTCAAAACTTCTGCAATTCCAGTAATAGTCCCGCCTGTACCAACCCCTGCGATCACGACATCCACTAAACCATCGGTATCGGTCCAAATTTCTTCAGCTGTGGTTTCTCGATGGATCTGGGGATTAGCAGGATTATCAAATTGTCGTGGGATAAATACATGAGGCAGCGTAGCCGCGAGTTCCTGAGCTTTTGCCAGTGCACCTTTCATCCCCTGATCACCAGGTGTAAGGACGAGTTCTGCCCCATAGGCTTTGAGGACAACTCGGCGCTCCATACTCATGGTTTCAGGCATAGTGAGAATCAGACGGTAGCCTTTTGCAGCTGCGACCATGGCTAAAGCAATACCTGTATTACCCGAAGTGGCTTCTAGCAGCACCGTTTGGCCTGGCACGATTTTACCGGATAGTTCTGCAGCGTGAATCATACTGGCACCAATACGATCTTTCACAGAGGCTGCAGGATTCATGCTTTCGAGCTTAACCAAAATTTGAGCCACACACCCTTCTGCTTGAGGAATCCGGTTTAGCTGCACCAAGGGTGTTCGACCAATAAGCTGCGTAACGTCTTTGGCGACCTGCATCGATGGTTCTCCCACTTAATCAATAAAATTACTCTACAGACTAACCTGAGCAGTAGGGTTGGCCTATCACACAAGTCAAAGCGTTCCTTGACCAGAATGATCAGTGGGTGATCGAAGGCTGTTACAGTGATCTAATAGAAGCTGCCTTACCCTATTGCGATGAACTACGATTCTTAAATCCAGGTATTGAAGTTTGTGTATCACATTGTCGTCAGCGACCCTGGGAACCTGAAAAGTTTGATACACCAGAAGCCCAACAAGCTATGCTAAACAGCCTGATTGAATGGGTGAAGGCCTATGAGTTGAGAGATGATGAATGTAGCCTACAGCGGCACCGCCAACTATTTGATGCCTTTCCAGGTAAAAAACGTGAGTATTGCAGGATTGAGGATTATACCTGCCCTTTTATACCTGACCTAATTATTTGAAGCCCGCAGGTGTAGATCTTGTCAACGACAATCCCAATCTGTTATTTGAATCACAGTCTTATCCTGATCTCTGTCACTACAGTTATGGCCAAGTTGACTATACTCAAAAAGCAATCATCTAGGGCCTTCAATTCTCATAACTGGACTCAAGTAGCTTCGAATTAAGCCATAATTTCAGTTTAATGTAGCCAAACTTAAATCCAGTAGTTCTGTAGGGACGTACTATGCTTAGAGATCCAAATCACCTATCCCTCTTGGAGTCTGTATGTTAATTCTTGAGAATACAGTTGAAGCTAATTTCATAGCACACACTCCTCATGGCTGTTTGAGAGCTTTCTCCTTTCAAGGTCGCTTCTTTATTCTTCAGAGAACGTTTCAGCATCTTCAAGAGGCAGTACGGTATTGCCGTCAGGAAGTTGAGCAAGGATTTGTCAGTTTGATCGTTGATACGAAGACAGCCGTTGAAATTTGGTCTCAGGTCGCTGAACATATTACAGTGGAACCCTTTCAGCCTCTACCTAATTGCAACAGTACAGATCTGACACTCACTTCCAACCCATCAAAACTTTATTATCGAGGCTGTCAGATCAACTTGACACGAACGGCCTTGCCTTCAGTTCAACAACCCACCTATCGAGGCACGCCCGTATTACCTCTGACAACAAAAAACCAAGGGTTACCTAAGGCAATGTTCTTTCGCGGGCAACCTATTTCTTGATCTTAAAGAACTGGGTTCCAGTAGCGAGGCAGTCAACTACTTGAGTTGATATGCTATGTCCAATCTTCAAAGCCAGATTGAAGCTTCATTCTCAACCAATTGACCAGTGGCTTGAATTGTAGGCTTATGGTAAGATTGTGTTGCACTTTCAAAGGGCTGAGTATTTCTTGGTATCGCTATGTCATCAACTGAGATCAATACTGCCAAAGCAGCTCTTGTGGAGGCGATCTCTCAAACATCCCGAGGTCGTCAAACCACACCTGAGCAATCTGCTGTGGTATCCAGGCTTATTGAAAATCTGGAGCTGCTTAATCCCACTACAGTGCCTACCGGTGCAGCCCATTTGCTCTCTGGAAATTGGAAAATGCTCTACACAACTAGTGAGGGGCTGATTCGCTTAGGTACCAGTTTACCTGGTCTAACCACAGGGGAAATTTACCAGTTTATCCAAGCAGATACCCAGCAGGTTATCAATGTGGCTGAAGTGCAAGGATCTGGGATCTTAGAGACAATCCTGCCCAAAAGTATTTTTTCTGTGAAAGCAACATTTACTATTGCCTCAGATCAGCGAGTTTTTGTAACGTTTCGTGATTATGTTCTTGGATTACAAGCTGTAATGAACTACGAGATTGATACTTATTTGACATTACTGCAGCATAAGCCTGAACAATTGCCAGCTTTAAAAATCCCTATTGCTGAAGGTCAACAAGCTGGATGGTTAGACATCACTTATTTGGATAGCTCGTTACGGATTGGGCGAGGTAATGCAGGCAGTATTTTTGTGCTAGAACGAGTTGAGTCATCAGCACTACCCTTTTCAGAGGCTTCATGACTGAGTTGTAGCTGCAATATTGAACGCGTGACGATTCGGTAGGATCTCTCTCAGATAGGGGAGTAACCCCTGTGTTGGATGCCATTGCCTGGGATATCCTAAAGATACTTCTTCAAATCTGACACCATCTAGATATCGAGTTTTACGGATGTGTAAATGACCATAAACAACGACTGCAACTTTAAAACGAGTATGCCAACTTTCAGTATTACGTGTACCACACCAGATCGAGAAGCGAGGCACTCGTGGTAAGACAGCATGATCGGAACGGAGCGGAAAATGATTAATTAAGATGATAGACCCATCTTGAGAAGCAGCTTCTAATCGTTGCTCAGTATAATGACACCGGCTTTGGCACCACTGGCTCCGTGTTTGAAAGGGATCAAACTTTAAGAAATACTCATCTGTACATACGATACCAGACTCTGCCGCCCAGGCTAAGGCCTCAGCCTCAGATAATCCCTCTGGACAAAAGGTGTAGTCGTAGAGAGTAAAGGTGGGTGCAATAATAAAAGACGGATTGTCAGGCCATCTTACGTACGGATCTTCAGGTGTCAATACCCCATACTGCCGGCAGATATCCACGAGATGGTAGTATCGCTCTTGCCCTTGTAATTGAATCGTATCTGCAGGTAGCGACCATAGCTCGTGATTCCCCGGGACCCAGAAAACTTGTTCAAATTTTTGTCGTAAAAGATCTAACCCCAGTCGGAAATAGGATTCAACCTCTGCCACATCGCCAGCCAAGATCAGCCAATCATCAGGATGAGCAGGTAGAGCAGCTAAGGCTTCTAGATTGACAGTCCGTTCTAAATGAAGATCACTAATAGCATATAACCGTTTCATAAGTTGACCTGATTTTAGTCTACACATCGGCTAGAATTGGCATTAAATCTTGAGTTAAAGCCTTTAACAGTTCAGATTGGTGAGTTTGAATAAAAAAGTGACCACCTGGAAACGAGTGACTCTTGAAAGATTGAGTTGTCTGGACTTGCCAAGCCTCTAGGGTAGTTGGATCAGGAATTCTGACATCTTTGATCCCTCCAAAAGCAGAAATGGGACACGCTAAAACTGGTCCTGCTTGAAAAGTATAAGTTTCGAACACCTCGAAGTCACTCCGGATGACAGGTAGAAACAATTGTCTCATTTCAGGATCATCTAAGATACCTTCGGGTATGCCTCCATAGGATTTGAGCGTTGCCACTAACTCTGCCTCAGGAATTAAGTGCAATTGAGGATTAGGATCAGGAAGTTGGGGCGCGTTGACTGCTGATACTCCCAGCCAGAGGGGCTTAGACTGATGCCTCAGTTGCCTAGCCAATTCAAATCCAATCAAGCCTCCTAAGCTGTGGCCAAAGATAGCATAGGGCTGATTCAGATAAGGCATGATCGCCTCTATCAGATCTCGAATCAAGGGTTGCATTTGGGTATAAGGAGGATCTTTGATCCGGCTACCCCGACCTGGTAGTTGCACAGCCCAGACTTCTACAGACTCAGGCAGCTCCATGGGCCATCGGCGGAAAATCGCAGAACTGCCCCCAGCAAAGGGTAAGCAAAAGAGCCGCAGCTTGGCTTGAGATCTAGCCTGAGGTACCACAAACCATTTTGACACTGACATGGCTTGAATCTCTAACACACCAGATGCACCATACTGTAGATGGATGAATACAAGCAAGTCTTAACCCATTCAAGATCATCCGCGTAACATAAAATACAAAAGCTTTATCATATTGGCAACGGTGGGATTCACTTCAAACGATAGCCAGGCTTGGCCTAAACGATCTAAACAACGGTGAGTATAAAACCAGGGGGGGGTTACCGGTAGTCGAAATGGAGCCACAACAATTGATTTTTGAGGATGATCAAAGAGGTAAGCATTGTGTGTGGTCCCTGATCCTGATTGCATTGAGCTAGAGGCTGGCTCTGGAAAAGCGCCCCAGGTTGTTGACATTAGGCCAAAAGCAAGAGCTGACCAGCAGTTGATCCCTATGGCTCCATAACGGAGCTGCTCTAAAGCTTGATTAAAAGGGTCTAGGTACTGCTTCTGAGTTTGTGGATCAATAATCAACATACAGGATAGAGTCCCCCAGATAGACTGATTGGCAACATCCACAGCTTTCAATAAAAAGTCACCTGGATCACCTGTATCTAGGGCCACCTCTGCTAAAACACCGCAGAAAGCTTCGGTGGTTAAAGCCCATTCTCCTGGCCTGATAGGTACCTCTGTGATTAAGGTCCATGGAATGGCATCAGGCCTGTCTTGAGATCCTAATACTTCAGCCTGAGGGTAACGATCTAAAAAAGTCTGATAACGCTGCCAGGCACCCGGATAATAGGCCAAGCGCGGTGGCATCTGAGTTAATTCTTGTCGTAACAGTTGCAAAAACTGATCTCGTTGTGGCCATTGTTTGGATGTGACAACGACTTTAACGGCGTTACAATTGAAGCTGCCATTGTGTCCTAGCATACTGGCAATATGGCGAGCTTGATAGTTTAAATCATCTTGAGACCAGGATCCTGGGACAACTAATACAGGGGTAACACAGCCTAATTCAGATGTAATCGGTTTGGCTAAAACTGGATGACCTGCTAACTTCTGTTCCGATTGGTCATTGGGAGATCCCCATACGATGCGTTCATAGGTTGAAGCTGAACCAGTCAGGTGGATAGTTTCAACAAGATGATGTTGACATAAGTACTGCCCCACATCTGCATCCCCCTGAACTACAGCCACAAAACCAGCCTTGATCAGGGGAGTCATTAAAGATTCAATTAAAGAGCTTAGGTAGGCTACAACAGGGTTGAGCTTCAAAACGATAACACTATTAGCTACAAATAGTGTGTAGAAACAATCCAGTACAGCAATACTAGAGAGGTTCCCAGCCCCTAAAATCAGGCAGAGTTGACACTCACGGGAAGGTTGGTGATAAGCACGGCCTTGAGTAGGAAGCTGGTCCGGCTCCATCCAGACCTCAGCAGAAAATCCCCAAAATATCAAAGCCTCCATCCAATGCTGAGGGAGAACCTTGGCAACACTCTGCTGAGGTGAACGCTGGTAAAACTTAGGGGGTTGGGGCTGACCTCCTGTTTGTAGAGCTTGAATCAAAAGTCTTAAGTAACGACAAATGAAAACGGGTCCAGATAACCATTCTTCACCAGCCATGCTTGAATGAGGATCGATCCCTTTAGACTGACAGGATTGCTCAACCCACTTCTCAGCTAATGCGGGCATCGTCTCTAAACAAAACTGAAGGTAGGTCAGTCGTTGTCTGAGTGTTGTGACATTCCAGGCTGCCTTAGACTCTGACAATCTGTGAAGCCATGAGTCAATCGTTGCCAAGGGTGTTGAGATCGGTGAGTTTGTCATGTTTTTGAGCATGGGAGTAAGCCATACTACTCATACCTTAAAAGGTTGACAAGTCTTTCAATGTTGCCTATAAATAGAGATCTGCTTACAATGGGCTGTTAACTCAACGGTAGAGTACTACCTTGACACGGTAGGAGCAATTGGTTCAACTCCAATACAGCCCATTCCTCTGAAACCCTCTTACAGTAAAGCTTTGAGACTGATCAGAGCCTTGGCCTCTTGGGGTGTCGTAGCCTTGATAATTTACGCCAATCACGACAAAGTCCCATATAATCCGCGAAACTACTGCTCCATAAAGGCCGTAATAAAGTCTATTTTTGAGCTAACTTAAGCCTATAGACTTTATTCTGCTGAAGCCAAGAGAGTGGTTGGGAGCGGGCCGAAATTGTGCAAGTGTTTCGGATTATCGATTGGATGATGACATTGCCCCTCGATCTTAAGCGAGAATTGAGAGAAGAGATCCGAGTGTTTGAGGAGACTAAGCAAATGCCGTTATTAAGTAGCTATGAGTTAATGGCTCGGGAAGCAGGGATCGAGATTGGCAAACAAGCAGGGATCGAGATTGGCAAACAAGTGCTAGTACGAACGTTGCTTAGTAAAGGATTCACTCTTGAACAAATAGCTGATATGACCAATATGTCCCTAGAGGTTCTTCAGAGAAATCTTGATCCCAACGAGTAACTTTTTCAATTAGATCTTGAACGACACGGGGATGTTTATTGATCTGAACCATTACGGTTGAGTGTTTGTGATGTTATGGCGAACGGCTTGTCGGATCTCAGCCCAATCTGTAGAGGTAAGAGGTGTAGCAGCTCCTGAGTCTAACCCTTCTAGGATTTGAGCTTCCAACTGCTCTTGAGATTTGCGTTGTTGATCTTGATAGATTAGATCAGATATGTAACCACTGATAGTGCTATGACCACTGTTAGGTAGTTGTTGTTCAATGTAACACAGCCTACTACTACTGAACTTTTCCAAGCTCTATTGAAACTATTTATAGCCATACCTGATCAGGTGTAAGTGGTTTTAAGATCACTGCGGTTTAATTTCGGCCTCAAACTTGACTGTCATTTTATCGTCAGATTCGATCACAATCTCAGTCAGGGCGTGGGGTTGCTCTAGATCAATATCTCTGGATAGACGTTTAAAGCCTTTTTGGGTCATGGTTTGCAAGCTGAGGGTTGCTGTTTCAGGGGGATCAGTGCTGTTTGGGGTAGTTCATTTACGGTTTTCTTTGCTCCTCTCCAAGGTGTTCTCTCAGGCTTGCCATCTGGATTGAGCAGCCAAACCTCTCCCTTAAATTTGATCTGTTCAACGTCAGCTAAACTAATAAGTCTTGTTTGATCTTCTGCTGCTAAGGTCCATCCCTCAGGAGTAATTGCTGTTAGCTGGCCTTGTTGTTCTGATCCTTCGTTTGTGATCACAATAGCTGTTTCTGGGACTTGCAGAAGTAATAACTGTTCCGCAGATTCTGGAGTTGTCTCTTGAGCAATAGCTGATCCTAGACTTTAGCTGATCAGGTTGGGGAGAAAGAGTTTGACAACGCCTGCCAACACCGCCAGGATAAATCCCACTACCACAGATCGATTAATCAATTCTTGCGTATCCAGCCGCTTACCAATGCCCCTGACCTCAGTTTCTAGAGCTTTAAGCTCTCCTTCCAAGCGAGTCTGGCCAACTTTGATCTCGACTATATCTTTTTGCAAGGTCTCAAATTTAGTATCCATGCGGTCTAGTTTTTGAGAGATCTGACCTAACACCTCTTCCAAGGTATACGTCACGGTGACAGGGGTTTGCGTCATAGTTGGTCTGGTAGTAACTCTAGGTTTGAATTCTAGCTTGGATCTCCTAACTGTAGAGGTCAGCTGATCAGGTTGGGGAGAAAGAGTTTGACAATGCCTGCCACCACCGCCAGGATAAATCCTACGACGACAGAGCGATTAATAAATTCTTGCGTATCTAACCGCTTGCCAATACCCCTGGTCTCGGTTTCTAGGGCTTTAAGTTCTCCTTTGACCTCGGTTTCTAGCGCTTTAAGCTCTCCTTTGATCTCGGTTTCTA
>CAYSWV010000063.1:0-1065 GCA_964434865.1 uncultured bacterium
CAGCTGAGGGGGTGATCAGTGGTGTCTTAGGGGCTGTTGTGGGGATCTGGCTGATTGAAAGCATTGGCCTATTAGCTAAAGCGATCTTAGGACGCCCAGCTATGGGATTAGGTGACGGTAAGTTAGTAGCGATGATCGGGATGTGGGTAGGTTGGTCAGGCGTTCTGGTAACCCTCTTAGTGGCCAGTATAGTGGGAGCAGGATGGAGTCTGATTGGGATGCTACAACAACGAGTAGTGTGGGGTAAAGCTATTCCTTTTGGTCCTTATCTGGCTATCGGGGGAGTAACGGCTGCCCTCTTTGGCCCTGATCTAATCACCTGGTATCTCCATCTAACGGGACTCGCTGACTTGATTTGACTGACTGAGAATCTGGCAATCGATCAGGTAGCTCTAAATTGGTGCTTAATCTGGATTAGAGTGGGGGGGTTGTCTTGACTGGATCTGGAATATCAAAATTTCGGTCCAACTGTCTCAATAGCAATAAAAGCTCTAAGGCTAGACGATCCCGTTCTGTACGGAGTTCGCTTAAATCTAACTGGATAGTGCGGATATCAGTTTCGGGACTACTCCAGTTTTTCAGGGACTCATGGAGTTCAATTTGCTTTTCGCTAATTTGGGAATTTAAATCAGCCACTTGACGGCCAAAATCTTGATTAATCTGTTCAGCTAGTTGGGAGTCTGGAAACAGAGGCAACTGGCTTAGATCAATGGCAGGATAGGAGGGGGGTGGACTCTCAAACCATTTGAAACTTGGAATCATAAATGAGGGTGATGAATCAATTGAACCTGGATCTGAACCAGCTGAGGGTAGCGTCAATGTTTCAGGTGGATCATCGGGGAATCTGAATGTTTCAGGTGGGTCATCCGGAAATCTGAACCAGGTAGGATCTTGAGTCTGAGCTGTGGCCTCCCAACTACAGAGGCTTAGCCCCAGCAGTATCCATAATGACATAAATCTCAATGACATAAATCTCAATGACACAGATTTCAATGACACAGATTTTAGGGTCATAATCATTCCGGTCACCCTAGATTCTATAGCCTGATTACGATTGTAGATGAC
>CAYSWV010000063.1:1165-27675 GCA_964434865.1 uncultured bacterium
TGTAGATGACTGAAGGCTTCAATCCTAAGAGATTGCTTAAACACAAGTATAAGCTGAAACCCAAGCCTAGATTGGCCAGTACCAAATGATCAAGGCCTGAATTCCAGGACACCTATCATTCCGATATCTCGTCTGAAAACAAAATCATAAAGGGGTCTTCACTCTCAGTCAGTTCCAGCAGGTAGTGGCCAGCGACTCGCACTGAAGGTGATAAATCTGCCACTTGTACGGGAGGATCTTCAATTGAAACTATAGGCTGTGGGTGTGACCAATGCCAGGTGGCCAGCCCTGATCCCAACATCACAATTAAACCGGCGGCAACTTTATGGATTAGAGGTTGAGAGTGCTGACACCATCTCAGCCATCGAGGTTGGGAGACTTGATCTAGGACCGTATCGACTAACAGTTCAAGTTCATCTGAGGTTACAGGGGGTAAGGGAACGTGATCAAAACCTGCCTGCATTGTTCTAAGTTGACTGTAAAGGGCTTGGGCCTCTGGATCATGAGCCAACCAATCTTCAACCCGTCGGGCTTCAGTCACAGAAAGTTCACCATCAAGGTAGGCACTTAATTGCTCAAAACGGCTATCCAACCCAGCTTCTGACTCCAATTGAGGATCACCCCAACCTTGAAACTCAAACGGTTTGTCTTCAAACTGATCGGACTCTGGACTCCCGTTTTTCATGGCAACTCACCTTCTAAGTAAGGTTTCAAAGTTAACTGTAAGCGCGCTCGAGCTCGAGCAATACGAGATTTAACGGTTCCTAAAGAGACACCCGTAATCTCAGCAATCTCTTCGTAGGAGAGGCCTTGAAGTTCCCGTAACACAATAGTTTGGCGAAACGCTTTCGGTAAATCTCTGACGGCTTGATGTAATTGTTCATAGAATTCCTGAGTAGTCAAGTGATCTTGAGGACTGGGGGCTTCACAGGGGAGTTCCCAATCTAGCTCACTATCTCGTACTTGCACGGGAGCATCTAATGATAAAGGTTGTTGATAACGTTTACGCTTGCGCAATTCGTCATAAAACAGGTTAGTGGCGATACGACTCAACCAACTACGAAATTTAACCGGCTCCTGGAGGCGGCGCAGATGGCGATAAGCGCGAATCCAGACTTCTTGAGCTAGATCACGCCGATCACGCCAATCCGGAGCTAAATGATAGAGCACTTTATCAACATGAGTCTGATGTCGACGCATGAGTTCAGCAAACGCTTCACGATGAGGGGGATGTTGCTGTTGACACAAGATCACAAGATCAATATCAGCAAGTCGTTCAGGTCGTGCAAGCTCATTGAGAGGAGCAGGTGGTGACGTCCAGGCTAACGTTTCACTGACAGCAGCATTCATAAGCATTGAGTTTAAGGGCAGTTTTAAGGTGTGCAGTGGCAACTAAACTACTCGTCAACAGAAATGGCTACAGTAGTTCACATTAGTAACTGTAGATCAATGTGGTTAAGAAGCCTTGATCCCAAGACGACAATCAAGGTTCCAGGTTCCACCCCAAAATTCAGGCTTTCTGTAAGACTTAACTGCTCTTAGCCTGCATTAGCTCAATTTAAAACCTGATCAATGTCAATCTCGATCTCATTCAAAATTCTAAACGGCTTAGCTTTGAGCGTCTGGGTTTTATCCTTAAGAAATCCTCATACTTGTGCAACCCAATCGCAACAAAATAGCAGGATCTTGCTTGATAGGCCAAGATCAAGAACACTATAACTATCGTTTGGGATCCTTTAAGCCGCTAATGTCGCAATTTCTGCTGGAAACCAGTTGGTCTATTCCTGTCTATGGCCTACTGGGTGCTTTGTTATCGCTGCCATGGGCTGTAGGCGCTATCCGACGCACGGGTCCGCGTCCAGCCGCTTATCTGAACCTGCTAATGACCACTTTAGCCTTGATTCATGGTGGGATGGCTCTGCAGTATTTTTGGGGCCAAGAGGCGCAACGGTTGGTGATTCCCTGGCTCAATACTCTAGATCTCCAAATTTCTTTATCCCTTGAGATTTCTACCGTCACCCTTGGGGCCACCATTTTTGTAACTGGTTTAAGTTTTTTAGCCCAGCTCTTTGCTCTGGGGTACATGGAAAAAGATTGGGGACTCGCCCGATTCTACGCGTTGATGGGCTTTTTCGAAGGGGCTATGAGTGGGATCGCCCTAAGTGATTCCCTGTTTATGAGTTATGCCCTGCTGGAGATGCTGACCTTATCCACCTATTTACTAGTGGGGTTTTGGTATGCGCAGCCGTTAGTGGTGACAGCAGCTCGTGATGCCTTTTTAACAAAGCGAGTTGGGGATCTGTTGCTACTCATGGGAGTGGTAGCTATTTCAACCCTTTCAGGGCAGCTAGATTTTTCCTCGCTCTATGACTGGGTAGCCTCCGTGAATTTGACCCCCTGGGCAGCTACTCTAATTGGATTAGCACTGATAGCTGGACCCGTCGGTAAATGTGCTCAGTTTCCCTTACATGTCTGGCTAGATGAAGCCATGGAAGGGCCTAATCCTGCCTCCATTATGCGAAACTCAGTTGTCGTCGCGTGTGGGGCTTATGTCTTGATCAAAGTCCAGCCGATCTTGGCTTTATCCCCAATTGTTTCGGATGCCTTGATTACTATTGGAACCCTAACGGCTTTGGGAGGATCGTTAGTGGCTCTGGCTCAAATCGATATCAAGCGTACCTTCTCTTATTCAACAAGTGCTTACCTAGGCATTGTCTTTATTACGGTTGGTATTAATTATCCCACTGGAGCGGTTACCTTTCTGTTAACCCATGGCATTGCGAAAGCTCTCCTGTTTATGGGGGTCGGATCCATTATTTTGACAACGGCGACGCAAAATTTAACCGAGTTAGGTGGGATCGGTTCTCGGATGCCAGCCACCATCGCTGCCTTTTTTGTGGGGTCATTAGGCATGATCAGCTTACTCCCATTGGGTAGCTTTTGGTCCATGCTGGATCTGATGCAAAGGTTTCAAGCGGTACAGCCTTGGCTAATCGTCGTGTTGTTGAGTGTGAATGCTCTGACTGCGCTCAATTTAGCGAGGGTGTTTGGTCTTGTCTTTACCGGCCCCCCTACTTTAAAAACACGACGGACCCCTGAAGTTCTCTGGCCCATGGCGGTCCCGATGGTGATTTTGGTTGTCCTTACCGCTCTACTACCTCTGCTGTTATGGCAGTGGGGAGTACTCCCAGCTATGACTCCCACGACCGGTCGAGCGGCGATCGCTTTGGTGGGTACTAGTTTAGGTGGCGGCCTAGTCGGATGGATGCTCTATGGCACCCGCCAACAACCTGTTAAACTAGCCTGGCCTCAATTGCAAACTCTTCTAACCTATGACTTCTATATCAGCCATCTCTACCATGTCTGCATTGTGGTGCCGTTTAAATGGGGATCAAAAGGGGTGGACTGGGTTGATCGCTTTGTCGTTGATGGTGCTGTCAATATGGTGAGCCTAGCTTTGATCTTGGGCGCAGAGGGGCTTAAGTACACCATTCCAGGCCGGATGCAACTCTATGTGCTAACGATACTCATTGGATTAGCAGTGGTAGCGGCCTTACTGATGCAATCCTGGATCCCCTCGACAGTGATCTGAGTATCGTTTGAGGCTAACCTCAGAACAGATCTGACCCTGCAAACCTTGATAGGAGCCAATCATGTTAAGTGCAATCATTGGGTTACCCTTCTTAGGGGCAGTGATCATTGGACTTTATCCCCAAACGAATGCCCAGATCGTCCGTTGGTTGGCCTTGATCGTATCGGCTAGTGCTTTGGGGTTGAGTTTAGGTCTGGTAACTCAGTTTGATTTAAACACAGCTTCTCTGCAGTTTGTTGAACATCTCAGTTGGTTAGACACGCTTGGGTTAACCTACAGTCTAGGTGTTGATGGTATTTCGTTACCCTTACTGGTTTTAAACACCTTATTAGTATGGGTCTCGATCTGGAGTAGCCATTGTCGTCACCGTCCCCGACTGTACTACAGTTTGATCTTGGTTTTGGGGGGAGCTGTCTCCGGTGCGTTTCTTGCCCAAAATGCTCTGTTATTCTTTATTTTTTTTGAAATCGAACTGATACCGCTCTATTTCTTAATTGGGATTTGGGGTGGGCCTCGACGAGGGTATGCTTCCATTAAGTTTTTACTCTACACGGCTCTAGCAGGGTTACTTCTGTTGGTTGCTTTTTTTGGAGTCGTTTGGTTTAGTGGCATTCCTAACTTTAATTACGACACTATGCGACAGCATGGATTACCAGTGGGCCAACAGCTGATATTACTGATCCTGATCCTGATAGGTGTTGGCATTAAGATTCCTATTGTTCCTTTTCATACTTGGTTGCCAGATGCTCATGTGGAAGCTTCAACACCGGTTTCAGTTTTACTAGCTGGGATCTTATTGAAATTAGGCACCTATGCTTTACTTAGATTTGGAGTTGACTTTTTACCGGGTGCCTGGCAAGTTGCTGGACCTGTGATCGCTAGTTTAGCGGTGGTTAACGTCTTATATGGATCTTTGAATGCTCTAGCTCAACAAGATATGAAAAAGTTAGTGGCCTATGGGTCGGTAGCACATATGGGGTATGTCTTGCTAGCAACTGCCGCGGCTACTCCCTTAAGTTTGACGGGATCAGTGGGACAAATGATCAGTCATGGGTTAATTTCATCGCTATTATTTTTGTTGGTTGGTGCGGTCTACGCCAATACGGGTACCCGTGATCTTAATCAACTACGGGGATTATTGAACCCAGAGCGTGGGTTACCTCTGGTTGGAAGTTTGATGATCTTAGGCGTTATGGCTAGTGCGGGTACTCCTGGTATGGTTGGTTTTATTGCCGAATTTGTGGTGTTTCGGAGTAGCTTTGCTGTGTTTCCGATCCAGACGTTGCTATGTATGCTGGGAACTGCTCTAACCGCTGCTTACTTTTTGTTGCTAGTCAATCGTGTCTTTTTTGGTCGGTTATCTCAACGAGCTGCCAATATGCCACAACGAACATTAATTGAACAACTACCTGCTGCCACCCTAGCCATTATCATTGTGATCTTGGGCCTGCAACCTCACTGGATCTTTCGGTATATTGAAACAGCTTCAATTCATTTGGTAGAAACCCGTTACACGTTAAGCTGTAGTCCCAAGACATCTCCAGCTCCCATGACTCAGGCGGCGCTAATGACTCAGGATCAACTGCTAACCTAATTATTAGTCCTGTTGCTCAGGCCAACATCCGATCGATTTGAAAACAAATTATGTTAACCCATGAACCCCCACTTGAGTCTACCTCTAACGTCATCTTTGTTAAAGCTTATGATTATGCTTGGGCCTTTGATACGCGCCGTGCTCGTCAAGCTTTTGGCGATCAGGGACAGATCCTCAAACAAGATCCACTCCTTGTTCAATTTGATGACCATACGATTGTTGTCGTTTTTGATTATGGAGCAGTCGTCTTTTTTAATTACTCTGAAGCCGAGTGTCAAGCTTGCCTCAGTCAGCTTAATGATGCAGTTACCCGGAAAAACCGGATCGTTAGTGAGGATGAATTCTCATTAGTGTTAGCATCACCGATCCAGACTTTAAATAAAACCGAGGCAATCACAATTGAACATTTTAATCTAGATGTAGCACTGGTAGTGAGTATTGTTTTAAGCCGGTCAGTGTCTCTGGAATATTACGAGAAACAAGTCAACAATACCTTAGCCAAACTGGAAGAGACAGTCACCACTCTAGCCCTCAAAGGTCGAGTGCCTAGAGCCTTACAGGAGCTAACCAAGCAAGTTGGCTTTGGGCTGTCAGTCGATCTAGAGTTAGCTTATAGTGTAACCATATTAGATGATCCTGATATTCTCTGGGATTCTGATACTGAGGTGATTCGACTCTATAACTTTCTCAAACGCGACTTCGATATTCAAGAACGAATCCTAATTTTGCGGGAGAAACTTTCAATTATCTCTCGAACCAGTTTGTTTTTAGTGGGCAGGATTGAAACTCAACGATCACTCCGATTAGAATGGATCATTATCTTTTTGATTTTGTCAGAAATCCTCTTGAATGTTTGGAATTTAGCCTGATCTAGAATTTAGTCTTCAGCAGCATGAATAGCATTCTGAATTTGTTGGGTTGCCTGTTCTAAAGCTGTCGTGACGCTAACCCGTCCTTTAATCACGTCAGCCACCACACCAGACATATGAGTCCAAACCGCATTCATAGCTGGGTTATTGGGGATGAGGATCCCATCTTCAATACTTTGTAGAGTTGCCTCTAGTCTGGGATTTTCAGACCATTCTTGGGCAAGTTGGGCTAGGCTAGGAATCCCTATGGGTACATCCTGGTTAAGGATCTCAAGACCTGCTGGTGTCAACACATATTGTTCCATAAATTCTTGGATTAGGTCTGCATTGGGTGAAGACCGGTTAATCATAAAGCCTTGAACTCCAATAAAAGGGCGAGCTGGGTATCCATTAATCCTGGGTAGCGGCACCACTCCAAAATCAACTTGATTTTGCTCTAAGTTGGACCATTCCCAAGGCCCTGTGATCATCATGCCTAGATTCTGCTGCACCATATTAGCCACCATAATGCTGTAGCTCACATCCTCTTGAATAACACCTTGTTTAACTAAGCTCTTTAACAATTCCAAGCCCGCAATTGAGCCAGGATGATTTAACCCAACATCCGCAGGTCCTAAATCTCCAAAAATATAGCCGCCCTGGGCTGTCAGAAACGGAATTGAAAAATAAAAATTGGTATAGTCATATTGAAGGGTAAATGGTGCTTGAGTCGCTAGCTCTGTGTGAATAGTTAGGATATCTTCAATACTCTCAGGCGGATCTGAAACCAGTTGGCGGTTATAGATCAAAGCAATGGCTTCCAACCCAATAGGATAGCCAAACAATTCGTCTTTAACTGTAAAAGCTTGTAACGCTTGGGGTAAAAATTGGGTCTGAGTCAAAGGACTCATATCAACTGGCTGGACTAAACCAGCTGCAGCCAGATCACCTGTTCGATCATGTGCCCAACCTAGCAGATCAGGCCCTCGTCCTGCTTGAGCGGCTTGGATAAACTTGTCAATCGCACCTTCAGGAATCTCAACAGTGACTGGGATACCGGTATCCAACTCAAACTGTTGACCTAGTTGAGTCATCCCTTGAAAGGCCTTATCTGATCGCATCCAGATTGAAAGGCTACCTTCCGCTGTAGCGTAGCAGGGCAGTCCACTCAACATTAACCAGGTGAGGGATCCACCCAGAACAGGCCAGCATGATCGAAACAAGCCTAACCCAACATTTAAACCAGTATTCACAGCTATCAATAATGGATAAATGCTACAAGAATAAAAGTAAAAAATACCCTAGTGCAAGAATTATCATAAAAAGCAATACTCTAAACAGTACTATAGAAAGTACTACGGCCTGAATTAGCCATAATCCAGCCAGGCGCTACCTTGAGTCCGACATTCTCAACTCATCTTGGACAGTCCCAGCTGGATAAGCTCAGACGTAACGGTTTAGTCCCTATTTCACCGTTGCAGCCAGTGGCTTAGCCTCAGGCTTAGTTGAACCTTCTTGCTCCAGAGCTGCCCTCAAGCTAGGAAACAGGAAATGATTTTCTTCGACATATTGAGCACCAAACAAACCCTTTTCAGCCCAAAAGAATCGATCGATGGTGTGCTCATTCCGACGGACTAAGATCAGAGCAGGAGGCTGAATAGACTTGTCTTGAATATATCTTCGAGCAGCAGTTACAGATTTTTCATCGCCACTCTCCAGATTAAACTGAGGCACGTGCTCTAAAATCTTGCGACCTTCTAGCCTACGACGACTTTTACGCTTCCTTCTTCTAACCAACTTCGACCTCCTGCCAACGTATAAATGCAGAACCGCAAGGAATATATCAGCTTCGCCTCAAAAATTCAACGCCTGATTGAGCCTGATGATGAAATAGAGATAGAAGCAGGGAACTACTCAAGCCTATCCAGAACCGAATCAGTGCCACCCAACTGATCCTAAAAAGTTCTTGTTCAGCTACCGCATTTATCAACACAGACTTTGAGTAGAGTCAGTCTCTTACCCCTTTCTTCGCTTTAGGCAAAATCATGTGAGGATGAATTAATCTAGGAAAATTAGGTTGTCCAATATTAGCTTGTCCAACTGGAGACACTGGTTTTGGAGTCATACAGCATCAATAACCTTGCCTTTATTTTTCTAGCATTTTTGTAGAATTTTCTCAAGTGAGAATATACCTAACCATTTGGGGGTTTGAAGACGGGCTATCCTGACATCCCCCACGTATTCTAAAGAGTAAGCACAATGAGTGATCCCCATGACTGATAGCCCAATTGACAGTCTTCATCAACCCACTCCCAAGCGGCTGAGTTTAAAGACAAAGTTGGCTTATGGAGCTGGAGATTTGGGTACAGCGATTACCACCAATATATTAGTGTTGTTCCTGCTGCCTTTTTTCACCAGAGTTGTCGGGTTGAATCCAGCTCTAGCAGGCGATATCTTGGCCTTGAGTAAAATCTGGGATGCGTTTAATGATCCAATCGTTGGGATTTTAGCCGATAAAACTCATACCCCTTGGGGACGCCGCCGCCCTTGGATCGCGATTGGGGCTCTTCCGTTTGGACTGTCATTTGTAGCTCAATGGTTAATTCCGTTTCCTGGTAATACACCGGCTTTATTTGGTTACTACATTCTGGTATCGGTTATTTTTAATAGCTTTTATACAGCTGTGAACCTACCTTATACCGCCCTAACCCCAGAGCTGACTCAAGATTACGACGAACGCACTCGATTAAATCAATATCGATTTGCCTTTGTCGTTGGAGGTAGTCTAGTTTCTGCTGTCCTACACCCCTTAATCTTAGATCTCTTTGAAGCTGATACTACAGGTTATCTGGTTTCTGGATCGATCTGGTCTGTTGTTGCAGTCATGTCCTGCTTTTGGTGTGTATGGGGTACATTTGAACGTTATCAAGATCAGGAACCCAAGTCCCTTAGTATTTCAGAACAACTCAAAAGCATGCTGACCAACTATCCGTACCTAATTGTTATTGGCATTTATTTGTTTTCCTGGTTAGGGTTTCAATTTACAGCCTCTATTTTTGAATTTTACGTTAGAGACTGGATGGGATTATCAGGGGCATGGCTTTCAGGGGTGCTCGCTGCTGTTCAAGGGACTAGCTTTTTAATGCTGCCGGTATGGAGTCAAATTAGTGCTCGCTTAGGCAAACGGGCAGCTTTTGGGTGGGGGGTTAGCACTCTGATTGTGGCGCTATTAGGCCTATTGGTCTTACAGCCTGGGCAAACAACTGGTTTAATCGGTTTAGGAATACTGGCCGGCATTGGAGTGTCTACTGTTTATCTGATTCCCTGGTCAATGATTCCTGATGTGATTGAGATCGATGAACTAGCCACTGGGCAACGCCGAGAAGGGATCTTCTACTCTGCTATGATCTTTGTTCAAAAATTGGGACTGGCCGGAGGCTTATCTCTAGTGGGTCGGATTTTAGCATGGTCAGGGTTCCAAGCTACAGTTCCAGGGCTACCTGCCCCAGTTCAACCTGATTCAGCTTTGTTAGCCATTCGTTTAGCTATCAGTGTTGCACCAGCTGTGGTGTTACTGATAAGTCTGGGCTTGACCTACCTTTACCCCATTACACGGGCCAAACATGCCGAGATAGTGCAGCAATTAGCCCAACAACGAAGGCGCCAACCCAAGCCCAACGTTCCAGACTAAACAATCTAGACCCAACAATCTAAACTAAACAATCTAAACCTAACGATCTAGACCCAGCGATCTAGACCATAAGCCATCTCGATTTACTTCCGTTTGAACAAACCCCCTAAAAAACCGCCCCCGTCGCCTTTGCCTTTCTGAGCAGGTTTAGAGGAAGCTGACTTAGAGGAAGAGGCGGCCTGAGCTTCAGCAGGTTTTGGGGTAGGTGGTTTTGTCTCGACCAAACCTTGTCTAGCTTCCATATTATTAGGTTCTAATTTTACAGCTTGTTGAAAGTCAACCCGAGCCATCCCTTTGTTGTTGAGTTTCTTATAAGCAAGACCTCGCTGAATATAAAAACGAGCATCGTTAGGATCAGTGTTGATAGCGACTGTTAAGAATTGAATAGCTTCTTTATATTGCCTCCGTTCCATCATGACCAAAGCCTGATTGTAACGGGTCTCAGCATTATTGGTGGGCGGAGCCGATACGGGAGCCGGTGCGGGCACAGGTGCTGCAACAGGTTTAGGTGGTGGGGCTACAGCAGCTGAGCCAGGGGCTAATCCATTCTTGAGGAGTAAGTAAGCAAGATTGAGTTCACTGATCGTACCCACCCGATCTGAAACTTCATCTAGGACGGTGTACTGCTCGGTTGCTAATTTAGTCACAGTAGCTTTATAGTCATTCTCCCAATTTAAAGAGTTGCGTAATTTAGAGACAACATCCGTTTTAGGCCAAGCTTCTTCCTGGTTAGTCTCTACTAATCGTTTGACCCTCAGGCTTAATACAGCATCATATTCAACTCGTTCCCGTTCTTTAGTCAAGATCTCTTTCGCGGGCCCTACTAACTTGGCAAAGAGATCTTGAGCTCGTTTAGCCTCTTCAGTGTTGCCCACAAAGCCAGCCCGTAATGATTTAGCGACCTGCTTGTACCCATCACTGATTTCTTTTGGATCTGCGGTAATTGGTACACCTAAGATGGCATAGTAATCCATTTCATAGGCTGCTAAGCCTCGATCAATTTGAGGGACTCCACTGATGGGTTCCATAATTGCCAATCCTCCAAGATATGCCTTAGTCTACCGTCTTGCTCCAATGTTGTAATGGCCTGATCCAGAACCTGCTTCAGCTTGGGATGCTGACACTACCCCAATAAGTGGAGTTGGATAGAGGTGGACCAGAAAGGGTAAATCGAATAAATTGCTGGTTTAACTGAACCTGTCCTCGGTTGTAGACCTCAAGTAGAGCTACACCAGTACTATTAACTACAATACCCACTTTCAAGGCAACAAGTTGCGATACCCAGTAAGGAGCATCAACTTGGTTAGCAGAAACCATTAGGGCTGAGGTCACACGACTCTGTTGCCAGAAATCGAGTTGGATCGAGCCCTCTAGCATGTCGCTCCCTAAAAACTAGATCGACATGGCCTTGTTTAAGTGCGTCCAATGGCTGATTCCAGGGACCCAAATAGGAGTCAAACGGAGTTGCAAGTGCTCAACAACTGTTACCAGAATATCTCATTCAAATCCTTGATAGTTTTGCCGAGATACCTCAAAACCTAAACAAGCTGCTCCCAAACTTGGATCAATCCCCACTCGTAACTGACCTCGGTACAGGATCAAATCCCAATTGCTGCAACTGTTGTCAGGGCTTTTCGAGCAAAATCTAAGGAGATCTGTCACTCAGCTGATCTTGTTGCCTCCAGCTGTGGTAGCTAGCTGCTGGTCCCACTTATCAGGAGATATTGAATTGAGCTAAGCATTATTCAATTAGATCCTAACTTTTGAAATTGAGATAATCCCACCTATCTTTTGTAAAGCCAAGATAAATAAACGGTAATAGCTAAGGTTTATCAGCTAAGGGTCGAACCTGGCTTAACTCCTGTTGCATTTGGGTTTGAAGTTTACCATTTGTTGCTAAGATTCGACCCGATTTTAGATCTAGGGGAGAGCCATCATAAGCGGTTACTGTGCCTCCTGATTCTTGAACAATCACAATTCCTGCTGCTATATCCCAGGGGGATAACCCTCGTTCCCAATATCCATCTGCCCAACCTGCAGCCACATAGGCTAAATCTAAAGCAGCAGACCCTCCACGTCGGACACCCTGTGTTAGGTGAGTAAAATGGCAAAACTCTGCGTAGTTATTGTCGGGGGTTTCCCGTCTATCGTAAGCAAACCCTGTAATCAATAAGCTATGACTCAACTGTTCAGTTTGAGAAACCTGGATCGGGCATCGGTTAAGTGTGGCTCCTTGATTCAAGCTAGCCCGAAACAGATGATCATGAAAAAAATCGTAGACAACACCTAAGATAGAAGTCTGCTGGTGGAGTAAGCCAATCGAAACAGAGGCAAAAGGATACCCATGAGCAAAATTGGTGGTGCCATCTAAGGGATCAACAACCCAGCAGAAATCAGCATTGACGGTGCCTTGGTTACCTGATTCTTCAGTCAAAATAGCATCCTGAGGAAAATGCCGCGTCAAAATCCTGAGAATTAAGGCTTCTGATCCTTCATCAGCCTGAGTGACTAAATCGCCAGGACGTTTTTCTCGGACTTCTAAGCGTTGAGGTTGAAAGTGCCGTAATAGGGCGCCTGCTGCCAGAGCAGCTTCAGTAGCAATGTCCAAGCGACGATCTAGTTCAGTATCCATAGCGGTTCCCTATTGTGTAAGACTATACTGTGTAAAGCCTGTTCTCTAGGTGATCTACCCTCCAGCATAGATTGGTTATGCTATGCCTTGATAATATTACGTTGCTAAGCTCCAGGATGGCGCAGAAGAGTTGTTAACGCATTTATTTCAGTAGGCATTAGTGTACAACAAGGAGTTAGTGTGCAATCACCGCAGCCTATTCCACAAGGTATCAGTTCTAATCTGGATTCGGCTCTTTTTGATCATGAAACCCCTAATGAGCTACCCCGAAAACGCATTCCGGCTGAATTTACTCTGGCTGTTCACCACCCTACCAAACCTTACTGTTATGTCCTCAATGGAGATGCTTATGCAGTCGGACGAGATCAAACCAATGCGATCCGAGTGAATAATCGATTTGTATCACGCCGCCATGCTTATCTAGTTCGTGTACCTAGCCAAGACTCACGTTCTGGGTTTACCTACTGCTTAATTGATGGAAATCGTAAAGGCCAGTCTAGTACTAACGGAGTTTTCGTTAATGGTGAGCAAGTGGCTACTCACTACTTAAAAAGTGGAGACGTCTTACATTTTGGGCCTGAAATTAAAGCTTATTTCTATGAAATTGTTCCGCTACCGGCTGTGCCTAACCCTTTTGGCCAGAATCTAAATGGTGCTAAGGTTGAGAGTCAATAACAAGGCTGACCCAAGTCAAATTCTCCAAGTTCTTGACACAATCTCCAGTAGTAGTTACGCTAGTTAAGCGCAAGCATTAAAGTTCATTTGTCAAGGCCTATTTAATGGGGCATCGCCAAGCGGTAAGGCAGCGGGTTTTGGTCCCGCCATTCGGTGGTTCGAATCCATCTGCCCCAGTTTTCGGTATTTTCTGACATGTGCTCCTCACAAGTTTTAATTGTGTATGAGATTTGATCAGGCTCACAGATGATTGAAAAATTTTTAAACCAAGATCACTAGCGTTGAACGAGGATTTGTTCTAGGACTTGAAGATGTTTTAGGACTTGAGGATCAGATCAAGCAAATAACGCTCTCCCTAGTCGAATCTCTGTAGCTCCAGCTTGGACTGCCAATTGGTAATCAGATGACATCCCCATCGATAGTACTTTAGGTTGAAGATGAGGGTATTGAAAATCACAGATAGTCTTAGAGAATTGTTTAAGCTGAAAAAACAGCTGCAGCATCTCTGACTCGGCCAGTCCAAGTGGCAATATAGTCATCAAACCATGAACCAGAACCGACCGGAGTTGATTGAGCTGGGGACAGGCCTCCAATAGTTCAGATGGTGTCCAGCCATACTTACTTGGATCAGGAGCTAACTTCACTTGTAAGCAGATCTGAGGGCAACACCCCATATCGACTGCCTTTTGATTAATTAAATCAGCTAACTTTAAGCTATCGACACTATCAATATGTGAAAACAGTTGGAGGGCCTGTTTAGCTTTGTTCGTTTGCAAGTGTCCAATTAAATGCCAAATGATCTCAGGACAATCCTGCAGCTCCGGCTGTTTTTGTTGGGCTTCCTGGATCCGACTCTCGCCAAAGTGACGTAATCCAGCGTGGTAGGCAGCCCGAATATGGTAGGGAGAAAATCCTTTACTCACCGCTACTATCGTGACATCAGGCGGAATCTGAGAGCGAATGTGCTCAATCCGTTCCTGAATCAAGGAAGCATTAACAGCCGTTGATGAATCAGTGCTTTGCATGGGAATGCTATAAGGGCGAGTAATCTTACTCAAGATCAGAGGGTAAGATAGGAGTACTCTTGGCATAACCAGATTTCAAAGCTTCTTGATCAGTAATGATCGCTTTAGTTCCTGGAGCCAATTTACGGACATAATCAAGTTGAATAACCTCAGGATTGAGTTCTAGAGCCTCACCTTGAAGTGCAATCGCCTTAGCCTCACCCTCAGCTAAAATGACTGTGCGTTGCTTTTCGAGTTCTGCTTTAGCCACTAAGAACCGCTCACGCTCCTTTTCTTGCTCAGCAATTTGTTTGCGCTCAATAGCCGTTTGAAATTGATCTGAAAACTTGACATTTCGGAGGAGGACGTTCTGTAAGATCAAGTCATTATTGCCAAAGATAGTAGCTAATTGTTTTTCAACATTGTCCTCAATCTCTTCACGTTCATCTGAAAAAACAGCAATCGCACGATGCAACGCTAGCTCATTACGCATCACGGTCCGCACTTCAGGTCGTACAACCTTATCAATGTAGCTAGGGCCAATCGTTTGGTGCAGCATAGAAACTTTATCTGGATCAATGCGAAATCGAATTGAGACATCCAAAGCAATCTGTTGGCCATCACTACTCAAAACCCGTAAGGCATCATCACCTTGAATATTGCCTTCTAATCGCTGTGAGGCCATAGTGTAAGTTTGAGTCCGAATATCATAGGGGATCGGGGTTTCCACTATGGGTAGTAGAATGTGCAGTCCTTCTCCTAGAGGCACTGGCTTCAGGCCTGTCACTGAGTTGAAGACAACAACCCGTGCTCCAGCAGGAACCACAAGTAAACATTGCAAAATTGTCGCAACCAACAGCAATACGGTAGCTCCCACAATTAAAGGAACCCAAGATAGTTGAGGTAGCTCAAAGTCTGGACGAGGATTGGCTGATTTCACGCTAAACTCCGATTAGTCCCTATCACCTAAGTTAGGCAGAAGCCTTAATCTATCATTTCACGACTGTTCCGATACAACAATTATTTTTTTGATCAGATGGCTCAAGTTAGCTGCCCTCCTGAAGACAAGCTCGCTAAGTCAATACAGACCGTCGAGACGAGGACCGTAGGGGTATTGTTGTATGATTATCTGACTGAACCGGTTTAGTCGGATCGAGGGCTAAGGAACGGTTTAAACGCTCCAGGTATTGACGGGCTCGGGGCGGAAAGTGAGGAAACTCAAATTTTGCATCGCCTTCTGCAATAGCAGCCCAGTAATACTGGAGTTCAGGGGCAATAGCTTCAGCTTGATCTTGTGGCAGATTAATGGGAGCTGAAGCTAAAAACTTGACCATCATAGGTTGGCTCCGTTGTCCCATCCATTCACGAGAAGCTTGTTGCAGATAAGGCCAGTGGGGAACAGATTCAACCCGGTGCGATTCAATCTGTAATGTTTGACGGCCATGAGCATCTGCTTGAAAATGACAAATCCGATAGGGGTGGGGATAGCTCACCAAAGATCCAGTCGTAATGTCATAGATGCCTTTACAGCCCGCAATATTTTGAATATGGAGATGCCCCGTAAAGACTAGACGGACATCTGCTGATTGCAGCAACCGCCGAAATAAAGCTGCATTTTGTAAGATATAACGCTGTCCCCAAGGGTGTCGAGATTGACCCCTCAAATGCTCAACTACATTATGGTGAATCATAACTAGGATCACCTCATCCTTAACTTGACTCAAAACAGTATCTAGCCAAGCTAGTTGCCGCTGATCCAGGCGTCCCACTAAAGTGCCATCTTCATCAAAATCATTAGAATTTAAAGCAATTAAGCGAACCCCAGGAAGGACTTCACAGGTATAACAAAGCTGATCTGAGTTTTCATATCCAAAGGATTTATAAATATCTTTAAAATCTTCAGCACCTATAGCCTTTTCAGTAGGGACTCGATAGGGAAAATCATGGTTTCCAGGCGTGACATAAACTGGATACGGCAGCTGAGCTAACCGCTGAGCTAACCACTGATGATTCTCAGGCTCACCATGTTGAGTCAAATCGCCAGGCAGCAATAAAAAATCGACATCTAATTGGCTCAAGTGATCTAACACCACCTCAAACGCAGTCATGCTAAGTTCGACTAAGTGGAACCGACTAGGATGATCCCAAATAGTGCTTGGTAAGGCAATATGTAGATCACTAGCTATAGCAAACCGAAAATCTAAAATCATAGTTAAGACTTTGATATCCTATTGCCATGATAGCGTCGGATGTCTAGCTAATGTAAATAAAAACAACTGTTTGTGGAGCTAACTAAAGTCAAGCGACCTCTAACGGGTAACTCATGAAACCATATGTCAGCTCCTATGATCTAAATACTGTGATCTAAAATCGATGATCTAAAATCGATGATCACACAGCAAATGGGCATACCCCAGGGGTGTACCTGCGTCCATGTATTGATAGCATTTATTACCGGAGAGATTTATGATTCAACGCTGGCTTAACCAGAGCTTCCGCCTTCTAGTCACCAGTCTCATCGTTCTAGGGTGGATCTATTCTCTACCTGCTCAGGCTTTAGCCTGCGATGATCTGACTTCAGCTTGTGGAATTTTTCGGACTGCCTATGCTCATCGATATACTTGGGAAGAACCATTTCCAGGTTACCAAGCTGAAGTATCCTTCATGGTTGAGACTGAACAGTATCATGGTCGGGTCAAAGTAAGGCCGGATCTAACTATAGATATCATCAACATTGAAGATGAAGACTTACGCCAATTAGTTGAAGCTCAATTAGCCAACGAAGTGATCCACCGGCGCCGGATACCCTTTGAGGTAGCCCATGAAACCAGTCAATTTGAATTTATGGATTTAGCCCAAGACACGGATCTGATCGCTATCCAAGATCTGAACTCTAGCGATCAAGCTTACTATCTGATTGCAGAGGGGAATAAGTTGGCTCAAGTGAATCGGGCTTTGCCCTCTGGCGAAACAGTTTCAGTTACAACCTTAGCTTGGCAAGAAACAACCCAAGGGGTCCTACCTACCTGGTATCAAGTTGAGTTTCGAGATGCTTCTGGCACTGTGGTTGAACAAGAAGATATTCGGGATACGTACCAACGATTGGGTCCGTATTACTTCCTCTGGAAACGGCAATTTCGGTTTGGGTCTGCATCAGGACCTAAGGCTAAACCTCTACCAGATATGTGGTTTGAATTCAATAGCTTTCATCGTCTTTAGATCAAGGTCTTTAGATCAAGCGACTTTAGGTAAGATAGTAGCCACGCTTGATAGACATTTAGCTCTAGTTTTAGGCCTGGTTCTCAGGTCACACCATTTACTGTTGCCAGAGGCTATTCATGACATTTGATTGGTTTCGCCGCCGTTTTGTGAAAGACGAAAAACCAGAAGAACCAGAAACCAGTGGTCCTCCACCATCAGTGGCTGTACCTGATGAAACGCCAGCACCCACTACTGAAGCAGTCGACTATCTAGCGTTTGCAAAAGCAGCTTACCAAAAAATTAAAGAACGAGAAGACAGTACAACAACAGATTCACAAGCAGCTGAAGTCCAATCTACTCCTACTGTGGAAGCGACAAACCATTTAGAAACCGCTGCATTGCCGGATGAAGGGCAAATTAGCTCCACACTGGCAGAATCTGAAGAGTCTCCTCCAGAGCTGACTCAGGCGGCCCCCACAAAAGCGTTCTTTGAATTAGACTCAGACGTAACCCAGCGCCTTGAAGTCTTAGAAGTAGCAGAATCTGATGCCGCTGATAGCCTTGACTTGTCGTTTGACGAGGGATTTCGCTGGTCTGCTGAGATCCTGGCAGCTCAGGGCCGTAAACCCGAGGATATCTCTGTTGAAGAAATTACCTGGCTCCAAAAATTGCGGCAGGGTCTTGGCAAAACTCGGCTAAATTTGATCAATCAATTGAAGAGTTTAGTGGGGCGGGGGCCCATCGATCAAGACGCTGTTGATGAAATTGAAGCAGTACTACTACAATCAGATGTCGGAGTCTATGCCACTGATCGGATGATTGAAGCACTCCAGGCCCGCATGCGCAAAGATGTGTTACCCCCTGAAGAGGCGGTTAAATATTTGAAAGCTCAAATGCGGGATATGCTAACAGTCGGCTCCCCCTACTTTGCCCCAGAGCGCGACAAACTCAATATCTGGTTGATTGTAGGTGTCAATGGAGCTGGTAAAACAACCACCATTGGTAAGATTAGCCACATTGCTTGTCAATCTGATTATCGATGTCTAATTGCTGCAGGAGATACCTTTAGGGCGGCTGCTGTCGAACAACTTCAGATCTGGGGACAACGGGCCGGTGTTGAAGTGATTGCCAATTCAGCTCAAAATACTGATCCAGCTGCGATTGTCTTTGATGCTATTGCCGCTGCACAAGCTCGCAACACTGAGTTACTTCTCATTGATACAGCAGGTCGCTTACAAAATAAGAAAAACCTAATGGATGAGTTGGCTAAAATTCGACGGATCATTGACAAAAAAGCCCCTGATGCCATCGTTGAGTCATTATTGGTGTTGGACTCAACATTGGGACAAAACGGGTTACGACAGGCTGAACTATTTGCTGAGGTGGCCAAGCTAAGTGGTGTTGTTTTAACTAAGCTTGATAGTACTGCTAAAGGTGGGATTGCTTTTGCCATCACCCAACAAATGGAACTCCCGATCCGTTTTATTGGGGCTGGTGAGGGTATTGAGGATTTGAGACCGTTTTCGAGCTACGAATTTGTTGAAGCCTTGATCAGTGAGTACTAGCAGACGGATTTGCTTGAGTGACTTGGCTTGATGAGGGTATCTCAACTGCGATATAGTTACTCTCTTGACATCAGTAGCTAGGGTTGACTAGACGTCAGGCGAGGTAGCTAGAAAGTCTATGTGACTAGAAGTCTATAGGGGTATCGCTGACGAAAAGTCTCTATGCCAATCTATTGTTGTTACCTATTGTTGTTAAGGTAGAGTTAATGAGCCAGTTCTTGATTCTGAGTCCTGCCCCTGTAAACGATTACATTTATGAGGTGCAGTGTGTTTGTGATGACAGTTCTGGTCTAGCATCAAAAAGCAGTCTTGAGATCAGGGTGCCATGACAGCCACACGTTACGATGAGCTCCTGCGGCAGCGCATGAACGTAGCAGGAATCAATTCTTGGTCTGCGCTCCAAAAGCAAGCAGGAATCAGCCGCCGTGCCATGGATCAAGTTCGGCAAGGCTCTTTAGATACACTTAAGCTTTCCCATTTAAGAGGGCTGGCTACTACTCTAGATTGGTCATTGGAGACTTTTCTCTCTTATTTTGAGCATCCTGAGACCATTGCATCTGAGTCAGAGACAAGCCCATTGATAGAGAGCAGCAGTAGCCCTAATCCAGACGACTCGTCTTATCCTGAAGCTACTGAGCTTGAGTTGACCGATCAAAATCAGCTGCGTCAAGAATGTTTGCGGCTTCGGGATCAGTTACAACGCCAACGCCATACCCTGACTCACGAGATCCAAGCTCAAATCTTTCAACAGCTTCAGGGCTTATTAACCAGTTATCCTAGTGCTCGTCATCTAGCTCAAACACAACCTGAGATCCCAGCTAAAAACATTACAGCCCTGCTAGCTCCGTTAGATACCCTCCTACAAAGCTGGGGCTATATCCCCATTGGCTCAGTATGGGACTCAGTTGCTTTTGATCCAAAGTTACATCAGCCCGATCAAAATGATATTCAGCCTGGTGAGTCTGTTTATATTCGGTTTGTTGGATATCGTCAGGGTGATCACATTAGGTGTCCAGCGAAGGTAAGCCGGTCCCTACCCCAAAAAGAAGAGCTTGAGATCGGAGCTTTAGAGGCTCTGACAGAACAGACCGCTCTGCCTAGTGTCAATACACCCCCGATGGTGACACAACCCATGCCTGCAGCTGTAGACCCAACGCCAACGCTGAACTCAGAACGTAAACCCGATGATGGAACTCCGCTGACTCAAGTTATTTCTACAGCTTCAGCAGAACCGATGATTGCTATCGAAGAAACTGATGATGAACTGGATCTAGATCATGAGGACACCCTTCAAGATGAACTGGACGATGGATTGAGGGCTAGCCTTGATGATCTAGATGACAGCTATGAAGACGATGAAGAGGAAAGCGAGCTTGATGATGATGATTTTTAAGGCTACTAGCGCATGACCGTAGTTGCCATTGATTTTGGGACTAGTAATACTGTCGTCAGCATCTGGGATCCGGTGACTCAAACACCTCAGACCCTCCAATTTGAGCAGATTTCTCGCCAATTTGCGCTTCATCTTGGGGCTGCCGTCGTTCCCACCTTAGTATTTGTCCAAGCTCCAAACCAAATCTTGATTGGAGAAGAAATCCGTTCAAAGCGTTTAGGCTTAGTTCAGCCGGAGCGGCTATTTCAAGCCTTCAAACGAGATCTAGTTGCCGATTTTGTGCCACCTGCACGGTATTTAGATGGCACTACTTACGATCCAGACGTCATTGCAACTCGTTTCTTGCAAGGTGTGATTCAAGCTTTGCACCAAGCGGCCTGGGTACCCACACGACTCATCATGACGGTTCCAGTCGGCGCCTATGAAGCTTATGTCAACTGGTTACGCCAGACAGCACTTGAACTCAATTTACCCCCCTTACAAATCCTGGATGAATCCACAGCAGCGGCCTTGGGGTATGCTGTCCAACATCCAGGGGCTATTGTACTGGTGCTTGACTTTGGAGGGGGTACCCTCGACCTCAGCTTGGTTAAAACCGTTGCCACCACACCATCGGAAGATCTCAAAGCCGAAGTCATTGCTAAATCAGATGCGTATGTGGGGGGGATTGACATAGATGCTTGGATTGTTGATCACTTTTTAAAACAACTGAACACATCTCGAGCCGAGTTAGGTGAAACCGGTTGGCAAACCTTGCTAGATCGGGCTGAACAACTCAAGATCAAGCTGTCATCCACTGAGGTAGCCTCGGAAGCATGGTTTAATGACCTGACCGTTACAGCCCATGAATTGACCTTATCAAGACAGGATCTAGACGAGATCTTAGAAGCTCAACATATGCTCGATCAAGTGCGAGATGCTCTGGATGAAGTACTTGTGATGGCTCAGAGTAAAGGCATCGACAAATCCCAAATCGATCAGGTTTTACTAGTAGGAGGCACCAGTCAGGTTCCGGCGATCCAACAGCTAGTGATGTCCTATTTTGGTCGTAAACGGGTTAAGTCTGATAAACCTTTTGAAGCTATTGCTCATGGGGCTCTCTGGTTTGGCCAACAGGTGAAACTCCAGGATTATTTGCGACATAGCTATGCGATCCGACTTTGGGATCCCTACACTCAAAGCTACACCTACTACCCTTTATTTGAAAAAGGCTTAAAATATCCTTGTCAGCGGCCCAATCCTCTGGTGCTACAAGTGGCTCTAGATGGGCAGGATGAGATCCGCTTAGATATCGGTGAAGTTGCCGATCGCTCACAATCAGAAGTGGCCTATGATGACTTTGGGCGGATGACCAGTCGCAGAGTTATTCGACAAACCGACTTCAGAACGTTAGCAGGAGGGACAGACCCTATCTGTATCGCACATCTTGATCCAGTTGGCAAAGCAGGGCTGGATCGGATTGAGGTCTATTTTAAAATCAATGAGCAACGTCAGTTATCCGCTACTGTCTTTGATTTGTATACCCAAACAACTTTGGTCCAAGATGTTAGTGTGGCCAAGCTTCAATAGCGTCTGATCAGACTTCAATATATACTTTCAAGGCTCCCTATTATTGGATATTATTCAAATGTAAAGTTATCCTCAATAAAGTAAGGCTTCGACAGCATGTACAATTTGATCAGGAGTAAAGGGCTTAATAATATATTGAGCAATACCCTGTTTTAAAGCCCACAGCCGATCAATATCTGCATCTTTTGAAGTACAAGCAATGATTGGAATGGCAGTCAGTTCAGGATCTCGTTTGATAGCTCGAGCTAGCTCTAAGCCACTCTGGCTGGGCATCACAATATCGGTGATAATGAGATCAGGTTGAATAGTTTTGATAGCGGCGATGGCTTGACTGGATTCTGATTCTGTAAACACCAGATAGCCTACAGCTTTGAGGTACCGTGAGATCATTTCAAGATCACTAAGAGTATCATCAATAACCAAAATTTTTCTCATGGTGTTTAGTTATAGAGTTTGATTGATTATAGTATCCATTGTAGTTATGCAATGATAAGTTAACTTAAAGCTCCTAAGCCTTTCAGCTTAAGTCATTGTCGCTTTAGATTCCTTCTTGTCTGCTAGAGTAGAGTACTGCCCCCTAAAGAGTACTTTTTACTACGTTGAATTTTCAGCAATCTGACGGTCCCGTTAAACAGTTCTTTTGTGGCTAGACTACTCGATGTTATCTGGATTGACTTTGATCAACCCTGCGCCTAAGCCTTGCTCTGGATCACGGAGCTGAATACCCGAAAGAGGTCCCAGTGCACACGGAGGGGCAGCTGCCCAACACAAGTTTTGAGATCTCGGATCAGCTTGCGGCTCAGTGGGGTAATAGTAAGTGACATCCTGGCTTTGTTGCTGAACTAAGGTGGGTTGAATGAGAGGTGGGGGTAAAAGACCATGGAAGCCCAAATTTGGAGCTAATAGTGCAAAGCTACAACTGATCCCGATCCAAGCCATCATGCCCCATTGCAGGCTACGAAAAACTAGAGTTACCTTGAGACGATTCTGAATCGATGAGTCATGATGCCCATAATGATTGACCAGATGTTGGCAGATCAAAGCTAGTACCAGGCTAGGGATCAGCAAAAAATACCCTAAGCCAAAGCGATGAAGGGGAGCATAAACTAAGATAAATCCAACGCCTACCAGAGCGAGGCCCACCACCCAACGATAGGAAAGCCAAGCTTTATGCTTAAGTCCTAGTCTTACTAAACTGAAGCCAAGAATGGCTGATACGATCAACAATCCCAGCAAAATCCAATTGAAGGCATTAATCTGAAGCCATCCTTGAACTAGATCCCAAAACTGAACACCTGATTGTTGTAGGGACGCTGCGATCCAAGTCGACCAACCTTGAATCCATTGAGCTTCTTGGACGGCTGTTTGGCGAGAGAGAGCCCATGGTAAATCGAGACATATTTGAATAGGATAGAGAGGACAGCCTGAGGTTAAGATGCCGTACACCAGTACCGGAGCTAAGGGCAGTACGACCCATCCCAGCCATTGAATGAGTGATAACACTCGCAAAGGTCGGCGCTTCAGGTAAAACACAGACACAACAGCTAATAGAGGAAACCCAGTTAATTTAATCGCAACAGCTCCACTTGCCAACACCAGAGGGATCCAATCTAACGTTGAAAGTGATCGATCACTTGAGGGACTGAATCTTGTGTCTCTATTCCCATTGACTTCAATCGTTGAAGAAGGCGCTAGCCCTGGAGTTGAAGTCGTTAGTGTTAACAGCAACCAAGCGATAATACCGACCAATACTAAAATTGGAATATCAGGAGAGGGAGAAATCAGAATCTTGGACAATAGATTTTCCCTGCCGTCATACTGAGGAATCAGCAAACACGGCAATAACAACATATTGAATACCAAAGCAAACCAATCAGCAATCTGTGAAGTTGATGGATACCGAAAACAATGCTGCCAACTGATCATCAGGTGAAGTCCAACCCAGATCAAGACTAATCCATTGCCTAAAGCAGCAGCCTGATAGTTAACCCAATTTGAATTAAACGGTGCTACCAAAGCAAACCAAGATGATCCAAAGCCAAACCGAGAATGGATCAGAGCCGCCCCAATAACAGTGCCATAATCTGCTAACCAACGAATAGTGCCCAAATGATAAAGACCAGAGTCAAGCCAGGTAATTGGTTGAGCCACTATGTAAGCAGCTGCTAGGCCAATACCTGCTCCAGGGACTAGGACTCTAGCTGATCGGATAGATTTGAACGAGGGCCCTAGCCATGGATTAGTGCGCCCAGCCCAAAACCCAAGACCCCCCGTTACACCAATACCGATCCCCAGAGATAATGGAAACCCCAAAGAGATGGTGAGAAAGATCAGACTCAACCCAATCAGACCTAGCCATAGGGGTACGATCGGGTGACTGGTGAGACTATTTTTAAGTAAGGATTGAGGGTTGCAGTACCTTAAAATAGCAGTTCCAATGAGCCAGCTACAAATCCCTAACCCCATCCAAATAACAAGAAGATATAGCATTAGTATTTTAGCCTGTGCGTCTAATCCAAAAAATTTAGTCGTTTTGCGTAAAGATCTGAGCATTTTGTCTGGTATGACTATAAGCAACTATCGCTGTCATGATCCACAACTTGTGAAGTAATTGACTACACAAACAGATCAAAAGTGAAGTGATACACTACAAATCAAATAGCGGTAGTTTAAAACTAATTAATGGAGATAGTAGTGGTGCAACCTGGTTTGCTAATATCAGTTATTATTCCAGTTTATAGAGGAGGGCAATCATTCCATCACTGTCTTGAGAGTGTGACAATAGCCATGATGAAGGTACCCTCGGAGTTAATTGTTGTCGCTGATGGAGATTGCGATGGATCGAGTCTAGTGGCTGAGGAGTTTGAGGCTCAAGTCATTAACCTGAGTGGACCCTATGGGCCAGCTCATGCCCGTAATGTGGGAGCTGTAGCTGCAACCGGCGAGATCCTGCTATTTATCGATGCTGATGTGACAGTACCCGATGATTGTTTAAGTCGAGTTAAAGCTGTTTTTGAACAAGATCCAACCCTGGCTGCAATGATTGGCTCTTATGATAAGTCGCCAGCAGATCCGGGGTTTCTGTCTCAATATCGAAATTTACTGCATCACTATGTTCATCAAACTTCATCAGAGCAAGCCTCTACGTTTTGGGGTGCTTGTGGAGCCATCCGACGGTCTGTTTTTTTGGTAGCGGGTGGCTTTAATGAAGTTTATCGGTTTCCCTCTGTTGAAGATATTGAATTAGGTTATCGGCTGAAAGCAGCAGGCTATCACTTGAAGCTATGTAAGGATATCCAGGTCAAGCACTGGAAAGCCTGGTCACGGTGGCCCATGATCCAAACTGATTTATTTCGGCGGGCCATTCCCTGGAGTCAACTGTTGCTGCGTAATCAAACTCTGATCAATGATTTGAACTTAAAAATTTCAAGTCGGATGAGCGTGATTTGTGCTTGGACTGTCATAGTAGTAGCGGCCCTTAGCGTTTTCTTTTCAGAACAATGGTATCTAAGCTTCGCTACTCTACTAGGACTTTGCCTTACATTTTGGCTTTTGAATCGGGACTTTTATCAGTTTTTGGTTCAGGCTCGAGGTTACAGGTTTGCCCTGAGATCGCTACCCTGGCATTGGCTTTATTATATCTACAGTGGCCTGGGATTAGGAGTAGCTGTTATTTTGCATGGCTATACCCTGATACGAAACCCCCAGCATCCTAAATCGGAGTTATTGATCTACCCCCACTTGATTAACCCCGTTGATCTGATCGATTATGTTGATCTGAAACTATGACTGTTTTGAAAGAGCCAGTACTGGTTTCAGTTATTATTCCAGCTTACAATGCTGAGCTGTTCTTGCCTCGAACGCTTAAGTCTGTGCTAGCTCAGACCTATACTCATTTTGAAGTCATTATCGTTGATGATGGATCTCAGGATCAAACCGCAACGATTGTTCAAGCCTTTGCCCAGAATGATCATAGAATTCGTCTGTTATCCCAGGCTAATGCTGGTGTTGCAGCAGCTCGAAATACAGGTATTCAAGCGGCTCAAGGGAATTGGGTTGCCCCCATTGATGCTGATGATTTGTGGCATCCTGAGAATCTCGCTGTTCAAGTTAGCCACATATTGCAATCACCTGAGTCGGTTGGTGTAGTTTATAGTTGGTCGGTTGATATTGATGAACAAGATCGTTTAACAGGCACAGTGAGAGCGGCAACGATAGAAGGCTATGTCTATCCAACACTGATCTGTCATAACTTTATTGGTAATGCCAGTGCTACTTTAATTCGTCGGTCTTGTTTTGAAACAATTACTGGCTATGATACTACCTTTCAAGCGCAACAGGCTCAGGGCTGTGAAGATTGGGACTTGTACTTACGCCTGGCTCGCCAGTATGAGTTTAGAGTGGTGCCTCAATTTTTGATTGGTTATCGTAAACCAGCCTCAAGTATGTCCTCAGATTTCTACCGTATGGCCCGCTCTCATACTTTAATGCTAGTGACTCATAGGCCTCATCACCCTGAAATTCCCGCTATTCTCTATCACCTCTCAGCCAGTAGCTTCTACATTTATCTGGCCCATCAAAGCCATGCCCAACACCGATCTCAAGAAACCTTACAGTGGTTACAAGCTGCTATCCAAGTCGATCCAATTACACCATGGTTTCGATATGGGCTATACAAACTAGCGATTCAAAGTTGGTTCGTGCTGGCCCAGTCTTATCCGCCTGTAGCCAAAGAGCGTCTATTGG
>CAYSWV010000064.1:0-27471 GCA_964434865.1 uncultured bacterium
CTAGCCGGTACAGTCATTTGCAAGAGCCTATGACAGGGTTAAGCCCCAAAACTATCAGACTAAGGGACATCTCAATTGTCAGCATGCTGATTTGTCGGTCTTAGGCAAAGGATAGCCTGCTTTGACAGGGTAGATACAAACTGCTTGTCCAGAGGAAGATGCTTTACAAGCAATCGATAATAAATCGGTCCGTACATCATATCCATGACTACCTCAGGATCTAAACTGGCATCAAACTCACCCGATTGCATGCCTTTGACAATAACTTGACGTGCAATTTGGCGTCGGACATTCAAAAACCGCTCCCGAAAGCTTTCAAGTGCCTCAGGATCACATTGCCCTTCAGCAATGATGGCAGCAATGATTCGCCCTACATCTCCTTGTAAGACTTGAACTAACCGCTGCATTTGCTGGGACAGGGCTTCATGGGCTGTTTCTGTTTCAGGAAAAGGTAGCACCGTCTCAACCTGAGCAAGAAAGGCGTCCACGATCAAAGCAGTCTTACTAGGCCACCAGCGATAGATCGTCGTCTTACCTACACCCGCCTCACGAGCAATAGCCTCAATCGAAATCCTGCGTACGCTGGTTTCTTTCAGAAGCTTCCAGGTAGCAGCCAGGACTGCTTGCTCAGATTCAACCGAACGAGGTCGACCTGCCACAGAGAGCAACGGCTCAGCTCCGGCCCCATCTGTGTTAGAGGCATCGCTCGTTGATCTCTCTGTTTTCGATATCTTCTCCTTCATAGCATGACCCTGATAAACGTGAATTCGATATTAGCTGGGCTAGATAACAGATGGTAAGAACTGGGCTAATTGGGGATCCAAAGTCAGTGAGGGCTTTTTCTCTTGATGACAGTAAGCAATGATCCCTGCCACCACATTCACGGCAAAGTTCCAGACACTGCGATGACGGCTATGTTCAACCTGAGAGATATTTTTCAATTGGTCATTCACACTTTCAATCAGAACCCGTTTGCGTAACAGAAGCTTATCTATCATGGGCATTAACCGATTGTGCATCTTCTTTTTTAAAGGTGTAATCAGCTGCAGTCCTTGTTCCCACAAGCGTTGAAACAGATCCTGGGAGATGTAGCCTTTGTCGGCAAACACTTGGCCCACTAATCCTTGTAACAAGTCAGGTACAGGTTTACATTCATCTGTATTGGCTGGTGTAATTTGAAAGTTAAGAATTTCACCCTGGTCGTTAATGACTAAGTGAAGTTCAAATCCATAATGCCACCCTTGTGAATGCTTACCCCAAGCGGCTAAGTGATGAAATACACGGTTGTGCTTGGCTCGTGAGCAACCACACACCTCCAGATAGGTCCCATCAAGAAAACTAATAGCAGAGGGGACTCCTTTACAGACTTGAAAATAAGCGAGCAAAGGCACGAGAGTCTGAGGCATGAGTTCCACAAAGCGATTGTAACTGACGAGGCCTGGAAAGGCAGAACGCCAATGAACTTGAACATGGCGAGTATAGAAATCTTTGAAGGTACGGTAGGCAGAGCGATGAAATTGAATCACGAGTGTCATGAGTTCACTCAAACAGAGCTGGCAGGACCGACGTCGTTTGGAGGTTCGGGAACCGAGAAGAGCAGCCAACCAGATAGGCTGAAACTGTTGGCAAAAATCATCTACACGGCAGAATAGCTCCTCTAACTCCATTGCTCCCACTCCTAACTATGCTCCGTTGATTATACTACTGCTGCTAGATTTCTTTGGTCGAATTCACGTTCACAAGAGCGTCTGGAGTGGGAAGCTGAAGGTAGATGGGATCGCATGGTCAACAACCGAGAGCCTCTACCGGAAGAAAAGCCTCACTACCTTGATTATCCCCAGCTGATGAAGACACAGTGATCTCTCAAGAGCGCCAAGAGTGGGAAGCTGAGCGGCGCTGGAATGCTCATGTAGCTAAAGTGATGTATGACCTTGAAGCTGAATACGATTACTAAGTTCTAATCGCGTTACCGGGAGTCGCGCCCCGGAAATCACCTCAACTGGACAACAATTATGCCAACTGAACAACGACATCTACGACCCATACCGATTACAGAGATCCTAGCTGATCTATCGAAACCCGTACCCAAACGCTTCATTGAACAACGGAAACAGGGAGGTGTGATGCTAGACTACATTCCCTGGTATAACGTGTGTAAATTGCTGGATTACTATGCACCGGGTTGGCATGGACAGATCAAGCAAATGATCACCACTTCAGATCGACTCTTTCTCACTTATGCCTTGACCCTTGAAGCAGCAGAAGGATCCTTTACCCGAGAGGCAACAAGGACTGAACTCTTGAAAGAAGTCGATCGCAAAACAGGAGGGCTGCGGGAAATCAGCAAGTCTTTCTTATTCTCCTATACAGTTATTGGGTATTGGGGTACATTGTAGGCCTCTTTGATGGTTTGACGGTTGCCTACTTAAGATTCTACTAACAAACATCCTTTAGTGTTGAAGTATACACGCAACAAATCTATAGCTACAGTCTTGATTTTTTCGACACCACCCCGATACTAAATCTAACTAAGTGTAAAACTATATCCGACAAAGTGTAAAAGTGCTCCTTAAGTGAGTATACTGATGCCAACTTAACATATCCTGCAGAGATCTATGGTTGCTCAGCTAGATGCTCATTATTTAAAACTCAGTGTATGGAAGTCGATATCTCGCCTGGTTACCTATAGTCTATTTGAAGGGCGGCCATTACTGACGAAAGGGCGTTGGATCAATCCGTTAGTATTTCAATTGCTTGCTGTGGCCAAATACCTGCCCAAGCTAAAAGTTGTTGAAAAGCCTATCTTTATGGTTGGAATTGGACGTAGCGGTACCACCTTCTTAGGTGTAGCACTATCTCTCCATCCAGATATCGCTTTTCTGAATGAACCTAAAGCGCTTTGGCATAGCTTGATCCCATTCGAAGATATTATTGGCAGCTATAGTCTGACAGACAGTCGGTATGTTCTCACCGCAGCAGATGCAACAGACAACATTAAGCAGAGCGCCCATCGTCTCTATGGATTTTTGTTAAGAACCCTTGGAGCCAAGCGAGTGCTAGATAAATACCCAGAAGCATGTTTTCGGATCTCATTTCTACAAGCGATATTTCCAGATGCTAAGTTTTTATGTATTCTTCGAGATGGCCAGAGCACTTGTACTTCAATTGCATCCTGGTCTCAGCGGATGCGCACAACCACTCGTCAAGGAATTTGTGATTGGTGGGGCCTGAATCGCCGTAAGTGGTATTACCTTGTTGATCAAATCGTAACTGTAGATCCATGGTTATCTAAGAACCGTTCTGTCATGCGCACGTGGGTTCGAGATGTCGATATGGCTGCGGTTGAATGGATCCTCTCAGTGAAGCAGATCTATGATTTAAAACAATCACAACCTAAAGTTGTCCATATTCTAGATTACAGCGAGCTATGCAAAAACCCGCAAGGCTGTTTTGAGGAGCTGTTGCGTTTTTGTGAATTAGAACCTGATCCTAAACTTCTAGCCTATATTCAGACAACGCTATCACCATCAAACTCAACTAGCCCATTAGATCTGAACCCGTTAATCCAACAGGCCTTTTATCAAACGAACAACTTATTTGAACAGCTACGTTACCTAGCTGGAAATCAAACCTCCTGTCGTCAATGTAATCAAATTTAGCAATGAAGACTAGTAACCAGACAATGTGCAGTGATGCTTGGCTTGAAGTAACAAGGGTCTACATATGAAGAAGGTATCAATTTTAGGATCACGTGGCATTCCAGCTCAATATGGCGGATTTGAGACCTTTGCTGAGCGCTTGGCTCTTTATCTGAAAACTCATCAAGGTTGGGAGGTTACCGTTTACTGTCAACTCTTCAAAGAACCTACTCGAAATCTTGAAATAAGTGAGTGGAAGGGTATTCAGCTAATTCAGATCGATACACCATTTAATAATGCATTGGGATCTATCCTGTTTGACTTGAAAAGTACTTTTCATGCAGTCGCCTCAGATGGGATCATTTTAACCCTGGGTTACAATACAGCTGTGTTTTCGATTTTCTACAAATTCAGATCTGTTATTAATATAATCAATATGGATGGATTAGAGTGGAAACGCCAGAAATGGAAGTGGTATGAAAAGGCATGGTTGTACTTCAACGAACGTGCTGCCTGTCAACTAGCTACTCATCTAATTGCTGACAACCCTGGCATTCAAGATCACCTGATATATCAAGTTCCGTTGTCTAAGATTTCAATGATCCCTTATTGTGCAGACCCAATTCAGCAGACTGATCTTTCTGTATTGGAAACATATAATTTAGCTACGGAGAAGTATGCCTTGCTGGTAGCACGTCCTGAACCAGAAAATTCAATTTATGAAATCGTTAAAGCCTTTTCACGGATACCCAGAGGAATCAAGTTAGTCATCTTGGGCCGATACTTGCCTGACCGATTTCGATATCACCGTCAAATCATTCAAGCCAGTAGTGACGAAGTTATCTTTTTAGGAGCTATTTATGATAAGATCACTGTTAATACCCTACGATGCCAAGCCTGTCTCTACTTACATGGTCATACTGTGGGAGGTACCAACCCCTCTCTAATCGAATCTCTAGCTGCTGGTTTACCAGTTCTGGCTCATGATAATCAGTTTAATCGTTGGGTACTAGAGCAAGCAGGCCATTACTTCAAATCAATCGATGACTGTGCTCAGAGTCTAGATTACTTGCTGGACGCACCAGAGCAACTCCAGAAAATGCGAAAAGCGGCTTATCAACGTTATCAAGACTGCTTTGCACATAACGAGGATGTTATTGCTTATGGTGCACTTTTAGAGAATTTCATGCCCTAACGGTGCTCAAGAACTATAATATGGATTGGTTGAGATTTGGCCTGTATAATTTTCAAAGATGTAAGTTTGCTAAGATCAAGAGCTGGTATTACTATGCGCATTTTAGTGGGATGGATCAACTGTTTATGTTGCGGGATAGTATTACTTATTTGTAGAGAAGCTTTGATCGTCAAAGCAGCCTGGTCTCAGACAGAGGATCCGACACCTCAAGAAACTATTGAATTATTACTTCAAGAGATTCGCACGCAACCAACCCACTCCAACAACCAGAAAGCTCCTAACATTACGGAATTACCCTTATCTCCTGGAGATCAGGTACGTCTGTTAATCCCTGGAGTGGGTGGGGCAGAATTTAGCGGAGACTTTGAGGTTAACGCTGAAGGACGTCTTGAGCTACCCTTCTTAGATCCCCTATTGGTAGAAGGCTTAGGGCCTCTGCAGGTGAAGGCATTAATCAGAGATACATTGATTCGACAAAACTACTTCAAACCAAATTTGCTTCGGGTTAGTGTGCAAGTGTTAGAGTATGCACCCGTTGTAGTTTCTGTCACAGGTGAAGTCTTTAATCCTGGTCAGATTTTATTGGACCGCAGTGAGATCAATAGTGTTACTAGACCTGGCAATACATCAAGTTTACCTGGGGATCAGGCTCTAGGGCGCTCTTTGATGGCAGCATTACGCACAGCAGGCGGCATTAAACCTACTGCTAATGTTGAAGCCATTCAAGTCATTCGTGGAGACGCCCAAGAAATCTTCAACTTAAAAGGTCTGTTTACAGGAGAGCCTGTAGACGATAGCCTGTTAATTTCAAATGATCAGGTGCATGTTCCCAGTACTGGGCAGTTTCAATCTCTTTTGGTTCGGCAATCTCCCATCACACCTGAAATAGCTCAAGTTTTTGTCTCTAACTTAACTCAACCTAACCAAGGACGCCTCAATAGCCTGGTTACTGCAGCCAATTCAGGCACTGCTGAGTTTAGCTACGGTACCCGCCTCTATCAGAGTGTGATTGCAGCTCAATGTGCTGGTGGGATCAATCGCTCCACTGCAAATCGTAGCATCGTTTTTGTGTATCTTGATCCCAACACCCAGCTCCCTCAAACATTAGAGCAGTCTGTGGAAAATCTCATTCGCAATCCGCAAACTGAACAAACGAATCCTTATTTGATGCCAGGTGATGGGATTGTGTGTTATGACTCTAGGAGCTCAACAGTGCGAGAAATTGCCCGTATCATCACTGACTTCTTGACACCCTTTCGCACCCTCACTCAGATCCGGCGAGATATTGAGTTTTTTGAATAAGTATCAGCATCTTGCCGAAGCAATAGTCTATTGATTAGATATTGATTAGATAGATTGATAATGTCTATTGACTTTGATGTGTAGGTCAATGTGATGGAGCAAGTTTTACCTTCAACGATGCCAAGGACTGTTCGAAAGAAGCCTATTCTGTGGCCGGGTTATTTAGCGACAGGTTTAGTTCTGAACATGGTGGTGTGGGCCGCAGCATTTTGTTACCTCAAATTGGTAGCTCCGACCTACACCAGTTATTGGGCGATTATCGTCTTAGGATCCTCACCTGGCCTAGATGTAAGCCTTCCCAATGTTGGACGAACAACTGTTTTATCGAGAGAGCAAGCCCCCTCAGCTTTCAATGATCCTCGATCAGCATACCAATTCTTAGCAACAAACCCAACGATCCTCTCCCGAGCTGCTGAGCGGGTTGGCATTCCCAACAATGAATTTAAAACTCCTGGGATTACCCGGAATACAGCCAGTACCATCCTAGCCTTGGAAACAGAAGGCAGTACCCCAGAAGAAGCCTGGGAAAAATCATTGTCTTTGCATGCTGTGATCATGGAAGAAATTGACTCATTACGCAACTCTGAGTTAGATCGGCAACAGCAAAATGTTGAAGTTACGCTAGAAACAGCACGGCAACGGTTAAATCAGGCCCAAAAAAGGCTATCTGATCACCAGGCTTCGACTAGTTATAGCTCTCCGGAACAAATCCATAACATATCGGTCAGTATTGAACAAATGCGGCGCCAACATGCAGAATCATTATCCCAAGAGCAAGGATTACAAAATAGATTAGAGTATCTTCAAAACGAAGTGAATACAGGTGCAGATAACTTAGAAGAGGCGCGCGCCCTGCAGGCTTATGAACCCTATCAAACTCAATTACAAGCTTATGCGGTGGCCAATGCTGAACTGGCTGAACTCTCAGCAGTATTAGGGGTACAACACCCTCAAGTGGTCCAAAAGCAAACCGAGGTCGATGGAGCGATAGGCTCTCTAGAAGCACAAGGATCGTTGTTACTGCAACGACCTGTCATCTTGGCCGATCTACTTGAGATCTATCCTCTGACGTTTGATCCTAAGATTCAAACTACTCAGGACACCCTTTATCGTGATCTTGTAGCAACTCAGGCGATGCTGGAAGAAACTAAAGGGCGTAATCAAGTAATGCAAACTGAAATAGCAGCTATGGAAATTCGTCAGCAGCAGTTGGTTCAAGGGAAATTTGAAGCAGATAGTCTAAATCTTGATCTGCAAGTAGCAGAAGCAACTTTTTCCGCATTGTTAGCTAGTGATGACTTCAAGGAAGAAAGTGTTGATTCTAATTACCCCACAATCCAACTGATTTCTGAACCAACTTTACCTGATCCAGACAGTCCCACATCTCCTAGCACAATTGTTGGCTTAGGGGGTGGACTAGGAGGTAGCTTTTTGGTTACCGCAGGATTAGTGCTGCTATGGGTAGAACGACGTAATGCTCTAGAACAGACCTCTCAGGCTCTCTAATACCAGTTGATATCTGGTCTAGCTAACCTGTTCATTTAGCCCACTTAGCTGTGTTAACGTGTGGCTGACAGTATCAATGAATGTGATATGAGACACAGGTATTGGTTAGCTTATAGTTTGGGTATTGTACTGCTGGGGATCTTGAATCTCACTAGTTGCATCCATGATGCTCAACCTCAACAGGAGCCTGTCATTATCAGTGTTGATCTATCCAGCTCTCGATTGTTAAACCATAACGCATTTGGCTTCAACATTAATCAGTTTAACGGCGTGTATGCTGTCACAGATCCAGATTTTATTCAATTATCAGCTGAACTAGCTCCGTTTCTATTACGGTTTCCAGGCGGCTATAACTCCAACTTTTACCATTGGCAGGATAGCGGCTATCGTGCAGAAGAAATGACACTAAGTCTGAATCCAAAACTAAATCAGCGCAATGTAGGAAACTATAAAGCGTTGATGCGATATCGTCAGGGCCGAGAATCATTTGATGACTTTATGGCGTACTGTCAAGCCCTGAGTATCAGGCCCCTTATTGTAGTTAACCTATACACTGGTAGTCCAGCTGAAAGTGCTGCATGGGTTCGTCATGCTTTAACTCAAGGATACCAGATTGAAGCTTGGGAATTAGGGAATGAACTCTACCTACCGTGGTATCAAAACCGCGTGCCTTCAATTGAACATTATATTGAGCAAGCCCAAGCTCATGCTGCAGCCATGCGAGCTGTTGATCCAAGCATTCAGTTGATTGCGAATGCCTCTCCCTATGGTTTCCATCAAAGAAACGCCAAAGGTCAATTGGAAAGGGGTAAAGAGTGGGATCAGAAGTTAGCAACAGCAACCTTTTTTGATGGGTATAGTGCTCATTTTTACACATATGATCGGAGCCAACGCATTCACACATTTGAGCAAGCACGGGACTATTTTTTTGGGAGTAGTGATATTGCATTTCGCGAGTCCGCTGACTACTACACAGGCTTATTTCCTCAACACAAAGCTTGGATTACAGAATGGAACATCAGCAACCCTAAAAATCCATACTTAAATTCTCAATTGCATGGGTTGTACTGTGGTGATTTTGGTCTCAATTTGATTGAGTATTCAGACTGGATTGCAAGTTCCAATTATCATGTTCTTTCCTCAGGAAACCGAGGGTTTGGCACCTTCTCCCCTCAACGGACTCACCTACCTCGAGACGGCTGGATGGATCCCTCCCAACGTCAATCCATCAAAAGAGCTTGCTTCCCAACATTTAAGTTACTCAGTTCACCTTTGGCAGAGGCTACTCATCGCGCTGAAACTCAAATCACACACAACCCTAGTTTCCAGAGTATTTTAGAATTTCACAAAGACATGTTGCCAGCTATCAAAGCAGTGGCCGTGTTTAATCAAACTCATCTCTACATTTTGATCAGCAATCGCTATTCAACCTCACTTCAAGTACAAATCCAAACATCACCACAGCCAACAACCCATCATCTAGAGTATGATTACATCGCCAATGCTAATCTAGCAGCATCCAATGGAGGTCCAGCCAATCAACCTGAGCACGAAAAACAGAGTATTGATATTCAACATCACAACTTAACCGGATCTGGACTGTTAATTCCTGCTAATAGCTTTGGTGTTGTCAAAATGGACGTGATCAGTTAAGCATCTGGGAGAGCTGATGATGGCTTATAGTATCTTAAATGTTTCACAGAACCATCACATTATTGGAGGTTCAGATAAATATTTTTTTTCATTAGCCGAGCTATTAAATCAAAACGGCCATACAGTGATTCCGTTCACGGCCCATCATCCCAACAACTTACCCTCTGTATGGTCACGTTACTTTCCCCACACAACTAATTTTGAGTCACCGACTCTCAAAGATGTTGTTCAATATATCTACTCTGTGAGTGCCCAACGATCGTTACAGCGGCTCCTATCTGAGGTTTCGATCAATATTGCCCACCTACATATTTATTACGGCAAGCTCACCTCTTCAATCTTGGCACCACTGCAACAGGCTAATATTCCTATTATTCAAACACTCCATGAGTATAAGCTGATCTGCCCCGTTTATACGTTAATGTATCAGGGTAAGCTCTGTGAAGCCTGTCAAGGTAAACATTTTTGGTATGCTACATTGAAGCGCTGCAATCGTGGGTCTTGGCTCAGATCTCTACTGAGTACAGTTGAGTCATCCATATCCAGCTTACTTGGTGCTGTAGATAAAGTTGATCATTTCATTACCGTTAGCCGCTTTCAACAGCAAAAACTAATTGAATATGGGATTCCAGCAGCAAAATTGTCTACAATTCATAATTATGTTGATACCGCTAGCATCCAACCCTCAACCTACTCCGGCAGCTATTTTTTATACTTTGGACGACTAGAAAAACTTAAGGGGATTTTAACCCTGATTGAAGCTGCAGCGCCATTACGAGATACCCCTCTGTTGCTAGCTGGAGAGGGTCAAGCTAAAGCACAGATCCAGCAGATCATTGAAGAGCAGAGACTTTCTCATATTCATCTTGTAGGCATGAAACATGGGCAAGAGCTAGAAGATTTAATTCGCCATAGCATTTGTACGGTTTTACCCTCTGAGTGGTATGAGAACTGTCCCATGTCTGTTTTGGAGTCTCAAGCCTTTGGCAAACCTGTTATCGGGACTAACATTGGTGGCATTCCTGAATTAGTCAACCACGAGGACGATGGGTTTCTTGTGCCTGTCAATGATCCAGAATCGTTGCGCCAACGACTTGCCTGGATGGCTCAGTATCCCTTGAAAGCAGTTGAACTAGGGCAGCGAGCTCGACGAAAAGTTGAATCTACATTTAGTCCAGCACTACACTATGAAAAACTGCAAGCTCTATATCAGTCTGTACTCTAAAGTTCAGCTAACTTTCTTTAGTGAAAACTAAGATATCCTGAGAGAAGCCAGACGCAGGATCGAGCACGGTTCCCTGTCGCCAGCTCCCCCATAGCGTTGCCAGCAGTTTCATCTGGTTGGCGGCAAAATGCTGCACGTAAAAGTCTAAATAGTAGCCAATATAAACTTCAGGCGTGGTTTGATGATAAAAATAGTGAGCATCAACATTATAAGGAAATGACAGCCCCTGTGTATTTCTACCCTGATCCATCAGGAACGTAGTCAACATACATCGACCCCCTGGTTTCAACATGCGAGCAATCTCCTGGATATAATTGATTACATCAGCAGTCACCATATGGGTGAACACCGACACCAAAAAGATCACATTATAAGATTCATCATCATAGGGAAATGTATACTGCCTGGCCTGACAAGTACCCTGAGGATTGTAAAGATCATTCTGAACATCTAAATACTCAAACTTAAAGTCTTGTTTGATAAATAAGGGTCTATGTTTACAGGACTCCAGGGCAACCTTTTCAATATCCATACCAACAAAATTCCCCTTGTTAAGGATTCTGGCTAGGGCAAATGCCGTTCTACCACAGCCACAGCCAATTTCTAGAACCTGGGATTGCTTGTCAAGTGCTGCATGTGTTTGTAACAGATTCGCTAGTAGAGTTCCATAAGCAGCAAAACGTTGCCCACCAAATTGTCGAGTGACCCCATTAGATCGCACCCGGATCGAGTAGGGAGGTAAATCTGTGAGGCCGTGAGCAGCTCGAACCAGGTAGTCTACAGGATTAAGACCTTGAAACACTAAATTAAGTAGAGGGTTTTGCCAGGACACACCTGGAAAGATCATTTTTAAAGATGTTTTCAACGCCACTGTTCTCTCCTTACTGTCGCATGACCTCACCAGACCGAGTTTTCACGGTTAGGTTTAGTTTAGGATGCTTAGCTACGGTGTCAATGGCTGAGAGAGTGTAGGTCCATCCTTGTCTAGATACCCGCGTTTTTCTTGTTGATACAGGTTAACCATTAATCCTGGTATCATCCAAAAGTACAAGCCAAATATACGAAACTCAATTGAACCACTAATAAAAAGCGAGGGGATTATCGCTATAACTGAATACATTGCAATCAGAGACAGATACTTGGTTGTGGGATTCTGAGTCAACGAATGAATTCTAGACGCAGCTAGATAGAGCTGGATAAAGATTGAAGCAAACAGTAGTAGCCCAAGCAAACCTTGATAGGAAAGGATAGCAATCCAATACACATCTTCAAACCCTTGTGAAGTCCATTCTTTTGTTAAAAAATCCTGCCCATCCCTATTAATACCTTGGATTGTTAGTTCAGTACTGGGTCCATATCCAAATAAAGGTTTATGTAAAATCACTGTTGGTCCAATCCCAGCTAAAGCACCAAGTCGTTGCCTTTGCAAAACACTAATATACTCCTCTGTGAAAACACTCGTAAGATTACCATGAAAATTAAATTCAGATTTAAGGTCCCGTCCTGTCACAAACTCTGGGGGTTGAATCGAGAGCAAGATCACAAATAAAACCAAGAACAAACCTCCCAGAATGCTCAACAGTCCCAGGGCTTTCACTTTACTGTGTGCAAACCCCATCAGATGTAACAGAATCAGTCCCAAAGAAATCAAAAAGCAAAATCTAGAAAAAGTGAGTGCGGAGATACAGGTACAACACGCAATCAAGATCCATATCACCCCACTAGGAGAATGAATTCCAGTGGCTGCTTGTTTGACTGAAGCCTTTTGGAGACCGATGTAAGCCAACAAAAAGAAGAGCAACACTAGCATCAAATAAGCCAGAAAAATCGTGTCCCCGGTGGTACCATAAAGACTACCTGATTCCCGACCTGTCGCAAGTAGCACATAAGCTTTACTTATCAGCAAGCCTTCTGTTTGTCGTGGTAATAATAGATAGTTTAAGGCTCCCCCGCTAAAGAACTGCAAGAGGCCCACCCCTATTTGTAAAATCCCAGCCAGCCAAAAACTTTTGATGATGGCATGGACCTGTTTATTAGTAATCGACATATTAATGATTAAGTAGAAAAGAATGATATAACGAATATTAGATCTAAAGCTTAGAATTGAGCCACCGGCAGACCCGGGATTGACAACAACAGAGATAAAAAATGAGATTAAAAATAATGCGATTGGGAGATCAAGAGGACTAACATTAAAGGATCTTCTAAGTCCAACTTTTTTAAAGACCAAAATAGTAAACGCAGCATAGATCAATAGTTCTGTGATAAATCGGGAGGCCAAGAAGACAATATCTGGTCCTGGCAGAAACTTCAGTATAAAATCTTCATAGGGAGTGATAAAGACCAAGAAGACCAACAACCAATGGTTAACCAAGAGTTGATATAATAGTGTAGTCATTGTTTAGGATCTCCTGTATCACAAGCATAGTTATAATACAAGGTGCCTATGACAAACACGGGATACAACAAAATTTTTGGCATTGGTCTCAACAAAACAGGTACCAAAACACTTCACCAGTGTTGTGAAATTCTGGGATTGATTGTCACAGGGGGTTCACGATCGTTGCTGTGTGATGTCCAGCTTAGAGGAGATTTCACTCGTGTTTTTAGTGCAGTAGAACAGTACGATGTTTTTCAAGATTGGCCTTGGCCTCTCATCTACAAGGAACTTGATCGACAGTTTGCCCACAGTAAATTTATTCTTACCGTCAGAAAGGATGCCCAAACTTGGGTCAACAGCCTCAAAAAATGGTCACTAGGAACCCATCCATTTCTACATTGTCGCAAGCTGGCTTATGGATACAATTTTCCTCATCGACATGAGCAAGACCATCTTGAATTTTACCAGCGCCATCGACAAGGCGTGCTGGACTACTTCCAAGGTCGAGACAATGACTTTATCGAGATCTGTTGGGAGTCAGGTGATGGGTGGGAGAAACTATGTTCGTTTCTAGGCAAGGACATCCCTAATCAGCCCATACCCCATGTGAATAAGGGCAGCGAGATGAAACTCAAACGGCAGTTATATATTCCGATCAACACCCTCTTGCTACAGTTGGGGTATTAATGAAGTCAAGGCTTTGCGGCTCTGGCTAAGATTCAGGGCTTGGATTAAAAGAATCAGCCTGATCAGACTGGTCTCCATAGCGCAAGAGTCTGGTCAGAATCATTACAGACAAGAAGCTTGCAACTGGAGCTGATGCAGCTAGTCCAATTAGACCCCATCTCAGTGCAAAGCCAGCTTTGATGGTGATACCTAGGATTGAAGACATCAGATTTTGGATAAAGATTAAGCCGTACTTCTTCTTAGAATAAAGGGTTGCTTGCAAAATTGGGATCAAAACTGCAAATATCAGACCCAAACCAGTTAATCTGAGCACCTGAGATGTTTGTTGGATACTGTCTAGATCAAACTCTCCCCTCCCATAGATGACTTCCACAATGATGCGACCCCCTACCAGTAGAAATAACAGGATGGGTAAAGTGAGGGCGATGCTATATTTCAGAGTCTTCACTAAAATTTGCTTGTATTCAGCTCTATTATTGGACCTGTAGCATTCCGTTAAAGTGGGTAGGGCTGTGGTAGCTAGGCTCGATCCGATGATGGTTTGAACACCTGACGTAATTCTGCCTGCAAAGTAAAAGGTTGAGATTGTACCAGTACCCACTAACGAAGCTATTGTGAACTGCAGAGTTTGGATCAGTTGGCGCGCAATATGACCGGACAAAGGCCATAGGGTTGACTGAGTCAAGGCAATTAAGGTCCCCCGTGATACTCCCTGACAGACGTTATAGCGATAGTTGTATTTATACAATGTGGCTAACAAGAAGACACTGGCTGTTATGAAACCACACACATATGCTGCCGAGATCCAATGAGCTATGTTGTCAAGCTCCCAAGTTGCAAGGGTAATGAGTAAAGTAACACCTGCTACGATCGCAGTTCGCATCGCACCATAGCTAAACTTTTTCTCGGCATCCAAAATGCTGGACATCAGGGTAGCCAGCGGCGCAAAAATGACTAACAGCGAGCTGATCCTGAGATAGGTAACAGCCGCAGCAAAGGTGGTGTCTTCAAAGCCAGGTGCCAGTAGTTTAATGAATACCGGAGCCAAACACTCCATCACAATAGTAAGAGTAAGCCCACAGATAATCCCCAATGACAACAACTCACTAGCTAAATCTGGACGCAATCCTTCTGATGGGTCTTGAGCATTATGATCAACCAATAGCGGTATCACGCTTGACTTCACACCCTGCCGGATCAGTGTATCTACTAACAACGGTAGAGCCAGTCCAACAAACAAAGCATCTGCCGTTACGGTGGTACCTAGCTTTGCTGCTAATGTAATGTCCCGAATCAAGGCTATACCCATCCCACTTAGGGAAAACCCCATCACCCGTGCTGATGAGGATTGAGCTATCCTTTGGGTCAGTCGATTTAAGGGGCGTAGTTGTTGAAATATCATGGTATGCGTCAGCTAGTGGTTCAAACGTTGTCTCTGCCTAGTTCTAACCATTAATCCCAACAACTTAGATCCCAGTTAAGCATCGTTGACAAGTCACGATTGTAGTCTCGATAATACTCCTGCAGTAGGTTGCGAGTTTGAGGGGCTATTTCAGGCGGCTTCGTGGTTTCATCGTCAATCACACCGCGAATGGTCTGTCTGATGTAATGAGCGATTCGCTTATTCACAAATCCTCTGAAGAATCGTTTGATCAGATTGTCTGTTGTCACCAACTTTGCTACCGCTTCATTACGGGCCAGGGAGGCCTGATTGTAAACGGTAGAGGTTTGGGGATAGTAATTAACTGAATCAAGATGTAACCGCTCCACAATGGATCGACAGACTTGAAGGGGATCGGCAGTAAATGTTTCAAACAGATAGATATCAACTTGATCGGTAGGAAACTGCTCAAAAATCTGCTGGAGATGTTCATGATACCGTCCCTTAGACAGATACATCAGCGGCTTATGATCAGAGGGAGTATTGAAGATCTCACACTCAATAGCAGCTTCAAAGGTCTTTCTGGTTTCAATGCCGCGTCTACGATTAAACCAGTAGGCGGAATAAGCTCGATCAATCGGATTTCGGATCATGACAATAAGTTTTGAGGCTGGGTTATGCTGCTTGAGACGGGCAATAGCACTAGGTGAATACAAAATATCTACATTTTTAGCTAATAAAGTATCTTCAGCTTGAATCGCTAGTGCATTGAAATACATAGGGAAAATCTTGCCATAGCCCTGCCTATACTCTTCATCTCGGATAAAGAAAGCAAATTCGTTTTGTAGGTGAGTTTTGATCCGTTTATGCTCAGCCATGTGTCGGAGTAAGGATGTGGTTCCAGCTTTCTGGGCTCCAACGATGATGGTGTCAATAGGCCTGGTCATGACTACTCCTTCCAGCTGATTAGCTGTAGCTCTACATTATGTCCTGTTCACTAGGATCTATGAACAAGTTTTCTCTAAATGGTGTTCCAAAATTTTGTACCAATGATTAACTTGTACTTTTTTCATAATGCTATTGGGATTATTGGGACGATGTACACTGGCAGGACTATCTATGGTCACGATACCATGGTCAAAGATCTCACCCCATCCCAAATAGGGATCTCTATATTCGATAGGGCTATCCTTAGAACGTAGAAGAATCAGTTGACTAGGGAAATTTTGGGGATTGTAAGCCAAGTCTGCTTGAATGTTAATGGATTCAACTATACGAATTTGCTCCTCATAGGTAACTGGCAAACCTAATTGGTGATAAATCTTGGATTGCCATTTTTGTTTTTGACGCTTCAATCTATTAAAAATTCGGTCATACTCACCACTGGCAAGGTACTTGAGTAAACGTTTTGCTCTTGAGATTTGTTTGTTCCAACCTTTCCCTGCCCGTGATTGAAGCTGCCGCAGTAGGATGGGGGATGGTGTATCAACAAAGATGAGCCGACTAGGATCTTCGCCTAACATCAGCAATTGTTGAGCCATCTCTAGGGCAATGAGACCTCCAAAGGAATACCCCAAAAATTGGTAAGGCCCCTGAGCTTGAACCTGCTTGATTTCATTCAAATAAAAAGTGGCCATGTCTTCTACTGAGGTCAAAGGAGTTTGTTTACCATCAAGCCCCAATGATTGCAGGGCATAAATAGGTTGATCGAGACTGCTAACCTGAGCCAGATCTCGAAAGACTAAGATATTCCCACCGATGCCATGGATGCAAAAAAGAGGCTTTCTATTTCCTAGAGGTTGTAAGGGAACTAAACAGGAGAATGCTTGTGGTTGCACTGGAATGGGCGGCTCAATAATTTGAGATATTTTCTCAATGGTTGTAGCTTCAGCTAATGTTGCTACTGTCAAGGGTTTATTAAATGTTTTAGAAATGTCATTAAAAAGCTGAACAGCCATCAAAGAATCGCCACCTAAATCAAAAAAGTCATCTTGAATGCCAATTTTGTCGTATAGAAACCATTTTCGCCAAAGTTGAACAAGCGTTTTCTCTAGATCAGTTCGAGGTTCTACATAAGGTGCTTCTAAGTTAGGCCTAGCGTACTGAGTAGGTTTTGAAATTTGTTGTTGATTTGCTTCTAGTGATCTAGATCCAGGGGGATCCCCAATTTGTAGAAACTCAGTTTGAGATTCAGTTGTATCTTCAAGCTGGTCTAAATGAATGTGATCTAGCAAAGGCCGAGATCGTCGAGACGTATAAAGTGGTTTAAATCGCTTCCAGTTAATCTGGGCTACAATGCCTTGGGCTAATTCCTGATTCAATAGATAAGCCATAGCCTTTAAGCCTTGCTTAGGTGTGAATTCCTCAACTCCGCTTTGAACTAACCATTGACGGGCCTCACTATCTACCATGCCTGCTGCACCGATCAATCCCCAATTTAAACAGAGTGCTGGCAACCCTTGTGCTTGTCTGTAATAAGAAAACGCATCTAAGAACGCATTAGCTGCATCATAGTGGCCTTGTCCTCGAGATCCCCATACTGATCCAGCAGAGGAAAATAAGAGAAATAAATCAAGATTATGATCTTGAGACAGTTCATGTAGGATCCAAGTTCCTAGAGTTTTAGGTCCAAGCACCTGCATGCAAGTATTGAGATCTAACTTCTCAATAGACTGATAGGTGAAAACACCAGCTGTATGAACAATTCCAAGTAATGGCTTTTGGGTCGCTGTAATGTGTTCAAACACGCAGATCATCTGAGTTGTATCAGTGACATCTGCTTGTAACACCTCAACAGTGACACCCTGTTGTTCGAGTGACTGCAGCACTTGGTAGTCTGGTTGTCTTAGTTGTTGATCTGAAGCCAGTTCTAGCTGAGTCGTCTCTCGACGGCTTGTGAGTATGAGATGTTGAGCGCCTTGCTCACATAACCACTGAGCTACTTGCAACCCTAAAAAGCCCAGGCCACCTGTAATCAAATAGACCCCATCCCCTCGGATCACTACCTTTTTTCCTGGAGCTGTTAAAGTACTAGATTCTAATCGGGGTACATATCGTTGTCCTCGGCGAAAAGCAATATGATCTTCCCTATCAGGATGCAAGATTTCTCGCAGTAACTGTTGGGCAGCTAAGACAGGTGTGGATGAAAGATCTAAGTCAATAAGACCACCCCAGAGGTTTGGGTGCTCTAAAGCAATGACTTGACCTAGACCCCACAGTGGATAAGCAACAAATCCTGGGTTAAGCCAATCAGCTGGAACAGAGTCATTAAAATTCACCGGAGCTGCTCCCTGAGTAACTAGCCAGAGGGTGGAATCAATGTAAGACTTAGCTTCCAGGAGAGCTTGGGTTAAGTACAAAACACTTCCACAAAGTTCTTGCGTGTTAGTATCAAGTGTTGTTGCATCCAAAAATGGATATCTCGTTGTCTCTAGGCCCCATAAATAAATCACACCCTTGATCAAGAACTGAGGTGTTGCTGCTCTTGCAGACATGGCTGACAATACTTGCCGAAAGCCATCAAGCTGAGTTGGTTTAATCTGAAACTTTCGATCAGTTAACTGAACAAACTGGTTACCTCGAGTTACCACTGTGCAGACAGCCCCAGCTGCTTCTAAAGCCTGACGCAACTTGGTACCAACACCCTGACTATCAGATAAGATCAGCCACTCATCTTGGGGGATCTGGCTCACTCTAGGTTCTGCTGGTTTTTGAGCTAGAAAGACTGTTTGATGTAAACCCGAAGCTATCAAAGTATCAGGAATCAAGCTACTCACTGGATCTAAACCCACATCATGTAACACATCTATCCACTCAGAGATTGTTAACAATGGATAGTCAGGTCGTAGTGTTGTATCTACAAAGCGCCACCATCCTTCTGTGAGGCCAAAGGTTAGGTCAAGAGACCGCAATGGTGTGACAATCTCCTGTATTACTACCATTCCACCAGGAGCTAACATTCTTTTGATATGTTGTAAGGCCTGCTTCACATCTTGAGTGGCATGCAAGACGTTAGCTGCAATCACAACATCATACTGGCTGAGGCTAAACCCCTGAGTGAGCGGATCTTGCTCAACATTTAGAACTTTGTAGTCAACAAATCCATAATTAGCAAACAGGTCTTGAGCTTTAACTAAAAACAAGGGAGCGATGTCTGTGAACACATAAGTGGTTCTTTGGTTATCCAGATGAGGTAGTACATAAGTTGTCGTTCCACCTGTACCTGCACCCACTTCCAAAATTTGCAGTCTTTGATCACTGGCTATATGACTTAAGATTTCTACCATAGCCTTGCCAATTAACGTATTCATTAACTTTGCAGTAGGTGTATCCCGATAAAGCTGAGAGGCTGATATGGCAAGTTCTTGAGGAAATAGTAGTTCTAGAGGCTCACATTTACCTTGTAATACCTCTGCCAGTTGAGATCCACAACGATGGAGTAGCTTGATTTCAAGAGTTGCTGTTGGGTATTGGTTCAAGCTAGACTCATACTGTTTCTGAAGGCTGCCAGGATCCTGAAGTTGGGATAGAACTAGCCAGCCTATATCCACCTTTTGAAGCATACCCATCTCTTCGAGAACAGTCAAAATTCTCTGCCATAAACGGTGATATTTTTTAACGATACCTAGTTTGTTTGCTAGTTCAGTGGTGGTGAAGTAACTTCCCGTAGACACAGTCCAGTTTAAGCTTTGCAGGGCAGCTGTGATGTAGTGAATACTGATGTGTTCAAGATGCGCTAGTGCGTACCAGTGAGTCTCTAGATTTAAGTTTTCACCTGTTGATGCAATCCATGAAGCCAGATTACTCGCTAAATCAGAGGGATCTGGTAGATTGAGTTTGGTGCTGAGGCGAACTTGGTTATGCCAAACTACACGATAGATTAAATTCTCTAGATCAGCTAAGTCACTAGAGTTGCTTGTCTCTCCAGAGAGCTGCCGCTGCTTGTTTTCAATCCAGTAGCAGTTCCCTTGAAATGGATAAGTTGGCAAGCCTGAGACTTTATCTCGAATATAACTTTGTTCAAAGCTCGACCACTCAACGTCATAACCTCTGATATAGAGTTCACTCAAGCTTGTTAACAAACACTGCCAATCGGACTGACTTGTTCTCAAAGAAGGTAACCAAACACCTACATCCTCAGGTAGACACTGTTGGCCCATACCCAAAAGAATAGGCTTAGATCCACATTCAAGAAAGACGTTACAGCCCAGTTGATGTAGAGTTTCTATACCAGTTGTAAATCTCACTGGGGCCAGAATTTGATCACACCAATATTGTGGTGTAGCTATCTCACTGTTAACAACTTGACCGGTAACTGTAGAGACAAAGGGGATCTTTGGGTTGGCATAACAGACCTCTCTGGCATGACTAGCAAACGCCTCTAGCATAGGATCCATTAGTGGAGAATGAAAAGCTTGGGAAACCTCCAGAGGTTTGAATTTGATGTCACGTGTCTCTAGCATTCCTGATATAGTTTCTACTATCGCTTTAGCCCCGGAGAGCACAATACTTTGAGGCCCATTGAAAGCAGCTATAGTAATCTCTTCTGGATAGGGGGCGATTATAGATTGAACCGTTTCTTGATCTGCCAAAATTGATAACATGGCTCCATTAGTAGGTAGTGCCTGCATCAGCTTAGCTCGCTCAGCCACTAGCCTTAGGCTTTCTTCCAGAGTAAAGACACCCGCAATGCAAGCAGCAACATACTCTCCCAAGCTATGCCCCATTAGAACATCAGGCTTGATTCCCCAACTCATCCACAGTTGAGCCAGACCATACTCTAAAGCAAACAAGGAGGGTTGAGTATATGCAGTTTGGTTAAGTAGGTGTGCCTCTGCAGCTGTTGGGTAGAGCAGACTTATGAGGGATCGACCCAGGTAAGGTTCCAAAATCTGGGAGCAGTCGTCTAAAGTCCGTTTGAACGTAGGTTGAGTGTTATACAGCTCTTGGCCCATACTTACATATTGGGATCCTTGACCAGTAAAGAGAAAGGCTATTTTAGGAAGATTTGTAGTGGATCTCATTGCAAGACTATAATCACCATCTTGAAATCTAGTTAATTGATGAACTAAATCTGTTATTGAAGCAGTAGGAACACTTAGGCGATAGTCAAAATGGTTACGTCCTACATTTAGGGTATAGCAAATATGTTTGAGATCCTCCTCTCGTTGATTAGGCAATTGCTGCTGATGCCGTTTGGCTAAAGCTTTGAGAGTTGCTTCACTTTTAGCTGAGAGATTGAATAAATGGAGTGGTCGTTCAACACCTGTTTCGATTTTTGAGAAAGAAGGAGCTGATTGTAAAACAACGTGGGCATTGGTGCCCCCAAAACTAAACGCACTAACACCTGCGATCCTTGTGTCTTCATCAGATGGCCAAGGTACCAAGGTTTGTGGAATGATGATGGGTAACTTATCAAATGGAATGTAAGGATTAGGGGATTGCAAGTGCAGATGGGGTGGGATCTGTTGATACTTTAGGGATAACACTACTTTAATCAATCCAATGATGCCAGCTGCTGCCTCCAAATGGCCAATGTTAGTTTTAACACTACCGACATAACAAAGTTGATTAGGATCTCGACCAGCTTGGATAACTTTGCTTAAAGCTGTTAACTCAATCGGATCTCCCAGCTTAGTGCCAGTGCCGTGAGCTTCTATGTATTGAACCTGAGCGGGTGATAGTCCAGCTTGTTGATAGGCTTGGGTTAGAACTGAGACCTGAGCGGCTGGTTTGGGAGCAGTTAAGCCTTGACTTTGACCATCATGATTAACAGCACTACCACAGATGACAGCTTGGATAGGATCACCATCATTGAGGGCCTGAGTTAAAGGTTTTAGTATGATGACACCGACACCTTCACCCCGTACATAACCATCGGCCCGCTGATCAAATGTTTTACAACGGCCATCCTGGGCTAGAAACCCAGCTTTTGCCATGTTGAAGGAGATATTAGGTTCAATAATAAGATTGACACCACCTGCAATAGCCAGTTTTGATTCACCTGTTCGTAAACTTTGACATGCTAGGTGTACAGCCACCAATGATGAAGAACATGCTGTATCTAGAACGAGACTAGGGCCAGCTAAATTGAAAAAATAAGAAATCCGGCTAGCTACAATGCTGGGGCTGGTTCCTGTAGTCGAATAGGGATCTTCTAATGAATGATGCTTCCAAACTAGGCGGCTATAATCATAATTGGTGAGTCCCAGAAAGACCCCTGTTTGAGTCTTCGCTAATTGGTTAGGCCTCAAGGCTGCATCTTCAAGCGCGGCCCAGGTAACTTCAAGTAACAAACGTTGTTGGGGATCCATCGTGATGGCTTCATGAGGTGAAATTCCAAAAAAGGCAGGATCAAACTGCTCAATTTGTTCAAGAAATCCACCCCAATAGTTGGAGTCTGGACGGGTTGGCTCTAACCGAGCTAGAGACCAACGTTGAGCTGACATTGCCGTAATCTGATCTTGCCCCGAACATAGTAAATGCCAAAAGTCTGATAAGTTGGAAGCTCCTGGGACACGGCAAGCCATCCCGATAATTGCGATAGGAGCTACAGATGCTTTCGTATTAATTTCTTCGGTCATTGTATTAGCTCAATAGAGTCGGAATAAGTTGCTTGCCCCACAAGATACTCAGCTAATTCCTTAACAGTAGGATACTCCCAAAATAAGAATGCGGGATCTAAATCGCAGCCCAACCATTGTTCTAATTCTCCTGTAACTGTAATCGCTACTGCTGAATCTAGTCCATAAGTAGCTAGAGGTTTGCTTACATCAATCTGATGCGGGGGCAATCTTAGGCGATGGGAAAGTTGCTGACATAGCCATGCCTCAATGTCACCTTGAGTTAGAGGTTTAAAGGTAGTCCTATCTTCAACCTGTTTAATGTTCTCTTCAATAGATGGTGAGTGTTGTTTGACTTCATGAGATAAATGCCATTGTCCAACAATTTCTAGAGTATGATCAAGGTACTTAGATCGGCACGCATATCGTTGTACCTTGCCACTTGAGGTTTGAGAGAGAGTTGTGGGCTTAATCAAAACAATGCTGTAGACTTGTAGCTCAAAATGCTCTGCAATAGCTTGGCGAATAGCTGCGAAAATTGGCTTTATGACTTCAGGATGACTCTTGAGTTCACGCCAGGCAGGACGCGTCACCTCTTGAACAATAATTAACTCAGGTGTATCCGCAATATCAATCTCAAAGGCTGCTCCCTGATTCAGTGATAAGGCTGGATGGCTTTCTTGAACTGTTAGTTCAATATCCTGTGGGTAATAGTTACGCCCTCGGATAATAATCAGATCTTTAAGACGGCCAGTCACATAGAGATACCCATTATCTAGAAAGCCCAAATCTCCAGTGCGCAAGAATGGACCTGTGGTTAGGTCTGTTGGATCATGTGTACCTAAACAATAAGCTTGAAAGCAATCTTCCGTAACTTCTGGTTGTTGCCAGTATCCTTGAGCAATATGAGAACCTGCAACCCAAATCTCACCTACGTTTCCTGATGAACAAGGGATCTTCGTTTCAGGATCTACAATTCTTAAAGTTTGTCCAAGAGCGCTCGAGCCACAACTGACCAGGCTCGACACTTGTTCAGCGGCTATCCCAATAGTCTGGGCCTGATGTTGCATTAATGCTTCTGTTTTAAAAGATTTAAATTGAGGAGGTTGATGTTTAGATGCTCCAGCAACAAATAATGTAGCTTCAGCCAATCCGTAGCAGGGAAAGAATGCAGTTCTTTGAAATCCCCACACTTTAAACTTCTCTGTAAATTGCTCTAGTGTTTTGGCCCGTACTGGTTCAGAACCATTAAAAGCTACAGTCCAACAACTCAAATCAAGTGGATCGAATTGATCTAACTGGATTTGTTGGATGCAAAGATCATAAGCAAAGTTAGGACCACCACTGGTTGCTGCCTGATACCGGGAAATAGCTTTTAACCAACGTATCGGTTGTTGTAGAAAAGCAGCTGGGGACATCAGAACACAGGAAGTTCCTAGGTATAGAGGTTGTACTATGTTGCCAATTAAACCCATGTCATGAAATAAAGGTAACCAACCTACAAAGCAAGTCATTTCATCGTGTTCAAAAGCAACTTTGATCATTTGCTGGTTAGAGAGAATATTGTGATGACTCAAGATAACGCCTTTAGGATAACCTGTAGATCCGGAGGTATATTGCAGAAAAGCAGGGGTATCAGCTTCTAGTTTTACAGGTTTCCAGTCATCTATATCCTGTAGAGTATCTGTGGCTAAGCAAGGTAAGTTGATTAGAGAAGGTTCTCTTTGAAATTGATGAAGGACCTTATCCTTTAGAGAACTCGATGTCAGGGCTAAGCAAGCATCTGTATCATCACTTATAGCTAATACTCGGAGGAGTCGCTGATTGGCACGAGGCGGATAAATTGGGACTGCAATTACACCAGCATATAAGCATCCAAAAAAAGCGCAGATGAATTCAAGCCCTGGTGGATATAGGAGCAACACTCGATCTCCTGGTACTGTCTGAGTTTGTAAGCAGGCTGCAATAGCTTGTGCGCGCTGATGTAGTTGGCAATAGTTAAGGGTTTCTCCCTCCAATTCACCATTTTCAAGAAAGGTATAACCGCTTTGATTCAACTGCTGAGATCGAAGATTGAGTAGCTCCACTAACGTAGTAGCCATGCTGATTACAATCCTATATAACTAGTCTACAACAATCTATTATCACAACCAGATGGACAGATCACGATTAATCAATGTTTGTAGTTTAAGAATATCATCCTTAAAAAGTGGGATTAGGCTTTGTCTGATCTCGGGATCTAAAGGCTGCTTGACTAAATTGGAGTGTAGCCATCTCTCACGTAAATCTTGTCCTTGGACTAGACCTGTTGCTGCCAATAGAGTAATACCTTTTCGTAATATTCGGTAGATCAATGGATTCTTGGGAATACCAGAACTATTGCTTTTGATTGAGCTATCTGGGACAAAGGCCTCATCAACTTGAAGAAACTGAAAAACATTTTGTAGTACAGATTCAGGATTTGTGATAAAATCATCATAGATGATAACCTTAATCTGGTCTGAGTTAAAAGTATTGTAGTAGCATCTCAAGGGTTCAAAATATAGACTAAGTTTCTTGTAATACCAGATTGGTAGCCAGCATTCACGAATACGAATATCTTCAGCTGCTAGGGCATCAATAAAATGATCGATAGGCTCTGCTAGGCCACGTCTTTGGTGCATAAAGTTAGAGTAAGCTCGGTCCACAGGATGGCGCAAAATCGCAATCAACTTCACTTGAGGAATCATTTTCTTAATCGTTTGGCAAGCTGTTTGGCTATACAAATAAGATGTTGAAGCTTCTCCAACAGCAATATAGTTTTCTGATCCTTTAAATAATTGCTGATAATGTTCTAGAGTTTGAACTGATAGCTTGACAAGATAACGACTGCTACGATCAATGTTGTACTCTGAAGCTAAGTGCTGGCTAAAAAAATGTGGTTCCTTTTTCTTAGTCATGAAGATCTGAGGATGTTGTTTTAACATTTGATAAAAAGCAGTCGTACCAGACTTTGGCGCTCCGATCATTAGAAAATTAGGTAATGTCATAACTAAATCAATCCATTATTAGATCAAACTACGATAACTGTCTCAAAAAATGAGGAAAGTTTCTAGGCAAGAGTAAATTAGGGTACATATTCAAGGAAGTATCTGCTGAACCCCGCTGGGTGGATCTCCACTTTTCTCTAAGTTCCTCAAGCCTCAAAGAAGCTGGCTCCATAGGTATTCTTAACTGCTCTCAGGCTGCAATCGTGAGATCACCCGGCAAAGGTATCTGGGAGGAGTCTCACTATATTTTTCAAGCCATGAAAGCCCCAACCCAGATTCAAAAGATCACTAGGCTGTTGCAAGACCTAGCCTAATCAAATCGAAATAGCTATTAATAAATGAGTTGGAGCCGGATGGTTACGATGGAATCTCCTCTAAATGGGTTAACAATCCATCAAGTGCAGCAGCTCAAACAGAGAACTCTATGGCTTTGGCAGGGTGGCATCCGATCAGGTATGTTAGCGAATAACAACCCTCTATGGATCCCCAAAATCATCAGGCGGCTGGCTGCAGCCATTCAGGGAGAAGACAAACTTGCCGTATCTGATCTGTATGACTGATTTGAATCTCAAGATCCTGATTGATAGGAATCTTTGGGTCTACATCTACTGTTTCACGACTCATCACCATGATCGCTTCATCCCAACTCCGCCTCACCCCTGAGCAATACCTGGATCTAGAAGCTCAAAGCCCCATCAAGCATGAATACATCAACGGCGATGTCTTGGCTATGGCTGGAACAACTGATGCCCACAACATCATCGCTGGCAATCTGTACACCCTCATCCGATCTCACCTACGGGGATCCCGCTGTCGAGTCTACTTTGCCGATATCAAGATCCGACTGGAACACCGCAACTGTTTCTACTACCCTGACCTCCTGGTTACCTGCGATCCCCGCGATCAGGAGACATCCACCTACAAACGCTTTCCTACCCTGATCATCGAAGTCCTCTCCGACAGCACTGAAGCCTTTGACCGTGGCGATAAATTTAACGACTACCAAACCCTAGAGACGCTTGAACAGTATGTCTTAGTCAATACCAAGCACCACCGAATTGAACTCTTTACTCGTCAATCCTCCAGTTGGATCCTGACTACGTGTACCCAAGGATCCTTGGCTTTATCCAGCCTTGATCTCACTATTGATCTGATGGATGTTTATGAAGACGTCACTCTTGAAACACCTAGGATCCAAACGGGAATGGGTCAGGATCCCTCTAGATACCCAGGATCCTAGTTCCAACGGGTGGCAAGTTGAAAGTCATACCTCTTGAGGTAGTAGATGGGCTGCTGAAATCAGTTTATCGGGAAAAGCAAGAGGCGTTACGCTTTGATCAAGAGAATAGATCATCGATTCACTATATCGAAATCCATACATTGCTTCAGGATCTACTTCAGGAGATCGATACACTTCTAAGCACCGATCAACTAGATTCACGATCCAATAGTCCTGCAAGTCAGCACGAGCATACAAACTCCCCTTGATCTGACGATCAAATCTTAGTGTGCTGTCTGATATCTCTATCACCAGCAAGGCAGTCGTGGGATGATCCCGCACGTAGTCTCGAATCGTGCCAGCAACGATGGCAACATCGGGTTCCGGCTCTGATGTGGGGCTCAAGACCAAAGGTTGTTGTTCGCGAATGTGCACCCCAGAGGGGAGAAGAGATCTCAGGACTTCAACGGTAAAGTTGATCGCGGCGGCGGGAGCACTCTTCATCGGACTCATTTCAACCACCTGTCCCTCGATCAGCTGAACCCGTTTATTTAGAAACAAGCCTGCTGCCGCCATCTGATGATAGTCCTCTCTTGTCCATAGGTGGAGGACCGGATCCTTCTCTGGTTCCCGGATTAGCGTTTGCATAGCCACGATACTTGTGAGTAGATTTGGATTCTAGCAAAGACTAATT
>CAYSWV010000065.1:0-26058 GCA_964434865.1 uncultured bacterium
CCAGTCCCAACCCCTATTCTTAACCCATTACCGACAGATCCACCGTTACCTGTACCAACAACTCAACCAGCCGCAGTCCCATCGCTACCTCCTAACCCTAACCCAACTAATCAACTACCACCATTACCTAACCCGACTAGTCAACCAGCCCCAGTACCCACACCAGCTTCCGACACTATCCCAACGCCTCGGATCATACCGACTAATCAACCGCCGCCAATACAACAACCGGGTTTATCGCTGAGACCTTCTCTAACATCGGCTGTAGATCCCAACTCTTCACAAGCTATACCTAACTCCCAACACCAGCTTGAGATCGAAGCCCAAAACTTGATCTTAGAGGGTGGTATTGGCAGTACTGCTAGTGGTATTTATTCACAACTAGGGCCTAAGAATACAGGACAGGGAGGTGCTATTCGGATCAAGGCTGAACACATAAGGATTCAAAAGGGTGCCCAGATTTCCTCTAGTACCTTTGGGGTTGGCGATGCTGGATCTATTGTCATCCAAGGTCAAACACTGGCTATTAATGGCACCTTCTTAACCAGTCAGGGGCAATTCTTTGGTGGTATTTTCTCTAACGTACAACCAGATGCCATCGGTCAGGGGGGTGACCTAAGAATTGAAGTTGATCAACTGATCATGTTTGAAGAGGCTGTGATCAGTGTCAGTTCCCGTAATGATGAGGCAACCTCTACTGCAGGTAATCTGCTGATTCAGGCCCGATCCATTCAACTAGACGAAGGGGCTAGCCTGATTGGAGAAACAGAATCAGGCCGTGGCAACATTGCAATTGATAGTGAACAGTTATTGTTAAACCAACAAAGCCGTATCACTACGAATGCTGAAGGCATTGCGGTGGGCGGTAATATTGAGATTACAACGGATACCTTAGTTGCGATTGGAAACAGTGATATTACAGCCAATGCTGAAGCTGCTCAAGGTGGACAAATTAAGATCCAAGCTCAGGGTATCGTGGGTTCTACCTTTCGAGAGGGTCTAACGCCTGACAGTGATATCACGGCTACTTCAGACCTAGGTCCTGAGTTTAGCGGCACCGTCGAGATTGAAACGCCTGCTCTTGACTTCTCAGATTCAGTTTTGCTGCCAGATGACATTATTAGGCTCGATGATCTAGTGGTCAATGTTTGTCAGCTCAATCCCCAAGTCTCTAGTTTCTTAATTACCGGACGCCATACCACTGCCGCCATTCCTTTATCAATGCCATCTTACCTTTGGCAAGACCTAGGCCCTCGATCAGAACCAGCTACTACCTCTGACAACTCTGATCGGCCTCTAGACTCTGCAGCACTTTATATCCCTTGTCCTTCTACTTAAGACAGCTGCTGTGATGCTCAATCATTATTCTACCCAGTCACGTCGCTACTTTATGCTCACCTCACTGATGTTTGGCGTCGGATTGGCTACCCCAAGCTGGAGTCAGGAGAGCCTAGTAGTAGACCATCTCACAAACCTAGATCCACAAACTCTGTTTGTCAAAGGATGGTCAGCTTACCAACAGGAGCAGTATCACCAAGCTATTACTCTTTGGTCTCAAGCTCATTTGGGTTACAAGCAATCAGGTGATCGGCTCAACCAAGCCCGAATCCTCAATCATCTCTCTAGTGCCTGGCAAGCGATCAGTCATTGGTCTGAAGCAGAGGCCAGCTTACAACAAAGTTTTACTCTTCTTCAACAAAGCGATAGTGTTCCATCCACACTAAACTGGCTGGCCATTCAAGCTCAAGCTATCACGACTCAAGGTCACTTGCGACTAGCTCAAGGCAATGCCACAGCAGCTCTGCAATTCTGGCAACAAGCCACACCTATCTATCAAAAACTCAATGATCAACAGGGTATTATTGGCAGCCAGATCAATCAAGCTCAAGCCTTACAGGCACTGGGACTGAATCAACAAGCTCGTCAACTTCTGGAGCGATTACAACATGATCTAGACGCTCTCCCACCCCCCTCACCTTTACAAATAGGAGCAGTGACCAGTTTAGCCATGGCTTTCCGCTCTTTGGGCTTACTGCAAGACTCCAAGCAACTCCTGGAACAGGCTCTCAATCAATTGCCCTCAGAGAGCGATCCAGCCTTGCTCCAGATCGAACTGGGTTATACTCATCATCAATTAGCTTATTTAGCCCAAGCCATTGGTGATCTTCAAACGGCTCAGATCGAGATCAATACCGCTCTAAGCTATGTACAGTCTTCATGGAAGCAGCAGTCTCCATCATTACAGCAGCAGGCCTTCCAATTGATCCTTTATGTAGATCAGCTAGAGCTAGCCACTCAAGCTCAAAATACAACCCTTTTAGAAACCAGTCAGACCATTATCGCCTCACTCTGGCCAGATCTACTTCAACAGGGATCACAAGTATCCATCAGTCGATCATCGGTCATTGTTTTGTTGCAATTGGCTCAAACTTTAAATAGACTCTATCAGCTGAGCCAAACACCTACCTTGCCCACAGTCTTAGCAGTAGCAGAGCAAGCTTATGATCAAGCTCATCAGCTAGACGATCCCCGCTATCAAGCCTTTAGTTTAGGGCTACAAGCTGAACTCTTCGTTGAACACAGTGACTGGTCACAGGCCCAAGCCTTGGCTGAGAGGGCTTTATTTCAAGCTCAAGCGATCCCAGCCCCTGAGCAAAGTTATCGCTGGCAGGCTTTGTTAGCTCAGATCTTGCAGCAGCAATCCCGGTGGGATCAATCGTTAGTCGCCTATGCGGGTGCTTACCAGACAATCCAAACCTTACGCCGTTATCCAGAAAGTTTAAATGTGAATCTTCGCTTTTCCTTTAGAGATCAAATTGAACCTATTTACCGTGGCTATGTTGAGGCTTTGGTCCAGCCTGAGCCTGTAGACTCTGCACGGTTAACTCAAGCTCGAGAGGTGATCGAGGCACTGCAACTAGCTGAGTTAAACAATTTTTTTCAAGATAGTTGCTTAAATTTAATCTCTGAACCGGCTCTTCAAACTCTTGAAAACCTTGACAGCGAAGCTGTTGTGATCTACCCCATTATTTTATCTGAACGATTACAAGTCATTGTTACCTTTCCAGATCAGACGATTCAAACCTTTTACACGGCTATTGCTAGGGATCAAGTCCAACAGACGCTGCAGGTACTGCGTCAGGAGTTAGCCCGAGTTATTGATCCAACCCGTTTTTTGCAGCCTGCTCAGCAAGTTTATGACTGGTTGATTCGCCCGATGGGTCAACAGTTAAGGGATCAAGCCATCAAACGGCTAGTGTTTGTGTTGGATGGTGACCTCAGAAATACGCCCATGGCTGGGTTATATGATCAGTTCAAACAACAGTTTTTAATTGAGCAGTTTACGATAGCTGTCGCGCCAGGACTCAAGTTAGTGGTGCCTCGTTCACTAGCAGAATCAGGCCAACGATCTCTACAGGCTGGCCTTAGTGAAGCACGTCAGGGCTTTAAAGAACTACCCCATGTGGCTCAGGAGATCGTGGCTATTGCCTCTCATGTCCCTAGCTTTCAACTGCTCAATGCTAGGTTTACGGTTCCCCAACTCCAGCAACAGCTCCAGCAAGAAACCTATACGATGATGCATCTGGCCACCCACGGTCAATTTAGTTCTTATGCTGATCAAACCTTCATCTTGACCTGGGATGATCGACTCGATATTCCACAACTCGAACAATTACTTGCCCAAGACTCTGATCACGATCGGATGGCTCTGTTAACCCTAAGTGCCTGTGAAACCGCCCAGGGCGATAATCGGGCCACCTTAGGACTGGCTGGTATAGCCGTGAGATCTCGAGCAGATAGCACCCTGGCTAGTCTCTGGGCTGTAGACGATAGTTCCACAGGTGAATTAATGAATGTGTTTTATCAACAGTTAGTTCAAGGATCAGAGGGACGGGCCGCCGCTTTACAACAAGCTCAGTTAAGTTTGCTACATAGTCAACTCTATCAACATCCCTTTTATTGGGCGCCATTCATTATGGTAGGTAACTGGTTATGAACACAATCTGGATGCTAATGATGCTCTTACTGCTGACTGGGCCTGGAATCTCAGCTCAAGCGCAGTCAGGGTTACAAGACTCTTACGACACTTTAATGGAGCAAGGCTATGAAGCTGTTATTCAAGGTGATCTGTCAACAGCATTGATTCACTTTACGCGAGCCGAAGCCATTCAACCTGGAGATTCTTTAGCCACTGTTGCTATTCAAAATACTCAAGCTCAACTCGATCGACTGCTTCACCACCAAGACACGTTCAATCCTTTCATCCCTCTAGCGACTGATCGGCCTAATGCGGTAGTTCCAGGAGGCAGACGAAGCCATCGGTGGTGTGGCACTGCAGAAGCCTCGCTGGTGGGTTTAATGCCAAAATCGGGAGAGATTCTAACCGTTGTGGCCCAGCCATCGGTGTTGATCTATGTGCCTGAGCTACCAGAGTCTACTGATTTACTAGTAGTAGCTGATGAGCAACGCTATTCATTCTCTCATGATGGCAAGGCTGGCTTAATCGAGGTGGCCTTACCGGCAACACTGCAAGAGGGAGATCATTATCAATGGGGTATCGAGCTCGTTTGTCAGCCAGACCCAGCCCGTAACCCTATCCTTCAAGGGGAGATCTATCGAATCAAAAGTCCGAGTTTAACTCAACAGCTAACACCTACCTTGTCCCTAGACACTCGATCAAGACTGTTTCACATTCAAGGTCTGAGTCATGACCAATTAATGCTACTGGCTAGATCTCAGCGAGAAACAGCATCTTTCCAACCTGAGTGGAATCAACTCTTGCAACTACTGGAACTTGAACATCTTGCTAATGTCCCTGTGTTGGACTGTTGTGTAGATTAAAATCCTAGAGTCAGGACGTAGGTCTGATCAGATGGGATCAGAACTGACCGGCCAAGGCATCAATGCAGCGCTCACACAGCTCCGGGTGCTCAGCCGATTCACCTACATGAGTTGAAAAGTTCCAGCAGCGTACACACTTACTTCCCTCTGCCTTGGCAACAGAGATATCCAGATCGGCCTCGCCTTTAAGGACCTCAACCTGAGACACAATCAGTAAGTAGCGCAAATCACTCTGGTAAGCCATCAACAGACTTTCCAGATCACTCTTGTTGACTGTCAAGGTGACCTTAGCTTCTGTTGAAGATCCGATTAATTTGGCAGTACGGGCTTCCTCTAGAGCTTTATTGACTTCTAACCTGAGGGTTCGAAGTACTGCCCACTTCTCGGCTAAATGGGGTTGATGCCAACGATCAGGCCATTGGACCCACCCTGATTCAAAAACGGATGGCGATGACTTGGGATACGGAATATGGCTCCAGATCTCTTCAGCCATATGAGATAACACAGGTGCGATCGACTTAGCTATCATCTCCAACACAACAGCCAAAACGGTCTGACACTGACGCCGCCGACTGGATTGAGCATGGCTGATATAAAGCCGATCTTTGGCAATATCTAAGTAGAAGTTGGATAGATCAACAACACAAAAGTTTTGTACAGCTTGGAAGAATTTAAAGAACTGATAGCTTTCATAGGCGGCTTGGATCTCAGTCCCAACCTCACGGGCACGGTGCAAAATGTAGTGGTCTAGATCCGATAATTGATCGTAGGGTAGGCCATCTTGGGCCGGATCAAAGTCATATAGATTACTCAACAGAAACCGGGCGGTGTTTCGGATCTTGCGGTAGACATCAGCCATTTGGTTCAAAATAGTGGTCCCTAGAGGCACATCACTGTTGTAATCCACACTAGAAACCCACAATCGTAAGACATCAGCACCAAAAGCAGGCTCTTTTTTAAGGTCTTTGCCACCATTGATCACAATTAAAGGATCAACGACATTCCCCAGAGATTTGCTCATTTTTTGGCCTTTTTCGTCCAAGACAAAGCCATGGGTCAGGACGGCTTTATAGGGGGCTTGATTATGAACTGCTACCGATGTGAGTAACGAGGACTGAAACCACCCCCGATGTTGATCTGAGCCTTCTAGATACAAATCAACCGGATAGCCTAGATCACGAGTTTGGCACACAGCCGCCCAAGAGGAGCCTGAATCAAACCAGACATCCATCGTATCCATGCCCTTGCGGTACGTATGTCCATTGTGGCGATAAGCCTCAGGTAATAGCTCTTCTACCGATCGCTTCCACCAAGCGTGAGATCCTTCAACTTTAAAGATCTCTTTGATGTGATGGATCGTTTCAGCAGTCAGCAAGGGATCACCCGTTTCTTCATCATAAAAGACAGGAATCGGGACACCCCAAGCTCGTTGTCGTGAGATACACCAATCACTTCGCTCTTGAACCATGGGAGTAATCCGATTTTGGCCAATAGCTGGGATCCACTGTACCGCTTCAATTGACTTTAATGCTATGTCCCGAAACCCTGCCACTGAAGCAAACCACTGCGTGGTGGCCCGAAAAATGGTGGGTTCTTTGGTGCGCCAGTCATAGGGATATTTGTGCTCATAGAGTTGCTCTTTCAAAAGTGATCCTTTAGCAGTCAGAGCTTCGATCACGGCTTGGTTACCGCTATGAACTTTGTCTTTGCCTAGCACATTTAGACCCACAAAGGGTTCACCAGCTTCTGTGGTAAAGATGCCATCTTCATCAACCGGAACTAGGATCGGCAAGCCATATTTTTGTCCTGTTTTAAAGTCATCTTCACCATGACCTGGTGCTGTGTGCACAATGCCGGTTCCAGAGTCAGTGGTTACATAATCAGCCATCACACAGAGACTAGGCCGATCAAAGAGGGGATGTTTACCTTCAGACCGATCCAGAGCCACACCGGGTAGAGTTGTTTTCACCTCTAATGCTGTCTCCAAAGTGACTTCCAAAGAGTCTCGCAGATCGGCCCCAATCAGGAGCAACCCATGCGTACTTGATTCAACTACAGCGTAGGTTAACTTAGGATTGAAGCAGAGGGCTAAGTTACCTGGGATGGTCCAAGGGGTTGTTGTCCAGATCAAGACTCTTAAATGGGGCATGTAGTCTTGTAATAAAGGTTGTGCTTCGGCACTTAAAGTGTGGAGGGGAAAGGCAACGTAGATACTGCGAGACGTGTGCCCCTCAGGATACTCCAACTCAGCTTCAGCTAGGGCCGTTTTTGAACTGGGGCTCCAATGGACAGGTTTTAACCCTCGATAGATATAGCCTTTTAGGGCCATTTCACCAAATACTTCAATTTGAGCTGCTTCATACTCAGGCTGGAAAGTAAAGTAAGGATGTTCCCAATCTCCCCAAACCCCTAGTCGTTGAAATCCAGATTTTTGTCGGGCGATCGCTTTTTTAGCAAACTCTTCAGCCTTATAACGAAGTTTCAGCGGAGACAACTGCTGGCGCTGCTCTGCTGTCATACTTTGGAGTACTTTCAGTTCGATCGGTAGCCCATGACAATCCCAACCCGGTACATACTTAACCTTACGACCTTGAAGGATTTGGTACTTATTAATAATATCTTTAAGAATTTTGTTTAGAGTATGTCCCATGTGGATATCGCCGTTCGCATAGGGAGGCCCATCATGTAGGATATAGCGATCTCCAGGATTGGTTTGAGACAGTCGCTGATAGATCTGGTCTTGTTGCCAAAAGTCTTGGATAGCAGGTTCTCGCTTGGCAGCGTCTGCTTTCATCGGAAAAGGCGTCTGTGGCAAATTTAGAGTGCTTTTGTAATCCACGGGATTCTCTTCATTACTAGTGGCTATTGAATCACTCTATGGTAAGCGCTTTAGGATCAAGTTCGCACGCGAGCAGCCTAATTTAGTGGGTTTTATGATTGGATCTAAGTAGGCAGGCAACCGGTAAAAACCTATGCTTAATGAGAGGTTAGCAACCCAAGTCTATCGACATCCTAACGATCCTCGCATTGAATTCAAATACGGATCAAGCCATTGTGCAACTCGGTTTCATGCTCACCAAGACTTCTCATTAGCCTTCGTGATTGCTGGCACCACAACGGCTGATCTGGGGCAACAACATGTCCAGTTAGCTCAGGGGCACTTTATGGCAATTCCTCCTGGTGTCCCTCATTTGTGTAATCCTGATCGAGCGTCTGCTTTTCAATTTGGTGTTCTGTATCTAGATCCAACGCTGTACACCACCACCACGGTCAAAATAGGCCTGATGGATGTGACTCAGTTTAACAATTTAGCCCAGCACTGGCTCCAAACACCAACAAACTCCAGCTCTTTCAATTTAATTCAAGTCGTTGCGCAATTGATCAAGACGGCGTCTATTCAATCCTTCAGAACCGAAACTCGGATTCCTTTATCTGGATGTAACGAGATAGATTTTGATCAGGGATTAAGTCGGTATCAACGATTTCGGGTTAGCAAAAAAACTTATGGCTTGAGTCAACATCGTTTAAAACAGATTCAACGGGTTGAGATCTCGAAGCGCCTACTCCAACAAGGCTGCTCTATCACAGCGACCGCAGCAGAATGTGGCTTTTTTGATCAAAGTCACTACACCAAAACATTTCGGCTCTACACGGGACTAACCCCAAGCCAGTATCAATCTGCACATTTTTACAAGCCATAATCCAGGACAAAGCCGACACTAAGCACACTGTTCAATGACGGATCAGGTGTAAAATGACCCATCATCATCTAGCCCAAATCAACATTGCTCAACTCGAGCCCCTCTTGATGATCCCCTCATGACAGAGTTTGTAGAAGCTTTAGATGAGATCAACAGCTTGGCTGAGCAGAGTCCGGGGTTTGTCTGGCGATTGCAATCGGATCAGGGTCATGCAACGGCGTTCAGACCCTTTGATGAGGATATATTGGTAAATTTGTCTGTCTGGGAGACCCTTGATCATCTACACGCTTATGTTTATCAGGGTGCTCACAGAACCATCATGCGCCAACGGCATTAGTGGTTTAAACCGCTTCCGGGTAACCATTTGGCTCTGTGGTGGATTCTGGTTGGCCATAGACCTAGTCTGTTAGAAGCTCAGCAAAGGTTGGAATACCTCAACCAGTATGGCCCTAGCCCCCAAGCTTTTACCTTTCAACGACCGTTTACTGATGTTACCGAAGCCCTCATGAATCCCTGATAAATGACTGGTGTCGCAGCTTAAGTTCAGATCTCCTGGTACGATAACCCTAGATTAGTCTTGGCTCAGGCCTTGAAGGTAGTTACTGAGCTGGGTCAAGGATTATCTTGTTATCCAGACGGCGTTGGACTTCTATGATCGAATCTACTCTAACTTCCTCTTCTTCTATCTCACTCAATCCACAGCTTTGGTTTAAAGACGCCATTATCTATGAAGCTTCAGTTCGAGCCTTTGCCGATAGCAATGAGGATGGGATTGGTGATTTTCAGGGATTAATGAATAAACTCGATTATTTGCAAGATTTGGGGATCACCGCAATCTGGTTATTACCCTTTACGCCGTCCCCCCTGCGAGATGATGGCTATGACACTGCTGACTTTACCGATGTCAATCCCATTTATGGCACATTGCATAACTTTAAAGCCTTTCTTCAGGCCGCCCATGATCGAGATATCCGAGTTATTATTGAATTGATTTTAAATCATACCTCTGATCAACATGCCTGGTTTCAACGATCCCGCCATGCTCCCCCTGGATCGCCAGAACGAGACTTTTATGTTTGGAGTGATACTCGCGAGCGATATCGTGAGGCTCGAATCATTTTTCAGGATTTTGAAAGTTCTAATTGGACCTGGGACTCAGTGGCTCAGGCTTATTACTGGCACCGGTTTTACTATCATCAGCCCGATCTAAACTATGATAACCCTGCTGTTCAACAAGCGGCTATTGAAGTCACAGATTTCTGGCTTGATCTGGGCGTAGATGGTCTCAGGCTTGATGCTGTGCCGTATCTATATGAACGAGAAGGGACCAATTGTGAAAACCTGCCAGAAACTCACCTCTTCTTGAAACGATTACGTCAACATGTTGATGAAAAGTATGGTGGCGATCGGATGTTGTTGGCTGAAGCCAATCAATGGCCAGAAGATGCTGTAGCTTACTTTGGAGAGGGTGATGAATGTCATATGGATTTTCATTTCCCATTGATGCCACGTCTCTTTATGGCGGTACAGATGGAAGATCGATTTCCCATTATTGATATTTTGGATCAGACACCCGCCATTCCAGAGACTTGTCAGTGGGCTATTTTTCTACGCAATCATGATGAACTGACATTGGAGATGGTGACAGATGAAGATCGAGACTACATGTATAGCCGGTATGCTCAAGATCCGCAGGCTCGGGTCAATTTAGGCATCCGGCGGCGGTTAGCCCCATTATTAGGGAATAATCGGAGTTTGATTGAATTGATGAATGGGTTGTTATTCTCCCTACCGGGTACTCCTGTCATCTATTACGGAGATGAAATTGGGATGGGTGATAACATCTACTTAGGTGATCGAAATGGGGTGAGAACCCCGATGCAGTGGAGTGCCGATCGGAATGCAGGGTTTTCAAAGGCTAATCCCCAGAAGCTCTATCTGCCTGTCATTATTGATTCTGAGTATCACTACGAATCGCTAAATGTTGAATTTCAGCAGGCCAATCCTAACTCGCTCTGGTGGAAGATGAAGCGTTTGATTGCTGTACGGAAGCGATATCAAGCCTTTGGCTGGGGTGATTTTGAATTTTTATATCCCCAGAATCGAAAAGTTTTAGCTTATGTCCGGAGCTTGGGTGAGCAACGAATCTTAGTGGTAGCTAATTTAGCTCGATATATGCAATGTGTAGAATTAGATCTAGCTATGTTTGAGGGGCTGGTCCCCATTGATATTTTTGGTCGGTCTGAGTTGCCAGTGATTTCCAGTGAGCGGCCTTATTTACTGACTTTAGCCTCCCATACGTTTTACTGGCTATCATTAGAGCCTCAGACCCAAGAGCAATCGATCTACAAAGAGCGTCAACTACCTGCTCTAAGGGTACTCAACCACTGGACCCATATTTTTCAACCAGAATTTCGGCCCACACTTGAGCAAATCCTGACTGACTATCTCTATCACTGCCAGTGGTTTACGGCTAAGTCAAAAGCCATTCAATCACTAGAACTCTTCGATCTCATTTCTATACCCTACGAAGATCGAGAAGCTACTATAGCTCTGATTAAAGTGGAATTCAATGAAGGTGATCCACAAAAGTATGTCTTGCCTTTAACATTTTTAAGTGGTGATCAAGGGATACCGGTTCGTATGGATTACCCTTATACCCTAGTGGCTCAATTAACAGTTCAAGGTCAAAGTGAAGGGATTTTGTGCGATGCCCTAGCTGATCGACACTTCTTAGTGGCTTTGATGCAAATGATCCTCCAAGGTAGTCGCTATACAGGCCGCCTCGGAGTGCTCAACACCGCCTCAACTCAACTGCGCTCTCAACTTCAAATGAGTTTGGCTGATAGTGTTCTAGAGCCACATGGGGGTCACATAGAACAAGCCAATCCTCAGATCCACTACGGGGACCAGCTGAGTTTAGAGATCTTTCGTAAACTGGTGGATGGGCCTCATCCAGAGCTTGAAATAGGGTGTTACCTAACAGAACAAGTGAATTGGGAGCATAGTGCTGCAGTGGTGGGATCTATAGAATATAGCCAAGGACTAACTGCTTCAATTACGTTAGGTATTCTTAAAACCCACATCGCTCATGAGGGAGACGCTTGGCATTACACCCTTGATGAACTGGATCGATATTTTGAACAAATCTGGACAACTCATACGGAAATTGAACCGGTTGCCATTCCTAAGCCCACTTTACTGGAACAACTTGCATTAGAGGTACCTGAGTTGGCCTATGAAATGATTGGGTCTTATTTGGAATCAGCCCGACTCTTAGGTCAACGCACGGCCGAGTTTCATCAGGTTTTAGCAGCGGCATCCTCCTCTGTGTTTGCTCCGGAAGCTTTTTCCACTTTATATCAGCGCTCGATCTACCAATCGATGCGAACGTTGGCTGGGCAAGTATTGCCATTACTCAACCAAGCTAAGCCTCAATTATCAGCTTCAACTCAACAGCTAGCTGAACAAGTGGATCAACTCCGAGGCGAAATTGACTACCGTTTTTTGCAGATCAGAGAGCAAAAGATCTCAGCTTTTAAGATCCGTTGCCATGGTGATTATCGCTTAGAACAAATTTTATTTACTGGAAAAGACTTTGTAATTGATTTTGTAGGTGAACCCACTCGAACTTTAATTGAACAACGTTCCAAACGCTCCCCTATTCAAGATATAGCTGGCATCTTACTCTCTTTTCAGTATGCTGTGAGTTTGAGTCAACGACGTTTAGGCACCAGTGGTATGATGCATGATGACAATCAGGCCATGATGATGCATTGGGCTCGCTTCTGGCGATTCTGGGTTGATACGGTATTTATGAAGCATTATTTTGAAAGTGCTTACCAATCTACCTTTTTACCTCATGATCCTACAGAACTTAAGATCTTATTGGATGCTTACCGTTTAGAAAAAGCCATTTATGAATTAGGTTATGAACTTACTCATCGACTCGATCTAGTGGATATCCCTTTGCAAAGTATACTTCAAGTTCTCAATGGCGTTCACGATCTGGTGTAGTTACCATACCTTGTTACAGATGACCTGTCTCCCAACCAGGATAGACCTAAGACTTGGCTGTAGCTTCTAACTGACCATCCCGGATTAAACGTCCATCTTCCAGATAGATCAACCGATCGGCTACATCCAAAATCCGATTGTCATGAGTCACCAGTAAAATAGTACACCCCTGCTCTCGTGCTAATCGTTGCATAATCTCCACAACATCCCGCCCAGATTGCTTATCCAAAGAAGCAGTAGGTTCATCAGCTAAAACGATACGGGGATGACTCACCAAAGCTCGGGCTATGGCAACTCGCTGCTTTTGACCACCTGATAGGTTGTCTGGATAGTAGTGAAGGCGTTCTACTAAGCCCACTTGAGTGAGGATCTCACTAGCTCGCTGTTCTCGCTCTCGGCGGCAGTAGGCTGCATGCATTTCTAACCCCATCATTACATTTTGTAGGGCCGTCAGGCTGTGATGAAGGTTATGGGCTTGAAAGATATACCCCATGTGTCGGCGAACTTGGACTCGTCCTTCTGAAGAGGATCCATAAAGCTCCTGACCCAGGATCTTGAGGCTACCAGACTGGACAGAACGCAGTCCCCCTAAGAGAGTAAGTAGAGTAGTTTTCCCTGAGCCAGAAGGCCCATTCATGATCACAATCTCTCCAGACAAGATATTGAGATTGATATCAAATAACACCTGTTTACGTATCTGTCCTTGACCAAAGAAATGATCTAAATGCTCAACTGCAATGACAGCATTCTTAGCAATAAAGGGAGGTATCATTCTTAACTCCGAAAGCTCTAACAATGTCAAGGGCGATTAAGACCACTAAGACGAGATCAGGCTAGAAAATATCAGCGGGATCTGCTGAACTCAAACGACGGCTAGCAAAAACTCCAGAGATCACACACATCAGAATAGTGAGTACCAGAACAAAGATGAGACGCGCGCCGGTCATGGTTAAGGGAAGTGAAGCCGCACGACGGACTAAAGCATACTGAGCAAGGGCTAACCCTAATCCAGGCAAAAATCCTAAAAGAGCCAGAATCACGGCTTCCTCGAACACAACAATCAAGAGATATCGATCCCGATACCCCATAGCCTTGAAAGTGGCATATTCCGCCATGTGATCATTCACATCAGTAGACAGAATTTGGAATACGATCACCATGCCTACGACAAAGGCCATAGCCGCTCCAAATCCAAAGACAATCCCGATAGGTGAACGCTGGGCAAAATAGGCTAACTCATCCTCTAGATAGCCTTCATAGCTACGTACGATGACATCTTCAGGCAAGATCTGCTGCAGATGGTGGGCTACTACCTCTGGATCATAACCAGGCTCTACTTGTAACAAGCCCAGGGAAACCTGACCAGCTGATCGGTTAGGGAATAGCCTTAAGAACGTGGTTTGGCTGGCAACCAATGTCCCATCTGTAGCAAAAGAAGCCCCCAAAGGAAAAACTCCGGTTACAGTTACAGTCTGTCGATCAATCTCTGTGGTAACGCTTTCTCCTTGATTGATCTCTGCCAGTACTTCTTGATAGTCGCCACGTGAAAGCTGATCAAGTAAGACAACATTAGGGATCTTCAGTTGCTCTCTCTGGTGGTCAATGTCTGGAATTTCTAACACAGAGTGTTCCGGATCTTGGCCCAGCAGAGTTAATTGGGTCTTCTCACGGGTCTGAGGATTGAGCCAATTGATCGAGCCAAGATAGAGAGGATCAGCTGAGGCCACACCCGGTAAACTTTGAGCCTGATAAAGTCGCCGCCTGGCAAATGTGGTGGGGAAGGAGAGATTACGATACTGACTGCCACGGATCACAATATCAGCCTTCATTTTTTGGATTAATAGGGTGTTGCTGTTGTATAAGGCAGCCTGGATACCCAGCTGGGCAAACAATAATAGATCTGCAAACGCAATCCCTGCCACTGCCACCACCATCCGTGAGCGATTGCGCTTGAGCTGCAGCCAACCTAGAGGCGTCCGCTCACAAACCTGCTGCCACCAATTTGGAGGTTTTGGCATTGAGGGAGATGATTGAGGTATAGCGACTGATTTTTCTGGTGATTGGGTTGTTTTCATCGTTGGATCTCCGCTGTGACCTGCAGGTTAGTGAGGCTTTCCACCTTACGGCTAGATTCGGGATCTAGGGCAATTCGTACCTGAATGACCCGTGAGTCTGTGTTAGCTGAGGGATCGGTATTGATCACTTGTTGTCGTTCTACTTTCAGTCCGATCCGTTCTACTGTTCCGCCCAGGGGTTGAGAGAAGGAATCAGCAAAGATCTGGGCTCGCTGGCCAATAGTTACTTGGTCAATGTCACTCTCATAGACCTCAGCCACTACAGCCATCTGGTCAGTTTGACCGATCTCTACTACTCCAGCTTCACTGACAATCTCACCAGGATGGGTATGGATCTCAAGGACTTGTCCTGCTTGGGGAGCCCTAACAAAAACTAGATCGAGTTCAGCCTGAGCTTGTTGTACAGCAGCCCGTTGTGCCATTACCTCCGCTGCTGCCACCCGCACATCCACAGGTCGGATCTCGCGGATCTGCTCAAGGGTGGCTCTAGCCTCTGCCAGTTGAGGTTGTTCAGTCGATTGCAAACGGTTCAGTTCAGCCTGAGCTTGCAACACCTGTTTATCAGCCGCCTCCAGAGCTAAGGCAAACCGATCCCGTTCGGAAGCCGAGACTGCACCCTGCTCAAATAGATCTTGATACCGCTTAAAATCCGCCTGCGCATTGTTCCTTTCCGCCTGCAGCCGTGCGACGGTAGCCTCCTGAGCCTGAATTTGATTATGGATTTCAGCTTCCAATCGGGTGATGGTTGCCTGTTGAGCCTGGATCTCGCCTTGTTTGGCTCCTGCCTGGACCTGTGCTAGGACAGCTTCTGCAATTTGCAGTTGTCCTTTTGCTTGCTCCAGAGCTGCTTCTAGCCGATCATGGCTGTCCAATACGGCAATCACTTGGCCAGTCTCTACCCAAGATCCTTCAGTAACTAGTAACGCCTCAACTCGGTTGCTACCTGAAGAACTAGGAACAGAAAGCTGGATCACTTCTCCCATCGGTTCCACATGGCCCAAAGCTGAGAGCGTCAATAGCACAGGGGGCGCAATGTCCTGGATCTCCAGCTCAGATCGAGAGGCCCCCCACCTAGTCCATCCTACGCTGATCCCAGTGGCGACAAGCAGGCAGCATAGACTCAAAAACACTAGACGGGGCCCTCTAGATTGCGAAGGCTCTGAAATTGGCTGCATTGACACCATCGCCTGATCTCCAATAATATCTTAAATAACACCAAACTAAACGGTACAGTTCGATAATTTAAAACTAAACGGTTTGGTTCGACATCGTCAAGGTGTAAGAGGGTTAAGGTGCAAGAGGGAAAGATGGTCAAATCTCGTCAGCAAGGCAAATCAGGTAGTCAGAGCAAAGATGAGGCGATCCTGAGGGGAGCCATGCAGGAGTTTCTAGCCAATGGGTACTCAGGAGCAAGTATGGATCGGATTACCACAGCAGCAGGCGTATCGAAATCTACTCTCTATGCTCGCTTCAAAGATAAAGAGTCCCTGTTTTCGGCCTTAATTGAAGGGATTGCCCATGAAAAACTCAGTTTAATCTTTCGGCTACAAGATCTGGATACCCAGCATCTGCATCCAGAGACAGCGCTACGTCAAATAGCCCAGATGATGATGGCGAAAGTGACTCAAAATCCACAGCTGATTGCGTTTATGCGATTACTGATGTTTGAGGCAGGACGCTTCCCACACTTGGGGAAACTCTTTGTCAATACTGTAGAAAAACCTGCTTTTGAGGCCTTAAGTCAGTATCTAGCCTCCTGCTCTAACCTACGTTTGTCAGATCCAGAAGCAGCTGCTCGCATTTTCATTGGAACACTGGTGCATTTTGTCATTATTCAAGAAGGCATGCATGGGAAGGAGGTGATTCCAATTGATCCAGATCGAGTCATCAACGAGCTAGTCCAGCTACTCCTGGTCACCGAGAATCCTCAATAGACCTGATCTGCCTATTCTTCCATAGGCTTCACGGGTTTAAACATCTGATATCTTTAAGGCAACAACTATCAACTTCCAGGTATACAAGCAGCTGAAGCCCCGAGACGACTAGCCGCCAGAGCTGGATCCTGATTAGCTTGATGGACAATAATACAGTCAGACGCTGTTAAGCCCGTGATTTCGACTTGATCAAAAGTTATTAAAGTGAATGCATCTTCTAAATTAACTAGGTAGGTGGTAAATCCAGAGTAAAGTTCAATAGAATTTTGAAAATAAGAGACTCCTCCTACTTCTAAATTAGGTATTGTGAACATTAAAAATGGAATCTCAACTGAAATTTGGATATTACCTCCCAGTGCCGTCACTTCAGGGCTGATGGTAAAGGTTGATGGTGTAGGGCTAGGGATCGGAGAGGGACTGGGGCTAGGGATCGGAGACGGGCTGGGGCTAGAGATTGGAGACGGGCTAGGACTGGGAGAGGGACAGGGTCCAGGGATAGCTACACCAGGCACAAAGGTAATGTCTGACAGCGTTACCAAGTTGGGCGTATCCAACAACTCATTGATGCGGGTTGCTAGGGTGGCTGGATCGGGGCCGACTTGGATCCGGGCTAAAAGGGCCGCTACATCTACAAGGCTCAGGGGGCTAGAACCAACATCTACATAATTCAGGTTGCAGGCTGTGGGTAGGGGATCAAAACTAGCAACGTTGATCAAACCAGGCGCGTCTAAGAGATCATTAGCTCGATCAGCAATGGCCTGTGGGGTTGGCGAATCCAGTTGCAAAGTTGCCAGGGCGATCGCCACATCCGATATCTCAGTGACGGTTGGGTTACCCAGATAGATCAGGCTACTTGCCTCAACTCTGTCTTGAACTACCTCTGAGAACAGCGTTGGAGAGGAGATCGTGTCAAGTGATTGGCTACAAGCAGATACCAGAAGTGCACATCCTACTACTGTGGTCGATAGTTTCCACCAGCCTCTTGGTAACAACATAGCCACCCTCCTCATAAGAATCGAATTGATGTAGAAACATTGATCATAAGATGGTATTGATCATACACATCAACTGCCCCTACGCTATGTCTGTCTAATAGGTCTATTTAAAGGGGATGAGGTGCACTGGCCAGTTTCATGCCAGCCTGAATCGGATCAAAACCCTCAGGAAATAGGGTCTGATCATTGTAAACAGCGCCCATCATTTGACTGTCTCTTAAATCAGCCTCACGGAGATCGGTTCCACTTAGGATGGCCTCTATCAATTTAGCTCCACGTAACTTGGTTCCCCGTAAAGTAGCCCCTACCAAATTAGCTGCCTGGAGATTTGAAAAGCGTAAATCTGCCTGGTTTAAGTTGGCATGATTTAGATCAGCCCCAGCCAGATCCGCAAAACTCAACTCCATTTGGCTTAGATCGCAAGCGGGGCATGATTTTGAGGCTTTAAGTTGTTCAACAGCTTTTCCCCGCTGGTTGTTGGTTGTAGCAGGTTTTGCAGCTTTTTGATCGGTATCTAGAGTTCCCCGCTGACTATCAATAAATCGCATCCCCACGCTGGCTGGATCAAAGCCTTTGCTAAACAAGGTCTTTCGATCATAGGTCGCATCTTGAAGATTAGCTCCTTCAAAGGTAACATTACTCAAGTTAGCTTCGGCGAAATGCGCTCCAATGAGACTAGCTTGGGTAAAGTTAGTATTCACCAGATCAGCTTTATAAAAGTTAGCCTGATCCAGAGTGGCTTTTGTCAAATTAGCCCGCCCAACTCGAGAACGGCTTAAGTCAGCTTGGATTAAACTAGCTCTGCTCAGATCAGCTTCGACTAGATTAGTGCCTACTAAGCAGGCATAATTCAAATTACTCTCATAGAGATCGACATTTTGGAGATTAGCTCCACTCAAATCACTATGGGTTAGTACAGCTTTAATTAAACGAGCCTGACTGAGATTAGTTTGTTTTAGAGTAGAATCAGCCAAGTTAGCTTGAGTTAGACGAGATCCTTGTAAGCTGGATCCAGAAAGGTTGGTCTGTACTAGCTTGGCTTTTAAGAAATAGGATTCGGATAGTTGAGCATTCTGTATCTGGGTTTGGCTCAAATCAGCTTGACTCAAAACAGCCTGGTATAAATTGACAGCGTTTAGGTTGGAGGCCCTCATCTGAATTGCAATAAGTTCAAAACCACCCAAGTCACAGCCTTCGAGATCGGTATAATTGAACTCACGGTTGCCCTCTGCATAGGCTTGGAGCAATTGTTCTGGATCTAATCGAACTAAAGTTGCATTGGACTCAAATGCATTAGACTCAGTGGGGCCCATGGATCATAGTCCTAGTTACTTTTGTTATACCATAGCCAATGAACTTATCTTTAGACAAGTGGTCCGTAGTCTTAATGGGTGGGTAAGTTAGATTAGCTACTTCTCTATGCCTGTGACACGATAATAAGATCTAAGGGTAATAAGATCTAAGGGTTGGCTTAGGGAGAGTATAGGATGAGATCCCCTGTTGTTGCGATTGGTTGGGATGCTGCCGACCCCGATTTATTAGACCAATGGATGTCACAAGGGCACTTGCCAACTCTGCAACGATTGCGAAATCAAGGGGTCTATGCCCGCCTCAAAAATAGAGTGCACTATCAAAATGTCTCTGCCGAAACCTCACTTACAGAGCTGATCTGGGCTGCCATATGGACAGGTTGCCTACCCACTAAAACGGGATTTTGGGGGATTGAACGCTTTCAGCCGGACACGTACAGCCTTGAATTTGATCCCAGCACTAATCATTGTAACTATCAAGCCTATCCGCCATTTTATGCCTTAGGCGACGAGTATGAAGTGATAACCTTTGATCTCCCAGTGGCTACCCTATCTGATCAAGTCAAGGGACAGCAGGTCTTGGGTTGGGGTGGCCATTTTCCCTTTACCCCTAGCCACTCAATCCCCGCCAGCTTGCTATCACACTTAACTGAACACTATGGTCCCAACCCTGTTTACTTAAAAGACAGCGGCTTTTGGTGGGATCAGGCCTATATGAAGTGGGTATATGAGGCTACACTTCAGAGTATTTCAACCCGAGGTGCTATCTGTCAAGACTTTCTTCAGAAAGCCGATTATGATCTGTTTTTAACAGTCTTTGGTGATCCGCATGGGTGCGAACACTTGCTCTGGCATTTGAGTCAGCCGGATCATCCTTTATTTGGCCAAGTGGAGTCGTCCGTTTCTGGTGATCCAATGCTGCAGTGTTTCCACCATCTGGATCAAGCCTTGGCCACCATGTTAACCACTATCCCTGAGTCGGCCTATGTCATCCTATACTCGGCCCATGGTATGAATGTTAACAATACCGACATCTTAAGTATGGCAATTCTGCCTGAAGTGCTTTATCGCTTCAATTTCAAGGGACGTGTAGCTCTCGCACCAGGACACCCAGGGATCCCCCCGGCCTCCATTCGCACTGATCTAGTCGGGGGATCTTGGGCAGGTCATATTTGGCAGCTACAGCCTCGACACGCCCTCTGGCAGCGGGTTTTACGTAAACTGTTTCCTTATCGCCTAGCCTTACGCTCACCCGCGGATTTAAAGCGTCGCCAGATCCCACTCAACTGGATGCCTGCAACCTGGTATCTTGACCTGTGGCCCCAAATGCAAGCGTTTGCTTTACCCGCATTTTCAGATGGTCATATCCGGATCAATTTGAAAGGGCGAGAACGACAAGGTTGTGTACATCCAGCTGATTATGAGGATCTATGCCAACAGCTAACAGATGTGCTCTATCGCCTCCAGGATGCCCGGACAGGTCAACCCCTTGTTGAAAAAGTCTATCGTACGCGCCGGTCTCCTGACGAGCAAGATCCTACCTTACCAGACTCAGATCTGGTGGTGTTGTGGTATCGGGCAGTTGTTGATGTAGTTGATAGCCCAGATGTAGGACGGATTGGACCGATCCCGTTTTATCGAACAGGGGGGCATCATCGATCAGATGGATTTTTGCTAGCTCAAGGACCCAATATTTCTCCAGGATCTTTACCTGATGCACAGGCGGTTGATTTAGGACCTACGATTCTGCAACTTTTGGGAGCACCGATCCCGGATTACTTTGATGGTACTCCCCTAGCTTTAACCCCAGCTTCAGTTTAAGGACAGCCTTCTAAAGAAGAGTTACTTTTATTACAAACATCTGTGATCATATTGGCTGTTTCAGTAGCTCGTGCCTGGTTCCCGTGGGCTTGGAATAGTTCATAAGCCTGGGTCAGCTCTCAATATCTTCAGCCGCCTGATCTTGAACAATCCAGGTTTTCACACTATCCACTTGAGAATCTGTCCAAACTCCTAATTCAGATACATTATGGCCCTTGCTAATAGCATAAGCGATAGCTGGATTACGAACGGTGGCTCCACCCAAATTAACAGGACCAAACCCAATGGGGGCTGGACTAATTCCACCAACTCCAATCGGGGCTGGGCTGATCCCGCTAGCGGGGGCACCTGCTGTGGGATCAAAAAAGGTATTGGCATGGCGGCGAGTCCAGCGGGGATCAATTAAGGGACTGGTTTCAGATCCTGGAGTTACATACTTCAAGACCGCTTCATAAGTATCTAAGACATTGACCGGTTGGCGACCTGCACGACGATGACAAGCTACACAATGAGCATCTAGTAAAGGGGCAATGTCACGGTTGTAAGTATATTCAGGTTCGCTTCTAAAGGTCAGTTGAATAGCTTGGGTTAGGGGTAAAGCTAATTGAGAGGGTACCGTAACCGTGTAATCAGTACTGTAGTCCCAATCATCTGGCGCTTGAATTAGCAGCCGATCATCATCAAGATCAAAAATCAGAGGTGTTTCAGGTTCAGTCTCAATAGTTAAAGATTGAATAGCCTGTGATAACTTTTGATCAAACTGTAGTTGAAGAACCTGGGCAATAGACACCCCACGAGCCTGATCAAGAGGTTCTGACTGAATTAAACTGAGAGAGGATTGTGAACTGACAGCAGTGATCCAGCCCAACCCAATGAGGACGGTTACTAAAGCGATGATCCACTGCAATGTAAGCGACTGCTTGGTCTTAGTCATGATGGATTGACCTCTAGATAAAGTAGACATTCAGAGGTTGATGCGCCAATCTTAACCTGACTCAAACTAGTCCTATAAATAGAGATCAAGTAAATAGAGATCAAGCCTTGGTGCCGACAATTACTTACTGCTGATTGCTAACTCAATCCTAATCTGAATAAAGATTTACAAAGCTGTTTACAGGCTGTAACCTAACACCAGACTATCCCAACTTCTACTCAACTTAATCCTGAAAAGTAGATCCCTTCTCCGAGTATCCTCTGATCTTTACTGTCACAAGGTCGACTGATTTTAGATCTAGCTCAGAACATTCACTCAAAAGCTTAAATCTATCTTCAGAGTTGGGTTTAGGATATCTTCAAGTTCGCTCAGTTAACGAATATTGTAAAGTTAGTCACTTTCTTTCTGAAGTCAGACTAAGTACAAATACTCTTGTTCTACCCATCTGGAAAGCCATAAAACAAGAATCAAGCCTGAAACTTATTAAATTTGACCCCAAAAGCGGATCGGTGAACTCAGGCTTATTTGAAATCATGCGTTTGATCTAAGGCATCATGCGTTGATCTAAGGCTTGACATCAGGCATTAGATCACGGGTGTTTGTGCTGTTGCAGGTTTGTGTATTTCTATTTCAGTTGTTTTATGTGGAGATCTATGACTTATTCATTTCGACATCTAACCTTAGGCTTGAGTTTGAGCTTGGGTCTTATTCTTGGTGGGTGCGGCAGTGAGCCAGATACAACAGTGAGTACATCTGAAGACACTTTTGAAGCCAACACGGAGTCAACCTCATTAGTTGCTACATCTATCACGAGCTTCAGTTTAATCAATGCTGACACAAATAGTGTGATCCCAGGTTTTGAAACGATTACCGAGCTTCAAGAGATCAACCTAGCGCTCTTACCCACCCAAAATCTCAATATTCGAGCGAATACTAGCGGTTCTGTTGGTAGTGTGGTGTTTGCCCTCAATGGCCAGTCTAAATACCAAACTGAAAACAACGCTCCTTATGCTCTACAGGGTGATACCAACGGCAACTACCATGCTTGGATCCCTAGCCCAGGAGTGGTCAGCATTGAGGCCTCTGCCTACAGCCAATCTAACGGTAAGGGGACTCGCCTTGACACCGATCCTTTAGAACTGATTGTGGTGGATGAGCCAGTGGATGAGCCGGTTAATTCCGTGATCACTGGGTTTGTGCTCTATGATGCTGTGACTGATCAAATCATCGCTGAGCCACTAGTTAACGATACCGTGATTGATCTGAGTCAGACGCCTAAAATCAATATTGTTGCTCAAACTCAGGACGATGTTCAGAGTGTACGCTTTAGCTTAAATAATAATCCTAATTTTCAGACTGAGAGCTATGCTCCGTTTGCCTTTGCAGGGAACAGTGGTCAAAACTATAAGCCCTGGTCTCCTACTCCGGGTCAATATGACATTGGAGCTACTGCTTATAGCCAACGACAGGCTCGAGGTGATGTACTTGGCGAGCGTAGTCTTTCACTTCAAGTCATCAATGGATCATCTAGCACACCCACGCCAACTCCCACAGCAACCCCAACGCCGACTCCCACGCCTACGCCAACTCCCACACCGACTCCAACGCCAACTCCCACACCGACACCCGCTAACTCTATAACACTATCTTTGATCAATGCAGATACTGATCAAGTGGTCTCAGGTTACAGCACCATTGCAGCAGGAGCTGTCTTGGATCTCAATCAACTGCCAACAAACCTCTCGCTTCGAGCTAATCCTTCGGTGAGTGTGGGCAGTGTTGTGTTTAAAGATGCCAATGGATCGGTGATTCAAACTGAAAATGTCGATCCTTACGCAGTTGCTGGCGATCAAAATGGGAATTATATTCCTTGGAATCAACTGAAAGTAAGTGGTGAAAAGCAGCTCCAGGTGACCGCCTTTTCAGGTAGTAATGGCTCTGGAAGTGAAGTTGCTAGTGAAACCTTTACCTTCTCAGTGGTCGGACAAAGTAATCCCACGCCAACTCCCACGCCTACGCCTACCCCTCCTCCATCTGGCTCAGGACGATTTGATCCAACCCGAGACTTGATTTCACTCCACTATGATCATGCACCTGATAAAGACGATGGTCAGTCAGCTGCTGCCGATCGGACTATTCTGGAGAGTGAATTTAGTTGCTCCTTTATTCAAAATCAGGTCTTGGCAGTGGGTGGTACCTATGGAGAAAATGCCGGATCTTACAATTCCAACTCTGAAGCTGTAATGGAGGCTGTTTTCAACCCATGTGGAGGCTATATTAATGCTCACCAAAATTGGAATGGGGCTGTCTCAACATTGGTGAGTCGCTGGTCTCAAACCCTCAACAGTGGGGGTGATGTATGGGTTAAAGAAGGCGGTCAATCAGATATCACCGCTGATGTGGTGCGAGTGCTGCAAAATCAGGGCTATGACTTGAGCCGTATCCATGTGATCCAACACAGCAATTGGAATGAAAATCAAACCACAGATGCTGATCTAGCCTATGTGAAGCAGGTTACTGACTACACTAGGATTAAAGATGCTAATGCGTATTTAAATATTAGGGGTGGAAATGATGCTTTTGAGCAAGCTGCCCTCAACCATCCTGTCTTTGGTGTGTCTTGGCAAGCAGCTTTCAATTACTACAATCCTAATTCTCGCCTAGACTTTTCAGACACTGGCGAGCTGATGTGGATCTTAGAGCTAGGCAACGCTAATGTTTCACCTAATCAGTATGTGGGGATCAATATTAATCAGTTTAGATCCCGGTACTTAGATTAAACCCTCACTTAGATAGAGTTGAAAGGGTCTGGATTGAGATCTGCCTGACGGTCTCACCGGACCCTTAACAATTTTGCTTCCTGCTGAGTAATCTTTCCCGTTCAAGTAATCTTTCCATTCAATAGGGTACCTGATTGATATTGCCTATCCAGTCTCAATTGATAGCTGTAATTCTCAATAACGCAGACCTAACTTTCAACAGCTGAGCTTATTGCCTGAAACTGAATAAGATAACTCACAAGTTTATAGATCCCGAGGCAAAACTATATAGATGAGAAAATCTTGCAATAAAATAGGTGTAATGCTATGGTTTCTAACAGGTGCTATTGCTTATGATTCACATCAAGGCTATCCATCGGGACCTTTGTTTGTGATCTGTGTTCAGTTAGCGATATAGCATCTTCCTCATCAGAGGTAGTTAGATTCATAGGCTGCTTGTAGAGGATCGACGCCAAGTTGTTCAAGTGTCTGGCTAGATACACTGACAGATGGCGTAATTTTAGGACCTTTATAATACCAACTTGGTGCCTGCAGAGGTCAGTACATGTGGAGATTGCAGATGGCTTGGCAACAGTTTAGCTCTGGAGTGTGGTTTAATCATTTAGCTCCAACTGCTCCCAATTGGTGGATAGGGTGGAACAATGTGGGTGGATTCCAGTTGTTTAATCAATTAGAACCACCTACTGCTCAACAGATTGATACTATTCAAGTTCAACGGCATCATCATTCTGATGGTTGGGTAGATTTTTATTTAGGTCAAGCACTCTCCTATCCTTCAAGCCGATGCAGTCTCTTAGATGCTGGTCAAAAGATAGCCATTCATTATCTTAGAGGGGACTTGGCGGTCTTGAAGGATTCAATGTGTCCTTCTTGTGAGATCCCAGCTCGTTTATGGACTATTCTGCAGACTCAAGCTGACCGCTAATCTCAATCTTAAATCTTTCAAGTCTCAATTAAATTCATTTAAAATCTTTTTCTGGCTGAGTTGAGGATGATCGCGACGCAACAGGTAGCAGAAACATACAAGCAGGCTCAGTTTAGCAATTGTTTGAATTGTCTGATAGAAATTCTGTTTTTATTAGAACATATTTATTGGAGTTTAGGACTAGCTTACACTCATCTGGCTGCGATCTGTCTAGTTCGTCCTTATTGGTTTGATTTATGGAATCGACCATTTAGGTTAGCAAGCAGCTATTTCTACTTGGCTTGGATAGCTGGATCGTCAGTGAGCCTGATTCAATTGGACTTATTGTCATTCACCCCAGGTTCAAAGGCCAGTCAATTACGAGAGCAGTTTCGCCGCCGTTATCGATATCAATTGAGGTGGAGTAGTATAGGTTCTCTGCTGTGGCATACGATACTATTCTGGGTGTTCTTTTGGTTAGCTGAACCTATTGATCCCCCTGAATTGTTGGAGTATATGACATTGGAGATGATGAGTGTTGCTCCACAACCTGCCCCAGAAACAATACAAGCTTCTTTACCAGAACCACCACAATCAGATCTGCCCCCTCCAGTTCAGGAACAAGAACCTCTGTCTTCTGACCGACTTGATGATGAAGGCTTTTTAGCCTCTGCTCAGACACCCACACCTACACCTACACCTACACCTACACCTACACCTACACCTACACCTACACCTACACCTA
>CAYSWV010000066.1:0-23362 GCA_964434865.1 uncultured bacterium
TAGTACTTGATTTAAGACTCTCAAAACCCTGAGGTTGATCAAGATCTAATTCAACTCTTTTCCAAGACATAATCTATCCTAATCCTGAACTTTAGGGTGTGTGACTAGACCATTGACCTGGAGCCTGATTTTTTTGTGGAGAGCACAATTCAACTCTGAGATCGAGTTGATTAGTCAAGATGCAATCTCAAGTGTGTATCCTTAAGTTTGATCCATTGAGTGAGTCTAGATCATGTTGGCCGGTGCCGAAGATACTCCCTTACCCTCTCCATCAGAAGAACCTAAAGCAACACCTAGGCCACCTGGGCGTTGGTTAATCTTGGTGGTTGGTACCCTGATCGTCATGGTGCTTTCCATTATGACCCGGACCCGAGGGATAGGTGCCTTTAGTGCATCCATGCTATTGCTGCTGGCGTTTTGGCAGTTATCCCCTCAATGGATCGAGAGCTTGCTCCAATCAGCTTGGGTGAAACAATGGCCTAAAGCGTTATCCTGGTTGCTGCTGGTGGCCGGTTTGATCGGATTATTTGTGGCCTCCGATGCTTATGATCAGTTGATTGAATGGACCCAGCAATTGGGTTGGGATGCCATTGGTGCTCTGGGTGAGGTCTTTGGTGCTGCCGGACAGATTTTGATCGCGGTATTGGCTGCCTATATTGCTTGGCGACAGTATGTGATCTCAAAAGAGTTGACGACTCAGCAAAATGTGATCACCCAACAGCAAACGATTGATGCCTATTTTGAAGGCATTTCAGCTTTAGTTTTAGATCCTCAAGGGCAATTGGAAGACTGGCCCCTAGAGCGAGCCATCGCCGAAGGTCGAACCTCTGCTATTCTGTCAGGTTTAGATCCAATTGGTAAAGCTAAGATCCTGCGATTTTTATCAACGGCTAACCTACTCAGTCCTCTCCGTCGTGATAATCATTTAGGACGACCTATTCTTGATGGTGAGGGTGGCTATCAACGAGACCGCAACCATGGGATCCGAGTGGTCAATTTAAGAACCTTTTTAGATGAGGCTGACTTGCACAGTACTGATCTCAGAGGGGTTGATCTGAGCCAAATTAGTATGGAGGTTGCTAATTTAACTGGGTGTCAGTTGAGCTACGCCAATCTCTGTGGGACTGATCTACGAGGCTCATCCTTACGAGGAGCTACCCTTTATAAAGCGTTACTGTTTGTGGGATCTGTTGAAACCGCTACCCCAGCCGAACGGGGCTATCATCCCAACTTTAAAACTGGTGAATATACTGGGGCTTGGGTGCAAAACTGTGACTTCACAGGAGTGAAACGACTCTCAGAAGACCAGCGATATTATATTTGTGCTTGGGGTGGCCCCAAAACTCGGGCTACTGTACCTGGAGGGTGCAAAGGGATTCCCGATCGGCTCAAAGAGCAACCCCTGATTCAGCCAATTCAGCAACTCTGAGTAGGCCATGAAGCTATGATTAGTGGTGAAGACGTTGAGGGTGGCCAGATCGGGGTGGCTGACGCTGGCTTCAAAGCCCTGGCGATGATACCATAGTCGAAAAAGATTCCAGACAATGCAGCTCTCCTTTGGCTGAGGCGAGCCACTCATGAGCTGAGAACGTGGTCTATGTCAAATCTGCCAGGGCCGCCCCAAAGTTGATATGGAAAGGCTGATCATCCAATATCAATGCTGGAACGGATTGAACCCCTTGTGCTTGGGCTTCAGGAATTTTTTCCTTGTGTTTACCTAAATGAATAATGTCTAGTTCGTAGCGGTTAGGATCCAGGGCGTGAGCAACGCTGTGCTCAGCACTGAGGCAAACTGGACAACCAGCATGGTAGAAGGTTGCTTTTGATTTCATAGCATAAGTTCCTTAATTTGGATTGCAGAACTACCCTATCAAAGCAATGAAGGCAGAAAAAGCAGGTACGATTGAGTGAGGTAGGTACTTTTCAGTACGGATTAAGGCAAATGGCTGAGCCAGCAAATACAAATATTTTTGTCAAGGAATCATTAGCACTCAAAATGGCTGAAGATATCCTGGGCTGCAAATGGTCGCTCACTATCCTTCATCTTGTGCGGCAGGGAATTTGCCGACCAGGATTGATGGAACGTAGTGTTGACGGCTTGACGACAAAAGTTTTAAATGAAAGGCTGAGAAAACTAACGCGTTACAAAATTCTCCAACGTAACGCCTATCCAGAAATTCCACCCCGCGTTGAATACTGTTTAACTTCCTTTGGAGAAAAATTTGTTCGCATTTTGGATAAACTTGAAGATCTCGACGAAGAACTACAAAGCAAAATGAGTAGTAGTGAAAACTGTACAACAACTCTGTTGGAGCGGACAGTTTGACAATATCTACAGTTTTGCAAGGATAACTTAACTTGCCCTAAGCTCAAGAAAGATGATGACGAGGAAGATAGACTGCACTGGATAGTTGAAGGGAGAATCAAATTCTGAATATATTGAAACTAAAGGGAGCTGATTTCATTGCAGGTAGTCTTTGAAAATAGGTGCACTGGTGAAGTCATTGTTGAACGTTACTACAGAATAGCAACGCAATTATGGCGGGAGCTAAACATGGGACGCCTCTGAATATATTGGGCTTGTGAGATCAGAAAACAAGCGTTCCTGTTGTCTGATCATTAAGGCAAAGGGAGAAGTCTACTTTCCTTTGATCCTCAGGGCTTCAGCGGCATATGGATCGAGATTCTCTTCAATGATTTTGGTGCCTGGCCCTGCAAACCACTGTTGATAGCCTAATAGTTCTCTAGGAGAAGAAAGATCAGGTAACTTTCCTTTGATCTTCAGAGCTTCAGCAGCATGCCGATCAAGCTTAGCTGAAGCATCAGTTTGAGCCTCGAACTGAGCCAACCAGCCGCGAAATTCTGCCAGTTCTTCTGGTGAAAGTTTCACAATAGTACGCTTCAGGGAATCAAGAGCATCCACAGCAATTACTTTCTACGTTTGTACATACCCAACATAGCTTACTTAACAGAGATTCCAACCCTTTAGAGCAAGGAATAAAGCGACATCCCCGGTGGTGGAATCCAGGGATTCACAGTACCCGTCACAGGTGAAAGGGCAAGTTTTTCAGCGCTGGTGAGGTTTCCACTGGATCCAGTGGCGGATAGGGGATTAGCTCAGTCTACAGCCTCATCCTCAGATTCAGATATTTCAGGTGTTTCTGACGTATGATCATCCGGTATCTCAGTAGCCTCAGCTGAGGTGTCTAGAGTTGCAACTGGCTCTGATGGTGAGGAAACCTCTGAAGCTGTAGTTTCTATTTCATCAGGTGTGGCTTCAGTAAACTCCGCTTCTGGAACAGTTGAGGTGGGTTCTACTTCACTGGGGGCTACTGGCGGTTCTACTGCATTACCTTCAGCATCTGTCCAGTTGACCGTGGTTTGCTCTTTGAGCCAATTAATGACTTTGGTTGATAACAGATCTTCATGAATGTACTCTTGAACTCGTTTAATGTTGAGCTTTTCAGCACCAGGTTGACGCAGAAACTCACGCACTGCCATTTCTAGTTCCGTATGGCCTACCTCAATCTGCTCTTTGTTGACGATGGCGCTCAGGGCTAAACTACGTCGTAAGCGTTCGATGGCCTCAGGCCGGTGTTTAGCTTTCAGTGAATCTAGAGTGTTTTGAGGTAAGCTGTCTAATAATCGATTAACGTCAAAATCCATGCCCTGACCCTTGAATGTATTCAAGGCCTGTCGGATCAAAACCTGCGTTTCTTGCTGGATCAGAGATTCTGGCAGATCAGCTTGGGTGGTTTCTAGGATAGCCGCTAGAATGGCTTCTTCCACAGCATCTTGATTTTTGGCATAGGCGTCTCGCTCAAGTCGGGCCGAAAGCTTGTCTTTTAATTCAGCAATGGTGTCTAGATCGGTCATGTCTTGGACTAATTCATCGGTTAGCTCTGGCAATTCTTTTTCTTTGATCTCATGTAGAGTCACAGTGAATTTAACGGGCTGACCTGCCAAGGCTTCTACAAAGTAATCGTCAGGGAATTCAGTTTCAATATCTTTAGTTTCATCTAGCTGCATGCTAGCAATGTTTTCAACGAAGCCAGGTAAGAAAGCTCCTTCTTTAAGATCCATTTGAAAGTCAGTGGCTTCAGTGTCTTCTAACTTCTGACCTTCTTGATCATAGCCAACAAAGTCAACAACAACGCTATCACCCATCTGAGCAGGACGATTTTCAACCGGGACTAGAGTTGCTCGCTGCTCTAGCCATGATTGGATTGTTGTATCGACTTCAGTAGGATCGGTATCTATACGTTTGACTGAGACGGTTAAGTTGGAATATTGACCGACCTCAGCTTCAGGGTACACCTCAACATAGCCTGAGAAGGTGAAATCAGCATCCGGACTAAAACCCCCAACTAGATCTTCGATGCCAGTTTCAAGTTCAAATTGAGTGATGGGTCGAATTTCGGTTTGATCAAGAGCTTGCTTCACGCTGTCATTAATCAGATCATCAATAGCACCGGCTATCACTCGTTGCTGACCGACTTGGCGAATGACCAGGTTACGAGGCGCTTTACCTTTGCGAAATCCCTTGATTTGGACATTTTGTGTGAGGTAACGTAAGGCCTTCTCGTAGGTCTTTTTGACTTGATCAGCCTCGATCTTAATGGTGAGATTGATGCGACTGCCTGCCTGCTTATCTTGAGTCACTTGCATGGTGAAGCGTCACCCTTCCTGTTAAAACTAAAGACACCTAGCACTTAGGAATCGTGTCTGCCAATGGCATCAACTCAAAATGGCCAAGAGCAAAAGCTACGATCACAAAGTGATAGGGGCTACACATTGTAGCCCGTAGGCCATACTAACGCATCTTGAGTTGTAATTGACAAGAGATCCAATTCTCTCTAGGTGAGGGTAAGCACGACAGGCTCTCAGTCCGAGGCGGCTTGAACAGCTACCTCCTCATCTTTAACCTCAGCTCGCTTGGCTGGTGGTAATTGCTTAGCTGCGGTTTCTAGCTCTTGCAACATTTCTTGTAACTCATTGATGTAGGTTTCACGCTCTTGATCCTTCTTGCGTAAGTCATTGTCAGTCAACGTTTCAACCTTAAACTCAAGCTTACGCCAGACTGCATACATCCAAGCAAAAACCGCACCAATACCAGCCGCTACCAGTAATTCAATTGCCAACGGGATCTCAACGGAAAAACCCGGGAAGAAGTATATAGTCGCGGGTTGGGCGTTCTGCATCGAAAACAGAGCCACACCGATCAAAACAATAAACAACACAACAAAGTCAATCTGTCGCACGAGACACCTCCAAATAGGTTCTGTTGATTTCTACTACTTCTATCCTGTTTAGGAATCTGGGGCCAACTTTACAATGCTCTTAATTGAGTTAATTATGATTCAATAACGCAGCAGATACTATAGCTCAGCCTACTGTTTTCGCGATTGGATTGGCGATTAATTGAACTGAGGCATGACTAGCTTCTCATTTAAGTCTAGTTTAAGTCTAGGTAGATCAGGGTTCAGCAGGTTGAAACTTGTCAGGAGGATAGGAATGTTGAAGCCACGATTTAAACCGAAACGGCCTCAGCTCTCATATGGAGCCACCCGTGCTCTGGGCTTGACTAGTCTCCTGGTGTTGGTGGGATCACTCCCGCTATTTATCTGGGGATCTAAACTTCAAAGCTTGGCGGGATGTGATGAGAGTTACTACGCTCTAATCGCCCGAACTATGTTAGAGACTGGCAATTGGATTGCTCCTCAGCTCCTAGGTGATGTGCTATTTGAAAAACCTCCGCTACTACCCTGGTTAATGGCTTTGGGCTATCACTTCGGTGGGGTTCATGTTTGGACTAGTCGTTTGCCTTCGATCATAGCTGCCCTAGGTGCCATTCCGGTAATGGGATGGATTGGGTCCCAGTATCTCTCAGCTCGAGCAACCATCTTAGGAATGGTGGGATTGCCACTGTGTTTTCTGTGGGTGCAGCAAGGTCGGATGACGGGGCAAGATTTACCGTTGACTTTACTTGAACTGATCGGGATCGCAGCTCTGATTGCAGGGGTTCAGGGGCAAGGGATTGGGTTGGGTTTGGTGGGCATTACTTTGGGTTTGGGCCTACTGATGAAAAGTGCCATGATCTTGCTGGCTGGGGTTGCCTTACTACCCTTTTTACTGATGAAGTATCGTCAATGGCTGTTGTCGGTTTACTTCTGGCTGGGCTTGATTACAGGGCTAGGGATCTGTGGGATCTGGTTAGGGATGGCTTTTCACGGTTATGGTGCTGAAAGGGTCTGGCAAGGGTTGGTGGGTAAAGTGCAGGATCTGGGAGCTACCCCTTTTCATCCGACTAATAATTGGATGTATTATATTTGGCACATTCCAGCTCATGGCTTTCCATGGACGGTGCTAGGTTTAATAGGGGGCTGGATTTTAATGCGAACTCAACCTGGCCCTACTTTGCTACTCTGGTCTTTCCCTTTGATCTTGGCTCTTGAACTTCAGATTTTTCCAACTCGTACCCATTACTACACCCTCCAACTCTATCCTTGGCTGGCTTTGTTGGCAGGGGTTACTCTCGATCAGGTTCTGCGTCAGTGGCATCATGGGCTGGTACAACCCCTATCTTGGGCCTTGAGTACTTTAGGGCTTTTATTACTAGCTTTAGGGGGGGCCATTCTAGCTGAGGTCCCAGGTCTTGAAGATTTGGCTCATCATGGTGTGGCTTTGATCATGATTGGCTTGCTATATCTATCTTTGATTGTGATCTGGACCCGTCGCCGTTCCCTTTACTATGCCAAAACTATTTGGTTAATTATCTTGATCTCAGCTAGTGTTATAACCATGGCTTCAATAGTGACTCGCCCTGACTTTGGTAACTTCAATCCAGCCCTGGCTCAATTTCAATGGGATCAAGTTGACTTATTAGATGTACCCGTTGATATCGGTAGTCGTGGACTGGTGGATGTTTGCCAAGCCCTGGCATATGCTTACTACACCCCCAACCCTGGTCAGTGGGTTCATGATCGGGATCTGGAGTTGGGACGTTATGGTCAGTATGTTTGGCTGTCACCTTCGCAGTTAGAGCGTTATGGATCGGAGTTGATCGAGCTTGAGGGGGTAGTAGAATTGGAAGGTTGGCAGCTAATGTCTCGTCGCGATCTTAAATCCAGCCATAGAAGAATGCAAAATGTCAGATATTACAACTGAGCCAGACGAGCAATCAATAAATCATAAAACCCTTCAGCATCGATTTGTTGAACAACTTTGACATTAGGATCTCGTGTTTGTGTGTTCCACTGATCGACAACGGTTTTTCCTAAAGTTAAAGGACTATTGATTTCAACTTCAACATAACAGTCTTGAGTTTTAAATAGGTCGGGTTGGATGAGATACGCAATGACACAGGGATCATGTAGCGGTACGCCTAAACCCTGGTGTCGGTTTAATTCATCAGTAGCGTAGGTTTCTAATAAAGCTGCTGTAGCTGAGCCTATGGCAGTCCCGATTGAGCGTATCCGGTCCAGACGTTGAGGGGTTGTTAACACTTGATGAGTTGCATTTAGCCCGATCATAGTTAAGTTGAGACCTGAGGTTAAGACAACATGGGCAGCATGTGGATCAACGTAGACGTTAAATTCAGCTGCAGGTGTGATGTTGCCTTCTGTGGTTGATCCACCCATAAACACGACTTCAGCAATGTGATTAACAATGTCAGGTGCTTGAATCAATGCTAACGCTAAATTGGTCATGGGACCTGTAATGGCTAATCTCAGCGGTTCTGAAGATTGCAGTAGAGTTGTGATTATAAAATCAACAGCATGTTGAGATTGAAGGGGTAGCTGTGGATCCTGAAGGCATAACCCATCTAACCCGGTGACACCATGCACTTCCTCTGCTGTCGTTAAGGGTTGCAGCATCGGACGAGGGCAACCTGCATAGATAGAAATGTCAGTTCGGTTGGCAAGTTCACAAATTTTACGGGCGTTAGTTTGGGTGAATGCCAAAGGCACATTACCAGCAACAGTGGTGATCCCTAAGATCTTAAGCTCAGGAGCTGCGAAAGCCAGAAGTAAGGCCACCGCATCATCTTTACCGGGATCGCAATCAATAATGAGGGGAGTGATCATTTAACCAAAGTCTGAACGCAGACTCAATCCTTAATTTAAGGGCATTTTAATCTAAGGGCATTGTAGTTTAGTTATTGGAGATTTACAGAGGTGAAATATCTTGAACTAAACGACCTAGATGACAAACAAAATCTAATTGAAAACGGCATCTTTCGGGTGTCGGATTACTAACATCTACCACTTCAGGTGATTCCAGATCAGCTTGCGTATCGATGTCCACAAGGGTAGACTCAGGTGCTGATAGAAACAGATCACGACGGGCTTCCAGGGTTTTAGCATGATCAGGACTGATCGCTAAGGCTTGATCATAGTCTGCTAAGGCTAATGTATCAGCATTGAGATGTCTATAAGTATTACCTCGTTTGTAGTAGGCCACAGTGTAGTGTGGTGTGATGTCAATGGCTCTAGTGTAGTCAGCAATGGCTTGTTGATAATCTTCTAATGCGGTGTAGGCATCTCCCCGAGCCACATAGGTAATAGCGTAAAAATTTGAGACCATGCCTGAAGGGATTTTCTCATCTTGAATCTCTAGAGCGCTTGTAAAATCGGCTATGGCTCCTTGGTAATCCCCAGCTTTGGATTTTTGGATACCCTGATCAAAGTAGTCTCGAGATTGGGAGCGAGCCTGGGCTACCCTAAGGGTTGGAGTCTGAGGAAGAGTCCATCCGCTCGAAGTTAGACTTAAAATGACACCAGTTATCAGGCCGATAGTCAGCAATTGTCTGCTCATAGGTTGCCTCAGCTTAGTCATAGAATTTAAAAGATCTGAGTTTTAGTTGAGATTGAACTTATTGGTTATAACATTTCAGTTGCATCGATGTCAGACTCAGGGTCAACTTATAGCTTTCTAGCTAATCACAGACGTTTTAACTGGAACCTGAAGAAATTCACTAATACTCAAAGCCAGTTGATGCTTATGCTGACGGTTTAAGCCATTGTTGGGGGTGATGGACACGGCTTCGCCTGTATTTAGGAGCAACTGAGTCCCAAAGGATAGCGATTTTTCGGCATCCTCACCTAAATAGGTGCAAAATTCCACACATTCAATATCAAGTAAGGAAACAATATGGGTTTTCGTAAACAGCAGATATCGCCAGATGATCACACCTGTATGTTGAGATCGATTGAATTTGCACTCAACCCATAGCTCAGGGATGAATAGAGTGATGGCGATAAGAGCTATGCCCGATAAGAGAAAGATAAGGCCGGCTAATGCCCCAAGCCCCACATACCATCCGCAGAAGATTAACCCAAAGCTAATCAAGATTAACACTCCTGCCACGCCTCTATTATCTTGACGGATCCAAAGGTACTCAGGAGTATTTTCAATGATTTTCATACCTGTCCTTTCATCATGCTATCTCCTTTTATAAAGACCCCGGGCCGAATCTCAATCAATATCATAGCTAGATTAAGATGGAAGAAGTTGAAAATTACTTGTATAGAGCTGTTTATACCAACAAAGTGAGTGATACCATAAGGGACCCTTTTATCAAAATGACCTTAACGGTTGATGGATCTAGCATTAGCATCGAGGTAGAGCTAAAGGGTCTAGTTTTTGAAGGGTAATAGAGGCGTTGCTTCCCACACGTGTATGTTTAAATCCTGGCGACATCAGCTTTGGTTATCACCGGTCATTGGCGTGATTCGAGAGGTTGATCTTGACCAAGCCCGTTACCAAGTTGATCTAGCTGTGACCTCAGGGATCAAGTTTATTGAAATTACCACAGTGGTACCCCATTATCTTGACTTAATTCAGCAACTCCGGACTCGTTATCCTCAAGTCTGGATCGGAGCCGGTACGATTTTAGATAGCCACTCTGCGGCTGAAGCGATTGGGGGTGGATCCCAGTTTTTGGTGAGTCCCATTTTGAATCTGACTGTAGTCAATCTGGCTCAAGCCCATCAGATCCCAGTAATTCCTGGAGCGCTGACCCCGAATGAGATTTGGCAAGCTCTGCAACTGGGTGTTCCTGCTGTCAAAGTGTTTCCAATAGATAGCCTGGGCGGATCCCCATACATTCAACGTGTCTGTAAACCTTTGGGGGACCTACCCTTAATTCCAACCGGAGGCGTGACGACAGCGAATAGTCTTGAGTTTCTTGCTGCAGGTGCATTAGCTGTGGGTATTGGGAGTGATCTGTTTCCACAAAGTCTCCAACAGGCTCAGAAGTGGAATGTGATCAGTGAGCGGATCCAAAGCCTGATGCAGTCGACTCGCCAGTTAAGGGCCACTCAAACCGTGCCAAATTATTAAGCCATATTGAGTACTGTAGATCGCAAGTAAAATAATGAGAAGAAATGATTCTGGGTTGAAATCCTATGCCACAGTACCAACAGATTGAATATCGCATTGGCAAAGATGGTCAAGTGACTGAAACAGTCATTAATGCTTCAGGTCCTACGTGTGTGAGCAGTACAACTAAGTTAGAGGCTGAGTTAGGTCAAGTGACCCACCAGGAGTTTCGACCAGAGTACTACTCAGAAGCACCCACTGATCTCGAAGAGCTGGTGATCCAACACAATCAATATGTTTAGACGTGGACTCTTCTGAAATGCTAGTACAGTTGTGCTTAAGTTAGCTGATGTGGCATGGCTGTACCTTGAATCCTAAATGAGTGAGTTGTAATAGATGCACTCCTACAACCTGATCTAGCAAAAAAACATACTCTTCAGAGTTGCTTCAAAACTACTAGCGTAATATCGTCTCGAATGGTAGCTGATCCAATGAAGGCCATCAAGTGATCAAGAATACTTTGACAAATCTCTTGAGCTGAGCATTCGTAATGGGCTTGAATCGTTTCACATAGGCGGTTGATCCCATACATGTTTTGATCAGGGTTAACAGCTTCAGTAATCCCGTCCGTGTATAGGATCAAGACATCACCGGATGCTAGACTAATCTCAGTTTCAGCTACAAAGTCCGAAATATCAGCTTCTAATCCTAAAGGGAAGCCCAAATCAATTGTATCAATTCGTTCTACGATCCCGTTATGTCTAACTAGGATAATCTCTTCATGTTGGCCACAAAGTTTGATATGACCCCGACAGTAGCTTAGAAGCAAGAAAGTCATGCATTTATCAGATCCCATGCGTTTTGCATTATCAAATAATAGGCGATTTAAGATATCTAAAGAATAAGTTAGAGGTGAGGTCTCTAAATTGTGTAACATTCTGACTGCTGTTTGAACCATGATGGTAAAAATACCACTCTCTAACCCGTGGCCTGTAACATCAGCAATGGCAAGGGTGACTTTGTGATCTTCAGCAGACATCAAGACATCAAAATAATCACCACCGACTTCAGTTGCTGGAGACATAAAGCTAGCAATGTCTAAAAAAGATATGTGTCTTAATTCTTCTGGTTTGGGTAATATGATGCTCTGTAATTCTCTAGCAATATCTAATTCGGTACTCATACGACTATTTTCGCTTTGGAGCTGATCATTGAGCTGAGCAATACTGGAATAAGCTTGAGACAGTTCTAGTGCTTGCTGTTCTAAGTTTTTACGATTGAGAAAGTCTTTTAATTCTCCTTCAAAGAGTAATTCTCCCAGAACCCATCCAATAAAGGCTATACCGATTCCTGTAATAATAGCATTGAATTGATAAGGGAAACTCTGGGGTACGATGATAATAATGATGAGATAGACTAAGCAGTAGACTAAGTAGCTATAGAAGTTAATTCTGTTGGGAAAGTAAAAAAATGTAACATATATAAAAATCCCTACAATAAAAGGTGTGTTGATACCTAGAAATGGCCATACAATTAAGAACATAACTCCCAAAAAGAGCTGAATTCCAATGATAAGAATGTAAGCTGATCGTTTTGATCTTTTATAAACTGAGCTTTGATCCTTAAGAGTTTGACGCTTTTTAAGTAATAAGAATACTGATGATGAAATCAGTAGCTGTAAATGTACACACCAAGCTACTAGAGAGATAATAAACTGTTGATGAGGATCTAAAGAATTAGAACCAGCAAAAATAGTATCCTTACCCGCTAATCTAATGATAGGTACAATGAAAATAACTGGAGCTGAAAATAGGATAGCTGTGAGGGCTGCTATCTCATAGCGATAATCTCGACGTAAAGCAATATGGTGATAGAACTCCTGTGCCCAAATTGAAGGTAGTTCAGGGAATTTCCTAAAGTAAGAGATAGGTTTGGTCCAATAGGTTAATGATTGGGGTGGCATGCGTGGATCAGTAACAGCTCTATGCCTTATTTAAGCACCAAGGTGAGATCTCAACTCGATCAATTGTAGACGTCCCCTAAGTTAAGATAGTGCGGTTAGATTTCAGTTTTGAATGTAAATATGATCTCCTGTGTATCCTGAGATGACTCCGTGTGGGGAGCTAAGTCGCTGGCACCATTATTTCAACTATGAGAATTAAATTAGAATTTAAGGGCTCAACTGCGACATTTTAGGTTTACCCTTACAATTAAGTCGTCTAAGAGATGCTTAACTGAGGCTATCTATGGGTAAGCGAAGACACATTTTTTCTAAAGTTACTCTTTATGCTTTAATCTCAGGTCTATTGACAAGTTGTGGAACAACGACAAATTCATCCCTGATGCTACCTCAATCCTCTGGGATATCTACACAGGTCTCAGGGGCGGTCATGACCGGGCAAGTCCAACTGGATCAAACACTGCCTGAAAGTTATGCGACTCAGTGGCTCATTCAACTACCTGACTCTGAACACACTCCTGATCAATTGACGATCAATGGATCCCGCTTTACGCCAATCCAAAAGTCTCAAGCTGGATCAACCTTGTTTGCCGTTAGTCTTGAATCGGCTTTTGATCAGTGGGACTCAACCCAACAGTTAAGTGTACCTGAATTAACACAGGGTGAACTTCAAATTACACCACTCTATGGTTCACTAGATCCATCTATTGAATCATGGACTTACTCTAGTTTGATTTTCTTGAATGACCCCACAGAGGTCTCTATTGTTGATTTGGCTTTGGTGTTGGCTCTGATTCAAATCGATCCAGATACAGCTGCGAATCTGGCGTCTCGGGCTAATGAACTTCTAGATGCTACGTTAGTTGAACCGACTGATTTAAACCCTATCCCTAATGACTCTAATGCTGATTTTGTCAATAGTGGAGTTGGTGTTAATAGTGTGGATGTGGCTGCTGTTTTAGCTCGAATTCAAGTAGGTTCAAATGATCGGACAGCCATTGCTGATCGAATCAACAGCTTGTTGGATAGTCCGGGTTTGATTAGCAGCTCAGATATTATTTCAGTACCCGGCGAAATCAGCCCATCCCCCAGCCCCAGTCCCACTATTGCAGCCAATGACTTTAGAATTGGATCTTCATCTATTGCTTATCTGGATAACGAATTCTGGAGCGACGGCAATAAGATGGTTTGGCTAGAGTTTGTGGAACCCCCTCCCCTGTCAGGATTTGATGTTTATATTACTGATTTAGATCCGAATACTGGCCAAATGATTCCACCGGATGGGCGAGGTCAGTTAGTGGATCAAGCCTTGTTTTTAACCAATGGACCTGAGTGGGGGATCAGTGCTCAGGGAGCTGCTATCTACTACACAGCTCTAGATAATGCCTTCATTCCTCAAGTTTTTCAAGCCAATGCCACTAATCCCGTTCCTACACAATTGACCTCTACCGCAGTGGGTAAGGCCCTTTCAACTGCTAGTACGACACCCACTTTTCCTGAAACGCTCTTGATCTTTTTTCAGTTTACAGGACTATTTGATACTGATGTGATTATTCAATCGGGGCTGACTCCCATCAATATTTTGCCTTTTACATCAGTTGGTAGTTCCGGACCTCGCTGGATCCCCAATGAGCGATCACTGTTGAGTCGAGCTCGATCCAGTGGTACGCAACAGGTGGTTCGCTTTGATCTAGATACCGAAGCTGTTACGTTTCTAACTACCGATAGTGGAGATAAGGGAGATGCTTTTATTATTGCAGCGCCTGAATTTGAGGCTGACCCGATCTTGTTAACGGTGGTAGATGTGACCTCGTTAGGCCTTTATCGTCAAGACGGTGATCAATGGACTCGATTCAATACGATCAACCTACCCTTCAATGGTAATCCAGCAAATGTTGATACCACCTTCTTATTTGGTCCCACCCTGTTTAGTTTTAAAGGCAAGAGTTATGTAGCGGTAGCGGCCACTCAAGATAACATTTGCACAACAATCACCTGTGATTCCATCAGCCCCAATCAAGTGACCCACAGTGAAATTTGGCTCACGAGTATTGATGGCACGATCCAATTCGAGATCAGTGAGGACTCTGTCCAGAGCCGCGTGGATCCAGAAGTTTATGTGACAGACTCGCAACTTTATGTATCTTACTATACGCTTGAGGGTGAATTGCGGATGATCAATGTGACCTTGCCAGATTTCCGCTGAAACAGCACTTAGAAGGTTAAGTAGGATTACGGTTCAACTTCGAGAGTATTCATGCGATGCTCTTAATGCGACTTCAAAAGTGTGATTTCAGATTTTCGACCCTGGAGCGATATCATTGATGGGTATTGATTTAAGGGCCTTTTACACCTTAGGTCTTGGGTATACTTTGGGCCTTGGGCTAACTTGTGGAGCGGTGACTCTGATGGTGGGGTGTAGTGATCATTCAACTATTGGTTCATCTGTACTAACGCCTACTTCAATACCCGATTCAAATTCAGATGCTGTCTCAGGAGTTGTCGAAGCAGGTAGAATTCAATTATCTCAGGTTTTACCCCCTAGTCATGCGGCCAGATGGCTTATTCAACTTCCTTATACCGATCAGGTCCCACAACATTTAATAGTCAATGGATCAACCTTTACACGCTTAGATTCAATTCACGTGGGTCCGATCCAGTTTGCTTCTGATCTTGACTCGGCTTTGGATCAATGGATTGCAACTCAAACCCTCATAGCTCCAGATATGCCAGATGGCCCCATTCAAATTCAGCCACTTTATCCTGATAATCATTCAGATTCTGCAACGATTAGTTTGCTTTTTCAATCTAATCCAACAATAGTTTCAATTACTGATCTTGCGTTGGTTTTGGCTTTTATTCAAGTTGATCCTGACACCGCCATCAATCTGGCTGCACGTGCCAACAGCTTATTGAATACGCCTGAATTCATTGACCCTGATCAAATCGATCCGCTACCCGATCTGATTACAGCTAATTTTGTCACCCCTGCAGGAACAGCAGCTTTGGTAGATAGTATTGATGTGGCTGCTGTTTTAGCTCGGATTCAAGTGGATTCAACTAACCAGATGGTATTAGCTAATCGAATCAATAGTCTGTTGAATACTCCTGATTTCATTCAAGCTGAAGATATTATCCGCGTCCCAGGTGAAAGTGTACCGAGTCCCACGCCTACTCCTACTTCGACGATTGTGCCGAGTCCGAGTCCTGATCCCAGTCCTGAACCTAGCCCAGTACCGAGTCCAACGGTGGCAGCAGTGGATTTTCGCATTGGAGATGCTGCCACCGCTTATCTCGATAATGAGTTCTGGAGTGAAGGTAACAAAATGGTGTGGCTGGAGTTTCAAGAGATTGGCACTGACTACGATATGTATCTAGCTGATCTTGATCCCAACACCGGCCAATTGATTCCACCGGATGGGCGGGGTAAGTTACTCGATACAGCCACCTATTCAGTTAATGGGCCAGAATGGGGCATCAGTGCTGTCGGCAATGCGATCTATTACGCTGCTCGCACGCCGTTGGGTCTACCCCAGATTTTTGGGATCAACATAAGCGATTTTGTCCCGGTTCAACTCACTTCAGATTTCTCTCTTAAAGGTATGGGGATTCCAAGTGAATCCTTAGGCTTTCCGAGTACGTTACTGTACTACTATCGCCTCAATCTCAATAATGACTTTGATATTGTGGTTCGCTCGGAAGTGGCCACCTCGCCCTCCATTACGTTACCCTTCACTACTATTGGGAGTTCAGGACCACGTTGGATCCCAAATGAAACGGCCCTGTTAAGAACTACACCCGATACAGCAGGAATCCAGCAAGTGGCCCGCCTTGATGTTCAAACAGAAGTTGAAATTCTTTTGACCACTGATGATGGTAACAAAGCAGATGCCTTTATCATTGATGCTCCTGAAGGGGGACGCATCCTAATGGCACTTATTGATTTAAATTCCCTAGGGATCTATCGCCAATTAGGGGGGCAGTGGCAGCGAACGAATACCATCACGATTCCTTTTAATAATGATCCAACTCAGGCTGCTTCAACGTTTCTCTTTGGCCCCACTCTCTTTAGTTTTAAAGGCAAGAGCTATATTACAACAGCTGCTACTCAAGACAATATCTGTGCTAGCGAGGCTTGTGACACTATTGTCCCACGTGAAATTGCCAATAGTGAGATCTGGATTGCTAGCATTGATGGTGAGATTGTAGAAAAGATTAGTGAAAATACCTTCAGAAGCCGGGTCGATCCAGAGGTCTACATCACAGACTCCAATCTCTTTGTCTCTTATTATACGCTTGAAGGAGAATTGCGGATGATTGATGTGGATCTGCCCGACTTTCGTTGAAGGTGCAGCCCGCTCCAAAACGCGTTAGACTCTCAGGCAGCCGTTCTTGATAATGATCATGGATTCACGTGTTATTGACGAAGCTAACCTGTTAGATCTTTGCGACCAAGGTGTGAAGTATGCGTTAGCAGCAGGAGCTGATCAAGCTGAAGTCTATGCCAATTCGGGTTGGGAAAAAGAGGTCTCCTTTGAGAAAAATGATCTCAATTTAGCGAGTGTCGTGTCTGAGACAATCTTCGGCATTCGGGTGTTTTATCAAGGGCGGCTGGGATTTGCCACTTCTAATCGACCGGATGATTTGGCGGAGGTGGCTGCTGAGGCTGTGACTTTAGCTAAAGCTTCACCTGCCGATCCCATGAATGGCTTACCTGAACCTCAACCCCTACCTCCTCCTGAGATTAAATTAGATCCGGCTCTGTTAACGTTAGAGGCTGAACAACTGACTCAACTAGGTTCACAACTAATCGAGCGTATCTTAGCTCAAGATGCTCGGATTACAATTGATAGCGGTTCAATCAGTGTTGAAGAAGATACTGTGGCGATTGCCTCCTCTCTAGGGATCCGAGCAAGCTATCATGATGTATCTGCTGGAGGCCACGTCTTTGGTATGGCCATTGAGGGGGAGGAAGTGGGGAGCTTTTCTTATGACGGAGATACGGTTCAACAGTTTGAAAAATTAGTACCAACTTTAGAACAAGCCTTTGATCGGTTTGTGATCAAGTGTGTGGGTGCCCTTGGGGCTAGTCATGGCGAAAGTTTTCGAGGTCCCATTTTGATTCCGCCAGATACCGTGGGTGAGTTTTTGGGCGATCTAATCAGTGTCTTGGGAGCTGACATGGTGCGCAAGGGCAAAAGTCCCATGGCTCAAAAATTAGGTCAGCTGATCGCGAATCCCCTTTTAACAATTGTTGAAGCAGGAACCGGCTTTGCTGAGACTCCCCTAGATCCCTTTGATCGGGAAGGTATTCCCCGTCAAGAAACTCCTTTGGTTCATGAAGGTGTGCTTTGCAACTTCTTATATAACGGTTATGAAGCCCGTGCTACCGGACTCAATTCCAATGGTCATGCTGTTGGCGGCGCTGGATCGTTACCCATGGTAGGGGCTAGCACGATCAAGGTATCACCCGGTCATACGTCTATGGCAGACTTGTACAATGTGGATCAGGGCGTGTATGTGACTCGATTTTCAGGGGGGAGTAATCCGTTTACTGGTGATTTTTCAGGGGTGGTTAAAGGTGGATTTCTGATTAAAAACGGGGAAAGGCGGCCTATTCTTGAAACGACTATTGCTGGAAATTTATATGACTGCCTCCGCAATATCTCTGCTGTATCTCAAGAAGTCAGAGTGTTTGAAGGTAGAGTTGCCTTTCCAGCTTTACGAATTGAAGATGTCTCGATTACAGGGGGTTAAGCGAATTGAACAAACCTTGTGAGACTTAATTTAAATTAATAATCGTGAGAGCAGAGATCCAAGTCAAACCCAATGACGTATACCCTGGGGAGGGATAAAACTACCAGAAGTGGTACTAGGAGATATCATGCTGATGAAACCCGGAAAAGCATTAGCAGTTCTAGTAGGTGTCTTGGCGCTTGTGTTAGGGCTAGGAGTACCTGTTTGGGCTGCTGATCATTTAGAAGCTCCATTTACTCGATTAAACCCACAATTTGACATCAATGATGTCTACATTTTCCATCCTGGCGATCCTCAAGATCTCAGCCGTACTGTTGTGGCCATGACGGTGAATCCAGCTGCAGGGGTGATGAGTCCAGCTGTCTTTTCAGATGGCATCGTCTACGATCTCTTAATTGATCAAAATGGGGATGCCCAAGAAGATCTGATTCTCCGATCCGTCTTTAGTGATCCTATGGCAGCTCAGCAAGGCACTTTGCTACTAGTTCAAAATGGAACGATTGAAACACTAGCCTCAGGACCGATCAATACCAACATAGACGGGGAAAATACAGTTCGATTCTTTGCGGGTTTGACTGATGATCCCTTTGTCTTCGATTCAGACGGATTTAATGCTGGTTTAGCTTTTTGCAGTGGTACTCAAGGGACTAACTTCTTTGCAGGGCTAAACACACTAACAATTGCTATTGAAGTTCCCTCTTCATTACTGGGATCGGGACAAATTGGAGTCTGGGGCGTTACACGAGCCTAGTAACGTGTATTCAACTACGTTGTCAACTATGAACATGATCAAATGTAGGTGTTTTGTTTATGAACTTACCGTTTAAACTGAAGCAGCAATGGTTGAAAGTCCTAGTCTTCAGTCTCTGCTGTTTAGTGTTGAGTGTAGGGGTGGCTTGTGGTTCTAATTCTGTCCTGACCAGTAATGCCCCTATTCCTCCAAGTGATTCTGTTTTGGCTGGATCGGTTCTGTTGCAGTGTGAGAGCAATCCTACGTCTGCAGCGATCAAGTTTGTTGAAAGTCCTGTGTCTGAGGGGACTTTTTTGGCAGTCTTAGATGATGCTACCAAACGGTTAGAATCTACTCCTAAGGGCTGTACGTCTCAAACCACATCGGCTGCAGTGACTTCAACTCAGTTTATTTATCAGGCTGATCCAACCAGTGTTACTTTTGAAGACTTTGTGTTGGTTTTGGCCACCAGTACACTGCCACCGAGTCTGCGTACCGCTGAAAATATTGCTACTCAGGCCAATACCTTATTTGCCTCTGGAAATTTCTCAGCCGCTAACCTGAGTCCAGTCCCTGATGCCATTAACACCAACTATGTGGCTGGCGGTAGTACACCTGCTCCAGATCTGACTGATGCAGCTCTTGTCTATGCGGCTACCTTTTTACCCCCTGATTTGCGGACTCGGGATAACTTAGCGGCTACTGTCAATGCTATTTTGCCAGGGGCTAATGTGAGTCCAGAAGATATTTTGGCCATACCTGGTGTTGATCTACCGGGTGGGATCACAGTGGTTCCAGCAGTGACCACACGGCCTGCCGGTTCTATTCAGATCTCAGTGCAAATTAATAATCTGGAGACATCTACTTTCCAGGTTGGCGCGGCTCAATTCTTCCAGATCCCAACTCTGTTGTTCCCTGGTTTTACTAGCTATGCTGCTGAACCAGGATCTAGCCTAATCCAAGTGGCTTTTGGTCAGCTTTTGATTCCTGGGGTTCCCCCTGATACTTGTGTTGTCGTGCACGTTCCGGGTCAAGATCCTCGGATTGAGGATACTCAGATTGCAGCTTCAGCTACTTGTGATGCTACGGTGCTCTCACAAGTAGATCGTATGGGTCTACCTGGTATTGCCACAGTCTTTATTCCGCCCAATCCGTTAGAACCTGGGCCTCCCTTGGAAGATGCCTTTAACTTGGCGATTCCGGCCAATGATCAACGTGATTTCCGTGAAGAGGTCGTTAACAGCTTGACGGTTCTCTTTAGTTTGAATGATGCTGAACCTGGAGAAGATCCCTCTGATGATGCGGCTGCAATTCAAGGATTGGCAGATGTCTTGTTACCTGATATTTTGCCCTTTGACCTGGATGCACCCTCCGGTTTTGCTAGCCTCAATGGCCGCAATTTGGATGATGACGTGATCGATGTTGAATTAGCCTTAATAAGTGAAGGTTTTTGTACATCAGACCTAGTCGGGAATGATTCTGTCTTTAGAGATGAGTTTCCCTTCTTTGGTGTACCCAATTAAACCTAAGATCCTCGAAATAGGATCTCATTTAAGATCAAAGGTCCGGGTTTGATCGCTTGTAGTCCATAGTTCAATGGGTGATAACCATGAAGCTAGTCCTTCACAGCTGTTTGATTGGGCTACTTTGGCTCAGTCTCTCTCTACCCTTTAACGGGACCAGCGGTTTGGCACAAGCAGCTGTGATGTCTGCTGGCATGGGAATGGCAACCTTAGCTTCTCATGCCCCTTTTCCGGATACTCAAACTGCGATCCAAGCTTGGCAGCAACGGCTGCAACAGAATCCTCACAGCTACTTAAACTATCTCTTACTTAGTCAGTCCTATTTGCAACGGGCTAGGGAGACTGGTGATGTGTCATATTATGTGAAGGCTGAAGCTGCTGTGCGCCAGGCTGCAGAGATTAATCCTACCTATCGTGAGATCAAGCCGCTACTGGCCCAGATTTTGTACTCGTTGCATGATTTTCATGGGGCCTTGGAAGTTGCTAAAGTCTCCGTTGACTCCGGTTCGATTCGATCTCTGGCTACACTGGGTGATGTTTACCAGGCTCTAGGCCATTACCAGGAAGCTGCAGACGTTTATCACCGTTGGGAACAAATAAAGCCGAGTGCATCGTTATATAGCCGTCAAGCTGCGCTTCAAGATGTTACTGGTCACTTTGAGTCAGCATTGACCTTAATGCAACAAGCCACTGCTGCGGCCTATACTGAAGGCTACTATGGTGAAAGTTTAGCTTGGCATGAATTTCAATTAGGTGAACTCTATTGGAAAGTTGCTGATTTAGGAGCGGCTGCCACCCACTTTCAACAAGCCCTTGACATTTATCCAAATTACTACTTAGCTTTGGCGGGGTTGGGCCGAGTTGCTGCTGCTCAAGAAGACTATGATGTTGCTATTACCTATTACTCTCAGGCCACTGCCCAAATTCCTCAACCTGATCTGCTAGCAACTTTGGGGGATTTATACCTAATCACAGGCCAAGCTGATCAAGCAGAAGTCAACTACAGCACGGTTGAGTTTATTGGTCAGCTAGCTGAGATTAACCAGCAAGTCTATAATCGTCAGCTTGTCCTGTTTTACGCCGATCATGATCGCAATCTAGATCAAGCCGTAGATTTAGCAGAACGTGAACTTCAGGACCGACAGGATCTGTTAGGGTGGGATGCCGCTGCTTGGGCCCACTTTAAACATCATGATCTTGATCAAGCTCAGGCTGCTATCGATCAAGCCCTCAACTTAGACCCTTATTATGCTTCGATTTACTATCATGCCGGATTGATTGCTCAGGCTCGGGGGCATGGGGAGCAGGCACAACACTTTCTCGAGCACGCTTTGGCCCTACACCCTAGATTTGATCCTCTACAAGCTCCTAGGGCTCAGCAAGTCTTGACAGCTTTGAAAAACACTGAGCCATCTATAAACTAACCTCTTCAATCATGGCAATTTTAATGGTGATGATTAACAACTGGAGATCTCAATGAGAAGTCTACGCTATTTCATCTACTTATTTGTAGCTCTTGCCGTAATTTTGGGGGGATCTAGTGCTGCGGCTCACCCCTTGGGCAACTTTACCATCAATCATTACGCAGGACTCCAAATACAACCTGATCAGTTGAAGGTTGGCTACGTTCTTGATATGGCTGAGATCCCAGCTTTTCAAGCCATCCATCAAATGGATACTAACCAGAATCGGATACCCGATCCAGCTGAAATGGCAAGCTTTCAACCTGAAGCCTGTGATCAAATTCGCTCTGCTTTAACACTTGAATTAGACCAACATCGTTATCCATTAACTTTAGCTAGCTCCAACTTGGAGTTCCCTGAAGGTGTCGGTGGTTTATCGACCTTAAGACTCTCCTGTGACTTTGAAACGCCTCTAGATCTCTCGGTTGATCAACATCAGCTCTACTTTAGTAACCAAGCTTATGACAAACGCCTAGGCTGGCGAGAAATAACGTTAACTACTGATATTCCAACGCAATCTGATCTAAGCCATGTCAGCCTCAGCCAACAATTACGAGCCTATCCTGATGATTTACTCAAAAGTCCACCTGATCAACGTCAAGCTACTATTACCCTATGGCCAGCACTAGCCACTACAACGGAACCTACTTCAACTTTTCAAGTTCCCCAGCTACCGTTTAGCTTAGGTTTAGGTGGTGTCTCAATTGGCCGGGGGCAAGATCCGTTTACGCGTTTGATCACACTTGAGGATCTCACCCCGATCACGATGAGTATTGCCCTAGCTATAGCTTTTATTTGGGGTGGATTTCATGCTTTAACACCCGGTCACGGGAAAACGATAGTAGGTGCTTATTTAGTGGGATCTAGGGGAACACCTCAGCATGCTCTGCTCTTGGGGTTGACCACAACAGTAACCCATACAGCTGGCATTTTTACGCTTGGTTTACTGACATTAGCGGTAGCTCAATTTAGGGTCACTGAGCAAATTTATCCCTGGTTAAGTACAGTTTCAGGATTAATAGTGATCAGTATTGGGGTCACTTTATTTCGGCAACGCTTGGCTCATCTAGGTGATCATGACCATCACGACCCTCATCATCACGACCCTCATCACGACCATCACCATCACGACCCTCATCACCATCACCATGATGACCATGAGCACACTGACTTACACCCTCATCACCCTACTCATGCTCACTCTCATCCTGATGATAAACCTAAGACATGGCTATCTTTGATTGCTTTAGGTATTTCTGGTGGACTGTTGCCTTGTCCCACAGCTTTGGTAGTACTCCTGAGTGCGATCGCGTTAGGTCGGATTGGGTTTGGCCTGGCGCTGGTCACATCATTTAGCTTAGGGTTAGCCTTTGTGCTGACTAGCCTGGGATTGCTAGTAATCTATGCCCGGCATTGGGTTGAAAAAATGTCTTTAGCTGTCCCTCAAACAAAATTTTTACCGACCATGAGTGCAGCTGTGATTGTAGTTGTTGGGACTGTGATTACCACCCAAGCCTTGATGCAAACAGGGATGCTACATCTTTAACTCAAGTTGGGTCTGAATAAGGGTCAGGTTGGAGATTGATCGAACCCTCTCAGTATCAAT
>CAYSWV010000066.1:23462-25523 GCA_964434865.1 uncultured bacterium
TATCAGATCAATCGTTACCAGATCTCAGGATGAGTGCTATCTGAGTCAAAACGGCTGTTCATTGTTAACTGTGCGCAAGTTTAGATCGATGACTCAAGGCTGGTTAGATCTAAACCTTGAAGTACTCCAGTTAGTTTAAAGATTTGTAAATATACTTGATCTTGGTTTTAGGTTGAAGTAGCTAACTCATGCCTCCCTAGTACTGTAACAGGTGTAGTTTAAAATCTTCATATAAATTCATAAAAGCATAGTTTCCTTTGGCTGTTGTTCAGGTAGAGGCTTAATTAATCAGTTTTGAGACTTTAATTATTATGAATCTCTAAGGCCAACACATAGGCTGACCTATAATGCCTTGTAGTCCTTCCTCCTCTGAGCAGTTAGAGGATATATTCTGGACGTTCTGCTGGATAGATTAAGGGACTAATTTGTTCCTTGTCGCAAGAGAGGAGTTCTTGATGACAACTTCCCCTGTGGAGCGAGAGCCGAAGGTTAAAGTTGTGGTTGATACTGATCCGGTCCCTACTTCATTTGAGAAGTGGGCTCAGCCGGGCCACTTTGATCGCAGCTTATCCCGTGGACCTAAAACCACGACATGGATCTGGAACCTTCACATCCGCGCTCATGACTTTGATAGTCACACCTCTGATTTAGAAGACGTTTCTCGTAAGATTTTTGCCGCTCACTTTGGCCACCTGGCGATTGTGTTTGTTTGGTTAAGCGGCATGTACTACCACGGAGCTCAGTTCTCTAACTATTCTGCCTGGCTCCGAGATCCCACTGGAATCTTCCCCAGTGCTCAAGTAGTATGGCCTGTTTTTGGACAAGAGATTTTAAACCAAGATGTTGGTGGTGGATTTGAAGGGATCCGCATCACATCAGGGTTGTTCCATCTGTGGCGTGCAGCTGGGATCACTAGTGAGTTTCAACTTTTAGCAACGGCTATTGGTGGCCTAGTGATGGCTGGCTTAATGCTATTTGCAGGTTGGTTCCACTATCACAAGAAGGCCCCCAAGTTGGAGTGGTTTCAAAACGTTGAATCCATGCTGAATCACCACTTGGCTGGCTTGTTTGGTCTAGGCTCCTTAGCTTGGGCTGGACACCAGATCCACGTTGCGATTCCAATCAACAAGGCCATGGATGCCATCTTGGCTGGGGATCCCATGACCTATAACGGTCGGGTGCTAGAGACTATTGCTGATATTCCTCTGCCTCATGAGTTTGCTTTCAGCTGGCAAAATATGGCGGAGTTTATTCCTAGTTTCGGTGAAAAGCTTTGGCCTTTTGTGACGTTGAACTGGGGTGTTTATTCTGATTTCCTGACGTTCAACGGTGGCTTGAACCCCCAGACGGGTGCTTTATGGTTAACTGACCAAGCTCACCATCACTTAGCTTTGGCAGTGATGTTCATCGTTGCTGGTCATATGTACCGGACTAACTGGGGCATTGGGCATAGCATCAAGGAGATCCTCGAAGCTCACAAGGATCCTCTATTAATCGGGGGTAATGGCCACAAGGGTCTGTATGAGGTCCTCACAACCTCTTGGCATGCTCAGTTGGCTATTAATTTGGCAATGGCTGGATCGATCAGCATTATCACTGCTCAGCACATGTATGCCATGAACCCGTATCCCTACATGGGTATTGATTACGCCACACAGGTGTCACTCTTTACACATCACATGTGGATCGGTGGTTTCTTTGTGGTAGGTGCTGCAGCTCACGGTGCGATCTTCCTAGTGCGCGATTATGACCCTGTTGTTAACTACAACAATGTCTTGGATCGGGTGTTGCGGCATCGGGATGCGATCATCTCTCACTTGAATTGGGTGTGCTTATTCCTAGGCTTCCATGCGTTTGGCTTCTATGTTCATAACGACACAATGCAAGCGCTAGGTCGACCACAAGATATGTTCTCTGATACCGCGATTCAACTGCAGCCTATTTTTGCTCAGTGGATCCAAGGTCTCCACACTAATGCGATCGCAGCAACGGCTCCTATTGCTAATGCTGGTGTGAGTCCTATCTTCGGTGGGGATGTGTTTGCTGTAGCTGGCAAAGTCT
>CAYSWV010000067.1:0-3516 GCA_964434865.1 uncultured bacterium
GGCGGCGGCAACACCATCAACCCGGACTTGATGAGTTCCTGATTCAACTAATGTCACAGGGCTAGCTGTCGAGGTATCGGTAGTCAGTCGAATTTCACCACTGGGGCTGATCAGTTGGACAGTGATCTCAGCAGCGCCCTCGGTGGGGTTGAAGTAAACTCGCTGGCCTGAAGTACCTGTAAAAGTATAGAGATCTTGTTCGCCTTTGCGGCTGATCTCTGCGTTGATAGGAGTGCCTAGAGTTAGACTAGTTGCGGTTGTTGTTGAAGCAGTTAATTCAATGGTGTAAGGAACTGGATCTAAGCTAGTGGCTCCCCTGAGGAGTAAGTTATAGGGTCCTGTGACTGGTAAGACCACTTCAAAGTCTTCATCTAAACCAGCTTCACCCAGAACTTGATCATCGGGTCCATAGATCAGCCAGTCAGCTTGACTAGATCCAGTGATGCTATCCAGATAGATTCGCTCATTTTCGGTGCCATTGAATGGATAGATCACTGTGGCCGTGCCTGGATCTAGGGTGCCACTGATAGACATTTCAAAGGGGAGACTAGGAGCAGCGAGTAGATCTTGAAGTTGGAAGCTATAGTCACCGGTGGCAGCTCCCATCCCATCAATCTCAAGTTGGTAAACTCCAGATTCAGGTAGGATCAATGGGTTTTGAATATCATCTCGGGCTAGGATCCGATTGAAGACTGTTACCCCACTCGGACTGGTGATCTGGGCATTGATATCATCACGCTCTAATAAACTGTCTAAGAAGAGGCGTTGATTGACTGTCCCAGTGAAAGTGTAGCGATCTCGCTCTCCTTTTTCAGCCAGAGTCCCTGTGATGGGTATATCCAAAGTTAGGGATCCCAGCTGGTTTAGATCTGAGGTGAATAATCGGTAGCTGTAGCTGCTGGCTTCTCCCGTAATGGCCAGACGATAAACCCCAGTCACTGGTAAGACCACTTCAAAATCATTTGTAAGCTCAGCACTGCCTAGAGCTTGATTAGCGGGATCATAAACGGTCCAATTCCCTGGCGCTGAGTTAAGAGCCTCTAGATAAAGGCGTTGATCCGCAGGTCCACTAAATTGATAAAGGTGGGTTCTCTCACCAGGATTGAGCTGACCGCTTTGTTCTTGATCTAACTCTACAGGGGTCGCTTGACCGGCATCTAAGAGATTGAAGCTGTAGGATCCGATTAGATCTGAATCGGTGGCCCCATCAACGACTACTTGATACAGACCACTTTCACCTAAGGTGACCGGTTCTCGGACAGTGTTGAATCCAAAATTAAAGACGGTGACGCCGGTTGGACTGAGTAATTGACCTGTCAGATTGCTAATGGTGGAAGTAATGGGAGACCAAACTACGCGTTGATTTTGTGTACCAGTAAAGGTGTAGATATCTTGCTCACCCGCTTCACTCAGCTCTGCTGTCACAATGTTGGGTTCGGTGATCTGACCTAGAGCCAAGGGGGTGGTGATAGTTTCTGGGGTGACAATACGGAAGCTGTACTCTGTGCCTAGTTCAGTAAAGAGACCTTGACCCTCTATGGCTAAGATGTACTCTCCATCAGTAGGCACTTCAACTTCCATATCAGCATAGTTAAAGGCGCGAACCACTTGATTGGCATTGTCGTAGAGAGTCCAACGGAGTTGGGGGCTGAACTCACTTAGCCGATCCAAAAACAACCGTTGGCCAGCACGAGCACTGAAGCGATAGACATCATCTTCAGATCCTGGATTGGTATCACCGGTAAGGGTCTGGTCCAGGGGAGCTAGTGGAATAGCATTATCTAGATCTAAGAGACTGAAGCCATAGTCTCCGGTAGCAGCTGCATTGCCATTGATGATGATCTGGTAATTCCCAGTTTCTGGTAGCGCAAACGGACCCTGATAATTAGGTAAAAATTGATCAAAGAGGACAGTTCCACTAGGGCTACTGACTCGCACATTTAAGTTTGCACGATTCCCATCTCGGAGCCGGTCGAAATAGAGGCGTTGCCCTTCAATCCCACTGAAGGTGTAGCGATCGACTTCTCCTGCATTCCGGATTTGGCCTAAGACGGTATCGCCTAGAATCACCAGGTTAGAGGGCAACCAACTACCTTCACCAGTAGCTGGATCAACCGTCATACCCTCAGGGCCAATCGCCAAGCTGTAGGTGAGGTCATCTTGATCTGGATCGATAGCCTCTGAGTCATAGCTATAGGGCTGATTGATTGTGGCATCCACCACTGGAACGGAAACAAAGTTAGGCGGTCGATTCGGTTGGATCTCGTTGATAGCGATGAGATAGGACTGGGTGGCTCGTCCCCCACGTCCATCCCTGGCTTGGACTTGCACATAAGTACTACTAGTTTGAACGCCGGTGGTATCCCAGCTGATCAAGCCACTGGTTGAGTCAATTGTCATGCCGGTTGGGGCAATGGTTAACTCGTAGATCAGTTCATCGTTATCGGGATCTACGGCTTCAACGTCATAGCTATAGGGCAACCCAGAGATAATCTCAATTACGGGATCTGAAGTAATAGCGGGAGCTTGGTTCAGACGGGAGAGAATGACGAGATCATAGGTAAATTGCACCTCATTGGGGTTTTGAAAGACGAGACTTCGAGTAGCTGTGACTTCAGTTGGAGCTAGAATCCCATCCTCTACAAACGCTGTGAAGTTGTAATACGGTAACCCATCGGGCGTGAAGCCATCTGCATTTCGCACCCGGATGGTAGGATCACTCAGTCGAGTCACCACGGCAATTAACGGAGAGCCAAGGCTGTAGGTACCAATATTGCGTAATTGGGCTTCAGCATCTAATTGTTGGGTTTGGTCGTTGTAGGTGGTGAGACTGTAGTCAGCGATGACACTGGCCGAGACATCTTCTAAGTCTGCAAAGTCCAGCAGTGGATGAATGCTTTGGGTGGATTTGAAGGGGAATTCCGCTTGGGTAGGTGCAACGGTATCGGCTGGAGCATCAAGCAGGGTTAAATCCTGGATCTCCACTTGACTGTTGGTATCTTGGTCATTATTTACCAGTCGGAAAACTAGCTGGCCCTGCAATCCGGGACTTAATCCCACCAGATTGACTCTGACGTCTTGGGTAGCTGGATCATAGGTGACTCCAGCAGCGGTGACAGCGGTTTCCTCTTCGGTCAAGTTAAAGAAGGCATCTTGTTGAGCACCGATTCTATGCACTCGTGATTGGCTGACTGCATCTACAAAAGCCACTTCAAAGGCATCATTGATGGAATCGGGATCTGTGGTGTCAAAGCTGGGATTGATCTTGAAGCTGAGAATGGAAGGGGCTGTAGGTAAGGTGAAAGGGATAACAACTTCAGAATTAAATTGACTCTCTTCCACTAGCACAAAATCCACAGCGATGAGAACTAGTTGCATTGAACTAGCTCCACCTGGATCCGTTGCTGTCAATTCAATCATGTAGGATCCCGCATCAGCCGCTGTAGGAGTTCCGGTTAAAAGTGCGGTGCCATCGCCGTTATCGGTGAACCTCAACCAATCTGGGAGAGGACTCGT
>CAYSWV010000067.1:3526-25236 GCA_964434865.1 uncultured bacterium
GAGGATCGTTTTCTGGATCTGAAGTGGTGATGGTATAGGTGAACAGTTGATCTACTGCTGCGCCAGCGGGGGGGGTACTGGTGAAGATAGGCGCTTCATTCACATTAGTGATGGTGATCGTAAAGGTATCTTCAACCGACAACTGGGTAGGAATACCGCTATCTGTGCTTTGGATCCTAATCTCATAGCTAGGAGTGGCTTCAAAGTTTAAATCTGCTCCAGGAGCTACTTGCAGTTGATCCCCTACAATCCGGAAGACCCCACTGGTGTGATCCACCAAGATATAAGTATGTTGATCTCCCTCATCAGGATCTGTGGTGGTTAAGGTCCCGATAAGTGTATCTGCAGGACTATTTTCAGGAATAGAGGTATTGCTGAGACTGATCTGAGTGGGGGCTTCATTCACATTTGTGATCTGGAGCGTGAAGCTTTGGTCAATAAAGACACTGGGATTATCAGCCAAGGTTGACCGAACTTCAATATCGACACTGGGTTGAGTTTCAAAGTCTAAGATAGCTCCAGAAGCTACTTGCAGCTCATTCCCTACCACTTGAAATAGGTTGTTAGGATTACTGGTTAAGGTGTAAGCATAAACATCATCAGTATCAGGATCTACCGTGACCAACTCACCTACTATAGTGCCAGCTGGACTATTTTCAGGAATGGACGTGTTGCTGAGGGTTAGATCTGTCGGAGGTTGATCCGCTTCAATTCGGGTAATGGTAATGGGAGTGGTTTGTGAATTTCCAGCCCGATCTGTAGTTTCAAACGTAAAGGTATTCTCTCCCAGAGCTAAGGCCACAGTATCGAAGCTGAAATCCCCACTAGCATCAGCAATGGCAGTCCGAGATAGGTCGGTTAGGCGGACAACTAGATTAGCTTCGGTTTGACCGATAAACGTAATCGTGCTGAATTCTGTAGATCCATCTCCTACTGGAGGCGTATCTGTGGCTGGATCTAGACTCACACTAAGAGTAGGGACGGTGGTATCTAGGGTAAAGTTGATGGTGATTTCAGTGGTGTTATTGGCTGGATCTGTGGCTCGAAGGACTAAGGTATAAGATCCATCAGATAACGATCCACCGTTGAGGGTAGCTAGATCGGCAGGGGTTAAGGTAAAGTTGCCATCAGGTTGGATTGAAGTGGTGATATCAGAGTCAGGAGCTGTATTTAAGCGAGCTGTTAACTGATCTATCGCCTGATCATCGGTGGCTGTTCCAGTGATTGTTGGATCTGAAGTGAGGCCATCGGTGGTATTGCCAGTGTCATTACTCAGATTAGCGGTGAGTGTAGGTGGAGTCGTATCCAGAACGAGGCGGGTTATTTCATTAGTAGTACTGGCTGAATTCCCAGCGATATCGGTGGCGGAAATAGTCAAGGAATTGGTGCCTAGAGCTAGATTGATCCCAGTAAATTGAACTTGACCTGCGGTATCGACCAGGATGATTGTTCCAGTTTCTTGTAATTCAATTAAGGCATCGACTTCGGATTGAGCTAATAGAGTCACCATAGCTTCAGTTGTTTGCTGATCTCCCACAGGCTCGGTATCTGAAGCTGGATCTAAGTCAAAGCTGATTGGAGGTGGACCCCGATCTAAGACAAACGTGATGGTAGTAGAGGTGGTGTTATCGCTGGTATCGGTAGCTCGGATGGTGATAGAGAGTGATCCATCAGTTAAGCTGCCACCTAGAATCGTCTCTAACTGCGTTGCTGTGATGAGAAAGCTGCCATCAGATTGTAGTGACGGCAAAATATCAATCAAGGTGTCTCCAGAGCCAGCTTCTAGAGTTGCAATCGCTTCATTATCAATCGCTGACCCTTCGAGTCTGGGATCTGAGGTGATCTGATCGGTGACACTCCGTCCTGTGTCATTGAGTAGGATGATCCCTAGAATGGGTGGTGTCACATCTACTACATTGCGAGTGATTATATCGGTAGTGCTGGTTGGATTCCCAGCTAGATCTGTAGCCGTTAGAGTGAACTCGTTTACACCTAAAGCTAGATCTACTGCCATAAAGTGGAATTGACCTGAGGCATCAGCTGTGGTGGTGGCACTCGTTTCAGTCAGGACAACTTGACTATTGGGTTCGGTTTGACCTGTTAGAGTTACCGATTCTAAAACCGTCTGCCGATCCCCCACTGGCTCGGTATCAAAGGCTGGATCTAGATCAAAGCTCAAAGGTGGATTAGCTCGATCTAAGGTGAAGGTCAGGGTGATTTCGCCAACTTTTCCACTGGCATCAGTGGCTTCAAGGGTTAGAGATAATGTTCCATCACCTAAAGCACTTCCTTGAATTGCTTCTAATTGAGCTAGATCCAAGGTAAAACTACCATCAGGTTGCAAGTTGGAAAGGATATCGACTACGGCCGTGCCGTCAAATCCGGCTCTAAGACTAACGACACCTAGATCATCAGTGGCCGTTCCAGTCAGGGTGGGATCTGAGGTGATTCGGTCAGTAGAGCTAATCCCTGTATCATTGGCTAGCATCACGGTGACTACTGGGGCGGCCGTATCGACTGGATCTCGAGTCAAGGTTAAGGAGGCTATACTGGAATTCCCCGCTGGATCGGTGGCGGTGAAATTGAAGCTATTCTCTCCTAAGTCCAAAGCTACCCCAGTCAAACTAAACACTCCAGATCCATTGGCTGTTGTAGCCGTACCTGTTTTGGTCAGAACCACTCTGGCTCCAGGTTCTGTTTGGCCACTAAGTGTCACTACTTCAAAAGTTGTTCGTCGATCTCCCACAGGGACTGTATCAGAGGCTGGATCTAAGCCAATCATTAACGGTGGATCCGTGGTGTCTAGGGTAAAGGTGAGGGTAGTTTCGCCCACATTGCCACTGACATCTTCCCCTTGTAGCGTTAGAGTATACGTGCCATTAGCTAAGGGTTGTCCTAAAATCGTGGCTAACTCACCTGTATCCAGTTGAAAACTACCATCCGCTTGCAAAAGATCTAGAATATCGGTAAAGCTAGTGCCTTGATCTAAGCTAGCCCGTAGTTGGGAGATCACCCGGTTATCCGTAGCTGTACCTGTAATCGTAGGATCTGTGGTGATCCGATCTAAGCCACTAATCCCGGTATCGTTGAGTAAAGTAGCCGTGAGGGTAGGTGGAGTAGTATCCGGTCCCGTTTCAGCAATGCCAATAACGGTAGCTCGACCATTAAAGATAACGTTGCCCTGAGATTCAATTGATCCAATTAGGGTCGTGTTTTGGTTAAAGATGAAATTGCCCCCACTCAGGAAACGACCTCGGGTATTGGCTGAGGCATTGTAAGTGATACTACCCTGGGCAATTAGACGTAATAGATCGTCTGCGGTGGTGGTAGTGGTGGCCCCACTAAATGTTAAATTTCCATCGTTTGCAATTAAAGAGAATCCACTAAACCGAGCGGATCCATTCATGTTGATGTTATTTTTTGAAAGAATAGAGGTATCGTTGGCATTGATGCTAGCCAGATTCATTCCCCCTGAGTTGGTGACTAAGACCACATCGTCTAGATCGTGACCCGCACCATTGAAATTAAGAAACCCTGATTCCAGGATGATAATGATATGGCTCAGATCTACTCCACTGGGGACATTAAGTCCACCGTTGATTACTTGAACTAAGGTAGGTGAGCCAGGAGTGCCATTGGGAGGAAACTTGTTAGCCCAATCGTTAGCATTATTGATGGGATTATTTTGGACATTAAAGACTATAGGTAAGGTGCCAGGTGGGATCCGAGTTTCTAGCTCTGTGGTGCGGATCTGGTCATAGGAAGGCACATCAATGGGTTCGACTGGAACAATGGGGGGAGGAATTAAGCCACTGTAGGGATTATTCGGGGCATTCAGAGTGGAATAGCCTTCGGTGACAGCCACTGCATTCTCCACTAAGATGGGCCGTCCCGCGTCGTCCAAGATGGGATTGCCCTCAGTGTCTCGTTGGACCGGTAGGGTGGGTGGATTGTTGATGGTAAACCCGTCAGCGGCATAGATCAGAGCATCGTCGGTGGGATCTAATGGATCACCTTCAAAGTTGCCACCGTTGTTAATGGTTACGGTCCCTGCAGCTTTGACAGCAAAGGTACTACTGCCTTCTGAGCTGAATTGAATGGCCGTCCCACCTGATCCAGGTAAAGACTGGGCCAAGGCCAGGCCACTACCGAGTACGGTATTGACAACCATTAAACAAATACAGAACCAGCACCAGAAGCGTTTAACTAAAGGATAGTTAAACCAGTGGATAGCTGTCATAAGCTTTCCCTACCATTATTGATCATTATCTTCAATGCAAACAAATGGAGTCTCTAGCTATAAATAGCCGGAAACCTCTGCCCCTGCTCTGATCCAGGGTTAGTTCAGCTCACTTTCAGGTGCTCATACCATGAAATTGGCTTCAGTTTGACGATCTAAACTAAGGAACTATGTTTACAGGGAACAGTTTGAACACGCTAATACCTTAAGGGGCTTTGGGACCTAAGTCATCCGTAAATGAGATCTGATTTCGTGTATCTTATGTTGCTGGAATACAGATCTGGTGTGTTGAGGAACACTCTTGAGTATTTGATCTTAAAGCAGATGGAAGCGATACTTTCTACCTTAAACAAAGGTTAGCCATTTCTTTAAGAACTGGAAAAGGCCTACGGAATGTCTATCTCGATCACTTCTAAGTTCTAGTTCTTGGCGCTAGTGCTGGATTGGATCTGGGTAAAAAATGGTTTAAAGACTAATTAGACTTTAAAAGCCTGAACTTATTTGCATGAGGAACATAGATTCTTGAAGGAATTGATTCTGGGTTCTCCCCTTTCAGGATTGTGATTAGATCTTTATCAATGACATAAAGACTAAAAGACGTCATTTATCAAGTGAGTCAATTACTAAGATAAGATGAGTAGAAAGGACCTGGATTACAGGCGATTAACTGTGTACTTGAATAAAGCCAGGACTTACGTATTGACAGATAACGCAAGTTGTAGAGGAATCAGCTCTGGATCCTGTTGCAGTTGCTCGGTTTACTGATGAAGACTGTTGTGATCGGGTCCAGGAGGTAATTACTGAGTTCTTAAACTTCTTTACCAACCTTTAAGATATGCAAGATTTTTACTTTGGTAGAAAGACTTTATTACATCTTCATCATTCAATGTCCATGATCGCGTCTAGGATAGCTTCTAGTCGTTCATCATCACGTCTCACAGGGGGATGGCCTCTTGTAAGATCCGGCTGTGCGGCGGTTCAGGTTTTGGATAAACGCTTTCTGCTTTTCCCACACCTCGATCTGGTCTGCTGATCAATAGGTTCAATCAGGGTGAGTTTGACAGTTTGACCCTCAAGGCTAGGATCTAGCTTTTCCAAGAGGATCAGTTTGCCGTCACTATAGGTTGCGGTCAGGATCTGGTTCATGAGTTCACCTCAGTAGGGATCTGATGATTCTAGACCAGGGATCCCAGGGATCTCGGCCTGTTTCGTTTTACGAGAGGATCCCTTGGGTTGGGCTTTAGACTTGGGTTGGGCTTAGACTCCACCAATGATCTCCTGTTGATGGCGCTGTTGGTTGAGATCGAGGAGGCGGGCGAGGACTTCGTCATGGATCGCTTCGGGCCAGCGGTAGCGCCAGGGGAGTTTGCGTTTGCCAGTGCAGACTAGGGTGTCAAAGGTGGTGGCTGACTCAGCGGTGGGGAAGTACAGATCTCCGGTGGTGAGGCGCTCTTGGGCTTCTGGGGGTAGATCTTGCGACAAGTCGCCGCTGTCGCGAACAGGATCGGTGTCGAGGTAGTCGAGGGCGAAGCCGCAGGTGGTGTCAATGTCGGCCCAACCATAGGCGTTGAGGACGGCTCGATCCATTTGCTCGTGGAGATCGCGTGGTTTGAGGAGGTCGGGATCGCGTTCTTCGGGATCGTGGAAGCGGTTGTAGGTGGTGTGGTTAAGCCTTCGTTGTTGATCATCAGATCGGCGCGGTATTCGTAGTAGGTTTTGCCGTTACTGGGTCCCAACGGCCTGTTGAAACCTGAACCAAAGGGTTAGTAGAACGTGCCTTGTAAGCGGAACTGACGCATCATCTTCCACAGGACCAAGCTGCCTCTGAGGTGGTGGAGGCTCCCGAGGAACCAGTCCCTCCGAAGACTCGCCGCCGGAATAGCCGCAATGGGACCACAACTGTGACACTCACCTCAATCCCCTCTGCTTGCAGTAACTGCACGATCTCTTGTCGGCTCAGTTGGTCCACTTCCGAGTTTCATCCATGGGGGAACCAGCACTATGTTGAGCAATCACCTTTAAAAAGGCTGCATCCAGGCCTTCAGTAGTTTCAAAAGCAGATTTGCGACCTCCTCCTGGTCGTCTTATCGCGGGCTAATTGTTGTATAATAGCTAGCTACTGTTGGATTAACAGTTGATCATAATTCCATAAAGCCCCCACAATGGGACGGGGATCAACGCCTTGGAGTCGGTCTCGAATGGCTACTAGCTCTAAGGGATTAAAGGTATTGATCAGAGGGAGTTGCTCTTGCGTGATCACTTGAAATCGATCATACAGAGCTTTACGTTCTTCAAATACTAGCGTTTGAGTGCCCGCTGCAAAGATTTGATCAATCTCCTGTTCCCACTCTGAGACCACAACCCCTTCAACTTCATTTTGAGGCTGACTGCCCAAATTCCATAAATGCAGCCGACCGCTACTGCGCCAGACATTAGCCCCGTTATTGGGCTCTGTGCCTCCACCTCCAAAACTTAACATCACAGCATCCCAATCGCGAGTTGAGGTAATCTTTTCTACCAAGGAATTAAACGCAATCGGATTAAAATCTACTGTGATCCCAATATCATCCAGATAAGCTTTGATCAAAGATCCGGCAGCCTCTCGTTCATTGTTACCGGAGTTGGTGTTCAAGGTAAATCGGACTAGATTGCCCTCTGGATCCAAAAGCCGTTGGTTACTGTTGTAGGTATAACCAGCTGCTAATAACAGTTCTTTAGCTCGATCAGGGTTGTAAGGATAAATAGGAGACCCCTCTTCTGGACTCAGGTGAAAGGGGCTGGCTGGTGAGATCGTATAGTTTTGGGGTTGACCTAACCCTTGGAGAATACTATCAACCATGCCTTGCTTATCAATGGCATGAGCGACGGCCTGCCGAAAATTAAGATCACGAAACCACTTCACTTTAACCGGATCTGCAAAGGGTTCTTGAGTTTCAGGACTATAGGCTAGAGATTGATTAAATGTGATGAAATTATTATTTAGGGTAGGTCCCAAGTTATAAATGGTGAACTGATCTCGCTCTTCTTCCCGTTTGAGTAGCTCAAAATCAACACCGCGGACTGTATAGGTGTCTAGATCACCGGAGCGAAATTGCAGTAGTTCTGTATCTAATGAGTCTAAAATTTCTAAGACACGACTTTTAATCTTGGGCAATTGAAGGCCTTGGTCGTCACGTTTGTAGTAGTAAGGGTTGGCTGTATAGATGACACGTTGATTAGGCACATAGGACTGGATTACATAGGGACCTAGGCTTAAAATTTCGTTAACCGGTGTATCTAACCCCCAGGTTCTGAGAAATAGGGGAGCTCCAGTTTCATCCATCTGATCAATCGTTGGCTTCAGGACATGCTTAGGCATGATGGGCACCCCAGCCTGGATCAGAAAAGGCGCAAACGGCTCAGGAAGTTCAAATTCAATTTGACGCGAATTCAGTAATCTAACCTGAGGGAGAAGCCCTTCTGCCCCAATACGCTGGACATCTCGACTCGAAGTTGGAATTTGTTCATTGTAGATAATCTCGTTGAAGGTAAAATCCACATCTTCAGCCGTGAGGGGCTGGCCATCTGACCATTTCAGGTTGTCGCGTAGAGTAAATACGTAACGGAGCCCCGTTTCATCCACTTCCCATTTTTCGGCCAGGGCAGGACGGGGAAGCAAGGTCTCTTCATCAAGTTCGGTTAGCCCTCTAACTAAAACACTGATCACATCTCGACTGGCTTGATCAGTACCTAAGTATGAATTAAAGGTATTGGGATCGGAGAGCTGGGCTTGAAAAAACTGGGCTGGGAGTGGCCTGTCACCACAAGCAACGAGCGTAAGCCAAAGACCTAAGGTCACCAGGCCAAGGCCCATCCGGATCAGCATTTGATACACCATCGATAAACCCTCTTCAAACACCGTGATTAAGCAGAGGGGGAAGGCATCAGTAGAGCCACGGCATAAGCCGCAATCGCCTCACCTGCCCCTACAGGGCCTAATTTTTCATGGGTGGTTGCTTTAACACTGACTTGGGGCCGTTGCAACCCCATTGCTGTCGCTAACCGGTCCTGTAACGCTGGAATGTGTGGCTTTAGTTTAGGTTTCTCAGCCACCACCACAGCATCGGTATTGGCAATCACCCAGCCCTGAGCTTGAATCAGTTGGACCACGTGCTGGAGAAGCTTAATACTATCGGCCCCCTCCCACTGCGGATCATCAGGAGGAAAGTGTTGACCAATATCTCCCAGGGCAGCGGCCCCTAATAATGCATCCATAATGGCATGAGTTAGGACATCAGCATCACTATGCCCCAAGAGGCCACGCTCATAAGGTAGATGAATCCCGCCCAAGATCAGGGGCCGACCCTCAACTAACCGATGGATATCATATCCTTGACCAATCCGCACTCACTGCACTCCTGAAATGGGCCACTTGCAGCTGATCATAACAGCATGGGTTGGATTGGGAACCCCGAGATCAAGGTGGTTTGATTCTAGTTGGAGCTGGACTGGTATGATGACAGCCATCACAGGTTATGACTTGCCTACTTTTGATGATGATGGTGATGATTATGGATAAGCCCGCCAGTACCCAGTACCCTATTCTTCAGACTGTCGCCGATCGTTGGAGTCCTCGCGCGTTTTCGACTCAAGCTGTTGAACCTGAAAAGCTCTGTTCTGTTTTTGAAGCTGCTCGCTGGGCTGCCTCCTGTTTCAATGATCAGCCTTGGACGTTTATAGTAGCTACTCAAGCTGACTCGGAGGCTTACCAACAGTTACTGAATTGTCTCATGCCAGGTAATGTGGTTTGGGCTCAACAGGCTCCCGTATTAATAGCAGCCATTGCTCAAGAAACGTTTAAACACAATAGCAAACCCAATGGCTGGGCTCAATACGATCTGGGCCAATCGGTAGCCACTTTAGTGCTTGAAGCCACACGACTCGGCTTGCGCGCGCATCAAATGGCAGGATTTGAACCTGATAAAGTCATCAGTACCTTCAACTTAGCCCCTGAATTCAAACCTATGGCGATGGTGGCCTTGGGCTATGCAGGCGATCCCAACGCTCTGCCCGATGACTTAAAAACCAAAGAACTCGCTCCCCGCACCCGCCGAGACCTATCCGATTTTGTGTTCTCAGGCCAGTGGGGCCATCCAGCACCGTTTCTGACCACAAGCTAGATCCCATCTGGGCTGCTACGCTGATACTAGTCTGCTGCGTTAAGAGATGCTCATGCTGGATCTGGTTAAACTCACTGCCCAAGTCACAGACCTAAGTCAACATCTCAGCCAAGAAGCAACAGCCAGCCAATACCGGTTACAGAAGGCTATGGTGACGTTTCAACAGCTGCTGAAAACACCGGAAATCTGGCACCAGCGGTATACCGATTGGCATGATCAACTAGCCTTCACAACAGCCAGCCCTGCTGAAGACTTAGCAACCTTTGCACAGGATCCTGGAAACAGGGTGCAACCTCGAGGGGGCCAACATGCCGTCATGGCTACTGATGGATCTCAAATTGTCCCCAGTCATCATGAAATTGCCTATTGCTCCTTAATTAATGTGGGTCGAGTTGCTCTCCATTATCATCAGTCTCAATGGCCCCTTCTAGATAGTGTCCCTTTTTTGTTTTACCGTTCAGCTGATTTCAATCAATATCCGGGGATCCCAGCTGAAGACTTATTATCGCTACGCCGCACGCAAGCTGAAGTGGAAGAATTGGTTCAACTGATATTAGCCACTGACTCGCCCTCTCCCACCCTGGCCTTAGTGGATGGATCTTTAATTCATTGGTCTTTAGAATCTCTCCATTATGCTCAGCAGCAAGACTGGTTACAACCCATTTTGTCTGCTTATGATCAGTTGAGACAAGCTCGAGTGCCGATCGCTGGCTACATTAGTGCGTCTCGTAGCAGTGAAGTGATGAACTACTTCCGCTTAGGTTTATGTCCGTATCTGGGCTGTGATTGCTCTCAATATTGCCTCAATACTACCCCGACCCCTTGTCAGCCTTTTGCTCCGCTAACTGATCGAGCCTTTTGGTCAGGACTACTGGCCCCAGGACAGCGAAGTCCCATTTGGCGCAGTGGGGCTCGGTTACTACACCATTATGGGCATCACTGGATCCACTGCTGCTATTTGAATGTGGGTGAAGAAATTGCCAGAATTGAGTTTCCACAGTGGGTTAACGATGATCCTGACTTATTAAACCAAACCCTAGAGATTATTTTGGCCCAAGTTGAAAAAGGCTTAGGCTACCCCGTGGCTCTAGCAGAAGCGCATCATTTGGCCGTGGTTAGAGGGGGCGACAGGCACCGATTTTTTGCTCTGATCGAACAAGAATTGATCCGGGCTGGCTTGAAAAATGTTGCGGTTTCTCGTAAGGAAGCCCGTAAACGCGGGGGTATTGCTTAGCATCCGGTCAGATAGATAATCATCTACACAACTTCCTCAATATTTCTTCCAACTCATTTCATCTTCATTGTTTAGAGTACCAGTAAGCCCCCAAGCTGGTTGTGAATAACTGTTGTGATTGAGGGTTTTAACCTGTATTCATTTTAACCTGTATTCAAGGGGGAGACCGACTATGAGCCTTTCATCTATCCATCCATTTTGGACTCCACTCCCATTTCTGGGTTTACTGGCCTTGGGTATGATCCTCATGATGTTGATCTGGGGACAGTTAGGCCACTGGAGCGAGCTGCAGCATTGGAGTGACCCCTATTACCCTTCCTACCATCCCGTGATTCCCTACTATGTCTCTTAGGTCAGCAGTTGCTTAGGGTACGGTTACTAATCCAGGTGGCAGTTCTAGGGAAATGGGTCCTAATAGGCCTTTACGGTAGTCATTCAGGAGTTGTTGAGCAGCTCGTTGCTGGTTACCTTGATAACGCAAGTCGGCAATGTGAGCCAGTAAAACACTGCCAGGATCAGTCACTTCACTTAATCCATAGCGTTGATCTAGTACAGATTGAGCCTGTGGGTAGATCTGCTTGAGTAAATCTAAAAAGTCAGCTGCAATCAGATCAGGGGTATAGGAGGCTTGACCAATATCATCACAGATAGCTAGCTTAACAGCTGCAGCTTGATCATTTAAGACAGGTGGAATAATCCCGGGAGCATCCAAAAGGTCTAGACGTTGCCCCAGCCTGACCCAGCGCAGTTGTCGGGTCACACCGGGCCGCGCCGCACTATCAACCACACGACGACCCATCAGCCGGTTGAGAATAGCTGATTTACCCACATTGGGAAAGCCCACCACAGCAGCTCGAATGGGGCGGGGTTTCATCCCTCGCTTGTGGCGCCGCTCATTAACAGACTGACCCAGATCTAGAGCCGCTTGTTTTAGAGAGGCAATGCCATGACCCGATTGCCCCTGGGTTGGGAAAATAGATACCCCCTGGCCCTGAAACCACTGACACCAGGCTTTGACAGCTTCGGGAGAGATACAGTCCATCTTGTTCAGCACCAGTAACCGAGCCTTAGTACCCATCCAAGTTTTGAGATCAGGATGACGACTTGACCAGGGAATACGAGCATCAATCACTTCCAAAACCACATCAACCCGTTGGAGCTGATCTTGGAGTTGCTGCTGGGCTTTGGCAATATGGCCTGGATACCATTGAATTGGGGGAGATGACATAGATAGGCACCCTAAGCTCAGACTAGACGGCTCCGATCGTGCCAAGCTTGCTGGGCGGCTAACCAAACCGTTTGAACCGGGACTTGGTGCGCTTCAGCTCTAGCTACACAATCTCGAAATTCAGGTTGAACATTGATGGACTGGCCATAGCGGGAGCCAACCTTCACATCCACATCACCATAGATCGTGTGCACTTTTTCAATCACTCGATCGAGGATACTACGCTGTTGAAATTGACGCCGGATACCCAGGGTTGTTGTTTCGGTAAAAATAATGGTTTCACAAGCTTTAATCTGATCAACAGGACAGATCACTGTTAACAGTGTTCCCGGTCGCCCTTGCTTCATGGTAATAGCTTGGGAAAAGACATCTAAAGCCCCGGCAGCTTGTAACTGTTGAAAGGTATAGGCAATAATCTGAGGGTTTAAATCATCAATTTGAGTGTCTAAAACGGCCACTGTCTCGATCAAATCAAGACCCTCACCTTCACCGACCCACACCCGTAAAACATTGGGGATTGGAAATTCTTTAGATCCAGCTCCTTGACCCACATGTTCTACCCGCATAGGTGGATAAGGGCCAAACTGTTCACTTAAGGCGACGGAAAGGGCGGCCCCTGTCGGTGTCACGAGTTCAGCTTCAACACCATTACTAAAAATAGGGACACGACCCCGCTCCCACAACTGAATCACCGCAGGTACAGGAACAGCCATTTGCCCATGTTGAGCCGTGATCCAGCCACCCCCCACTGGGTGAGCCGAGCACTGGATCCGTTCAATTTGGAGCCATTCCAATCCTATACAGGTGCCGACAATATCGACAATGGCATCAACAGCACCAACCTCATGAAAATGGACCTGCTCAATCGGCACCTGATGCACACTAGCTTCAGCTTCGGCTAAAGTTTCAAACACCTTCAGGCTGCGAGCTTTAACTCGAGGAGCTAGATCGGCCTGTTCTAGCAACAACTGAATGTCGGACCAGTGGCGGGCCTGTTGATGATCCGGTGTGAGTAGATCGACCACCACATGTAAAGCCTTTTGCCCAGCTCGCTTCACCTCAGAGACCTGCAGCTCAAATTCCTGGCTTAACCCCAAGGTCTTGAGCTTGTGCTGCAAATAATCAAGCGGGACACCGCAGTCAATCAGGGCACCCAAAAACATGTCGCCTGCTATTCCAGCTGCACAATCAATGTAGGCTAATCTCATGGTGTGTTTTAGATCCTAGATCACCTCTGAGCTAACTTTAGCGAGGCAGGTTCGCTTTTTCCAGTCGCCTCAGTGAATCTAAAGCTGCCGCCGCTACATTGCCATGAGGATCTTTAGATAAGTAATTCAGGGCCTGGACACTTTTGTCAGTGGGCAAGTTCCCTAAGGCTTGAGCTAACCGTTGCCGCACTAGCCAATCACTGGATTGAGCAAATTTAAGGATCGACTCCAAGCAGCGGACATCGCCAATTTCGCCTAGAGCGGCAATCACAGCCTGATGCATCAACTGCTCGTCGGTGTTGAGAGCTTGGACTAACACATCATAGCCCCGTGGATCTCTAAGATTGCCCAGGGAAACCGCAGCACTAAATCGAACCAACCACTCTACATCTTCATAAAAGGCGCGCACCAAAGCTTCAAAGGCCCGTGGATCTTCCAAATACCCCAAAGCCCCCGCCGCATCAGCACGAATGCCATAATCTTCATCGGTAGATAAAATTTCCAACAACTTCGGCAACGAGGCTTCTGTTTGTTTGACTCCCAACGCAAAGACAGCCAATGAACGCACTTGCAAGTTTTCGTCATCAATCACTTTTAGGATCAAAGGTACCGCCTCAGCATCTGGAATCTGGCGTAACGAAGCTAAGGCCACCATCCGATCGGCCGGCCGACTGCTTTCTAGGCTAACCGCAATGTCATTAACACTTTTGGGAGAAGTCATAGGCTGATCTACCGTATTTGTTTACATAAGTTTACATTAACACTTTGACTGCTGGAGGGGGCCTTTGGCTTGTCCTGATAACCCTATGGGGGTGGAGGATTTAAGCCATTGTTGAGTATGCTTAGATGTGGTAGTGATCACTACTGCCGTCTGTACTCTTTAGCCCATTACACTTAACCCATTAACTTAAGGTCTATCGATTATGTTGGCACAGCGTCAGGCGTATTCCTCCCTGATTGCAGGGTTATTGTTAGCAAGTACTTGGTTAGGATCATCAGGATTGGCCCAGTCTCAACGGGTTCCTGAAGCTGAAACCGCCGCTCAGATCCTAGTACCAGCCGGAGCTACTGTGATAAATTCTCGCCGCCTAGGCTCTAATCAAGCTGAGGTACTAGTTGAGATCAAAGGTCAGATCAGTCCTATTGTGATGGAACAAGTGCGTCCGGGCCAGTGGCAACAAGATCTACGAGCCACCCTGACTCAAACAGCTCAAGATCTGCAATCCACAGCGAGTCAACCGCTTGTAGCTGAATCTGTACCTGCTATTGGTCAAACGAGTGAAAGTGTTTTAGAGAGTGCTCGCGGAGCATCTAGACTGATTCCACCCGTTGATATTGAAGCTGAAACTCAACGAGCGATTCAAAATGCGGGCCGTCTGGATCCGTTCCAACCTTTAAATGAAGTAGAAGTCGTAGAGGTTTCGACGCTTGATCCCTTTGAGATCCCAGCCCCCACGATTTTAGTGCCACCTCCCCTTCAGGAAACGATTTTACCTCCGATACCTGAAATCCCCGTCAATGCTCCTCCCTTACCTCCGCCTCCAGCTCTACCCACTCCAACCCCTGATCCAGCGGCTTTTTCGAAGACTGTAGAACTGACAGGTATTATTCAGATTGACAATGAATCCTTTGCGATTGTCTCAGCTCCAGGTAGCAATTCAACTGTTGTCCAAACCGGTGGAACCTATCAAAGTGCTAACGTCGATACCATCTCATCCCCTAATCAAGCCGTCGTCTTATCCGAGGGAGGCCAGCAGGTGGTGAAGAGTATTGATGCTTCTGTGGTAGTTGAAGGGGGAGCACAGTAGATCAGAGTGAATTCAGGTGGGGGTAGTAGCCTAATGAGGGTATCTTTAGGTATGGTAAGAATCGAAGTTGCCGATCTGGACCAACTCAACACAGCACACTTAACAGTAGGTCAATAACTATGTTGGCTCAGCGTAAATCGTACCTTTCTCTGATGGCAGGCCTCCTGGTTGCAGGGATCTGCGCTGGTATTTCACCCTCCGCCTCAGCTCAATCGGTTCCAGCGGCTGAAGCAGCAGCTCAACTCTTGTTACCAACGGATGCAACGATTGTTGAATCTCGCCTACTTAACCCGAATCAAGCTGAAATTCTGGTTGAAGTCAGAGGCCAGATCAGTCCTATTGTCATGGAGCAAGTGCGTCCAGGTCAGTGGCAACAGGATTTACAAGCAACCTTGACTCGCACTGCTGAAGACTTGCAAACCACGGCTGCTAGCCAACCTGTCGCTCAATCGGTCCCTGCTATTGGGCAAACAGGGGAAACCTTACTTGAGGCTGCCCGTGGATCCTCTCAACTCATTCCACCCATTGATATTGATGAAGCCACCGATGCAGCCCTACAAAGAGCAGGTCGGAACAATCCGTTTGAACCTTTGAATGTTGTGGTTCAAGATCTAGAGATTGCTACTTTTAATCAGGATCTTCCTGTTATACCTGACGTTCCTACTATAGACACTCCTATCCTACCACTTAACTTTGAGGATGAGCCTGTGGAGGAACTGCCTGTCATCCCTCAACCTACTTTTACTCAACCCACCCCCACTCCTGATCCAGCTGCTTTTGCTAAAACCGTAGAACTAGCAGGTGTGATTCAGATTGATAATGAATCCTTTGCAATTGTCTCAGCACCAGGTGATGAAACCACTGTGGTCCAAACCGGCGAATCTTACCAGAGTGCCAATGTAGATATTATTTCTACCCCTGATAAAGAAGTTGTCCTATCCGAAGGTGGACTCCAAGTGACCAAGAGTGTTGATGCCTCTGTTGTGGTTGAAACCGGTACGGCTCAGTAATAGTGGACTTTACTGGTCCAGAGTTAAATTTCCCTAAGATTACCTGCGAGTACTGAAGCGTACTCGTTTTTTAGTCTACGGGGACTGGCTACCACGAAGTAACCTCAGCTAGATCCCAGGATCTTAGGCACCCTAAAAAATTGCTCTTCCCGTTCTGGAGCTGAGGCCAAGATACCTTCAATATCGCCCCAAGTTTGGACCTGATCATCTCGCAAAACTTGATCCATGGTTACCGCATGAAAAGTGGGTTCAATCTCATCGGTATTCAGCTCCTTTAGCTGTTCCACATAGGATAGGATAGTGTCCAATTGTTGGGTAAATTGCTCCTCTTCAGCCGGGGTGAGATCGAGCCGGGCTAGAAAAGCAACATGGTGAACTTGTTGGCGATCGATCATAGTAACGCTCCTCGATCATGTGATGGGTATAGGCAGATGACGGCGATGATACTTTCAAGTTAGTAAAGCTCTAAATTGGCTCGACCTGTTGTTTTCAGCCAGTTCTGAGCTTCAATATAATTATTAGGAGCTAAACGAATCGCTCGGATCCAATATTCAGCCGCTTCATCAAATAAGGCTTCTGCTTCATCTAACGCGTCGTCCACTTTTTTCTGTTCTCCCTGATAGTGCAGAATCACTGCCACATTATTGAGGGCAGAGGAGAGGCGTGGATTGTCTTCCAAGGCTCGTTGATAATAGTCTAAGGCTTTCTCTAGATCACCATTACTCTGATGAATCAGGCCAATATTGTAAAGAACGTAGCTACGGTCATCGGGATCTGCTTCTAATTCGAGAGCTTCGTAATAATTATCGAGGGCTTCAGCATACTCACCGTCCGACTGAGCAGCCATACCATCTCGATAGTAGGCAAAGGCTTTTTTCTGGTCGTGACTCACACCTGGCATCACTTTTAAGATCAGATCAGCTACAACCGTAAATGTTTTGTCGATAAAGTTGTCATTTTTCATACTCCGAGGCATGGATCAATCTCCAACAGAGGGTCATTATTGAGTTGTAGCACGGTCTTGGATAGGGGGTGGCATATCTACGGCATGATCATATCTTTTTAAACTTGTCTTGCCTTGGCAAAGCCTCTACCTAAAGTTACCTAAAATTAACAATGGATGCTCACCCTTACCAGATTCAGCCGCTTTTAGCCGATCACGAACCCTTTCTATGGGAGATGTTGTACCAGGCTATCCATATTCCAGCAGGATACGAACTCCCCCCCAGAACCCTTCTTTATTTACCTGATCTTGCTTGTTATGTTCAAGATTGGGGGCAGAGCAGCGATTATGGGTTGCTGGCCCGTGATCTGACAACAGGAACATCATTAGGGGCCGTTTGGATACGTCTTCTGACTGGAGAAAACAAAGGATATGGTTACGTAGATGATCAGACCCCAGAGTTATCTATTGCCGTTCTCCCTCAATACCGAGGCCAGGGACTAGGAACCGCGCTGCTCAGCGATCTCATTTCAACAGTTTCAGGTTATACAGCTATTTCTTTAAGTGTTTCGGCCAGCAATCCAGCTTTACGGCTTTATAAGCGTTTTGAATTCAAAGTTGTTAGCCAAAAGGCAGGATCTCTTACTATGGTACGAAAGATAACAAGGGAGTAGAGCTTTTCAACATTACCAATACTCTCCCCGTCTGGGAGCGGCCACACTATTTCCTAGAACGGTTACCGGAGACTCTGTTTGCGCCTGAATTACAGAAAATGCGTCTATCAGTTGCACAAAGGCTATGAACTCAAAACCCACACACGTTGATTCAAAAGTTTGCATCTGCCTTCCTACAGGGATCAATGGCATAGAGGCTCAAGTTCAATTGGACAGCTATCCAGCTAATTCAGCTAGATCAAGCCATCGTGATGTTGAAGTGTCAATGGTTTGCTCAAGTTCAGCCAATCGTTCAGTGAGTCGCTGCAGTTCAGTGTAGTCAGCCGGGGGGCTGTGATAAAGTTGGTTCTCGATAGCTTCTTTCTCAGCCTCTAGTTCAGGGATCTGGTGCTCAAGCTGCTCAAATTCCCGTTTTTCTTTATAAGATAACTTGCGAGGCTTTGAAGAAGATGAAGTAGGTTGAGGTGCTGGCTTGGGTACTGATTGCTCCTTTGCTGGTGCAGCTGAACTCTGCAGAGAGGATTGATCATGGGCTTCCGCGTCTTCAGCTCGTTTAAACTCAAGATAAGTAGAGTAGTTACCCGGATATTGGCGCAACACCCCAGCTGACTCAAAGACAAACAAAGTGTTAACAGTACGATCCAAAAAATAGCGATCGTGAGATACTGTAATCACACAACCATTAAAGTGTTCTAAATAATCCTCCAAGACCGATAAGGTTTGCACATCTAGATCATTGGTAGGCTCATCCAAGATCAGAAGATTAGGAGCACTCATTAAAATCCGCAGCAAAAACAGTCTACGTTTTTCACCCCCAGAGAGCTTATGAATCGGAACATACTGTTGACTGGGAGTAAACAAAAAGCGTTCTAGCATTTGTGAAGCACTGATTTCCGAGCCATCAGCTGTTTTCACATAAGCGCCTTCTTCTTTGATGTAGTCAATAACACGCTGATCTTGGAGGCTAGCTTGCTGCAGCGGATTAGAATATTGATCAAAGTACCCAACATGAATCGTTGATCCTATTTCAACGGTACCGGAATCAGGCAGTAATTGACCGGTGATAATAGACATCAAAGTCGACTTACCCACGCCATTCCCCCCAATAATGCCAATCCGATCTTGTGGACCCAAAGCATAGGAAAAATCTTGAATCAAAACCCGGTCACCATAAGCTTTTGAAACATTGGAAAGCTCAACAACTTTTTTACCAATCCGTCGACCTACCGTTGATATTTCCACCGTCCCTAAGTGCTCTTTAAAGTCTTGTGATTCCATCGCTTTGATCCGATCAATTCGGGCACGTTGCTTGGTACTGCGAGCTTTGGGACCTTGTTTCAGCCATTCATATTCTTGTCGTAATAGACCGGTATGTTTGCGGCGATTACTAGCTTCAACTTCTTCCGCTAAAGCCTTTTTCTCCAAAAAATAGGAGTAGTTGCCATCATAGGTACTTAAATCACCTCGATCAACTTCAATGATCCGATGCGTAACCTGGTCTAAAAAATAGCGATCATGGGTGATCAACAAAAGAGCCCCTGAAAACTGATTTAAATAATCCTGAAGCCATTCAACTGAAGCGGCATCTAAGTGGTTGGTAGGTTCATCCATCAGTAATACATCTGGGTCAGATAGTAGGGCAGTAGCCAGAGCAATCCGCTTCCGATACCCTCCTGAGAGATCACCTACCCGAGCTGAAAAATCTTGAATACCCAATTGACTTAAAATAATTTTAGCTTTAGTCTCTAGATCCCAAGCCCCAAGACTCTCCATCCGAGTTGACACAGCAGCCAGTTGATTCATTAACCGATCTAAAGTAGCCCCTTGAGCCTCAGCCATTTGATGCGACAGGTCTTCATACTGTTTGACCAATTGCATCGATTCACGGCTATCAACAAAAACTTGCTCCAGAACGGTCAACTCTTCATTCACATCAGGCTGTTGGGGCAAATACACTAAAGTGGTGCTGGGGTTTGTCCATAAATGCCCGCTATCAATCGGTTCCAGGCCTGCAATCATCTTAAGTAATGTGGACTTCCCTGATCCATTAGTCCCAATCAGGCCCACCTTATCAGCAGCACTCAAGCTAAAGTTAGCATCCCGCAAAATCTCCTTAGTTCCAAAATCTTTGCGGACATGTTGGAGAGTCAGCACACTCATACAGCACCTGATGGAACTAAACCGCCAAATCGATGATGCCATACCGTTAGAGCGATCGCTAAAGCATCTGCAGCGTCATCAGGCCTGGGAATCGTGTGCAAGCGTAATTCTTGGGTGACAGCAGCTTGAACCTCAGGTTTACTAGATTTGCCATAGCCAGTCAGACTCAACTTAATTTGGGCTGGTGTAAATTCGATTGGACTAAGCTGATGTTGAGCCAAAACCAACAAGATCACCCCCCGAGCTTGAGCCACTTGGATTGTATTGCCCATCTTATAGAAGAAAAGTTTTTCAATCCCAATCGTATCCGGTTGCAAGTGATGCATCAGGCTATTTAAATCCTCATAGATCATTTGCAATCTCTCGGGCGTAGTCAAGGTACTCGGGGTTGAAATAATGCCATACTCAACAGCAACTAGTGGCTCACAAGCTTGAATACAACCAAAACCTACGGTGGCTAGCCCTGGATCAATGCCAAGAATTCGTTGCATAATGCATCAAGGGACGTCAATCGTAAATTAAGCTTCAACGCTACGGCGAAAATCCTTAAGCGCATATTCATCCCGACCTAACCCTAAGGCAAATCGTAACGATTGGATCCAGCTAGTATTCGATGTTAACATGAAAAAGACCAATGAACTCAGAGCTAAGACAGCTGCAATCTCAAAAGCATCTTGATAAGAGCCACCTACCGTTAAGGTCCCTAAAATCGGTCCAGCTAGACCAATACCGAGATCAAATCCAATCATACAAGCACTAAATAAGCGAGCTCGTTCCTGCGCTAGTGATCGATCAGCCACTAGTGTTGACATCATCGGAATTAACATACCAAATCCAGCTCCCTGAATCAGTGCTGCCAGAATAAAAACATAGGAGGTTTGAGCAGCAGCGAACAGGGTCATGGAAACTGTGAAGAAGATTAAACTCAGAGTAATAAAGGGACCTCGCCCCCAACGATCAGAAGCTGGTCCGGCAATAATCCGAATCATAAAGCTAGCGATAGCTGAGACCCCATAAAGTAGCTCAACTCTTAGATCAAGACCGGATTCTTTAACCAATAACGGTGAAAAAGTAACCAAGGTCCCAAAGGCAAGACCAATCAGCAGCATCACCAGAGCCAAAGACCGAATTTTAGGATTAATCAGCAAGCTCCAGTATTGAGTGGGTGGTTGAGCAGACACCATAGGTCGGTCCGGTTCTGTCACAGGTATCAGAAAGCCCAATCCCAGCAAGCCAACACTAGTCGCCGTGAGAAAAATAGTTGTGTAGCCAAAATCCTTCAACAATCCAGCAATCGCCGGCCCCAGACCTGTTCCAATAGGATTGACCAAACTCATATACCCTAGAACTTCACCCCGATATTTCTCTGGAGATAAGTCAACCACAAGAGCCACAAAGGAAGTCGCAAAGGCGGCGATACTAACCCCATGAAAAGCTCGTAAGATCATCAGTCCTTGGATCTGCGGGACCAACCAATACCCTAAAGGAGGCAGCAAAACTGCAAACATACCGACGATCATGACTAATTTACGGCTGCGAGTATCCGCCAATCGGCCTAGATAAGATCGAGACGCTAACAACCCAACGGCAAAAGCCCCCATTACCAATCCAATCTCCTGACTACTTCCCCCCAAATCACTCACATACTGAGGCAGAGTAGGCAGGATCATAGCAAGACTACTCCAGAAGAGTAATCCAGCAATAAAGAGAATTAATAAACTGTGCTGGAGTTTTGAATCTAATTTCTGCAGAATACTCAAGGGTAGATCCTTAATTGGCTGTACTTCCAAATTGCTGGACCCTACAATTGTAACGAATTATTAATATATGGGTATAGTCACGCTGTGGGATGGGAAGTTACTGCTCTTAAAAGGGGCTGATGACAAGTGCTACATCTGCCACTATAATATTTAATCTGCCTTGCTCTAAAGTGTTGCTGGATAGATGGGTAGATCTGTTCAGAAAGCTAAAGCAAACTGAGAAACTTTACCTGGAGAGGTGTCCGAGCGGTTTAAGGAGGCGGTCTTGAAAACCGTTGAACGCAAG
>CAYSWV010000068.1:0-23372 GCA_964434865.1 uncultured bacterium
GCATCAGCAGTTTGTGTTCCCTGAAGAAGTGTTACCTCGTGGTAATGCTCTCTAATGAATGCGCTGGTTAAAACCGATCGGTTTAGATTGCTTGATTTAGATTGGTTTAAGGCTTTGCATTGAGATTAGGAGGATGTCTTAGCTCTAACCACCTATGAAGTAGCGACAATAGTCGATCAAGATGCATTGTCAGCGAGGTCTAAGGTGGTGGGGTCTAAGCTCCTTCTTTTGAATTCAGAGATATCTCGGATAATAAAGTGTTGTCTGGTGATTACACTCTGTAAAATAAGTTGACATAACCTTGTATCATGCCGTTTTTTGCAGGAGGTTGTCCTCGGTGACATCAGCAAGCTTTGGTACTTCCGCAATGATGCAGGACCGGACTCAGGGTGGATTTGCCTGGTGGTCGGGTAATGCTCGTTTGATCAATTTGTCGGGTCGGTTGTTGGGTGCTCATGTAGCCCATGCTGGCCTGATTGTTTTCTGGGCTGGAGCCATGATCTTATTTGAAGTGGCTCACTTTGTGCCTTACAAGCCTATGTATGAGCAGGGCTTAATTTTGATGCCTCACGTAGCCAGCTTGGGTTACGGTGTTGGGCCTGGTGGTGAGATTGTTGATACGTTCCCCTTCTTTGTCGTAGGTGTATTGCACTTGATCTCATCAGCCGTTTTAGGACTGGGTGGTATTTATCACGCGGTTCGGGGTCCTGAAACCTTAGAGCAATCCTTTCCTTTCTTTGGCTATGACTGGAAAGACAAGAACAAGATGACCACTATCATTGGAATTCACTTGATCCTTTTAGGCTTGGGGGCTCTGCTGCTAGTTGTTAAAGCTATGTTCTTGGGAGGGGTTTATGATACTTGGGCCCCTGGTGGTGGTGATGTTCGAGTTATCACTAATCCAACCTTGGATCCAGCTGTGATCTTTGGCTATCTGACTCGCTCTCCCTTTGGTGGCGAAGGTTGGATCGTCAGCGTTGACAACTTGGAAGACATCATTGGTGGCCACATTTACATCGGGATCATCTGTATTGCTGGTGGTGTTTGGCACATTTTAACTAAGCCTTTTGGTTGGGCACGTCGGGCTTTCATCTGGTCTGGTGAAGCCTACTTGTCCTACAGCTTGGCTGCTGTTTCATTGATGAGCTTCATTGCTGTTTGCTTTATTTGGTTTAACAACACTGCTTATCCTAGTGAGTTTTATGGCCCTACCGGTCCAGAAGCTTCTCAGGCTCAAGCCTTGACCTTCGTTGTCCGTGACGAACGTTTGGGTGCCAACATCAGTCAGGCTCAAGGACCAACTGGTTTGGGTAAGTATTTGATGCGGTCTCCTACGGGTGAGATCATCTTTGGTGGCGAAACTATGCGCTTCTGGGATGTGCGAGCTCCCTGGAAAGAGCCTCTTTTAGGACCCAATGGTTTGGATATTGACAAACTCAAGAATGATATTCAACCTTGGCAGGCTCGTCGGGCTGTTGAGTACATGACTCATGCGCCTTTGGGATCTCTAAACTCAGTAGGGGGGGTAGCCACTGAGGTTAATAGTGTTAACTTCACCAGTCCTCGGACATGGTTGTCAGCTCACAACTTTATCCTGGGTTTCTTGTTCTTTGTTGGACACTTGTGGCATGCAGGCCGTGCTCGTGCTGCTGCTGCTGGTTTTGAAAAGGGCTTGAACCGTGAGGATGAGCCAGTCTACAAGATGCAAGACTTGCGTTAATAGCCTGTCTTGATTAAGATCTCTGGGTCCTCGAAGCTATCGGGGACCTTTACTTTACTCTAAACCTGCTGATTGAAAATAGACGTAGATGTCAGATGTGGAGGCTAGTTGGTCAATGCTTCATCGAGATCGTTCTATCATTGATCACAAGGGTCGGACATCATAAAAAGTTACTAGGATTCATTGCTACGATTGATATCTATGAAAGCCCCATTTTGCTGTCGCTTGGCTTTGTTTGCACTTGGAGTTTCCATCCTAGGAGGTTTAGCTGAACCCGCTCATGCAGTACGTACTCCTATGAGAATCTCTACGGGTGAAGGCCTCTACAGTTTGATCGTACCTGAACTCGATGTTATGCAACGGCTACCTGAAAGCCAACTCAGTCTCTTTGATATCCACTTGGCTAAGATGTTTGAAGTCACACACCATATGTGTATCACCGATAATCTGTCTCCAGGAACAAGCTGGACCTACTTAGCAGGTAGCGGATCAAGAGTGGTGAAAGCTGATCTCATCATTACCTGTGAACAAGCCCAGGGTCTGGCCAGCGTCTATGGTCTGGCTACCCCTGAATTGACCCCAATCACGATTTCTCTTGAAGAAGCTGGTAGCAGTTCTAAGACACTAGACATTCCTACATTTGATCTATCTGATTATAAAGAAGACGCCTGGCTTCAGTTTACCCAAACCTATAAACCGCTAGCTACGACTTCACCCCCACGAGAAGTTTCTAATATTAGCTGCGATTCCAATTTTCGGGTGGTGACCACGACTGATGGCAGCAACTTAAATTTACGTGAGGCTCCTGAAGGTTTGATCATTGGAGCACTACCCAATGGAACGGAAGTGCTGCTCAGAAATGCTGTGGCCCGGGGGGAATGGGTAGAGGTTGCGGTAGCCGGTGATCTGACAGGATGGGTGGCTGCAGAATTTCTCTCCTCGCTAGATAACTCGGCCTTTAACGGTTCTATGAAAGTAAAAACCCTAGAGGGAGGGTCGATCAACTTACGATCTCGGCCAGCTCTAGATGCCACTATCATTGATCAACTAGCCACCGGAACAGTTGTCACTCACAATGGATTTGAAGGCAATTGGAGCAATATAACTACAACGAATGGTGTAACTGGCTATGCCAGTAGTCAGTTCCTGGTGTGTGATTAACAAATGAAGGCATTTTATGACAACAGCTATCCATCCTAACCCTACCCTTTTCGTTATTGGAGCAGGGCCTGGCGATCCTGATCTCATTACCCTCAAAGGCCATCGACTTTTAACTCAAGCTGATGTTATTTTTTACACGGGCTCGCTGGTGCCGCTTGAACTTTTACAAGCTTGTCAACCTGAGGCTGAACTGATCGATACTCGATCTGAGATTTTAGAGTCGATACTCCCGATGATGCTTGAGCGGTTACGAGCGGGACAACGGGTTGTTCGCCTCCAGGATGGGGATCCGTCTCTGTATGGCGCCCTACATGAACTCATGATGCAGTTATCGGCTCACCAGATCGATGTTGAAATCATTCCAGGGGTGAGTGCGTTTCAATTAGCGGCGGCTCGATTAAAGACTGAATTGACTATTCCACAATTGGTGCAAACTATTATTCTGACACGAGTGAGTGGTCGAACTCAGGTCCCCCCTCCAGAAGAGCTAGCCTCACTAGCCGCTCACCAGGCCTCTCTCTGTTTATATTTGAGTGCCCGTCACGTTGCCAAAGCTCAGGAGCAATTACTAGTTCACTATCCAGCTGATTTACCGATTGCTATTTGTTATCGTTTGGGTTGGCCTGAAGAACAGATCCTTTGGGGGCCATTATCTGAGATGGCAAGTTTAACTCAATCATCAGGTTGGGAGCGCACTGTGCTCTATATGATCAGTCCAGCTCTAAGGGGTAGACAAGATTTAACCCTGGCGGAGCGGCGGTCGCGACTTTATCAGCCATCCCATACTCATCTATTCCGGTCTCAGAGTCGATCCCAAGCATTGCAATCATAAAGACTCTAATTGTCTGCTCTTGGTCGCAACCACTTAATTTCAACTTGAAGGAAACCTGCGTGTACTTATCTCCCACCAGTCGTGTTGCGATTCTGCTGCATCAAGGTCTGCAAGGGCCTGCTGGTAAAACAGGGCTAGCTTTTTTGAGGTATGGGCGTCAGTCTGTGGTGGCCGTAATTGATCAAGATACAGTGGGGCAGTCGCTTTCAGCCCTGACCGGAATCCAACGCACCATTCCCATTGTGGGTACTGTCGAAGAGGCTTTGAAGTTTCAACCTACAGTTCTAATGATTGGGATTGCACCGTCGGGTGGAGCATTACCTCCTGCTTGGCAATTAGAGATCAAGCAAGCCCTATCTGCGGGTTTGTCAATTGTGAATGGTCTCCATACAGCTCTGTCTAGCGATTACCAAGCTGATCTCAAATCTGATCAATGGATCTGGGACATTCGTCAGGAGCCTCAAGGCTTGAGTGTAGGTAAGGCCCAAGCTCGATCACTGACCTGCCTACGAGTTTTAACGGTTGGCACGGATATGTCTGTGGGCAAGATGTCAACTAGCCTAGAACTTCATGCTGCCTCTTTAAAGCAAGGATTGCGCTCTAAGTTTCTAGCAACCGGACAAACGGGGATCATGATAGCTGGTGATGGCATTCCCCTAGATGCCGTGCGGGTTGATTATGCTTCAGGGGCCATTGAACATCTGCTAATGCAACATGGACCTAGCCACGATATTCTTCATATTGAAGGTCAAGGGTCGTTACTCCATCCGTCGTCAACAGCAACTCTACCTCTGATGCGAGGCTCCCAACCCACTCATATGATCTTGGTGCATCGAGCTGGGCAAACCCATATTCAAAGCTTGAGTGATTTTGCGATCCCACCTCTGCCTGATGTGATCCAGCTTTATCATAGTGTAGCCAGGGGAGCGGGAACCTTCGATTCAACTTCAATGGTAGGTATTGCTTTAAACACAAGACACCTCGATGAATCAGCTGCATTGCAGGCTATTACTCAGGTTGAAACTGACACTCAACTGCCTTGTACTGATCCAATTCGTTTTGGGGCTGACTCCCTACTAGCTGCCATTTTAGGAACAGATTAGCTGAAGTTTATCAACCCGACCAGCCATTTTGAAGTGAATCACGCTATTTTAAAATAGATTACATGGTGACGACTAATAACCACGTGCTGATTGTTGTTATCAGTCAGAGAGATCCAGTCACTATCTTGCCAATTAACAGTTCCAGAAAAAACCTCAGAGTTAACAACTTTAATCTCAATAGTCTTGTTGTCTTTAATGGCTGATTGGATCAAGCGGATACTTGGTAATCCTGTATTAAACTCACTCACAACATCTCTCCCAGACCGGCCGGTTGCTAGTATAGAGTACTTTGAGACAGCAGCACAAGACAAGCCAACCAGGACCACACTAGTATCCCTTAAAGGTCTTTGTAAATCAGCTCAAGGTAGTGTAAAGATATAAGCTGCTCCATCCCTACAGAGTTACCAGACTTTCTACAGTATGAGCACATATGAATATCTACAGTTAGGATCGGGCCGTATTCAAAGAGGTTGTGGCAACATCGTAGTTATCTGCTTGGATTGCATCTAAGAGGCTTGGATTTTGGCTGTTTTCCAATAAAAGCTAAGCTACTCGATGGGATCTGGTTCAATCGTTTCAGCTGCAGTAGTTACTGTAGATCCTATTTCTTCAATGGAGAAGCGAATGGTTCGCCGGTTAACATCTGCACCAAGTTGCATACTGAGCGTATCATCAGCCAGTTTATTCAAACAACCCAGAAGTTTACGCAAATTGGGAGTGCTGGCTCCTGCAGTGGCGTCTAGCTTATCAACTAAACCACCTAGGCGTTTCCAGATGGTGTAGAGCTTGGCTAAAGACTGTTCTAACTGAGCCGCTTGGTTCATGATGTCTGCTGTTAAATTCAAAGATCCTAATCGGAGAGCTTCTTCTAGTGCCATTTCTAGATCCAACTGGGGATGATCGAGAGATTGAACTTGAGCAGCTGATTCTAAATAGCGGGCTAAGTAGCGAGCATCTGCTGTCACTTGCTTCAAGGTATCCACATCGGGATTGGCTTCAATCTCAGTTTGTAATGACTTTTGGTGAGACTCAGGTAGCTTCTGCAACTCCTTAACTAGAGGAGCCATATAGCGAGTAGGGATAGCATTAGCCGCTGCTTTTTCCCGCACAACCTTGGGCACTAAATCAGAGGTCATCGCCGTCCATTGCTCTGACATTTCCCGCACATCTCGCCGTGTGATCCGATTCCCTTGCTGTGCAGATTCGGCCACCATTTGTTGGACTTCGGGTGGAGCTTGAGCAGTTTCAACAAAGGCCCGCTTGCTAAAGCGTTCTACGGCTTCGTGATCCAGGGTTTGGGCGGCTAGCAACTGATCTGCACTATTAGCTAGTTCAATCCAGGTGTAGGCCTGACTTTTGCTAATTTCATGATCTTTCAACCAATTGAGAAAGCCCGACCCTCGGCTATCACCCTGCCGTTTTTCTCGCTCCCGAATCACTCGTAGGATCCGCCCCCGCCAAATATCTGTCTGTAGATCAAAACGATCACACACTTGCCAAGCCTGATCAACTTGACCCAAGAAGTCTGAATCCGGTAGCTGCTCATCTTCTGGATCCGGTAATCGTAAGCCCAGATCACTCAGATCACGGGAGACTAACTTATGAAATTCATCACTGGCTTCGAATCCAGCATCAAGGGCGGTTGAGACTTGCACCATATCACAGCATCATTGAGAGTCAGCCGACTCATTTTGACCCTCATTGGCTCGATCGTCAATCCATTTAATTTCAAAACACAAGTAACTAAGCTACTTATTTTACTTTCAATTAGCCGGGATTTCATTAGATTACTTCAAGAAACTAGGAGGCTAGCCTTAAGCTTCTGACAAATCATATGAGTATGTTAGCCCAGATCGAGTGTAACTTGAAGCCATTACGCTTAATTGAAACTGGGCTGCTATGATTCTATCTTTAGTTTGAGGGATCGCTAGACACAAGACTGTAAGACAGTCTGTAAGTCGTCTGTTTTAAGTCGGGGTCCCAAACTTGTGACCAACTTAGCCGCTGCATTTGAAGCCAGTTTGCCTGCTTGAGGGTAGCTCATACCATGGGTAATGCCATATAAAAAGGCACCTGCATACATATCTCCAGCACCCACGGTATCGACTGCCTCCACTTTAACGGCATCGACTGAAATGAGTGACTCCCCATCAAAGATCAAAGATCCCTGGCTACCTTGTGTCACGGCAAACTGCTTGGTCAAGGTTTTGAGATGATCTAGCGCTTGGGTTAAATCCGTAGTGCCAGCCATTTCTAGGGCTTCACTCTCATTGGCAAAAATAAAATCAACCCCAGGTCCCATGATCTCTAATAGCCCATCTTTGAAAAACTTAGTCATGTTGAAGTCTGATAGAGACATAGCCACTTTTTTGTGGGCCTGTTGAGCGATCTCTCGGGCCCGAATCGCCGCCGCCTTAGCCTCAGCTCCAGTCACCAAATAGCCTTCAATATAGAGATACTCAGCTTCTGGAATCACCTCAGCGACTAATTCTTGGGCAGAAAAGTGAGCTGTGATTCCGAGATAGGTGGTCATGGTTCGATCAGCATCCGGTGTCACTAAAACCAGGCACTTACCCGTGACGCCATCTTCCCGAGTCTGTAGCTTCAGATTGGTTGAGACCCCACAGGCCAACATATCTTCTAAGTAGAATGTCCCGGCTTCATCATTAGCCACTTTACAGGAGTAAAACGAGCGACCCCCTAACTGACTGATGGCAATCATGGTGTTGGCTGCTGATCCACCACAGCCTCGTTTAGCTGGAAACTCCTTGAGTCGGTCTAAGATTTGATGTTGACGATCTTCATCAATCAGGGTCATAACCCCTTTATCAATGCTCAGATCCTCCAGGATCTCAGGTTTTACCTCAAACTCGATATCCACCAGGGCATTGCCAATGCCATAAACATTGTATTGAGTCATGAATCTTCCTAGTTTGACAACAACAGGTCTCTAGCCTGTCCTGCCGGATCTTATCATCAGAGTTGGTTGGGCTCTTAGTTCAGTGGGTTCTAGTTAGCTTAAACTGTAGAAGTTGAGACACCAGGACCTATCTCATGAGTGATACCTCTCTCAAGATCCTAATTGTTGAAGATGATCCAATGATGCAACTGGGTCTGGAGCAAACGATTAGTAATGCAGAGGCCTACCAAGTTTTAGGTATTGCTGATGATGGCCCTACTGGCGTCAAAATGGCCAAAGATCTCAATCCTGACCTAATTGTGATGGATATTGGCTTACCCCGCCTCGATGGTATTGCTGCAACCCAACAGATCAAAGCGGCTCAGCCTCATATCCATGTGGTGATGCTCACGTCTCATACCACCCAAAATGAGGTGGTGGCGGCTCTAGCCAGTGGTGCTGATGCTTATTGTATTAAAGGGGCCAGTGTGGAGCGATTAATGATGGCTATTGAAGCGGCCCGAGATGGAGCTACTTACCTTGATCCCCAGGTGGCCCGCAATGTAATGGATCACCTAAGACCACCAGCCCCTGAAACGAATATTGGAAATCTTTCTCAGCGTGAACTTGAAGTTTTAGAACTCATGGTAGAAGGTCTTAGCAACCCTGAAATTGGGGCCCGACTTTATTTAAGTCCCAACACAGTAAAAACCCATATTCGTGGCATTATGAACAAACTAGCTGTCGATGATCGAGTTCAAGCTGCTGTTGTAGCCTTGCGAACAGGGTTGATTAAGTAGTGTAGGTGAGATCTTTAGCTTGAATAGCTGAAGCTGACAAGAGTGAAAATACTTCAGTAGCTTGGTCTTCAGGCTTTGCGGTTGTTCAAGGCTATCCATTCTTGCAAGGTAGGGCTAAGTGCTCATCGACAATCTGTCAACAATTTAGAGTTCTGAGGCGGTTGAGTGATTCTCAAAAGTTATGACTTGGATGGCCAAGGGGCCTTGATCTGGGTGATAAGTTGAGTCAGATCTGGCTGCACTCCTGATCTCGTTCCCTTTTTAGCTAAGTGTTATGGAAAGTATGAGTTAGATCACGGTATCTTCTACTAGTGGATCTAGGGCTTCCATTTTGACATCTAATGAGCCACTTCCTCTCAAAAAACGGTTTAAACGTTGGCCGTTTTGGCAGGTACTGGGTTTAAGCCTAGGAGCTTTTGGACTAACTTTAGTGGTTCAAGCCTGGGGTTGGTTACAACCGTTGGAATTAAAAGTCTATGACCGGCTCACAACCCTACAACCTCAACCCGATTTAGATCCACGTATTCTAGTTGTGACCATTACTGAGGCTGATATCCAGGCACTCCAGCATTATCCCATTGCCGATTCGACCTTGAGGGTGGCATTAGAGCGGTTGCTGGACTTGAATCCCTCACTAATTGGCCTTGATTTGTTTAGAAATGTGCCTGTTAAGTCAGAAACTGGATCGGAGCTAGCCGACTATCTCAGACAACACGATACGATTGTTACCATCTGTTCAATGGGTAGTCCTGGTGATCCAGGGGGTATTCCGGCCCCACCCTTACTATCTCCTACCCAGGTGGGTTTTGCTGAGATACCTATTGATCCAGATGGGGTGATCCGCCGTAATTTACTCTCTGTCAAGCCAACATCGCCCCAATGTGAGGCCCCTTACTCTTTTAGTTTTCTCCTGGCGGTGCGCTACTTACAAGGTCTTGGTCTACCGCTACCCCAACTGAATGATCAACAGCACCTGATCTGGAATCAGATTCACTTTCCTCGGTTGCTGTCTCACACTGGCGGCTACCATCACGCGGATGCTGGGGGATATCAGATCCTGTTGAACTATGGCCACCGACCCCAAGCGGCTGCAGAGATCACCCTAACTGAAGTTTTAAATAACCTAGTCCAACGCAACCAAGTGGAAAATCGGATTGTTTTGCTGGGTGTGCAAGCGCCAAGTGTGGGGGATCGCCACTTGACCCCGTTTACAGCCGTTGACTATCCTCCCAACTTGATTGCAGGGATCCAAATTCATGCCCATATGTTGAGTCACCTGTTGCGAGTTATGCTAGATCAGCAACCCTTGATGCAGTATTGGCCTAGATGGGGCGAGGCTCTGTGGCTCTGGGGTTGGAGTGTGGGGAGTAGTATGGCCACGTTAATGGGACCCAAGCGGTGGGGTGGCCTGATCGGGATTCTAGCTATGGCGGGGGTAACTGGAATCAGTGTGATCTGTTTTCTCAATGGGCTCTGGCTGCCTGTGATCGCTCCCAATGTGGCGATTGGAGTGGCGGTTGGCTTGGGGATGATCCTTCGGCAAGGGCAAGTACCAGCTACGTTCACGGCTCCTGCATTACCCCAGAGAGCTAGACCTCAAACCGTAACCCTGACTATTCAACAGGAGACTCTAGATCTAGATCACGGGACGCTGATTGCTAGGATTGGCCACGGTCTCCCGATGGAGAGTATTGAACTGCAGCTACTGGCTGAACTCCCCCCTGCCCCTGAGCTATCTACTTTAATTCAACGTTGGCGACAGCTATATCGAGAGTTGGCCTTGCGTCTGCAACCTAGGATTGATCTAGACTCGGGAGGGCTGTCTCATATTTCAGTGCAGGATTTTGATCAACTAACTCAGGCTCTTAAGATCACTTTGAATAGTTGGCTAAGTACGCCCAGCTGTTTAGATATTGAACGCAAGTTACGCTCTTATCTAGATCCACACCAGTCAGTTCGCATCTTGATCGAGACTCGTAATCCCCTGCTCCGCTGGCTGCCCTGGCATTTGTGGCAATGGTTTTTGGATTATCCTAAGGCTGGCTATGCCTTGAGTACACCGTCTTACCAACGGGTCCAGGGATCGCTTCCTGCGTTGGCCTCGATCCGAGTTTTAGTGGTTTTAGGGGATAGCCATCAAATTGACACGCAGTCGGATCAAAATTTGTTTCAACAGATTCCCTTTGTCAAGCTCACGGTGCTGAATCAGCCCTCTTTACAAGCCTTCCATGAAGCGCTTTGGGATCAGCAAGGTTGGGATTTGCTGTTTTATGCGGGCCATAGTAGTAGTCAGTTAGAGGATACCACTGGGCAACTCCAGCTAAATAGTCATCAAGCTATCCCTATCCCTCAACTCCGTACTGCCCTAAAACAAGCGATTGAACAAGGGTTATCTCTGGCGATTTTTAATTCCTGTGATGGGTTGGGTTTAGCCTGGCAACTAGCGGATCTGGGGTTGCCTCAGTTGATTGTGATGCGGGACGTGTTACCTGATCAAGTGGCTTATTTGTTTTTACGGTTTTTATTGCAGGCTCTGAGTCGAGGGCTAGATCTGTATGGAGCGGTAGGCGAAGCTCGGGCTCGCTTAGAAGGGGTAGAAGATCAATTTCCAGGAGCCTCCTGGTTACCCGTTTTATGTCAAAACCCAGCGGCGGGTGATCTAATGGAACGAGTGCGCTATCCCGTACCCCGTTGAATTGCATAAATCAGCTTAGAGAGAGGTATGAGTAGGTATCTATCTGAAGTGAGAGCATGATCATGAAGCTTTTGTGGCACACGCTGTCTTGTTGTACGTTGGGTCTGTTGGCTGCGTGTAGTACAACCTCTCCCTTGGCTCTTGATACCTCACAATCGGAGGCGTCCTCAACTCGTCTGGTGGGTAGTGTTCAGGATGGTCAGATCATCTTTCAATCTCCGCTCACCCAAACTGAGTACTATGCGGGTGAAATCCAAATTGAGCTGATGACAGCTAGCTCACCACCTGAGCAGTTTGAAGCTGGTGATGTCAAATTCACGCAAATCTCGACCCCAGATCCCGTAATTATCTATGGCTCTGATCTCGATACTGCTTTAAATTCCATTGATTTAGTCTCACAACTGACGGTACCGGTTGCTGATGGGACCTTGGTGACGGTGACCATTCCTACTCATGACTTTGGCATGCAGTTGATTTATCAAGGCAATCCGGGCGAGGTTAAGATTGAGGACGTGGCTTTGGTGCTAGCTACCCTGCAAGTTGATGAGCCTAAAACCGCTGAGGCCATTGCGACTCGGGCTAATGACTTACTGAGATCACCGGGTTTGATTAGCCCTGACTCCCTGAATCCAGTACCAGATACTAACAATACTAACTATGTTGATAGTGGGCCTGAATCTCTAAATATTGTCGATGTCGCTGCGGTTCTGGCTCGGATCCAGGTTGGACCTGATAGTCATTTAATCGCTGATCGAATCAACAGTCTCCTAGACTTACCTGAGGCGATTACCCCTGAGGCGATTACCACCGTGCCTGGATCAGGGTTACCTGAATTACAACCAGGTATTCTCCTGACTGTCACCAATACTAAAGGGAATGTGGCTAACTTTGAAATTATTCAAGTTGATCGGTTGTTTTCAGCATCAGCTTTAATTGATGATCCGTTCAATCGGTTTTTATTTGTGGAGTGTGGCCCGAATTCAACTTCAGAGGGCCCATTTGGACCAACGGTGACATTTCCTACTTGTGAGGCGATGCCCATTGCCTTTGGTCAAACTGGATCGTTGACCTTAACGACACGGACAACCCACTCTGATCCAACTACTGTCACCTTAGTACCTGGTACCCAATTGGTTACTGTAGTTCAGGGCCTTCCAAATACAGTAGCGTGTCAAGGTGTTGTGGATTGGGGCTGCTCTAGCATTAGGATCCCTGCAAGTCAGTGCAATCCTGTGCTTGACTTTCTTGAACCTACGTTCGTTGGTGATCAGTTTTGCTTTAATCCTGAGCAAAATCCCAATCCAGCCTGTGAACTTTGCTTGTCATTTTAGTGATGATCACTGTGTTCTTTAGCATTTCACAAGCGAAGCTGGTGTATCGTCGTCTCAGTTGATGGTGAAGTGATCAACTCTTTGAACTGGAAATTTACACAAATAGAATTTCGATATCAATGAGAAGTTGATTTCCGTCTGGCATTTAGCTCATTGGTTATCCCTGAACTGATCTGACTCAAAAGAGGCTGTAAGAAGAACTTGAGCAACTCTTTTATTTGAAATCAGATGCTATCTTCTAAAAATATCAAAACCTTACCTAAAATAGGCATACTGATAGGGTTATCACGTTGTAAACATTGCTGCCATCGTGCAGTGAAATTGAATGTAGTCTGCAACACTTGTAAGGCATCATAGACTGCCAGTATCTACCGATCTTTGACTAGCCATAGTCTCCTGACTTTAATAGGCTTGAGAAGCAGTGGTCTTGGATCTAGAGTGGTCGGCGCAAGAAGCAATTTGTCACTTTGCAAGATTCCACAGACACGTCCTCTAAGAGGTGCTCCAAACCAAAGAGTTGCTGCAATATCTACGTAAAAACGATATATCGATTCACTAAGTAGGTTGCTGCAGAAAGTCATAAAATACAAATGGCTGAGATCAAGCTGGGAAGGAGCTTAGAGTACCTTCTATTTTACTTTGAGCATTGGCAACCTACTTGCCATCGTTTATATCATTTATTAGGAATACCCATTGTATAATTTTTTAGGGCTAAACCATGACAGGAAAAGAGTAGGGTTATCATGACAGTTGATGAAATTATGTCAATCCTGACAGCAAAGAATATTGATGCAGATACTCATTTTACCAGGTTTAAGAAAGAAACAGCGTCCCAGGATGTAGACCAATTTATTGGCTTTCTTTTTTACCAAAACATCATCGATGCGGCTTTATTTTCTGAACTTCATACCACAGGCAATATAGAACTCACCAAATTTGAGGATGGGTTAGATAGGGCATCGATCAGCAGAACACAAACGATCACCATTCGTGTACACAACGCGTTTGAACAAAAAAAGCTAAGCTCGCCCTTCAACCAAGAGTCCCACCCCACTGAAACTGATACAGAAGATCTGACTCGATATGAATTGCTTGGTTTGCTTGGACAAGGAGCTATGGGAACGGTTCATATTGCCCGTGATATTAAGCTACGACGAAAGGTCGCTATCAAAACTCTGATCACAAGCATGGCCAAGAAATCGGGAGGAATGTGGCGATTCTTACGTGAGGCTCAAATTACTTCCCAGCTTGATCATCCCAACATTGTGCCCACTTATGGGCTAGAAGTCGCTCCTGATGGGTCTGTGGCCTATGCGATGAAACTAGTGAAGGGGCGAGAGTTAACTGATCTGTTAAATGAAACACGCGACCTCTACCTGAATAATCAACCCATTGGTAAAGATCATAGTCTAGAACAACGACTGGAAATATTTGTGAAAATCTGCGATGCCATGTCATTCGCTCATTCAAAGCAAATTGTACATCGTGATTTGAAGCCAGCGAATATCATGCTAGGTCCGTACCATGAAGTGTATGTGATGGATTGGGGCATTGCCCGTACTATGGGGGAAACGGAAGCTACAAATGATCATGCCTTGGATTTGAAGGAAGCTGATCAGGTTAATTCCAGCAACATAGAACGAACAAAGGTTGGTTCTATTCTAGGCACCCCAAAATATATGTCTCCAGAACAGGCGTTAGGCAAAAATTCAGCCCTAGATGATCGGAGTGATCTATACACACTCGGCATTATTTTACAGGAAATGGTGACCTTGAAAGATGCTGTTCAAGGGGGGAAAGTCGTTGACGTCATTCAGCGAGTGCGTGAGGGCAAAAGGCAACCTATTGAACATCTGCAACCCTCCATGACTGTTCCACGTGAATTGGTGGGGATCATTAACTGTGCTACTCAGCTCCATCCAGAAGCTCGGTACTCAAGCGTCCGTGATTTATCAGATGATATTCGCCGGTATTTACGGAATGAGGAAGTGAAAGCTGCTCCTGATTCTCGCATTCAGCGTCTGGCCCGTTGGATCTCACGACACCGTGAAGCTGCGTTGGGCCTTATAGTGGGCAGTAGTACAATGTTCTTGGGTGCAACTACCACCATTGCGGCTCTCATCTATGGCCAAGCTCGCGTGAATAGAGCTTATGCCCATGAACAGCGATTAACGACATTGATGACCGAAGTGACTCATCAGAGCCACCTTGTTGATGGTGAATTTCGTCGGTATGAAGCAGAGTTAGAGTATCTGGCTGGAGCTGCAGAAACTGTGATCACCCATGCAGAAACCAGCTCCTCACCCGTTTTCTTTTCCCGCAATTTTACTGAGTCAGTTCCCCCGGTTGCTTTAACTCACTCCCTGTATTACAACCAAAAAGTCAGCTCAGCTTGGCCAGTGTACCATCTTGCCCCGGGTGTGTCAGAGAACCAAGTGGATCGTGAACTACACCAACTCACCTGGCTCCAGCCAATATTCAAAACCATGATGTTGGATAGCTATCATATCGATCCTCATGACCTCTCAATCGCTGAACAAAATCAACTGATCTTGAATGTTGGACTGCCAATGCATCGTGTGTTTGTCTCTCTTGAAAACGGTGTTCATGTGGCTTATCCAGGGATGGAAGGGTATCCTGCAGATTACGATGGACGTCAGCGCCCGTACTATGTCCCGATTAAAGATAAGATTGGGATCCATTGGGGCCAACCATATCAGGATATCTATGGCCATGGGCTTGTGTTACCTGCTTCGGTTGCTATTTATAATGACCAGGATCAATTTCGGGGTGTAGCAGGCTTTGAAGTAACGTTGAACTACATCATTGACAACTTCCTAGATATCTTTGCGGCCGATTATGTACTAGAGGCAATGCTAGTGAATCGAGAAGGATTGGTCATGGCCCATCAAATTCATCAGGGACAGGACGGACCAGTAGGAGAGTTGCACGGAAACCAGCCCATCGATCTGTACCCATTTCCCATTCCAGATGTGGTAAGCGCTATTCAACAAGGCAGAGAAGGCTGGCTTGAAGTTAAAAGCCCTGGACATCAATTTGTCGTATTCTACTACTTGGAATCTATAGATTGGTACTACGTTGTAGTAGCTGACGGTGAGCAACTCTTATCAAGTGGTACCATTGGAGGCGCTAGACTACATGAAAGGAGAGATCAGTAACGAGATAGAGCTTCTAGGTCTCCAGAAACGGCACCACAACAGTCAAATTCTATACAAGAAACGGAAGAAAAAGCCGTTGACTCGGGAGTCAAGAGAGAGTAGTCAAGAGCTAGTCAGACAACAAGTTTGTTGAGGCATCTTATGAAACGTATCATCATGGACTTAGATCAACCAGGCGGCCTGGCTTTTACCGAGGCACCCCATCCCAATCCTCTGCCTACCCAAAGTCTGATCAAAGTCACTGCATTTTCACTCAATCGAGGAGAGGTTGGCTTTGCTCAGTCGCCAGAGGCCAAAGGTCAAACGATTGGGTGGGATTATGTCGGTACTATTGAAGAGCCTGCCGCAAATGGTACAGGACCAGAGAAAGGAACCCGTGTTGTGGGTTGGCGACCTGAAATGGATGCCTTTGCTGAGTATGTGATTGGTGAGGCTCAGTATTGTGCACCGATTCCTGATACTGTGTCAGATGTGCAGGCAGCCACCTTACCTGTTGCTGGGTTAACGGCATTGGCAGCTATTGATAAAGGTGATCGTATTCTCGGGCACCCTGTTCTGATCACAGGCGTGACAGGTGGAGTGGGTTATTTTGCCTTACAGTTGGCTAAGCTTAGTGGTGCTAAAGCTGTGGCTCAAGTGCGTCGCGCTGATCAAGTCGCCTTTGCCAGAGAAGTAGGAGCCGATGCCGTTATTGTCACTGAGGATGGACAAGGGTTAGATGCTGAAGGACCCTATCGCCTGATTATTGATGGTATTGGTGGCAATCTCTTTAAAGCTCTCCTCAAGGTCATAGCAAAAGGGGGCACTCTAGTGTCCTATGGAGTCTCTGGGAGTCCTGAAGTGACATTGAATCTCTACCCAGACTTTTTTGGTGGCGGTGGTCAACGACACGTGTATGGACTCGGACTCTATGGTGAAGTGGAGATCGAACCCTCCTCAATTGCCCTGGGTCGCCTCTTGAATCTACTCAAGGTTGGCAAGTTGGCAGTCCCCGAGATCACTCAGGCAGACTGGGCAGAGACACCAAAGCTAGCTAAGGATCTCCTGGAGCGAAAATTTAGTGGTAAGGCTGTGCTGACAGTTAGCTAGCCTCTGTTCGCGTTGACCTAGAGAGATCTCGGGCAGTAACGGATGATCGAGACACCATGATCTGGCCAATCATGTATAGCTATCTCCAAACGTGATCTGGCTTTACATCCTTATCTATGAGATCTTTCTATAGATTGGGTCTATGGAAAAACTCAGTGGGAAACTCAGCGCAAAATTCTACCAAAACCCAGCAATCTTCTACAAGAGATGAGTAGCTGCTCAGGAGATAGTAGGGAATGTCAGCCAAAACTAACGTTAGCTCACGTCACTACAGGAGGTTACACATGCACTACTACACTTTGGGCACTACAGGACTAAAAGTCAGCCAACTGGCTCTGGGCACTATGACCTTTGGTGAAGACTGGGGCTGGGGAGCAAATGCAGCAGATGCCCGTCAACTGTTTGATACCTATTTGGAGGCTGGTGGTAATTTCATTGATACAGCTGATCTGTACACCAATGGTAACAGCGAGCGGATGCTGGGGCAGTTTATTCAGGAGAGCAACACTCGTGATCGCATCATCCTGACGACTAAGTTCAGCTACAACGCCGAACCTGGTAACCCTAATGCAGGGGGGAATGGGCGCAAAAATATCCTACGGGCCGTGGATGGATCTCTGCAGCGTTTGGGCACGGATTATATTGATGTCTATATGCTCCACACTTGGGATCAAGTAACCCCAGCGGAAGAAGTGATGCGGACCCTGGATGATCTAGTCCGATCGGGGAAAGTACGTCATGTGGCTCTGTCAGACGCACCGGCGTGGTATGTGGCCCATGCTCAAACCTTAGCTCAAGAGCGTCACTGGGAGCCTGTCAGTACCATCCAGTTGGAATACTCTCTGGTTGAGCGCAATATCGAATTTGAATACCCAGCTCTGGCTAAAAATCTGGGCACTAGCATCATGGTATGGTCCCCGTTAGCTAGTGGATTACTTTCTGGTAAATACAAACCCTCGGAGCAGGGTGGCGAAGGTACGGGTCGTTTGGCTCTACTGGCTAACAGTGGCAATCCTGCCTTTAATAAATTCACTGATCGGAATTGGGCGATTGTCACCGAACTGGAGACAGTTGCCAAAGAATTGAATCGCTCGATGGCCCAGGTTGCTATCAATTGGGTAGCCCATCAACCGGCGGTGGCCTCTGTCATCGTGGGTGCCACTAAGCTCCATCAGTTGCAAGATAATCTGGGTGCTCTAGATTTTGAGATCCCAGCCGAGTTACTGCAGCGATTAGACCAGATCAGTCGTCCAGAAGCTACCTTTCCCTATACCTTTTTTGGATCTAATTTACAGGGGATGCTTAACGGTGGTGCAACAGTGGGAGACAAGCCCAAATCTTTTGATCAACCGATTCTGGTTACTGGAACTGGGGCTGGAGTGACTTCCAACTAAACCCACAAGCCCTTTAATCCTGAAATGGAGATGAAATGGAGACTGCCATCCAAGCAGGAGATTTGCGTCTGGCCTCCATGAACAACTGCAAAGCTCAAGGGGTTGCCTTTAATCAAACATACTGTTGCTGATCAAAATGTTGACTTTACTCTGGACTACTCAGTTTATGCCATTATTACTAGCAACCCCTCAACTCTACTCGTGAATCATTTGCGAGAGTATTGCCTATGCTGCAGTCAAAGATCGTAAAAGATCATGATTATATAGTATGAATATATGCAGGATAAGCCCATGTCTAGCTTTCAAGAATGGCCATTTTTAACACCACCTCAGAGTCAAGATCTTAGCAGTGCTAGCTTCATTGCTCATAATGCCACACTAGTGGGCTGGATTGAAGTGGGTGCTGAGGCCAGTATTTGGTATGAAGCGGTCCTACGAGGTGATGTTGAACGAATCCTAGTGGGTGCTCGGACTAATATTCAAGATGGAGTCATTGTGCATGGAGATCCTGGCCAACCGACTGTTTTAGGACATGATGTGACAGTAGGTCATCGGGCTGTCATTCATAGTGCTCAGATTGAGTCAGGTTGTATGATTGGGATCGGCAGCGTCATCTTAAACGGGGTGACAGTAGGTCAAGGTAGTATTGTGGGGGCAGGGGCTGTGGTCACCCGGTCTATTCCGTCTCGATCGATGGCTCTAGGCGTTCCTGCAAAAGTGATTCGTGAACTTTCAGATGATGAAGTTGCTGATTTAGTTACCCATGCTCATCATTATGTTCAATTAGCTCGTCACCATGCGTCTTATTGGGAGTCTTGAGATTTGCTGGGTCGTAATCCTAATCGTTGAGTCTTGAGATAGACCTGTTCCAGCTATTACATGCCAACGTTAAATGTCAAAAGTTAAATGTCAAAGGATGCTGATATCTGGCTCTATCTATAGGCTGGGGCGGTTGTGTGTTTTTCCGTAGATCATGACCCTGATGATGACGTCTCCCTGGGCAACAATGGGTAAACTCTATGACGTAGCGTCGAATTATCCAACTTTGTATTCCTAGGTGGATCTCTTATGAGCGGGTCAAACTCTTGGCAACAACAATTCCGTAAGTTTCTGCCTCTAGCTGCTATTTTTATCCTGCTTGCCATCATTGGCTACTTTGTAGGGCCAAAACGAGAACAAGGGTCTGTCGAAACAGTTGAGATCGAACTCAAAACAATTCCTCCCCTCCCTCAACATCCTGAGATTCAAGTTTATTTTAATCACAGTCGCGAGAATGTTTACTCCGATCCCTATCGAGAAATGAAGCCTCGCTATGGCTATGACTTAGAAGATCTGATCATTCAAGAGATCAAATCTGCTACTAAAACCATTGATATCGCGGTACAAGAACTCAACTTACCATTGATTGCTCAAGCATTAGCAGATCAGCATCGGGCTGGAGTCCAAGTTAGATTTGTAACTGAAAATACCTATAATAAAGACTGGTCTAGTGTTAATCCTGACGATCTAGATAGTCGTACCAGAAGTAAGTATGAGAGCTATGTCGACTTAGTTGATCTCAATCAAGATGGCACCCTATCTGCTCAGGAAATTGCCGAGCGAGATATCTACGCTATTTTGAATCAAGCTGGGGTGCCTTACCTAGATGATACAGCTGATGGGACCAAAGGGAGTGGTCTCATGCACCAGAAATTTGTGGTTGTTGATGGCCAGCGAGTGGTAATGGGATCAGCCAATTTCACGATCTCAGGGATACATGGAGATTTTGGAGTTGAAGATAGTGTTGGGAATGTCAATCATTTGATGCGGATCAAAAGTTCTGAAATCGCTCAAGTGTTTACAGAAGAGTTTAACTATATGTGGGGTGATGGTCCTGGTCAAGCTCAGGACAGTTTATTTGGGGTCCAAAAGCCCGAGCGACCCATTTTTAAATTCCAAGTGGGTGATGCTAAGGTTGGCATTCACTTCTCACCCACAAGCCGAAGTTTGGGCTATGAGGAAACCACCAATGGCGCCATTGCCCAGTATCTGAGCCAAGCCCAATCAAGTGTTGATTTAGCTCTGTTTGTTTTTTCAGATCAAGGGATTTTGAATCAACTTAAAGCACTTCATGATCAAGCTGGGGTTGAAGTGCGAGGGTTATTTGATCCAGGGTTTGCCTTTAGAGACTTTAGTCGCTCGCTAGATATGTGGGGGTTGTCTCTACCCAAAAACTGTAACGTTGACCCCGAACGTATTCCCTGGAATCCACCGTCAACCTCGATTGGTGTACCTGACTTAGCTAGATCGGATAAGCTCCACCACAAGTTTGGTTTGATCGATGTGGGAACCTCTAATGCTAGTGTCATTACCGGATCGCATAACTGGTCAGCAGCGGCCAATGTGTCTAATGATGAAAATATTGTGGTGATTCAGAACCCGATTGTGGCCGATCACTTTGCGCGTGAGTTTGATTATCTCCTGACAGGTGCTCGTTTAGGGCCGCCCAAGTCTCTACAAGAGAAAGTCGCGGCTGAAAATGACAAGTGCCAAAAGCTGGCTTCTGGAGAACTCACCATAGCTGACCTCTTTCCTGGAGATAAGGTCAATGTTAATACGGCCTCACTGGAAGAGTTACAAAGCCTACCTGGTATTGGCCCGTCCCTCGCCCAAAACATCGTTGATGCTCGGCCTATCAGTTCGATCCAAGACTTTGATGAGGTTAAGGGGATCGGACCCTCAAAGTTAGCTCAACTAGAACATTTGGTCAGTTGGTAACTCCATTAAGCGAGGGTTGATTAAATGGCTTATTAATCAGTAGATAGTCTTTAGATATCCTCATACGAGTCAATATCCTCATAGTACCTTCACACATTTACGCTATTTCGCGTATAATATTTTCATCGCCTTACACGATAACTCACTTGAGTTTGACATCAGTACGTGCTTTGGCGTCACACTCCCTAAAGGTTTTTACTGAGAGGATCTCTAAAATGAAAGCTAAAATATTAGAAACATCCGATCTATCTCAAAATGTAGATCAAGCTACTGTTGATGCTGCTATCTACAAGCTCATGGCTTCGTTTGATGAAGATTACCTGTGCGGATGTTCCCTCTACACAGATACCTCTAAAGCCCTCAAATAGATTATTCATCTGATGAGATCTAAGACAGATAGCTTAACCATTAGTCACTAAGCAACTTCTTTGACTTGGCTAAACTAGCCGATACCGTCAACATCTCAGGGGTGCTAGTCTTAAGGCTTTTCAAAGGTTACAACTTAAGAAATAGACAGAAGGCTCTCAAGATTTCCCTTAGAGCCTTTAAAAGTACCTGACTAGCAGAGGTATTTGATCAACACATACGTGTCAAAGCTGAGATCTTAGCCAACTTATCCGGAGCTAAGCCCTCTAGTTCTTGTCTGTGTAACCACCCCTCCTTGATCAAGCTAGCAAAGACAAATAAAAGACGAGGGTAGCGGTAATCATATTTACCATCTAGCTCAAATCGCTTAGAGCTCAGAAAATCATGGAGCTGCCAAACCTGATCTGTAGTAGCCAAGGAGCCAGATTGTTCTCTGACCCGACGAATCAGGGCCTCAATTTCTCGCTGATAAGCCTTCTGAAAGGCAGCCTCAGCAACTTGTTGCTCTTGCTGTGACCAACCCTCTCCTGCTTGTTGCTCCTGCTTGGCTTGTTTAACTGGTGTATCAACAATCTTTGCGCTTGTAGTAGTTTCAATCATTGCAATCAAATAACCCTAGATAACGAAATCAGAATTGAAATAAAGACACTAAAAAAGCAGTAGCTCTAGAACCTTGATTCCTCAGCCACTGCCAAAACCTTAACATAACTCAACAACATTTTTTTCAGGATCATTACATTCCTTAAGATATTGCAGATTAGGCTCCTTGTCGTGTCAAGTTAAGTAACTCTTTAGGGGATGCCAGTAAATCAATAGCCACAAAGAAGATCTTGTTTTGTGGATCGAGTAAAAAGCGCCAGGCAATATTCATACCAACATTTGCGCCAAACCACGGTGTCTGGACTTTACCGGTCACTTTGATCTGGGTAAAGCTATCTTCAGCCGGTTCTACAATGCCTCGCTCGGGTATTAGCTTCAAATTTTGGCATTCTTCTCGGAAGAATTTCAGGATGGCATCTTTACCAACAATAGGAGATCTAAAGGGAGGTTGCAGGGCACCATCTGGAGTAAATAAGTCAATCAAGGCCTCAAAATCATTGGCATTGAGGTTGTTCATGTAACTCAAGATGGTTTCGTTTGTGATCCCTTCGATAGATACTTTTGTCCGTTGGGCCATCTCTTTAGGAGGCGAAACTGGCTCAGTCACAGTATTGTAGCTCCCAATCCGATTAATGTCGTAGCCCATCCCCACCACCGCATTACGCAAGACTGTGATCTGTTGCCCTGGATCCAGGTCTTGAATGGTCCGTAACACAGCTGTTGCATTCGCAGACAGTTGATAACCTTCAGGAATGGGAGCAACCAACCCCTGATTCATCCATTCACCCAGCTGATACCAGAACCCCAGCTTGACATTGACACTCCAAACTGCATAGGTCCGACAAATAGGTGTATCCGCTCGATTAGCTAGATCACACATGGTTTGAGTTTGTTCAGCAAAAGACATTTGCTTGATTTGGTTAAGTGTCCCTTCAGCTAAAACCATACTGGCTGCTCCTGGGGCTGCAACCGTAATCGTATTGCCCATTTCAAGGTAGGCAAACCAAATTAAGGCCAACTGATCTTCAGCGCTGAGTTGGGTAAACCGGGCAATGGTAGCTGGAACAACATCAGCTGAGAGGGTTTCTGGAAAAATGTTCCGAGCAGAATCAATAGAAAATGGCATAGGATGACCTAGGTGTAAACTTCGGCATTGCAAAGAATCAGATACAGCAGTTTAAGAGTTAGGAGAAATAGTCAGGGCTACATAGGATTGACACGAACAGCTGTATGAGGAGATTATAAAACGTTCTCAACTACCTTATACACTAGGCTAGGATTTCACCACGATCAAAAGACCTGAAGATGATATATTTTGTAATATATTTCAAGAACTTACTCAATATTTCAATCAGGTCCTGGGTTTTCAAGGTTAAGACTAGGTAATAGCTCCGGCTCTATCTCAGTAAGCTCTGATTAAGATTTAGAGACATGTCATGAGTTTCT
>CAYSWV010000069.1:0-21866 GCA_964434865.1 uncultured bacterium
GTTAGAAGTTGAACTGAGCTTGAATGGCTCCCACTCCAATAGTTGGATCCGTTTGGGTAGCGCTATCTCCTCCATTAGGATTACTTACAAAGTATGCACTTGGGACAATTCGAACAAAGTCATTGATGGGAATTGCATAGAAGGCATCTACAATGAAGGGGCCATCAATTTCATCTTTATCTGTACTATGAGCAAGTTGGCCAAAGGCAACCCCACCTTCAGCTCCTTCAATAAAGAGATCAGGAAAGACAAAACCAGCTAGCCAAGCTAACGCATTTTCATCACCCGGATCAGGTGTTCCAGCAGGAACCGTGTCAGGCAAATTGTAGTTGTACTGTGCTGTGCTAACCCAACCTTGAAAGACAACACTGGGTGTGATTTCCCATTGAGTAGCAAAGGAGAAAGCATTGACTCGAGCAAACGGATCAACACCCAGTGACTCCAGAGTTGCCAAGTTATTAGGACCCCGATACAACTCACTAGGCCCAAAATAGAATCCATCAAAGTCACGTGTGTAAGTAGATGCAAACTGGAAGTACAACCTCAAGGTATCTAGAGGTGTAAAGGCTAGCTCTAAACCGTGACTGCTATCTCCGCCAAAAATTCCTGTGTTGCCACTCTCAGAACCGTCAGAAGCACCAGGATCTTGAGGATCATCAGCTCCATAACCATAGGTAAAATTAAATTGCTCACTTAATCGGGTACTGAATATGAACGAAGCACTACCTAGCAATTCAGATGTGAAGACGGGACCAATACTAGCATCATTAGAGAGGACACCAGTTTCAAAGATGCTCCCAAAGGTATTAAGAGCATCAGCTGAAACACTACGAGCTCCAATCCGAATAGTAGTGCCACTAAAGGGACGAAACTGATAGAACAAATCATCTAAGACAACATCGCCACCGCCACCACCACCAAACCACAAGCCATTATCACCACTAAAGAAGTCAACATTAGCATCTCTTAGCTGTAGGCGAACTCGCAGACGGTCACTGCCTACAAAAGACGCATCAAATGACATGCGAACTCGATAGGGGAAGGTCATATTGGCAGCATCAGACTCCAGTAGAGTTTGACCAGTAGTAAGATCTTCAACATCATCGGTTAGACCACTACCTACTAATGCAGACAAAGCTTGAACACTGAGCTTGGTCACTGGGTTAAAGACTTGGGCTTGCAGGTCAGCCACATCCCCTTCCAGCACATCAACGCGACCTTTGAGAGCAGCCAGTTCAGCAGCAAATTCTTCTTGTAAACGCTGTAATGTAGCTAAATCTTCCCGAGATACCTTGTCTGCCAAGCCCGCTGCAATCAGCTCATTGATTCGATCCAAGCAGGCATTCATCCCAGCGGCAAACTCATACCGAGTCATAGCTCGATTACCGCGATACGTCCGATCGGGATAGCCAGCAATACAGCCATAACGCTCAACTAAAGATTGCAATGCCTGGAAGGCCCAGTCTGTTGGCTGAACGTCAGATAATTGCGAAATTGAGGTCACGGGTCCTGAAGCCTGAGCCACTTGCTCTTGAGCTAGAGCAATACCTGGTATCAAAGTAGTAGCAACTCCAGCTGTAGCTAGCATTGCCTTTGAACAATTCATGTAGATAGCTGATGTAGCTTTCATTCTTTTACTCCCCACCACTCACACAAAATATCTACAACAACAATGAAACCACAGCTAATCGGTTGTAATAGATATGACTAAATTTACACCAGGGAATCACTCCTGGCTAGTCATCTAGCATTTTGGCTTATGATCCCATCTTGCTACTTAAATGGACCTAGATCCAACAACGGATGCTAGGCCCAAGAAAATATGCTAGAGCACTAAACCTTTAGAAGGTGAATTGAGCCTGTAGAGCACCTACACCGATGGTTGGATCGGTCTGGCCCGCAATCGCACCATCACCACCGTTGGGGTTGCTAATGAAGTAAGCACTGGGCACAAGCCGCACAAAGTCATTGATGGGGATAGCATAGAAGACATCAACAAGGAAAGGTGCATCAATTGCATCGCTATCAGTACTGTAAGGTAACTGACCAAATTGAACACCACCCTCAGCCCCTTCAATAAAGAGATCCGGGAAAACAAAGCCAGCCAGCCAGTGCAGAGCATCTTCCTCACCAGGATCAGGAGTCCCTACAGGAACATTATCCGGTAGCTGGTAGTTATAGTTTGCAAAGGACACATACCCTTGGAATACAGCTCGAGGAGTAATTTCCCACTGAGTCCCAAACGAGAAAGCGTTAACACGAGCAAATGGAGATACCCCAAATGATTCAATAATGGCCAAGTTATCAGGTCCTTCGTAGAGAGTATCAGACCCAAAGTAGAAGCCATCGAAGTCTTGGGTGAAAGTAGAAGCAAAGTGGAAGTACAAGCGTAGAGTATCGCTAGGAATGAATCCTAATTCAACACCATGGCTGCTATCGCCACCAAAGAAACCTGTGGCTCCACTCTCAGATCCATCAGAGGCACCTGGATCAGTAGGACTATCAGCACTGTAACCATAGGTAATGAAGAATTGTTCACTCAACTCAGTGTTAAAGGCAATTGCAGCATCACCCACTAGTTCTGTAGTAAAGGCAGGGCCATTATCGCCAAAATCAGATAGTGCCAAAGACTCAAACAAAAAGCAGCAATCGTGGAGAGCATCAGCTGAAACACTATTAACCCCAATCCGAACAGTGGTATTGGTAAATGGGCGGAACTGGTAGAACAAGTCATCTAGGACAACATCACCACCGCCGCCACCGCCAAACCAGAAGCCGGGGTCACCACTAAAGAATTCCGGCTCTGCATCTCGCATCTGTAAGCGAACCCGCAGACGATCATTCCCTACAAACGAAGCATCAAAGACCATCCGGACTCGGTAAGGGAAGGTCATATTGGCAGCATCAGACTCAAGTAAAGTTTGACCGGTAGTCTGATCTTCAACATCATCAGTTAGAGCACTACCTGTCAAAGCCGCAACAGCCTGAACACTGAGCTTGGTCACTGGGTTAAAGACTTGGGCTTGCAGGTCAGCCACATCCCCTTCCAGCACATCAACGCGACCTTTGAGAGCAGCCAGTTCAGCAGCAAATTCTTCTTGTAAACGCTGTAATGTAGCTAAATCTTCCCGAGATACCTTGTCTGCCAAGCCCGCTGCAATCAGCTCATTGATTCGATCCAAGCAGGCATTCATCCCAGCGGCAAACTCATACCGAGTCATAGCTCGATTACCGCGATACGTCCGATCGGGATAGCCAGCAATACAGCCATAACGCTCAACTAAAGATTGCAATGCCTGGAAGGCCCAGTCTGTTGGCTGAACGTCAGATAATTGCGAAATTGAGGTCACGGGTCCTGAAGCCTGAGCCACTTGCTGTTGTGCTTGAGCAACTCCAGGTGCCAGAACAGCGGTAGCTCCTACGGAAGTAGCTAGAACTGTCTTCCAGTAATTTACATGGTTTGTGGTCATGCTTTCTCCTTGCTTCACTCCTCACACGGTTAGTCGTACCAGTCCCTGAAAATGCTCACTCAAATCACACTTGTCCAGGAACTGCCTACCCATCTTAAAGACATGATACTGTCTAAATCTATATCTCTCGTTACCATACACAGATTTAACTAAATCACTAGTTGAGCAGTAGAACTCGCCTAAGCAACAACAAAACCTGTGCACCGTTCTAAGAGATAACCAATGATACAGGTAACTCTACACCAGCAATTTCCACCTGGCTACCCCCACTTGGTTAGTCATTGCAATTGCAAATAACACCTGCTTAAGATGCTTAGGTTGTAGGTTACAATCCTTAATGGTAGCACAAACCTGGCCAGCTATAACAATCTAGATTTAGAGCGACTAAGTTGCTGTAAGTAGTGCCAATTTAACGCTATCTCTATATGAAGCTCTATATGAAGATGGGTAGATGGTAGATGGGTATGGGTAGGCCAAGTAACACTTCTTATTCCTCAAACTGAAATCAGCTTGCTAAACTGCAAACATTGTTAGAGCATTTAGTGTTCATACCTAGTCGTTGAAGTGTTAGGCCTATTATGACCACCACTGTAGATCATACTCAAACTGAAGCTCGGGTCCCCACAGAAACAATTTTGACGCCTCGCTTTTACACCACTGACTTTGAAGCCATGGCCAAGATGGATCTGAGTCTTTGTGCTGATGAATTAGCGGCCATGCTGTCAGAGTTTCGGGCTGACTATAATCGCTATCACTTTGTTCGTGGCGAAGAATTCGAGCAGTCCTGGGAGCATTTAGATCCTGAAGCTCGTCGTTTATTTGTCGAGTTTTTAGAGCGCTCCTGTACAGCTGAGTTTTCTGGTTTCTTGTTGTACAAAGAACTATCGCGTAAGTTAAAGCAATCTAGTCCTGAACTAGCAGAGTGTTTCTCTCTGATGAGTCGAGATGAAGCCCGTCATGCTGGCTTTCTAAATCGGGCTATGGCTGATTTTAACTTGGCACTCGATCTCAGTTTCTTGACCAAAAACAAGTCCTATACTCACTTTGCTCCTCGTTTTATCTTCTATGCTACTTACCTGTCCGAAAAGATTGGGTACTGGCGTTATATTTTGATTTATCGCCACTTAGAGCAGCATCCTGAGCATCGGCTTTACCCCATATTCAACTTCTTTAAAAACTGGTGTCAAGATGAAAGTCGACATGGGGATTTCTTCGCAATTGTGATGAAGAGTCAGCCTCACTTATTACGAGGTTGGATTGCTCATTTATGGTGTCGCTTTTTCTTGTTATCCGTTTTTGCCACCATGTACCTGAATGATGTGGGCGAGCGGCCAGAGTTTTATCAGCTCCTAGGGCTAGATCCGAAAACGTATGATCTGGAGGTTATTGTCAAAACCAACCAAGATGCTGGCAAAGTTTTCCCAGTGATTTTGGATGTGGAGCATCCTGACTTTGTGGCTATCCTAGATCAGTGTCGAGCTAATAACGCTAAGCTACGTGAGATTGCTAACGGATCAAGTCCACTTAAGATTCTCCAAAAGTTGCCACTATACCTCAACAATGGCTTCCAATTTCTGCGGTTGTTTCTGATCAAGACTAAGCGTAGTCCAATTAGGGATTGGCTAGAAACACACCAAGCACCATCTACAGCCTCAGTACCTGCTGTATAACTGCGAGTGTTGTTTGAGGTTGGGTAAGCTGACTATAATAAATCTCTTAACTGATGCCTCAACAACCGGAATTCTCATGAACATTGCAACTGAACTGACTCCATTCCTGTTACTTGCCACCTTAGGATTATTAGGATGGAGTCTTTTTCGTGCTTCAAAACGTGGGAAAGCTGGCGTCATCCTTTGGTTACAAGGCTTGATGCTGTTTTTGCCTTGGATTGTGTTCCTAGGTTTTCTGACAGCCGGTGTTTATGTTAGTCTGGCAGGCTTTATCCTTTTGTTGGTGGTTTTCACTGGCCTCTACATTATTCTGGGACGACAAGCTCGTAAAGTCGCCACACAAGATTTTCAAGCTCGGCAATCTGAAGATCCATCTGAGACTGAGGCAAGCTCTAGTCCTTCATCAAACTCAGCCTCTGCTGATCTAGGAACTTGGAGTAATATCTCTACTGCGGTATCTAGCCAAGATTTAGATACCATCAAAACTATTTTTAGTATTGACAGCTTTTTTATCACCGAAACAATTCCCTACGGTGAAGGCGTCATTTTTAAAGGTAACTTGCGTATGGATCCTGACTCAGCTTTAGACACCCTCAGTAACCGTCTAAACGCAGTAGTTGGTGATCGATACTGGCTCTATCTAGTCGAAGACTCACAAGAGAAGCCTGCAGTTGTTATCCTACCTGATGAAGTTGTGAACCAACGTTCTACCGCAACGATTGTTTGGCTAGCTGCTGGCTTATTTGGACTGTCATTGGCTTCAACCTTAGTTGTGGGTGCAAATCTATTCAATATTCAACTGCTGGATAACTTAAGCCAGTGGCCTACCGCCTTACCCTTTACCTTAGGTATTATGGCCACTTTGGTCGTCCATGATCTAGGCCATCGATGGTTAGCTAAGGGCTATGGTGTGCGGTTGAGCCCAGCCTTTGCAGTGCCTAGCTTAGGGATTGGTACTCTAGGAACTCTGAATCGGATTGAATCGCCTGTACCTCACCGCAAAGCCTTGTTTGATATAGCTCTCGCGGGTCCCGTTTTGGGCGGGGTCTTATCTCTGATCTTTTTATTAATCGGATTTTGGCTCTCAGGTGACCAAGGTCAATTGATCTTACCAGTCGCTATTTTTCGGAACTCTATCTTGGTTGGTGTGTTAGCTCGTTTTCTCCTAGCTGATCAGTTTCAATCTGGATTTGTGGCCATCCATTCATGGGTCGTTGTGGGGTGGATTGGTCTAGCCATTACAGCTTTGGGCTTGTTGCCTGCAGGTCAGCTAGATGGAGGTCGGATGGTTCAGGCGATCTTTGGTCGTAAAACCGCCGGCCGTACAACTTTAGTCTCCCTGATCATATTGGGAATAGCCGCCTTAAGTAATGTAATTGCGCTTTACTGGGCTTTATTGATTCTGTTTATTGCCCGTGAGCCCGAACGGCCCCCACTTAATGAAATTACAGAGCTAGACAGCACACGAGAAGTGATCGGTTTGATTGCTCTCTTGATTGTGGTCCTAATCTTACTACCTGTAGTACCTGTGCTCGCTCAAGGGTTAGGCTTTCCAACACTCATTTGATATATGACCAGTATTGGTAGTTATGACAGCACCTTATAGTAAAAATTCTAGCTACATGATCACTTTAGCTTGGTCCATTCAGATGTATTGCTGAGAACCATTCAAATTGTTATCTAAGTAAAATTACGAGATCCTGTTGGAAATTAAGTCACTGACATGATTTTCAGTGAGTTCAGTCAGCGATTTTTATATCGATCAAATCAGATTCATCCTGTAGAGTAGTGCTTTAGCCTCTGGATGTCAGGATTTATACGGCAACTGATTGAAAGACCAGAACATACGATCCTTGTATAAATCGCATAGTCTAAGGATCCTCGTTTGACTTAGTCTAATTTAAGACTCTAGGTAACTGCTCGGCCTTGACAATGATAGTGGAGGTCTGCTTGTAGTGCTTTATTTTACTGCAGGTCAGAGCTTATTTGGTTCAAGAGCATCCTGGAAAGTTCCCATTAACAACTGCCCTGTAACTCCGTTAATGATGAGCATAGATCAGCCATTCTACTGAATCATATTTGTTTAATTCAGGGCACACTACTTTTAGAGTAATCAATGTAGCCATTGAAGATTGTAGGCCTTACATCCTGTAGTGTCTGCACTTCAATTTATGGGGTCTTGAGAACAGTCTCAGGGCTTCAACCGAATGCTGTGAGAAGTTGCCACTGCTGTTACGGCCTGATTTGTTGTTGAACTTGTGAGTACAGGGGTTGAGCTATGTCTAAGAAAACCTATTCTTCTAATTCTTTGATTTTGATGAAAATGGTGCTGCAGTGGTGGGGATCAACCCCGAGATCTTCAGTAAAAGTTGCTCAACAAGGGTTCGTCTTACCTGTGGCTTTATTAGTGGTTCTGTTGTTGTCATTAGTATCAGCTACAATCGTGACGCGAGCTTTTAACCGCTCTGAACAAGCGACGAGTGAGCGAGCTCAACAAGTCATGGACAGTGCTGTAGAGAAAGCTGTCGATCGGACCCGAGCCAAGCTAGCCAAGTTGATGGATACTGGTGAGCTAGCTGATGGTCGACTTTCAAGCTCACGGCCTTCAAACTCTCAATTGATTAGCCTATTGTTAGATGGTACTCCGGTCGATGGGTTTAATGCTATTGATTGTCAACCAGGCAATATTCAATGTTTTCAATTACCTGATGAGGCGCCCTTAGCTGTGGATCCTCCAGGTGGTTTGACCGCGGGTGATGTTGCTACCCCTGCCTGGTGGATTGACAATGGCAATGACACTTATACGGGCTATATGATCCTGGTTAACACGTTAAACAGTAGTGGGGTTGGTTTGCTGGGACCAGATGAAGAACCCAACACCGCTGATGATCTCAGTGATGCTGAATTAGCCCAGAACTTGATGGTGCGTAACCTGCCCTACCAAGCGGCGGTACCTATCTCCGGGTGTCCAGTTGCAGGACAAGCAGGAATTCCAGTAGATCCGGGCAATAACTGGTTTGGAGTTTCAACCGGTAACCGTATTGTCAAAACCTTCCAGATGGTTGCTGTAACGGTTCCAGGCGATGCTGTGACTAATTCAGATATCCGAGCAGTTTCGGCGTTACAGTTCCAACAAGATCGCTATCGGGATCGATTGAGTGATTATGCTGCTTACTTTAAATATGATCTAGAAATCTTCCCAGGTCCCCGCTTTAACTGGAATGGCAAGATGTATTCAGAAAGTAGCATTTTGATTGGTGGGGGTACAAACTTTAATGGGTTCCTGGTGAGTGATAACGATTCTTGTTTTTTCCAACCTGCAGGCCGATCTCTGATCTCAACTCCATTTGAAATTATTGCCGGCTCGATGCGGGATGCCAACTTTAATGGTGGGGGTGAAATTCACCGTTGGGTTGACTATGACGGGAGTCCAGGATCATTCAATCCACCGTTTTCAGAAACCTTTAGAAGCAACGTTGATTCGGTTGGATCTGGTATCGACATTGGTAACTTAGCGGTTGATCCTCAAGTTTTGTATACACAAGGCCGGAGCGCACCAAGATATACCGTTTCAGGTACCACAGTCAATGAGTCACTGTTTGGCTCTCAACGTGATCCAGGCTGGTCAACACAAGCTTTAGTGACTGGGGGAGATGATGGCTTGCCCCGAATGAGTGCAGGCAGTGAAGATGTCCCAACTCCACCTACTGTTGATGATCCCTATCGAGCTGACAATCGATGTGGCCCTTATCCCAACTATAGAGATAATCCCAATAATCCTGGCTCTCAGATTCCAGCTGGCTGCACCAATATTGGTGAGACCATTCCTCCTGATCCTGACTATACAGCAGCTGACCCTGGCACACCAGGAGATACACGAACGGTAGCCTTAGATGGATACTGGGAACGACGAGCCCGCATTGAAGGGTTGCGTCTGATTACTGGCCAACGACTCAACTTGATGAAAGGGCATCCCTTTAACCCTGATATTCCGGCCTACACTGAAGATAACGTCACCCTTGATCCATTGGCTCCAGCGCCGTTGCCTACTTTACGGCCTAGCAGAAATTATCTCAATCGCAATTTTGTGGGTCTACCTACCGTAGCTGACGATGGTGTCTTTGGTTTACCTGATTACAACAGCAATACGAAGTCTACGTTAGATCAACAAGATATTAACCGACTCAATCCTTTAGTTACTAACTTTATCACTCAAGCAGTTCAGGCTACAGTTGTTTACCATGCGGCTCACGATTTTGATCGACCCTTGGCTGTGATCAGTACCTTGTCCGATGCTACAGCAGGGTCACCTGTTGCCAATGATCAAGTGTTCTCGCCACCTCCCTCCTCAGCCTTTAATAGCTTCAATACACCGATGATGCGAGCTCTAGTTAACCTGGCTAACTTGAGTAGTGATGGCGATGATCGGCTTAGTTCTACCCATACCAACCCCAACAGTACCGAGTTTCGCGATGTATGGAGTGTTAGCCGCAACGAGGGACTGGGTAATAACCGTACTGATCAAGTAGCCGGTGCATTTCCACCCTTCCAAGAAGCTGCTACAGCCAATGACTCTCAGCATGTGAACAAGGCTCATCCCAATCCTATGGTGTCTCGTCATGGGGACTTTTCTAATCTTCGCCGAGCTCTGGAACTCATAGATGGTGGTACATTGTTTTCTGAACTTAGTATCGCTGATCAGTCCTACCTCTACACTGCCGCATCGACCCTAGGGATGTTGGCTTATGAACTGACCGATCCAGGTAATGGTTATCGCTGTGACTTTGATGGTGCTGACAATGATTACACCACTGTTGCAGATAATGAAACTTGTTTGTACGGCCTAGATGGACTACCAGCGACTGGCGATGAAAATACCACCCTTCAAGATCTAGCCAATCGATTCATGTCACCTACAATGAATGCTTATATCCCCCTTAATCCAGGTCCGGATGGTGTAGTAGGTAGCAATGATGACCCCATTCAACTGGCCTTTGCCAATGGTAACTCTGCTGCAATCAGCAACAATAGTAGTTATTTGGGCTTAGGTCCTGATGCAACGACGGCTACTCATTTTTTCTACCGTTCTCTACCGGGTATGAGTACCTGTGATAGCACTTTAGCTAGTCCCTTGGGACCTGATCAACGGCCTAATACATCTGATGATCTGACTGTGGCTCGCTATTTCTTTGGCTGTGACGCGACTCCAGGAGGCTCTGACAACGTAGATGGCATTACCAATTTTGGATCTCAGCCTACAGATAATCCGCTCGAGTTACTGGCAGACAACACCTTTCTCAATCGCTTAGGGATTTATGGTCCTGATAACGTGCCTGGTACCAATGATGATCTGACATTTGTTGAAGCGTTAGGATTTGAAAATTACCATGGCAATTCCAGCGTAGATCCTGATCTGACTGACGACACTATTGATCCCTCCTCACCGCTTTACCAGTTTTGGCTCCGAGAAGATCTGCAAACTAATCCAGGTGGGGTCAGTATTCTAGGGAGCTTTTTAGGGCCTGATGGCGAGTACCTCAATTTTGGATCTGATGGTCGTCCTGGTACCAGTGATGACCTTGCTCCTAACGCTGACGGTGGCTTTGACATTGATGATCCTTTCCTGGTTGGGGCGGGTCCCAATGGGTATCTAGGTGATTACGACGATCTAGCCCTTAACGCTATTTTCAAAAATGTGGAGCCTAGTGACATTGCCTTAACACCAGATGGTGGAGCGGTAGCCAGTAGACTGCAAGATGCTATCGAGGATATTAGTCTCTTTAATGGGCGCGAACGGCAGGTTGTCAGGGCTTTAACTCTAGATATCAATATCATGCGGAATGCGGCCATTGGGGGTGACTGGCTTCTACCTAGCAGCGGTATTGTTTATGCCTTCCGTGAAGATGCACGGGCCGAGATTGATGTTAATCGCCCCGCCCAATCTAATGTACGTAATGGAGTGCAAACAGCTGATCCTAACTACGCTAAACTAGACGCCTCAGGTGGAACAAACTGTAATAGTCAGAGACCAACTAACAATAATACAGCCTGTGTCTATCTCAATCCCTTTGATGGCACTGACCCACCCCTAACGCTAGCTAACCTGGCTGCAACACCACCGTTTATGGGGGGATTAAGTACCAAGCCTGTTGACTTTTACCCCGATCCTATTCGTCGAGCCCATGCCTTTCGAGTCATTAATGGCTCCAATGTCACTCGCTCGGGTAGTACACGAGGCCTCTCACTGATTTCACCTAACTCTATTTACATCGAAGGTGATTTTAATCGGCATACGGAAGATGAATTCACACAAACCCTGAATTCAAACTTCACCAATTTTTACCAGCGTGGCCAGTTAAACTCTGACTTTGCAGCCAGTGATGACCGATGGAAAGCCTCAGAGATCTTTGCCGACTCAATTTCAATCACACGACAATTTAGTGATGCAAATCGGCCTTCTGGTCAACCTGCCTTGAACTTAAATGGGGTTGAAGGGCGTTATGGTCATCGCAATAGTGGTAATCCTGGAACCAGCCGTGTGAATGCGATTTTGATCAGTGGGATTGTACCCTCCCGGTCTGGTCAAAGCTTTGGTGGTCTTCACAACTTCCCGCGGTTTTTACAACGATGGGGGCGCTTACAAATTCGTGGATCCTTTATTCAACTTCTCTTCAGTACCCAGGCTACTGCTCCCTTTGATCAAGATTCCTGGCCAACTCAGGCTGATCCATTTCCTGATACTCGGGCTGGATCGGGAGGTAATAATGAACCCATTGCCTATTATGGTGCTCCAAGACGGGAATGGGGCTTTGATGTTGGTCTGCTTTATGCTCCCATTTCGCCTATAGCCGAACGGTTTGAATTCCCTAGCGACGATCGTGATGAGTTACTAGAAGAGTTGCCAGCTGATGATCCCTACGTGCAAGCACTACAGTGTGCTCTAAGTGGTGCCACTGATTACACACCACCCTTTGATTGTGGATCTCTGGGCTTATAAAGGCTTAAATCGTAAGCTATCTCTAGCCTGCTCTAGTGATGGGGCAGGTTTTAACTTGATCGTGATTTGATCTGAGGTTAACTTTGCCTAAACAAAGGCTCAACGTTACGATAAGAGAAACCATGCTGTGTGGGCACGTGTGGAGTCAAGTTATGAGTTTTTTTGAGTCAGAGATAGTTCAACAAGAGGCTAAGCAGCTGTTTGAGGACTTTCAAGCCCTGATGCAGTTGGGAGGTGACTATGGCAAGTTTGATCGGGAGGGGAAGCGACTCTTTATCGAAAAAATGGAAGAATTGATGGAACGCAAGCGTATTTTCATGAAACGAATGGATCTATCTGATGACTTTATGGCTCAAATGGTGATGAACCAGTTCCAGACCCAATTAGATACCTTTGGGGTCACCCAAACTCAGATGTTTGAGCAAATGCACAAAACTCTGGAGCGCATGAAGGCCGAAGTTGATCCGTAGTTCTTCATGGCTAGCTCGTTCGGTCAGTATAATAGAGGGTAACCCTATAACTGGATTGAACTAAACAGTATGCCTCGGCAGACTCGCAGTCAACGCCTGATTCTAGACATGCTAGAGCAGAGATCTCAACCGATGTCTGCCCAGGAGATTTTTATTGAGCTTCGTAATCTGGGCACTGCCTTGGGACTAGCTACAGTCTATCGCTCGCTAGAATCTCTCCAAACCCAAGGCCATTTACAAGCCATCAATCTAGGAGATCATCAGTCTTATTATCAAGTTTTGCCTAAAAGTGGTCATAACCAACATCACTTAATCTGCACTCATTGCCGCAAAGTGATCCCTTTACCGAGTTGCCCTGTGGGTGATCTTGAGGATAAATTATCTGATACTTACCACTTTGCGATTGATTATCATGTGTTAGATTTTTACGGGACTTGTCAAACCTGCCGAGGTTGAAGCTCTAGTTCAATGTTTTAAGACAGTCAATCCTTTATTGAAGTACTCACTTAGACATCCCTTAACTTTTGCATGTTTTGGAGTAAAGCCACGTGAGACCCTTAACTTTGGGATCTAAGACCTTTAATTGGGGTTCTCGAACTTACCTGATGGGCATCATCAATGTTACCCCAGATTCTTTTTCAGGTGATGGTGTGCTGCAACATCAGAACTGGGTGGATCGGGCCGTTCAACACGCACTAGATCAAGTCAAGGCTGGGGCTGACATCCTTGATATTGGAGGCGAGTCAACTCGTCCTGGGAGTCAACCTGTCACCTTAGAGGAAGAACTGCAACGGGTCATCCCAGCGATCAAAGCAATTGCCCAGCAGGTCTCAATCCCGATTTCAATCGATACTTATAAAGCTGAAGTCGCTCGCCAAGCGATCCAAGCTGGAGCCTTGTTGGTGAATGATGTTTGGGGATTACAACGAGATCCTGAGATGGCTACTGTCATCAGCCAAACTGAAGCCGCTGTCATTCTTGTTCATAATTGTAGTCAGGCTCTTAAGACCCAACAACAATCTCAACTTGGGGGCCGCTACATTGGGATTGATTACATTGACTTAATTCAAGAGATCAGAGCTGGTCTTGCCAAGTGTATTAATCAAGCCTTAGCAGCAGGTATTGCTCCCGATCGCATCATGATTGATCCAGGCATTGGCTTTGGTAAAACTGTTGAACAAAATCTGCACTTAATTAACCATCTTGATAAATTTCAAGATCTGAGATACCCCTTACTGGTGGGGCCTTCCCGTAAATCCTTTGTCGGCTATACCTTAAACCTGCCTCCAGAAGAACGTCTAGAAGGTACAGCGGCAGCGGTGGCTTTATGTATTGATCGGGGGGCTGATCTGGTTCGTGTGCACGATGTAGCGGCGATGACCCGAGTGAGTCGAATAGCAGATGCCATTTCAAGATCCTTTTAGTCTGAACTATCTGATCGTGAATTAAAGGAGTCTTTCAACCGGAGTGAATAAGTTCAAGGCTGCTTGTACTACGACTAACCGCTAGGCTGAGTTAATTTGGGATCGTACTGTTTGAGTGTATGGCTTTAGTCACTTTAGTGCTCATTTTAGATCCGTATTTTTTCCCTTCTCATTACATTCAAGATCTTGCATCATGCGGATGACTGGTTTAATTCTAGTCGAATCTCTGGTCCGATCTATGGTCAGCTGCAGAGTTGACTCGTTTGAGATATGCCCCAAAATCAGCTAGATTGAGCAGGTTAACTCATTATGCTTCTACTTTCTCAAGTGGACATTATCACAGACCCCACAGAGCTGATGGATCGTTATACGTTGGGGGAGCGTGACTTCATCGGTGCACGACTCCAGGGTGTCTGTTTGGGTAGTGCCTACCTGATTCGAGTTAATCTCAAAGATGCCAGTTTACAGAAATCAGATTTCAGCCACGCCATTTTGAACGAAGCTTATCTTCAAGGCGCAGACTTATACAAAGCAAATCTTACTGGTGCCGATCTCCGCACTTCAAGCTTGTATCGGACCAATTTACGAGAGGCTGATTTGACAGGAGTCAATCTAGCTAAAGCCAATTTAACTCAGGCTAACCTGCGATACGCTAAACTCCACAATGCGAATCTTCGAGGCACCAATTTTCAAGACGCAGATCTGTCAGGGGTTAACTTCAGTAATTCAGATCTAGGAGGTGCTAACCTTCGAGGGGCCTGGTTAACTAACACTAATTTTAGAGGGGCCTACTACAGTGAAGACACAAAATTTGACATGTATTTCAGCCCCACCAAGGCGGGTATGAGATGCATTCTCTAGTCCTTGATTCCTTCTATCTGGGGATTCCTTCTATCTGGGGATTCCTTCTATCTGGGTTGGTCTTATGAGTATGCTAGTAGCCAAGCCACCTCTGTTGTCTTAGTGTCTGACTGAATGCGTGATAGCTAAAACCCCAACTGGAAACCTGGATCTGAGAGTAGGGTTTGCTATTGCACTCTCTCTACTATTTTGGGCGTCTGCTTTTGCTGGGATCAAAGCAGGATTACAGGCTTATCATCCCGGTGAACTCGCTCTATTTCGCTATCTTGTAGCGTCTGGGGTGTTTTTGATCGTTATTCCCTTTTCAAAACTGCCCTTACCTGCGATCAAAGATGGACCGATCCTTCTCCTCTTAGGATTGTTAGGAGTCACTGGCTATCACCTGGCTCTCAGCTATGGACAACTCAGTGTAAAAGCAGGATCGGCTAGCATGTTGATTGCAACAGCCCCCATTTTTGCATCGTTGTTAGCTGTGATCTTTTTGGGGGAACACCTCAGGAGCTGGGGATGGCTGGGGATTGGTTTGAGTTTTATTGGCAGCTGTTTGATCGCTTTGGGAGAAGGTCAGGGCTTACAGCTTGAGCCTGGAGTCCTCCTCATTCTGGCGGCGGCTCTCTTTGTGAGTGGTTATCTAGTCATCCAAAAGCCATTACTACAACGCTATTCTCCCCTGCAAATTACAGCCTGTACAGCGTGGTTCGGCACCTTAGGAATGTTACTATTTTTACCCTCTCTGCTAACTCGAATAGTCCAGACGCCATTATCAGCGACATTACCTGTGATTTACTTAGGCCTCTGTCCTACTGCTATTGCCTACACCACTTGGAGCTATGTCTTATCTCGAATCCCTGTTTCCCAAACAGCCAGCTTTCTATTTTTGACACCTCCCCTAGCTACGGTTGTTGCCTGGATCTGGGTTGGTGAGATCCCCTCGTTGCTGTCTGTCCTAGGAGGGAGCCTGGCTCTATTGGGGGTTTTCATGGTTAACCGCTGGGGCCGAGCTTAGATCTCAGGTGGACTTGCTATCTCTGTATTATAGATGTAGTATAATGATCGTCAGATCAGCGCTAAGTTGTTTAAAAAGGTGCTGATCTCAATTTCAAGATTTCAATCTGGTTTATCCAGTTCAACATATCTACCGTCGGCTTGAGGACATCATCATGCCAGTTATTGTTATGGAAATAAAGACCGTTAATCCCCATCCTAATGCTGATACTTTAGTGTTATGTGAAGTTGCAGCACCCGGAATCGAACCCCTGCAAGTGATTACTAAGGCCGAGGAGCACTACGCGTTAGGCGACCAGGTTGCGATTGCCTTGGTTGATTCGATTCTTAAAGATGGAACTAAGGTGAAAGCGACTAAACTGCGAGGCTGCTTATCAAGTGGTCTAGCTTTGGGTCAGGTAGGCGATCCCATTGGCTCTGATCTATCTAGGGTCTATTGCCAGCCGCAAGTTTTAACTCAGGCGGTGTTCAAAGCATGGCCCAGTATTGAATTATTGAGTAATGTGCGTCGTAGTCTAGGTATCTTAGGTATTACACCCTGTATTACTTATCGAGCCAAAATCAAGCTTGATGGGACGAATGCTGGTGTGCAAATTTATCCTGATGGTCAGGTTGTAGCCCAAAGCCGAACTCAAGTGATTACCCCCAACAATGACAACATGGGATTTGCCCACTGGGTGACTCAGCATCTAGATTGGTTAACAGCGCTATCCTTTGCCGACCCGATCACTCTATTTGGGGAGTGGTGTGGTCAGGGTATTCAAAAGCGCACAGCCATTTCTCAGATTGATCGCAAGATTTTTGCTGTTTTTGCCATTCAACATGGATCGCAATTCATCATTGATCCTGAGGCTATCACTCAATGGCTACCCCCTCACCCTGACCTGTTTGTACTACCTTACTGGGGGGAACCTATTGGTTTAAACTTTGGCGAACCCAATCAACTCCAGGCTACTATTGAACAGATTAATCAGTGGGTGCTCACAGTTGAACAGACTGATCCTTGGGTCGAATCTACCTTTGGACAGGCTGGTTTGGGAGAAGGGTTAGTGTTTTACCCGCTTAACCTTGAAGACCAATCCTTACCTGTCACATTTGCAGAGTTAATGTTTAAAGCCAAAGGTGAGCACCACCAAGTTGTCAAGACTAAGAAACCCGTTCAAATCAGTCCTGAGATCGCTCAAGGCATTAACGAGTTTGTTGATCTTTTTGTTACACCAGCCCGTCTCGAGCAAGGCGTAACTGAAGCGTGCCATGATCAGTATGAGATGCATTATATGGGGGCGTTTCTCAAGTGGTTGGTGGCAGATGTGCAAAAAGAGAGTGTTGCCGAACTAGAGGCATCTCAGTTGGCTTGGTCTGATGTGAGTAAGGCCGTTATGAATGCCGGTCGAAGCTGGTATAAGCAACAAGTTGACTCTCACTAGTTGAGATCGATAGAGCAGGCTGGGGCTAGCTGGGGAGGAAACATGCCTAGATCTCAGCCTGAATAGGCCCAACTCAGCCGTTAGTAGCACCTAGACACGCTTGAACAACCTGTAGCCAACTTTGGGCTAAATTCTCCAGGTGATAGCCCCCCTCTAAACCAAATAAAGTTCGAGGGATGAAGTTGAGACAGAGGGCTGCCATGTGACCAAAATCCTCCGGTTGTAACGCCATGCCAGCCAGAGGATCGCCTTTAGCACAATCAAACCCAGCACTTACCAGCAACACATCAGGCTGAAAGGCTTGCAAAAACGGGATCACTCGAGTTGCAAAAGCAGCTTGGTAAACAGACCAGTCAGAGCCAGCGGGTAAGGTAATGTTGCAAATGTTGTGATGGATCCCTGTTTCAGTTTCCGCTCCAGTTCCTGGGTAGAGAGGCCATTGATGCAGTGATACATAAGCTAACTGAGGGTGTTTTTCAATCACAGCTTGAGTCCCATTCCCATGGTGGACATCCCAATCCAACACCGCCACGCGTTCAATGCCAGGGTGTTCTAAGGCCTTCAATGCTGCGATCCCCGCGTTACTAAATAAACAGAATCCCATACCCCGTTGAGGCTCAGCATGATGACCCGGAGGCCGACATAAAACGATAGCAGGCTGCTGATTTTGGATCACGGTTTGAGTCGCCTCTAGCCATCCACCTACCGCTAGTAAAGCCGCCTCATAGCTCCGCTCCGATACTACCGTATCAGCATCTACATGACCGCCCCCTCGAGCTGCCAGATCTGCAATAGCATCAATATAGTCACCTGGATGGACTCGCTCTAGATCACTACGAGTAGCTAGTGGGGGCAGTCGCCATTCCAAGTCACTTGCAAAGGGAGCAGCCCGTAAAGCTTTGACAATAGCCTCCAAGCGAGCCGGTCGCTCAGGATGGAATAGCCCAGTCAAGTGAGCTAGATAGTCATCGGTGTAATAGATCGGCAGCATGGCAGGGTACTCAAGCAGAGAACGTCAATCTTTAGACAGACCATAGCATCTCTATTCCTTCACTGATCCACGCGGAGGTTGGGTATAACATTGACAGCCCTCACTAGTAAACTGACACCTGGGTAGCCGTAGGATCTCAAGCCTACCCACAACATTACGAGTACGACTTTGAACAGACGCAGGAGGGGTATAAAAATCAGAAGCATTCAAGTTGACGGTATAGCCTAGATCTGCTAAAGAGGCGGATGTCACACGACTTAGGGGGTTAGAACCAAAGTTTAAAAAGCCCGTCATCAGCTCATTACCAAAGAGAGGTTCCAGCCAATGGCCATCAGCCGTCCCCGGCCCCCCTTCAGTTTCAAGAGGAACAGATGTAGCTCCAGGTTCATTGAAAATGCTTCGGTATTCAGCTATAGCTTGATTTCCTACATAGCGAGAGTTAGGTGTGCCTTCACCTAAGATCAAACCGAGATTATTCCAAATAGTCCCAAACCCTAACACATGAGCCATTTCATGCAAAATAGTATTGGCTAAGCCTCCATTTTGTTCTAAGACCGCAAGATCTGCGCTATCAAATTCCATGCTGCCTAGGGCCGGTAACCCACTACCAGGTCGGAGAAAATCAGGGCCAGCCCGACCTAAAACCTCTCCAGGACCATCAATGAAGGGAGCTGTGGCTTCAATCAAGACATCATCAACTAAACCTACTGGCGTAATTTGATCAGGCAGATCAGCAGTAATGATCTCAGACCAGCGGTTAACTGCTTGAGTAAAGACAGCTTGTTGAGAAGGGGTGAGCGAATCATCAGGGAAGATCACATCAATTTGAAATCCAGGCCGGGGCGCGGGTGGGGTGGGTGGAGCCTCTGAAAATTCAGTACTTAAGGTGTAATTACCAGTTGTTAACACGTCAAACGAAGAGGCTCGAATCACATACTGAATACCTGCTTCAATTAGAAATCCAACTTGGGAATCGGTCGATACACCAGGATCACCATCATCATTTTGCAAAATCACGTCTCCTGTTGCACCATTAACAATCAGAAGAAAGGTATCAAACTCTGCTGATCTTAAATCAACTTGAACAAAATCACCAGGACTCACACCGATTAAACTAAAGTCATCACTAAAGAACTGATCAGGCAATACAGACGGATCAAATGGATCGGTTTCAGTTAAGGCTCCATTAATAGTTTGAGGAACCGAGATTGTGGGGAGACCTGTGGGTGAAGGGATAGGAGAGGGAATAGGCGAAGGGATAGGCGAAGGAATAGGTGAGGGGATAGGTGAAGGAACAGGCGAAGGTGAAATAGTACCCGGAATACCCGATCCAGGCACAAGAGTGATCTCATCAGCTGTGATCAAATCAGGGGTATCTAACAGTTCATTGATCCGGCCAGCAACTACAGCCGCATCATCACTGCTTGTTTGTAATTGAGCTAAAACTGCAACGGCATCAATAATCGTAAATCCAGGGCTATCTAGTCCCTGCACAAAGTCAGTATTGGTTGAGTTAGGGACAGGGTTTAAACTAGCTGGATCAATAAAGCCAGGAGATCCTAACAAAGTGTTTGCTCGTTCGGTAATGCTAGCAGCTGTCGGTGCATCAACTTGTAGCAGGGCTAGCATCAGGGCAAAATCAGTAATGGTCACTTGATTCGGATTGCTCTGATAGATCAGTTGCGTCCCGGCCTGACTCCCTAACGATACCCAGTCTACCTCTGCTCCATCTTCAAACGGTAGGGGGATAGCTTGAAGATCTTGTAGTTTTGTTAGAGCTACTTCAGGATCAGCAGCGGCATAGGAGACCCAGCCTGTGGGTGAGAGTTGAGATAACTGGCTAAACGGAATATCTTGAATAAAAATCAGCTTTGGTGCTAGTTGTGAAGTCTTCACATCAATTCGAATGGCACCAGCATAATCAGAGATAGGTCTAGCAAGGTTAACTTGACCAGACACCATCACACCTGTCTTCAGCGTTGTGATACTTCCTGGCTCAATAGGTCCAGGTGAGAAGGCTCCGGGTTGTGAACAGCTAACTGCAATCGTAGCACTGCAAGTCGCCATAATCGAGATGAGTGCAAACTTTTGTCGAGGTCCCAGAGATGTCATGAACAGATGCCTCATGAGGAATGCATTGGCAATTTTTATCATCTTAGTTAGTTTAGTGAACTAAATCTGAAAAAACTGACGATCTGAATCTCAAGCTTTATTGCAACCTCTTCAAGAATCTTAAGAGTTTCTATGGAGTCTTATTATACAAAGCATCTAAGTCTTCCGATTGAAGGTTTTAGTTATGAGCTGAGCTTCAGGGTGACGATCAGAGGTTTGTGATCAGATCCTGTGTCACCTGTGGTCTTGATCGATGTGGTCGCAAAGCCTGCACTAATCAGACAATGATCAATTGGGATCTGAAAGAAGGTGGTGATCCAGCCTGGTAAAAAGGAATAGGTGATAGGAGTAGGCCAAGTGGGTAAAATGCCAAATCCCTTGCGGGTATTGCTCAGTCCGGTTTTACTCACTAAGCGCCAGTAATACGGTGACCACATCGTTATATTCAAATCACCCGCAAGAATAATGCGATGATCAATTGAGGTCAACTGTTGAGTAATCAAATCCAGTTGGCGGTTTCGGGCATGAAAAAAGCTAGGCCTCACTGGTGGAAAGGGATGCGTTGCCACTAATGTAATCGGCTGATCACCCAATATCAGTTGGGTCACGACACTCGCATTACGTTCGGTTCCAAAAAACTCAACTCTAGGATCTTGTAAAGGTAAATTGCTATACACCAGCAACCCTAAGTTTTGAGGTTGACTCATGCCCGATGAATAAGGTAATTGCTCAGAGAGGGTATCTAATTGAGTCTGCCAGGCCGCATCAACTTCCATAAAGATGCCCAGATCAGGCGTTTCACTGCGAATCAACTGGAGCACTTTTTCATAACTTCTATTATTGGTGTTGACATTGGCAATCAAAAGCTTGAGATCAAAGTCTGAGGCAGGCCACTGGGGCGGAAAATACCAGATAATGATTTGAAAGGACAAGATAGCGCAGCAACCCGACCCGATCCAAACCGGCCATTCACGACGTAGAACCAGTAAAAGGCCCAGTAAAACCAGGGATAAGATCAAATATTGAACTTGAAAGTGGGACCAGAGTTCAAGATAGATACGCCAGCCATAGATCGAACTCAGGGTGGCGATGAAGGTAATGGCCACCATAATCCCCACCACTCCCCACGATAGGACTCGGTTCCACTGAGATTGATGAGGCGTAGGAGTAGCCATAGTTGAAAGGGTACCGAGACTTCATTCTCCCCGATGCTAGCATTCGAGACCTAAAGTTAGCCTTTTTCAAGCTGTCAGGTTTCTTCAAGCAAAATGGGTTGCGCCAAACTTTAACTAGGACGGCTAAAGCTCTACCCTCAAAAGTTTGATAGGTTAGATCAGCTTATGTTGAGATTGTCTATGCATCGTCTCTGGATTCTGAGTCTAGGATTACCGCTATTACTGAGTTCGTCTGTGGCAGCCCAACCTACCGTGACAGAAGTG
>CAYSWV010000070.1:0-21803 GCA_964434865.1 uncultured bacterium
ACATTCTTCGCATGGCTGGTGTACCCATTGGAAAACGAGATTACATGTTGCACCTCGTTCCCCTCATTAGAAAGGCATGAAATCTCTCAAGACGCTGCACACTTGGACGATCGCCAAAAGCCCTATATTATAGTCGATGCGAGCATGAGTGGCTAACACTACACTGCACCAGATCGATACACCAATCTGCTGTGATTGTGTCCGATAGTCTCTTGTCAACCGGTGAGTTGGAACGACTGAACCAATACTCTTTGATCAACTAGGCTTTGGCTTCCCATGGATCAACAACAAGACGGTTGATATTGGGGTCTTGAGTTTAAGCTAGCTGAATAGTTAGTTATAAAGTGATGATATGGCTTACCCTTGGGTTTGATGGCCCAGTAAACGTTGTCGAAGCTTTTTGATTTTATCGCGTAACTCTGCTGCAGTTTCAAATTCAAGATTGGCAGCTGCGGTTTTCATTTGATCTTCCATTTGTGAGATCAGTTCAGGTAAGTCCGATAGAGGCACTTCATCAGCTAGCTGAAAAGCCGTCTCCATTTCCTGGGTATTGAGCTTGCGGGAGATCGATAAAAAAGACAGGATCGCATTGTGAGATTTTTTGATAATCGGTTTTGGCACAATACCATGTTGGCGATTATAGTCTAGCTGGATCTCTCGGCGGCGCTCAGTTTCGGCAATTGCACGTGCCATACTGCCAGTTAAGTTATCCGCATACATGATCACCTGACCTTTAACATTTCTGGCCGCTCGTCCAATCATTTGGATCAGGGATCGTTCTGCTCTTAGAAACCCCTCCTTATCTGCATCTAAAATAGCAACCAGGGAGACTTCAGGTAGATCTAAGCCTTCGCGTAACAAATTAACCCCAACTAAAACATCAAAAGCACCTTCTCTGAGATCTTGAATTAACTCAATTCGTTCGATCGATTTCACTTCAGAATGTAAATACCGGACACGAACACTTCGTTCTTGCAAGTATTCTGTCAGATCTTCAGCCATCCGTTTGGTCAGTGTTGTAATCAAGATCCGCTCAGGGGTACTTTGTTGCGAGCGTTCTAGTCGCAGGTACACTTCACTCATCAGATCATCAATTTGCCCTACCGTGGGTCGGACATTCACAACAGGATCGACAACACCAGTGGGCCGAATCACTTGTTCAACCACTCGACCTGTGCCAGGTGAGTATAGCTTGAGTTCTTTTTTGCCTTCAACTTGAATGTCAAATTGAGCTCCACTTTGCTCCAGTTCCCAATCTCCTGGTGTTGCGGATACAAAAAGCACTTGATCGACTTTGGACCAAAATTCGTCTGCCTTCAGGGGGCGGTTATCTACAGCACTGGGCAAACGAAAGCCATGATCGACCAAGACTTGTTTGCGGGAGCGATCACCATTGTACATTCCTCGAATTTGTGGCACCGTCACATGAGATTCATCCACGATCAAAAGCCAATCTTCTAAAGGAAAGTAATCCACTAAGCAGGGGGGAGGTTCACCTGCTTCACGTCCAGACAGATGCCGAGAGTAGTTTTCAATGCCATTGCAATAGCCCACTTCTCGCAACATCTCCAGATCATACTGAGTCCGTTGTTCTAGCCGTTGAGCCTCTAAAAGCTTGCCTTCTGCTTGCAGATCTTCTAATTTTTGCCGTAATTCTGCTTCGATATTGACCAGAGCTTGCTCTAGTAGATCATCAGGAGTCACGAAGTGGCGAGCTGGATACAATCGTAAAGCTGACAAACTACTCAGAATTTCCCCTGTCAATGGATCCAGGAGGCGAATAGCTTCAATCTCATCTCCAAAAAATTCAATCCGAATCACCCGATCTTCATAAGCAGGCACAATTTCTAGTACATCCCCTTTCAAGCGAAATCGCCCTCGGATCAAGTCCAGATCATTACGTTCATATTGCACACTGGCCAGATCTCTGAGTAACTGACGCTGATTGAGTTCTTGGCCTACTTGAAAGGGAATCGAGGCATTTAAATACTCCTCTGGCATCCCCAAGCCATAAATGCAACTGACCGAAGCCACCACAATGACATCTTGACGTTCAAATAATGATCGAGTGGCTGAATGCCTTAGCATATCAATTTCATCATTGATCGAGGCCGATTTGGCGATATAAGTATCTGTTGTAGGCACATAAGCCTCAGGCTGATAATAGTCATAGTAACTAATAAAATATTCAACAGCATTGTGTGGAAAAAACTCCCGTAACTCGTTGCAAAGCTGGGCCGCCAGGATCTTGTTGGGAGCCATCACCAAAGTGGGTTTGCCAATCTGTTCAATGATATGAGCGGCTGTAAAGGTTTTGCCTGTTCCGGTAGCTCCCAGTAAGGTCTGAAACTGATGACCCGCTTGCAGCATTTCCATGAGTTGGGCAATGGCTTTGGGCTGATCCCCAGTGGGTTGGTAAATTGACTTTAGTTGAAATGGAGACATTGAGATCCATCATTAAAAGAGCTATCTCAACTGTTATAGCTTAATCTAGAAGACTAATCCCAATGATAGACTTCTTATCCTCTCTAGTTTTCATTCATGCGGTTGACTTCACCATTGAAGACAGTTTGCAGACTCCATTGAAACTGTGTAACCCTCTGGGAGGATTGATTGAAGATCGGAGCAGGTGACCTATTGCTGTGATGTCTGGGTAAGTAATCGTTCTGAACCTAAAACTTTTCCCCAATAGCAAATTGGAGCTGGGATGTTCCAGCATCTCCCTGACCTAGACCATAGTCAATCCGTAAGGGACCCAGGGGTGATTGGATTCGTAACCCGGCCCCTAGTCCAATGGCACTACCTGGCTTGCCTCTAGCTAAAGCGGGATCACCAGGTACAGATGAGCCACTGCCTAGATCTGATCCATAATCTACAAATAGGACTCCCCCGACCGGATTAAACAGGGGAAATCTCAACTCAGCTGTTGCCTGAGCATAGCTGCGTCCAGACCCAATACCACCTTCAAAAAAGCCGCGGACACTATTGACGCCACCAATGGTGAAGGCATCATAGGCAGCCAGATCCCCTATCACAGTTCCAGCTCGCACATCAAAGGCTAAGACTTCAGGAGTATCTTCACGGGTTGACAAGATCTCAATTGGGATAAAGGTGCTGTAGCTAGCTTGCAACCGATTCTGGGTGAGTCCATTTTCTAATAATCCGAAGGACTGCTCTGAAGATGTTCTTAAAACTGAGCCTTGTGTTGGAGCTAACGTGTTGTCCCGGTTATCTCGTACGGCTCCCAATCGCATACTGGTGTAATTATCCTGACCACTATCACTGAAAGTAATTGGATTACCCAATCGGTCAAAGAGTTGCTGGTCGCCATCACTATCTCGGGCATCAACAAAGGAGATTTGGGTCCCTAGACTAGCTCGCCACTGATCGCCAACAGGTCGAGAGAAGGTTACCCCACCACCCAAACGATTGATCCGAACTGGATCCCCATTTGGAAATCCAAACCCCTCATTAAAGACAAAACTAGAAGACTGACGATTGGCTACATTAAAGTTATAAGAGGTAGGCGTATCAAATGTAGCAATGCGAGGATCGGTAAAGTTAGCATCAAACAGGGTTTCATCAGTACCAACCTGGACATTTAGACTCGCTTGTTGATTGTTACCGCCCAAATTTTGTTCTGAGATATTGATACCACCAAACACACCACTGGCTGAGCTGACCCCTGCTGTTGCTCCTAATGAACCGCTTCGGCGTTCTTCAACATTAACCACCACTACCACTTTTTCCGGATCCTTACCTGGATCTAGAGATACATTCACATCTTGAAAAAGATTAAGATTAAATACACTTTGCAAATCAGTTTGAATCTGGTCCCGATTAAACACATCACCCGGCTCAGCCGACAGTTCGCGAGTAATGATAAAGTCACGAGTTGTGTTGTTGCCTCTTACCTGGAGATCTTCAATTTCGCCTTCAGTAATGGTGAGAGTAATGGTGCCATCTTGAGAAGAGGTGACATCGGCCACCTTAGCCAAAACATACCCATTTTCGGCATACCAAGCTTCTACCCCTTGAACACCGGTTTGTAAATCGCCAAAGTTTAAGATCTGGCCATACTGATCACTAAAATTATCATCGATGACGTCAGGTGGTAGTACTGCGGCTCCATCTGTTTCAACCGCTTGGAGTACAGGGTTGGGCGCAACATCAAAGGTAACACGAACACCTAAGGCTGTATCAGAGGGAGTGGCTTGGACGTCTGCAAAAAATCCGGTTGCAAAGATAGCTTCAATATCTGTTCTTAACTGTGAACGTGTCGTAACAGCACCAGCCTCAGTGCCAATCACATCATAGACCTGCTCAACCAGATCCGAATTATTGGTACCGCTGATCACGACCTCAGCCACTAGGACTTCAGGTTCAGCTTGGTTGCCCTCCTCTGGAGCTGGTGCAGACTCGGGTTCAGGCTCAGTTCCAGTTCTCAGATTAATGGTGGGAGCTTGATCAGCCGTGTCTTCAGGCTCTGCTGTGTCTTCAGGTTCGGCCGTATCTTCAGGCTCTGCTGTGTCTTCAGAGGGTTCAGTTGTAGGAGCAGCAGTTTCTGGTGGGGTGCTGAGGTCTTGAGCGATCCCTTGATCAGGGAAACTCACCACTAGAGCCAGGAAGAGACTGGACCCAATGGCTGCGAGTCGTTGAGAGGTGCTTCTTAATGGACTCATGACCTCACTCCACTGATCAGGTAACAAAACGATTCCACTATAATCTACGCTGGAGACTTTAGGTAGGTTTCTGATGTTCCCTCAAGAGCAAAAATAGTAGAGATTTCAAGAAGAGCTGATCTAGGCTCTGTTAGTTTGGTTTACGCCTTATGAGCCAATAGGTTTGCAGCTCTCCCCAACCCTTAACCTCAATCAACCCTCGTTCTTCAAACTCAAAGGTATCTTTAAGATACTGCCAGGTTGTTGTGGTGACCTGAATTCGATTAGGTAGGCCTTGGGTTTCCATCCGACTGGCAATGTTAACAGCATCACCCCACAGATCATAGATAAATTTGCGAAGTCCTATCACGCCAGCGATCACAGGTCCCGTATGAATACCGATTCTCAGTTGAAAGGGCTGGCCATTCTCTCGTTTAAATAGGCGAATTTCCCGTTGCATATCTAAAGCCATACTGGCGACAGCTTCCGCATGGTTGGATCCAGCAATGGGGATCCCTCCAGCCACCATATAAGCATCTCCAATCGTTTTAATTTTTTCGAGCTTGTAGTAATCGGCTAGTTGATCAAAAATAGAGAATATTTCATTCAGGAGATTGACAAGATCTGTTGGCGGAATCCGAGAAGCCAAGGGTGTAAAATTGACGATATCAGCAAATAAAATAGTGGCTTGTTCAAATCTATCAGCAATGATAGTTCGGTGTTGCTTGAGTTGGTCAGCAATAGTCTTAGGTAAGATATTAAGTAATAAGCGTTCTGATTTTTCCTTTTCAGCATTCAGAGCCGACTCAGCTTGTTTCCGCCTTGTGATATCTTCAACCACACCAACGTAATAAAGCGGCTGACCAGTACGACTATTAACAACACAGGCATTTTCTGAGATCCAAATGATATGGCCATCTTTGTGATAAACACGTGATTCAAAGTTAGAGATGCGACCTTGTTGTTGTAACTGATGAATAAATGCTATCCGTTGTTGTGGATCAACGTAAAGGGCCCGACCAAAGTGAGACAACTGTTGGATCAACTCTGCTGGTGACTGGAACCCATAAATACGAGCTAGGGCTAAATTAGCGGTACGGTAACGCCCATCCAGAGTGGTCTGGTAAATACCTTCAATTGCGTTTTCAAAGATACCTCGGTACTTTGATTCAGAATCGTGGAGTAATGCTTCGATGGCATCCCCATGCTCGGTAGCTGTTTCCAGCATTAGTTCTAGATCTGTTTTATCTTGTGAGGCCATGATCAGCAACGATCCAAGTTCATGAGCTGAAGCTTTTAGGGCCATTTCGGTTCGTAACCGTTCTGTAATTTCAGCCTGGAGTTGCTCATTGAGCGTGATCAGCTGAGCTTCAATGGTATCTGCATGAGCTAATGTGGTTTCGTGCAGTAACTCCAGATCGGCCATTTCCTGCCGAAGTTGGGCAAGCTCTAGTTGTAAGGCACTAATCTGATGATTTAAATCTAAGTTGGAGGATAGTGGCTCCTCATGATTAGTCTCACCCGTCATACGCTAGGCCTAGTTGCTGACTCAAGTGCTCCTACTCAATTTCTAAAGTTAAAGCAGGCATGAGCCGCTTGAGATTTTTGAGGGACTTTTCTTGCCAAGGAATACGCTTAGCACCAATGACCATCAAATTTTGATTGCCCCGCTGCCGGATGCGAATCACAAATTTCGAGAGCATATTGATCCCAGAGCTATTCAGAAATTCAAGCTTTTGCAAATTAATCGTGAGGGTCTCTAAGCCCAAATCAGCTGCTTGGTCTAACAATTGCACAATCGGGGCATACTCTTCGGTTCCGCTGAGACGTAGTGATCCCTCACATCTCACCATCCCAGAGTCAGGATCAAAGACAATGCTGTAGCTGTCGGTTTTGATTTCCATATTGTTTGACATCCTCAACCTATGCGTCACTGTAATCGCTGCCATTAGCATTCAATCGGGATATCCCTAACCACTATTGGTCATGACTTGAGGTTGCTCAATATCGATCTGGACAACGGTCGTGACGCTGACTAGATCGGGGTCATCAGGCAGTGTCTCAAACTTCCAACCAATTTTAGCCATGTAATCATTGATCATGGTGAGAATGCCTAGCCCTGAATCACTCTCAACCTCTTGGAGTGCATTTTGCTCAAGTTGATGAAAATATAAATCTTGCGGGTCTTCGGTGGTCAACCGTTGGAGAAACGCCTCAAATTTGGGGTAGGTCAATGCTGAAATCACATTAGTCGTGTGAAAAATAAGCTTATCGTAGTATAGGTTAAGAGTAATACAAATGGGTTTTAGTGATGCCTCATAGTGAAACTTCATCGCATTCTCAATAAGTTCATTTGCCACATAGCTGGCTGCACTCTTGATCTCAGCTTGCTGTTGACTCAACTCAGGGTTCGCATCATCTCCAGGAAAAAAGGTGATCAGATAATCAGCAATAAAATCAGCCGATAACCCACTATTACGCCACCGTTGCCTCAGCGGCAGAGAACTAGGGGAGAACTGCAGACTTAGTCGTTCCTCACTAGAGGGGAAGTTGTCTTGAAACTCTCCATAAATTTGAACCACTGTCTTTTCTCCTTACTTGGTTTGACTTAGGGTCCAAACACCTATCAACATCCACAGCCAAACACCTACAGTTAAGACCATACCGTCAATTAGATACAGCTATGTCATACCGTCAATTAGGCAATCAGGTCAAACACTTGATCAGTTAAAATCCACTTAATCTAAAGATCACTACTTGCTGACACTACTGGTCGTCATATCACCTGTTGCCGCTATTATCGTGGGTAAAGCATTATTTAGGCTAAGACTTACACTTGCTACCTTCAGATGTCACAACACTATTCCATTTATCATAATGCATTATCATAATGCAGGCGGGTCGCTGTTGAATCAGAACTGTCTAGCTCAGTGGAATTCTAGGCAACATTAGTTTTGAAGTGAAAGCTGGACTCTATTGGAAGTACTGGTAAGTCAAGGTAGATTTTTGTAACGGAGGCGCTCATAATAGGGGGTAGATTGTCACCACCTATTGTCACCACCATGGCTACTCAAGACTTTGATCCTCAAGTTGATCCTAACCTCAGTGCTGCTGAACCCCCTGTCATTGAGTTGGCTGAAGATGATATTGATGCCGAATTTGATGATCCTAACAAAATGCAACAGTATGAATGTCGCTCATGCGGGTATACGTATGAACCGGCTAAAGGCGATCAGCAAGGGGGTATTGCGGCAGGGATTCCGTTTGATGAGCTACCACAAGATTGGAAATGTCCTGTTTGTGGTGCGGCAGCTGTGCAGTTTGAGGCTGTTGGGGCCAAAGGGAAACCCTCTGGATTTAAAGAAAACTTGGGGTATGGCCTTGGTGTTAATGTGATGACTCCTGCCCAAAAAAATATCTTAATCTTTGCGGGTTTAGCGATAGCCTTTCTCTTTTTGATGAGTTTTTACTTTGTGGAATAGATCTGCTCAGGTTAGGTTCAATTGACGTTTAAGTTCATGAGTTCATACACGATGGTTTCTATGCTTCGCCTGATTGCGATTTCTCTTTTGTCAGTACTGCTAATGGCAGCCCGGATGCCTGTTATGCGTGCTGTTCCCTGGCAGGTGGTCGATTTGCCTGTAGACAACACATTATTGGATATTGCTTTTGCTGGGACCGATCATGGCTGGATTGTGGGCGATAAAGGCTTGGTCTTGGAATCCTATGATGCTGGGATCAATTGGCAAGAGAAATCCATCCCTTCACTCAATCCAGACTCTTACCTTGTTTCTGTTAGCTTCCATGACAATGAAGGCTGGATCATAGGTCAACCCCGGCTGATGTTTCACACGATCAATGGGGGTGAGACATGGGAGCAAATCATTCTCAGCAATAAATTACCTGGTGAGCCGCTGTTGATCACAGCCTTAGGTCCTGATACGGCTGAATTTGTGACTGATATTGGGGCCATCTATCGGACTACTGATGCAGGCCTCAATTGGAAAGCCATGGTTAACGATGCCATTGGAGCCTTCAAAAATGTAGCTCGTGATCCTGCAAGTGGATCGTATCTAGGTGTTTCTTCTAGAGGTAGTTTTTACTTCTTATATCAGCCAGAGAAACAGACCTGGCAACCTTTCAATCGGGAATCATCACGGCGCATTCAAAATATGGGATTTGGTTTTAATGGCAGGGCCTGGAAATTAAACCAAGGTGCAGAAATCACGCTAACTGATGACCTGACAACAGGGGAATGGAGTCAGCCAATTCGACCTGGCCGTGCTTTAAGCTTTGGCTATTTAGGAGCTGCCTATCAAGATGAACAAAACCTTTGGGTTGTGGGCGGGAGTGCCACGTTGATCCACAGCTCAGATGGTGGAGAAACCTGGGAAAAAGCCCGTAAAGTCAGCAACGTACCAGCCAATTTTTATGCCATTAAGTTTCCTCAACCTGATCAAGGTTTTATTTTGGGACAGCGTGGAGCTCTACTTCGCTACATTGGCAACTCCTAAGGCTCAATGCATTAATGAAAGATAAGCGAAGTCTACTACTGTGTATCACGGTTATGATCCTGGCCATCAGTTTTTCTGGTAGTCTGCTGGGGTTAGGGTTAATCTATACGCATGATGATTTAACGACAGTTGATACTCAAAGTTGGAGTAGCTCAGCTAGGGTTGTCATGAGGTCTAATCGCCTTGAATCTGAACGCCTTGAAGCCTTTGAAGTCCAATCTGAATACCTTGAAGTCAGAAATCTTCAGGACGCTAATCAGGAGTTGCAAGCCAAAACTGAATCGAATGCTGAACCTAATGCTAAGCTTACAGCTGAGGCTGGATTTGAGGCTTCAAACTCATCATTACAAATCCTAGCACTTACTTTTGCGACTGTATTTGTAGCCGAAATGGGTGACAAAACTCAACTAGCCACGATGCTCATGACAGCCCAGTCTCAATCACCTTGGGGGATCTTTTTAGGATCTGCCAGTGCCCTAGTGACAGCTAGCTTGATCAGTGTCATTCTCGGGGGTAGCTTGGCTCACTTTATCCCTGATCAAGTCCTTCAACTTCTGGCCGGGATTGGGTTTATAGTCATTGGTGGGTTCGTGTTATGGACTGAGCTTAGTGATCAACCTGTAGCCGACAACGAGGATAGAGTTGACAATGGCTGATACACGCTCAAATAATCTCCTGCAAGCAGGACTACTCAGTTTTGGTTCAATTTTGTTAGCCGAAATGGGCGATAAAACCCAACTAGCCACCATACTACTTACCGCTCGATCGGGGCATCCCATTTTGACCTTTTTGGGAGCCGCTTCAGCTTTGATTGCAACGAGTTTAATCGGTGTGTGGGCTGGTCTTTGGGTAGCGCAGCTCTTACCACCACGGATGATCAAAGTAACAGCGGGCATCGGATTTGTTGTAATTGGAAGCATCATTTTATGGAATAGATTCTAAATAGGAATAGATTCTGAAACGAACGGGGACACTTGACTATCGTTACTCTTAACTTTGATCACATTAGGGTTAGATTATTGCTATTCAGCTTTATTGAGTTACCCTTACTTAGCTTTCTCAATTAATTCCAGAATCTTTTCAAATTGAAATTCATCAACTAAAGAGGTTAATCCCTCCGCTAACGGTGTGGCAGAATTGGGAATATCCTCAATTAAGATCATGACTTGCTGATCATCAACACGAGTAGCAGCTTGACGTAAAGACTGAATCCACTCCCATGGCATAGCTTTCAAATCTGTAACCAGATCAGTTTGAATCTGCAGCTTGGCTTCTGGTTGAGGGTGTTGATCAGAATCACTATAGTTGTATTCCACATCCAAATGGAAGGCGATCTTGGCAAAAATATCATCAGCTCTAAACGGTTTGGGCACAAAGTCATCACAACCTGCAGCTAGCATTTGAGCTTTTTCATCTTCAAATACACTAGCAGTGAGAGCAATCAAGACTGTTGACTGGCCTTTGGGGGTAGACTTAATGAGTCGCGTGACCTCATACCCATCTAAAATAGGCATTCGCATATCTAACCAGATCAGATCTGGATCCCAGTCTTGCCATATATCAATAGCTTCTTGTCCGTTGGCTGCAGTACGAGTGAGAAACCCCACAGAGCTGAGCAGTTGGTCTAAGACTTGTCGATTTTCAGTTTTATCATCAGCGATTAAGATACGGCGGGGCGATTGCAACCCTGTCACATATCGATAGGATGTCGTATCTTGAGGTGGATGGATCATGGCTGGTTTAGCTTGAATCACAAACGTAAATGTAGATCCTTGTCCAAGCTGGCTCGAAACTTGAATTGATCCACCCATCAAGTTGACAAATTTGCGGCTAATAGCTAATCCTAACCCGGTGCCCTCTTTGGATCTAGCCCCTGAATGGGTTTGGACAAAAGGCTGGAACAGTTTTTCTTGCTCATCAGCAGCAATGCCTTCACCGGTATCTCTAACTTGAAATTGCACCTGATAGAGGGAGGTTAAGCTATGGGGCTGAACTGTGAGATAAACACCTCCAGTATGAGTGAATTTCAAGGCATTGCTCAGTAGATTCAGGAGCACCTGTCTGAGTTTGCCCTCATCCGTAACAATGTGGCGTGGAGTTTGGGGAGCTAGGATAACGTCTAACTCTAGTTGCTTGGACTGAGCTCGCATCAGAAGCATGTCTTTCAGACTGAGCACCATGTTGTGGAGATCAAACGTCGTTTCTTGTAGAATCAGTCGCCCAGCTTCAATTTTAGACAGTTCTAACACATCGTTGATCAAACCGAGTAAATGTTCACCACTGCGGTTGATCGTAGCTAAAAACTCTTTTTGCTGGATAGATAGGGATGGGTCACGGGCTAGCAGCTGACTAAACCCCAGGATGGCATTGAGAGGTGTCCGGAGTTCATGACTCATATTGGCTAAAAACTCACTCTTGGCCTGATTGGCTCGCTCTGAGGTTTCTTTGGCTTCTTCGAGTTCCAACGTTCGTTCTCGCACTTCTGACTCTAATGATTCGTTCAATCGTTGCAGTTCGGCGTTTTGTTCGGCCAGTTGCTTATCCTGAGAGTATTTGCGAATCGCTTCGATAACTGTTAATTGCAGATCAGTTTGATCCCAGGGTTTTGAAATATAGCGATACAAATTGGCGTAATTAACGACATTACCAACCGCTTCGGCATTGGCCTGACCGGTGAGTAACAGCTTTAACGTTTTGGGGTAGTGATGGTGGATTTGAATTAAAAGTTCATCTCCATTCATGCCAGGCATGATTTGATCTGAAATAATCAGTGGAACTTCGATCTTATCACTTTCAAGTTCTTCAAATAGCTCTAAGGCCTCTTCACCACTTTCGGCAACTTCAATGATATAGTCATCCCCTAAAAACGAGATGAGTTGCTCACGTAGGCTATCCAGGACCATACGTTCATCGTCAACACAGGCAATAACAGGTTTAGTCATCTGTGTCCTCTAGACCTGATTTTAATACCGTGACAAGTGTGGTTTCGTCCCAGGGTTTGTGGATACAGTAGTTAAGGTTAGCCAGCCGTTTGACCCGATCAACTGCTTCACTGTCAGCTTGTCCAGTCAATAACACTTTAACTGTTCTGGGAAACCGTTCATGCACCCGAATTAACAGTTCATCCCCTTTCATATTGGGCATCAACCAATCAGAAACCACCAGCACAACATGAATATCCTCTTGATTGAGTTCTTCGATCACTTCCAACGCTTCATCGGCACTCTCAGCAAATTCGTAGAGATAGTTATTCCCAAAATGTTGGAGGAGCTGATCACGCAAGCTGCTAAGCACGATTTGTTCGTCATCAACACAGATTATCGCTTTTTTGGGCATATCATCTACCTCTGAGCAGGGTTGAGGGCCAACTCATCTATCATGGACCCAGTTCCTTATGGTTTGACTTATTTTTCTAGAGCTAACCTCTTGTATCGTTAATTTTACGGATCTTCCAAGTGGGGTTCAAGCGCAATATCAGGAATTTAGCGAGGTTTGAAAGCCCCATAGCTACTGGGAGAATGATTGAGCAGGATTGGTTACGCTGAACTCAGGCAAAATGTCAAGGTGCTAGTCATCCTAAGTAAGATGGTAATAATCTATAACAGACTAAGGCGGGGCTTAAATTCTGGATTATGCGTTGGCGTCAAGTCTATGCGTGGGTATTAAGATCAGGATGGCAGAGTATCAGATTTGCGCATCATCTGATCAAGACTAGTGTGCGCTATCGCTTACCAGGTCTAGCCTCGGAAATGGCCTATAACTGGATGCTAGCCTTATTTCCTCTGATTTTAACCCTCTTAACAGCTGTAGGTTTGCTAGCAGCTATCGGGTTGTTTGAATCTCCCCAATTTATGTATCAAAGAATTATGGATTGGATCCGCCAGTTTGCCCCAGAAGGACCTCTGACGCTGGTGGATGCTTACGTTCAGGCAATTAGCTATGGCCAAAATGGTGGTCTGTTTTCCTTAAGTTTTGTAGGCACGGTCTGGACTGCCTCTAACGCACTGAATGCCGCTATGATCGCGTTAGATATTAGCCATAAGATTCCATCAGAACGCCGCCGTTCATTTTGGCAGCGTCGGTTATTGGCCATTCTTTTAACGATTAGCATTCTGGCCTTATCCAGCCTGGCCATTGTTCTGATCTTTTTGGGCGGTAATCTTTTACAGTCGGTCGCCTTGGAAGCCGGTGCCATTGGCTTAAGCCGAGTCGAATCAGGTCTACTGGGGCTATGGCGGGGAATTATTTGGCTAACATCACTAGGCATGATTGCTTTAGCTTGTGCAGCTGTCTATCAATCTGGCCCTAGCCTCCGTCGTCCTGAGATTCCCATCCTACCTGGAGCGATTGGGGCCAGTTTAATATGGCTGGTTTCAACAATGGGCTTACGGGTTTTTATGTTGCATTTTGGGAGCTATAACCGGGCTTATGGTACTGTTGGAGCCATGATTGTGCTACTTCTTTGGCTCTGGTTAAGCTCATTAGCTTTGCTACTAGGTGATCAAGTTAACCTGCTTCTATTAGACTCTCGAATTCGCTCTAGCCATCAGAAGTTGGCCCACACCTTGAGAAAAGGAAGCAACAGACCGACACCCAATCCCAAAAATTCCTAACCCACGACAAAAGACTAACTTGGGCAATGACTGGAGCAACGATCAGGACTGGCCATCATTAGTTGTCCATGTATTCAACTTCTATCGTGTCAGGGGGAGTTTGGCGATAGAACTCTCCATCAGCCACAAACAGAGGCTCCTGGCAACTAGGGCAAAGAAAGCGGCTGCCCTCAATAGCCTGAGATTCAAAGCCACAGACTGGACAGGCATCAGTTGTAATAAATCTGCGGGCCCACCAGCGAAATCCCAATAAGATCAAGATCGGTGCCACCAAAATCAGACCTAACAACCCTAAAAGGAGAGTGACAAACCATCCTAGTCCTATCGCACTTAACAAGGCAGCTCCAGCTAGGGCTGAAAGCCAAAACCCCCACCCAGATAGGGAAATCGAATATGTCTTTGGGCCGTTAAATCCCATACTCTTGCCTACCATGACAACCTATTTCAGATCCGGCACAGATCTAGCTCTATTAAGGTTAGACGATATCACGAATAGCCTAAACAGACAGAGCTAAATCTCAACCCTATGTTCAGGCTATCGCATGAGTACCCGATCATGAGGGGGATAAACCCCACCTCTTAGTTCAGTTTGACCACTTTCAAAGTTTGCAGACGGACATCTTCAGGGCCATTGATAAAACCCCCCGCTTCATGGACCAGTAGCAAGTAATCAACGGCAGCTTGGGTAACTTCTTCACCAGGAACTAGGATGGGGATCCCAGGTGGATAAGGAGAAATAATCTCAGCACAAACATGACCTACCGCCTCTTGAAAGGGAATGCGATGGATCTGGCCAAAGAAGGCTTCTCTAGGTGATAACCGTTGGGGGGGGAGCGGAGGAAGCTGAATCGCCGCTAAACGAGCCATCTTCTGCTCTAGGTCAGTGGAAGGCGTTGCTTGCTCTTGGGCTAAGGTGGCAAAACTATTGACTAACCGATCAATATCGCGTTGGGTATTCCCGATGCTGAGAATAAACACAACGTTGTGTAACGTGGACATCTCAGGTTGAACCATAAACCGATCATTAACCTGATCATGAGCTTCAAACCCAAACCAGCCTAGGTGACTGACGGTCACGGTCAACCGAGTTTCATCAAGATCAAAAAAACCTGGGGATGATTGGATCCGCTCCGCGCCAAAGCAAACAATGCCAGGGATCTGGTTAAGGCGTTCGCGGGCTTGACGGGCCAAGGCTAGCGTCTGAGTGAGTAACTCATGTCCATGGAAGACCATTTGTCGCCGAGCTACATCTAACGACATCAGTAATACATAGTTAGGACTGGTGGATTGTAAGAGCTGCAACACATTACGCACCCGATTAGGATCAATCCGAGATCCTTGCATATGCAACAGTGAAGCCTGTGTCATACCCGATATCACTTTGTGAGTGGACTGGACGACTAGATCAGCGCCAGCTTCTAAAGCAGATAGGGGGAGTTCTGGATGGAAGGCAAAATGAGGTCCATGGGCTTCATCTACCAATAGAGGTAACTGGTGTTGGTGAGCTACCGCCGCAATACTCTTGATATCGCCACAGACCCCATAATAAGTTGGATTTACAATTAAAACCCCTTTAACATCAGGGTTAGCTAGGACAGCACGTTCTACCGCTGCAGCCGTAATTCCATGAGCTAGACCCAAATCCCGATCATAATCAGGTTCTACATACACCGGGATCGCACCTGACAAAATGACACCCGCGATCGCTGACTTGTGGCAATTGCGGGGTAATAAGATTTTATCGCCAGGATCACAGACCGCCATTACCAGGGTTTCAACCCCACATGTGGAGCCATTGACCAAAAACCAGGATCGAGTAGCACCATAGGCCTGAGCAGCTAATGCTTGGGCTTCTCGAATCACTCCGTCTGGATCATGGAGGTTATCAACTTCTGGTAACTCAGTCAGGTCTGACTTGAACACATTGGGACCTAATAACTCCATGAGTTCAGGGGCAATACCCTGACCTTGTTTATGACCCGGTGTATGAAACGGGGCTTTATCCAGGCCGCAATAGTGTCTAATGGCTTCGAATAAAGGGGCTTGGGCTTGAGACTGCAGGTCTTGGGGGCGTAATCTACCTAATAGTTCTTGTCTGATCAAGGGTTCACTCTCACACCGACAAACTGTATTATCCTTCCCAGGTTTGCTTCCGTCTACCAGTTAAGCTGGTGGCATCTGCGTCAATTGCACTGTTACTATCAATGGATTCATACTCTTATGTTTGAAAGGCTACCTGTACCACTCAGTACTATTGTTTTGGTGTTGGGTGTGATCGCAACAGTTTGGGGATTTGCGAACTACAACGATCCCACTTTAAACTTGGCTGGTATTTTTGCTGGGATTCCTTTGCTCTTGGGTGGGATCACAATGAAAGTGGTTGAATTGAAACCGGTACCTGCCCTGGTGTCGCCATCGGATGCAGTAATTCAAGCCAGAGCGCAAGCGACAACTATCCAAAATGAGGTGCGGGCCGACATCACAAAATATAATTATGGGGCCAATGCTCATATGGAAGAGGCTCTAGAGTTTTTGGGTTTGCGGGGTCCCACTGAAGCTGATCTCCCTAAACTTGTGGGTTACCAAGAAGATCTGCGAGAAGGCCGCTACACCTTAGTCCTCCGTTTCAAAAGTCCTGAGGTTTCCTTTGAAAAGTGGCAAGATAGCTATGCTAAGAAGATGCAAGGTTTTTTTGGCAAAGATGTTTCTGTAGAGCTGGCTCAACCTGGAGAAGCCACTGTTGATCTGGCTATCATTGCGCAATCGCCCTCAGAATCGACTATCGGAGCACCATCTGAGCACACATGACATACGTACAATACTTAACTTAGCGACTTGGGCAGGGCTTGGTCATGGTCCTCCCCACTCTATCGTTCAATTCAGCTAACCGTTTAGGCAGGCTTGGCCACACGGTATGGCTATTCATATACGTTTATGATCTAATTTACGATCTAATCTGATGAAGTTAACGGCAGGACGACTCCCCTAGATCTGGGCTAATATTGTCTAACTGTTGATCAAATTGAAGAATTCTGAACAGATGGTTTCTAATCAGAAGTATGGATAATCTCAATTACTCTCAAGTTAACCGGCGGCAAGTATTAACCTATGGGGCAGCTGGAGCTACTACAGCCCTGTTAGGATCGTTAGGTCTATCACAACAAGCTAGCAGTCAGGACAACCAGAACGCTTACACCGGTCCAAATATTTTTTTGATTCGCTTTGGTGGCGGTGTACGTCGACAAGAAACCATTCAATCTGATCAAACCTATGCACCTTATTTTCTGCATACATTGGTCCCTCAGGGAACGTTTTATCCCAATATGGAAATTGATCAGATGAAAAATGTTAGCACCAGCCATGGTGAGGGCACCTTATATTTATTAACAGGGCAATATCAAGGTTTTAAGAAAGCCGAAGTTTCTGAAGGTCGCTTTGAACCTATAGTCCCCACCTTATTTGAATATTTCCGAAAGCAGTATCAGATTCAAGCTCATGAGACCTTACTGATCAACGGCGAAGATCGAACTGAAGAAGAATTTTATTCCTTTAGTAATCACCATATGTTTGGGATTAACTACAGTAGCCAGGTATTAAGTCTCTATCGGTTTAAGGTTTATCTATTACGACAACAACTTCAAGATACCCGCTTACCCGCTCGTGAGCGTGCCCGGAAACAAAAAGAACTTGAAAAACTGGAACAGGCTAACTACCGAACGACAACTCAAGATCTCTATCCTGCTCCTATTAGCCAGTTTTGGGATCGGTGGCAGCAGCACTATGGGGCTACCGGCTTAGTTAATCCGCGCGGGGATCGACTACTTGCTGAATTAACCGTTTGGGCTATTAAGTATCTTCGACCTAAATTGGTGATGGTTAACTTTCAAGATCCAGACTATGTTCATTGGGGGTATGCGTCCCATTATTTAAACGGTATTTCAATTATTGATCAAGGGATTCAGCGTATTGTTAAGGCTGTTGCTGCTGACCCTGAGTATAGAGATAATACTATTTTTTGTATTGTGCCCGATTGTGGTCGTGATTCTAACTTATTTTTACCCGTCCCTTATCAGCATCACTTTAATTCAAGATCAGCTCATGAGGTTTTTGCTTTACTAGTTGGACCGGGTATCCAAGCTAACCAAATCGTTGATCGCCGGGTATCACAGATTGACATTACCCCTACCCTGGCCCAATTAATGCAATGTTCGGCTGAGTATGCCAAAGGACAGGTGCTTGAAGAGGTCTTTGTATAGGTTCATTGTTTAGGTTGGAGCAGGCTGATGTGGAAGCGTACCTCTTGGTGTTTACTGATGTGTATCCTTTGCAGTCAGGGTCTGTTAACATCCATTATTGCCTTAGGTTGGATCTATCGGTGGGTTCGCTACAAAGCTGTTAAGCAACTGTTCCAGCAATCGCCTAAAGCTCAAATTGTTGAATGGGAACTGTGGGCCGCTCAACAAGCTCAACTGGCAAGTGTGATTGAGAGTCCTCGGTTTTTTAAACATCAACTTAAACCTAAAGATCCCCCATCTTTATGGCAAACGTTGATCCGCACCTTTCACTCACTGGCTCTTAACTTTAAAGTAGGTCTCGTTGGAATTCTATCCACATGGACACTAACGCTACTACCTGCTGTACTCTGGGCTGTAGGCTGGTACATTGGCTGGCAGATCTCATTCACAAAGATGTATGAAGGGTCAGCAACGGGGTCTTCGTTGGGCAGCTTAGGTATTTTACTCTTTTCAATTGCGATGCTTTATGTGCCTATGGCTCAGTCCCGCCAGGCCCTTACGTCAGATTGGCGGAGTTTTTTTCAAGCCCGTTTGATCAAAACTATCATCTGGACTCGACCCTTTCAACTCTTTCTGCTTGCAGCTATCTATACGGTTTGCACTCTCATTGTCAATGTATTTAAAGGTATCCCCTCCTTTTTAACCCTGATTAATCCTGCTCTTGCTGATTTATCTCCTCAGGAAGCCCTCGATTTCATTGAAGGTTACTATTTTTATACAGGAATCATTGCTGTGCTCATAGTGGTTAAACTAAGAACGATAAGCGGATCGATCTATACAAGGGCTCTAGTTGATCTATGGAGTCGAGGGATTTTGAAGCCAGAAGATTTTCATCCTGAAGAAGTGAAGCTGCTACAATTATTTGAGATTCCCTACGGCTTGAAAGTGATTCGTAGGAGCCGCCTGCGTCAGTTAGCTCTTCGTCCTATGACAGTCAGTTACCGAAGTGCTATGCTAGTGTCTATCCTTCTGCTATGGGGGGGGTTCAATTTTATCCCTTTCGTCTCCCAATTTGTGCATCATGATCCAGTCAGAGGCTTTCTTAATCAGCCCTTAGTGCAGCTACCCTATTTTCAATATGTGCCTGAGCACCTTAGACAAAATCTTCGTCAATAGCTATTCTATATTTTGAAATTATGATAAAGCGACTTCGCAATCATTGAGATCAAACTGATAAAGCAACTTAATTATCAGCTGAGGTAGATAGTCTAACCTTTCGGTGCAAAGCTGAGGAGCTGGCTGGGTTAGCTCGGTTGCAAGAGGTGATCGACTTGCACGTAAAAATGTTTACCCAAAGTAACCCCCTGACAGTAACTTGGCAAAATTTGGATTGAGAGTTTTAACTTGCCGTCATAATTTTCATAAAATCAGCCTGTTAAGCTAACAACTAAGAATAGAGCACGATCCAGAGATTCTGAAGCCGACATTCCGCAGGTACGGGTCTCTGTGTCATAGTGACAAGCAACGGACTTGAATCCTTACGAGAATACTACTTTGGATTGCCTTGATCCTGCTGATGTTGCTCTGCCTGACTCTCGTAAGTAAGTAACTATGAGACATACCTCGAATATTTGCTGATTGATGGAAAGTAACATCAGGAAACAGGCTTGAAAGCGAACATGGAACTTTTTGCAACTTTTTGGATGTTGCCTAATTTATAGATTTATGAGCTAATACTTTTAGAAAACAAAATTCACCTAGAACCATGGCTTATTTCGGAAGTGTCACTAAGTTGTCACTGACAGCTTGCCTTTTCGCTGGGGTTTTGTGCAGTGCTGCAGTTTTTGGCCAGTCGCCTGTGCCTGCAGGCGGAGAGATCATAGTTGAGGCCGGTAAAGAAATACCGATCTATGGAGCAAGGAGCGGTTGTGATGCAAAAAAACCTCCTACGTTTGATCAGGTTATGGAAAAAGGCTTAGACAATAGTCCAGAACATGGTGAACTCTCAGATGGTGGGGTAGGGTCACGCTTCAGCAACAGATGCGAAGGAGATGTCCCTGTTCGGATCATTTCTTACATCTCTTCTCAAGGTTATGAAGGTGAGGATCGGGTTGTGATCTATGGAGATACAGTTGAGATTACTGTGACTTCAGCCCAGGAAGAGGTGTCTATTACAGTGCCAGCTGGTGGGGAAGTTTCAGTTCTGGCTGGTGAGACAACTCCTATTTATGGTGCCCGTGGTGATTGTAATGCAAGTTCTCCACCTACTTTCGATCGAGTGATGGAGAGGGGTTTAGAGACTAAGCCTGAGCATGGAGAATTATCCGATGGTGGTGTGGGTCAACGATTTAGTAACAAATGCAAGGGTGAGGTCCCTATTCGCATCATTTCTTACACATCAACTCCAAATTATGAAGGGGAGGATACGGTTGTGATCTATGGAGACAGGGTTGACGTTACTGTTGAAGCTCCTTGACCCCATGATCTGAGCTTGTATAGATGAATGCAACCTTTTGATACTTTTTGGGTTATTGATTTGATCGCTTAAGTTGTGGGTAAATGATCTATAGTTATCTACAGTTGCGGTGTTGATCATTTGTATAGTTCACCACAATAATGTGTTTCAGATTACTCGACTTGATAATATCTTCAACTCCTTGATGAGCACACAGCTATGACAAAAATCAAACAGTTTATCAAACGATTAATTATTTCACTGATGATTGTGATTGGGTTCTTACTGCCTTGGGTGGTTGCATCTTGTGCTAGCTCTGGACCAGTTGCTGTAGCTCCTGAAATCAGATCAGATCAATCCACTGCAGCAATCTCAGGGATCGCTCATCAAGGAATTGTTGCTCTATCAGCTCCTCTCTCAGGCTATGCGGCTCAATATCGAGTAGATCTGAAAACTAGTGAGCTATTAGAAGACTCGTTTGAGATTAATGGGGCTAAGTTTATTCGATACTCTGAAACTGTCAATCCAGGTTATACCTCGTTTGGGGTTGATGTTGACGGATCTTTGACTAAGTTTGATCAAGTAAGACAAATAAAGCTACCCGTTAAAGATGGTGTATCTGTTCAGTTTGTACAGTTGCTCCCTTCTCCTGTGTTAGCTAGCAGTGTGCAGTTGATCTATCAAGGTAATTTATCAACTGTTCAGATCCAGGATGTGGCTTTGGTGTTAGCTACACTACAAGTGAATCCTAAAGACGCTCCTACCATTGCGAATCGAGCTTCAGAGCTGTTGGCGGCTCCAGGGTTGATCACAGCGGCCTCATTAAATCCAGTCCCATCTCTTGAAAATGCTAACTATGTGTCTGGATCCGTGAGTTCTGGGTTTGATGTGATTGATGTGGCGGCTGTGTTGGCTCGGATCCAAGTAGGTACTGAACGGGCTACTATTGCCAATCGGATTAATGATCTGTTGGATTCTCCAGGGTTGGTTAGAGAGTCTGATATTGTCTTTGTGCCTGGAGTGAGTTTGCCAGGATCCAATAATCCTAATGTTTTGGCTGACTCGGTCGCGGAATTTTCTGATGTTCAGGGGACAAATGGCTGGTTCTACGGTTACTACGATAAGACGGCAGATCCAGATGGGATCTATACTCCTGATGAGTTTATCCAGTTGCCAAGGTTTGTCTCCAATGGCACCTTTGTTCCTGTAGAAAATGGAGGAAACACACCGACAGATGGATGGCTCTTGTCTCCTGGGTTTGGAGATCCGTTTTGGGTGAGTATTAGTGCAGAGGGGCAACATCCTACTGGTGTCAATACTCAAGG
>CAYSWV010000071.1:0-1999 GCA_964434865.1 uncultured bacterium
TCTCTACATCTATTGCCCCTAATCCTCCTCTCAATCGCAATCAGCCACACTTCTCCTCGATACACCGGTTCAAAGCCTAAATGCTGCTGGCTTGCTTCAAATTAAGGTGGACTCATACTGGTGAATTGTTCTATCATGATTTTGATCCTATCAATCCTGGGATACTTGAATATGGCTCAGCGAAGGGAGAAAATGTCAGAGCTATTGTAAAAGCAAAAAAGGTACACCCAGATTTGGGTAACACGTTGTGCAATGATGTGGGTGCTGAGGGGCCAAATGGAGCCTTAGTAGCAGACGGAGCAATCAGTTGTCAAAATTACACAACACCAGCAACATCAGATGCAGCTGCACAGGTCGCTGGACTAGCAGCTTCTTTGTGGACTAAAGAGCCAGGTCTCACTGCTTCCGCGGTAGTTAATCGGATCATTGAAAACCAAACACCTTTTTTTACAATTGATAGCAGTACAGGGACGATTGCTCGAGATAAGCCTCAAAGTACTCAAAATTTAAACAGATTTGCCTGGATTCCCATCTGTTCAATGTCAAAAACGACTGTCATTAATTTCCAAAAGACGCTTGACCCTACCTCTAGTCTGATCAAACCAGTTATAGGCTGTCCGTATATTAAAGAGGCGACTATCGGTGGATTCATTCAGTCCTCAAGTTCACAAGCATTCGAAATCAAAGTCGGATACAACGGCTATCATCTTCACGAACCAGTCGGAAATCCCCTCGCAGGATCTGATCCTATTGAAGATCCCGATCCATCAATGATCAAAGCCATTCTCGATATAGAGTATGACACTAATCAAGTCACAATTACAGGAGCAAATCTAATAGAAACATTTGCTGTACCTAATCATCCTCATCGTACCATTCAACGTTTCGAAGTAGGTGGTAGCTTTAATTCTGATGGCACTCGAACTTTTCAGGGATCTGCTACAATTAGCCCCAATTCAGAATCAGATATTGTAATACACGTTGGATTCTTCCCTCAAGTCAGTAATGAGCTAATGAGACAGCCTATAGGGTTTAAGCATTTCACTCTTAGACATCCAAACTGTTATACAGATGAATTTCCTGGTTGTAACTAGCTTAGGAGCTGCTTTGATGGGGCTATAATCGCTTGCCGATCACAGTAATAACTCTAAACAAGAGGTTGATCTAATGGTTGGATATGAATTGATGAGGGAAGGTTACTAAAATTAGGTTTGATACGATTCTGATGGATTTTGATGTCAAGAACAGGTATAGATTATAGATTATGAACGCTTTTCTATTAGTCAGTTGTGTAGGAGCTTGCTTGGTTGAACCTAGCTCTATCAGTTCTCTGAAACAATCTCCTCCGATCCTTATATCCCAGGCTAACCGCCAAGATTTGCAAGGGGTACTACATGTCTTCAAGGGTCAAGAGTCTGGTTGTCAGATTGGTCTTTATGACATTACTGCCACCTTTGATGGTACCTCTCTATTCATCGATGATTTTGGGACATCCAATTGCAGTTTCCCCCAACAATTCTCTGATGTGACTGTTGACTCTGAAAGTGGTAGTGTCAACTTTGGTTACGTTCAAACTACTGAGAGCGCTTTCTTTCACTTCAATCCAACCACCATAATCCCCACTCAAATTCCTGGTAATGATAATGATTTGGCTGTTGAGAAGTTAACCCTCAATGATTCTACTGTTGGTTTGGATGAAAGCATCACAGCTTACAATGTCATCAATGTAAAGCTTTTGCCAGATGTAACGGTAAAAGAATTAAATGCTGCTTTGAATGCAGTAGGTGGCAATCTCCTCTTTTCATGGCCAGAGTTAGAAACCATAACCATACATCTACCAACAACCAATTTAAGCCGTATTGAATCTATTCTACGAGGATGGCCAGGTGTAGATTATACCTATCGAGAAAGTGTAATTGTAAGTCCATCTTCTAGGAATTAACTACCCATCTACTGCAGTAGTCACCTACCCGCAATATTTATTTCTCATTGGTAGTAA
>CAYSWV010000071.1:2099-21556 GCA_964434865.1 uncultured bacterium
GCTTTTGCAAAGATGCTAGCAGGTGTAATGTTTACAGTTGCTCGCATGATTGGGGAGGCAGCTCCCTTACTTCTTGTTGGGGGATTGGTGTATTTGATTCGCGATCCTGACTGGTTTAATCGCTTTATGGTTCTCCCAGTCCAAATCTATTTTCTAATAAGTCAATCTGAAAACGAATTTCAGAAATGGGTTGCCACTTTTAGTATCGTGTTACTAGTTCCGATCTTGCTGCTCAACGTAGTTGCCAGCTATCTACATGATCACTTTGGACAAGAGTATTGGAGGAGAGCAGACATACCATTTTCAGGCCAGGATTTCACTCAAGATTGAAGCTAGATAATGAATATGAAGTTTTTCTTCTTCAAAGCCAAAACTATTTACAGTTCTGCTTTTCTATTTTTATCGGCTTGCCATGGATCAGCTGTTAATCCAGATCTCATCGAAGTCAGTGGACGGTTGAACTTGCGTAAAAGGTACCTAGCAGCAATTTGCTCAATGGTTTGTTGGAATTCAGATGAGAGATTCACAGGGATAGATCGGAGTAGTAAGTTTTAACATCACGCTAAGGTTAGGTCAAAGTTTGCTCTCTCTCATCAAGGCAAGTCTCATTGTTAAGCAACTAATAGATGTAGATCGCACCTGTATCATCAATATTCAAGGTTCGATCTCCGACAACATCATTGATCTTTGTGATTCGCACCACAATGGTATTTGTATCATCCGTTGAGAGATCAAACTTTAAAGATGACCGTTCAATAGTATTGATATTAATGAAAACGGGGAGTGTGGTGACTTGAAATTGACTGATCGAGCCAGGCATTAGCTCTATCACTGTTTCTAGGGGATCGGTTGTGCCATATTCTAAAATCGATCCAGCTTGATTGATCACTTGGACCTGAACCCGTTGACCCGGGACTACTCGATCGACAGGCTGCCAGGGCCCTGGTTGAAAAGTTGCTGCTGGTGGATCTTGAGCCAGACTCACGGTTGGGGTTACAGAGATGATCGTGAGGGTAGCTATGAGGATCTTGGCCTGATGTAGCGACATGTGATGCATCACCTACTCTCTTACTTAGATCTAGACTAACTAAAGAGTTAAGCTTGTGGTCTTCGAATCCACGAAATCTAGGGGCTAACTTTCAGGTAATCTAGAAGGGGTCTATGAGCAGGATCCAGACTTATGCTAGAGCAACGCAAACAAACGATTCGGGAGCATGTTAACCGGAGTTTGAACAAGTGGGAACCCACGTTACCTAACCGGAAGCAGCAAATTGCTGAGGTGATCCGCTATAAAAAACAAGGTTGAGCAGCCTGGCTAATCTCACGGGGGCCGCCACAGAAGCTGGTATCGTAGGTTAGATCCCGATTGAAGGAGTATCTGATTCTATGTCAGTTGAGGTTGGATCCCAAGCCCCCGATTTTACCTTGCCCAGTGTTGGTGGTCCTAAACAGCTTGAGGTGACCCAAATTACCTTGAGTGCCTACCGGGGTAAAACCAATGTTCTGCTCGCCTTTTATCCTGCTGACTTTACCCCTGTGTGCACTTCCGAAATGCAGTGCTTTGCGGATGATTGGACCGTCTTTCGAACAATGGGCTGCGAGATCTTAGGGATCAGTACTGACTCTATTGAAAAACATCAGGAGTTTGCCCGATCTTTAAAACTAGAGTTTCCGCTCTTGAGCGATCCTGAGAAAACCGTGACTCGGCTTTACGGTGTTGATAGCTTATTAGGTACAAGGCGGGCTTATTTTTTGATTGATATCGAGGGCATAATTCGGTACAAGCATGTCGAGGTTTTGCCCTTTTTCAAGCGGGAGAATGCAGAACTACTAGAGGCGCTCCGGGGATTGAAATCTGCTTGATCATAGGTTTAATAGTCTGTGGACTAGCCCCTCATAAAGGACTCTTTAGATGGATGGATCTCTCCGCCCCTCAGCCACTCTTCGACCCAAAGCAGAGATCTCGCCTCAGCAACTCTGGAGTGGGCTAGCAGTGATTACCGATGGTTTAGGTGTTTGGGCCGCGATCATCGTGGGCTTCTATCTCCGCTCGTTGAGTCCCCACGCTCTATTGCCCATTGATATTTATGCGGGTTTAGCCACAGTGTGTGTAGTCTGCTACTGGGGCATTACGGCAAGCTTGGGAGGCTACACCTCATCACGGCTCTTGTCTCGTTTTGATGAATGGATCGTTATCTTTGTGAGCTTGTGTCTAGCTTTTGGCTTGGTCTTAGCTGGAGCCTTTTTTATTCGATCGATTTCCCTGTCTCGATTGGTGGTGGGCTATGCTGCGCTCATTGCCTTATTGGGCCTGACAGTATCTCGCGCTGGATTACGAAGCCTGATTGGATGGCTCAGATCTCAAGGCTACGGGATCCGTCAGGTGATTTGGGTGGGCTATAACCCTTTACTGATCGATGTTTTGGACCGATTAGATCAAGTTCCTGATCTTGGGTTTCAAATTGTGGGCCAAGTGCTAGATCCTGAGGGCTATTCCCAATTTAAAGCTCGTTCCCACCAGACTCTACAGCCCCCTGTGGTGGCCAGCTTGCCGCAGTTGGGTCCCTACCTGAGAACCTATCCTCAGATCACTGAAGTTTGGTTTGCCCAACCTGAGTTAGCTACTGTCGATTTGCTCTTAAGTTTACAAACTTTGCCTCGTCCACCCGCTCAAATCCGGCTGCTACCCAACATCTTGGCTTATTTAACCGTTAATTTTAGCTTGCAGGCTTTGGATGGAATCCCCTTATTTACCTTGCAACATCCGCCTTTAAGTTACTGGCACAATCGGCTCTTAAAACGGAGCTTCGATATAGTTGGGGCTACCTTAGGTCTGGTGGGTCTCAGCCCTTTTCTCTTAGGGATTGCCCTTGCTGTCAAAGCTTCCAGTCCTGGGCCTATTTTTTACCAACAAGAACGCATTAGCTTAGAAGGCCAACCCTTTAAGATCTACAAATTTCGGACTATGAAAGTTGATGCTGAATCCACAGGACAGCCTGGCTGGACTCGCCCTAACGATACTCGACGCACTCAACTAGGGATCTGGCTCCGACAATTTAACTTAGATGAGCTGCCGCAACTCTGGAATGTTCTGAAAGGAGAGATGAGTCTGGTCGGTCCCCGCCCTGAGCGCCCCTATTATGTGGAACAGTTTAGTCAAGCTATCCCCAAGTATCTGGATCGGCATTTAGTCAAAACAGGCCTTACTGGCTGGGCCCAGATCCATGGATTACGAGGGGATACTAGTATTCCTCGCCGTACCCAATATGATTTGTACTATGTGCAAAACTGGTCTCTACTATTGGATTTACGGATTATAGCCAGTACTCTCTGGCAAGGCCTCAAAGGTCAGATTTATGGGTACTAAGCACCTTCTTAACGCACACCCAAACCGATCTGCTTTTCAATATGTTTGGCTGCATAAGCCATGCCATAGCAAAAAATAAAATAGATCAGTCCCACAAAAAACAACACCTCTTTTTGGGTCCCTAGCCAATCTGCGTTACCAAACACAGCGCTACCTGCTTCCAAAAGCTCAACAGCACCAATGATAACCACCAGAGAGGTATCTTTGAAGAGTGTTAAAAATTCGTTGACTAGAGATGGAATCGCCACCCTAAGGGCCTGAGGTAAAATGATCAAAGTGGTAATCTGATAAGGATTCAGTCCAACCGCGCGGGCAGCCTCCCATTGACCTCGAGGGATCGATTGCAATCCACCTCGAATATCTTCAGCAATATAAGCCGAGGTAAATAAGATAAACCCAATCTCAGCTCGAATAAACAAATTGACGGTAATCCCGCCCAGCAATAATGGCACCAATAGCCAGGCTGCAAACAAAATAGTGGTGAGGGGAATACCCCGGACAAATTCAACCACAACAGTGCAAAAAGCCTTGATCACCGGTAAATTCTGATTGGTTCGCCCCAGGGCCAAGAGGATACCAATAGGAAAAGCAATGATCAAAGCTCCCAGTGCAAACATAATGGTTAGCAACAAGCCGGATAAGTCATTGGGGGAAACTGCTGGATTTGCTTCACCAAACTGCCGCAATAAAATGACCAAGGCTATGGGTAAAACAAAGGTCCAGATCCCGATTGTCAAAGGTTTTAAACTAGAACGTTTCCAACCCAGGCCAATACCCACAAAGGTGGCTAGACTAACCGCACCTAGCAGGGGTTGAGCCTCACCTAAAGGCACCAGAGCTAACAAACCTAGTACAGCTCCTGTTCCTAATGTGTACTGGAGCAAGATCCCTTGCCAGACCCCGCCAGCCACCCCCACGACCCAGAGGACTAAACCCAGCACCAACCAGACACGCCACAGCTGATCAGACGGGTAAGTCCCACTCATTAATACTTTCAAATTAGCTGGAATAACAGCCCAGTTTGCCTCTCCCACCGCCCAGGTCAAAAATGACGAGCCCGCCCAATAAACAATAACCATTGAGATCAAGGTTAAGCCCGTATTAAGCCAGGTATCAAACAGGTTTTTTCGCAACCAGGTGATGGGATCAAGACGAGTACTAGGTGGCTGCAGTAAGTCTGACTCTGGGGCAGTGGTCATAGCTATCGCTCCACAAGTTTGACACGATGATTAAACCAGTTCAGGCCATAGGACACCACTAAGTTGATGACCAAATACGTACCAATAATCATGGCGAAGACTTCAACCGAGCGGCCAGCTTGATTGATCACGGTCTGACCAACATTGAACAGATCAGTATAGCCAATTTGAACAGCTAAACTCGTATTTTTGATCAAAGTTAAAAACTGAGTAGTTAGTGACGGCAGCATGATCCGTAAGGCCTGAGGGACCACAACCAACTGAAAGGTACTAAGTTCAGAAAAGCCGATCGCTCTAGCAGCTTCCCATTGGCCCCTAGGAACCGCTAAAAAGCCCCCTCGAACCACCTCAGCAATGTAGCTACCAGTGTAAGTAACCAGCCCCAGCATCAAACCCATAAATTCAGTGGAAAATCGCCAACCGCCTTGAAAATTAAATCGGTCCAAGACAGGAACATCAAATTGTAGCGGTGGAGTCGGGGCTAAGATCCAAAAGAGCACCACTATCACTACAGCCCCAGCCGCTGTCATACTCCATTGCACCCTATCTGATCGATCAGGTCGGAGGCGACGGGTTACCCAGCCCACTGTAATTAAACAACCCATCAACGGAAATAACCAAATACTAGGGATTAAGCTGGGAAAGTTGATGCCACGTTGGCTTACAAAGACAACATCAAAAAAAGAATAGCTCTCTCGAATAGTAGGTAACTGTAGCAAAACGGCCAAGTACCAAAAATAGATGATTAACAGGACTGGAATATTCCGAAAGATTTCCGTGACTACTGTTGCTAAGCGTTGGGCTAGCCAGTTACTAGATAAGCGAGCAATACCCAATAGAAATCCCATAGCCGTGGCTAAGATAATACTGATCAAGGACACCCAAATCGTATTGACAGCCCCGACTACAAAGGCCCAGAGGTAACTATCCGAGGATTCGTAAGGAAGACCTTCATCAATTTGAAATCCAGCTGCATTATTTAAAAAACTAAAGGTGAGCGTTAAACCATTTCGCTCTAATCCCACCTGCAAATTCCGAAATAGGGTCAGCAGTACTGCAATAGCAATACCGACAAATAAGGCTTGAAATATAATCTTGAGCTTCTCTTCATCTGCCCACCAAACTGTTCGACTAGAAGCCACATGATTAGAGTGAGGAGTCATTGAGGTCACACATCAAATAAGATAAAACTAAGCTGTTTAATTAACAAATCTAGGGCTGTCCAGATCGAGAACAGCCCCGTTGATTAACTCACGAACTCTGAATTAACGAAATGCCGGAGCATACTGGATCCCACCCTCGGTATAGGGACGATTGAGACCTCGACTTACCCCTAAAGGTGTTAGATTGCGATCAAAGATTTCCCCGTAATTGCCGACAGATTTGATCACATCGACTGTCCAGTCAGGGTCCAATCCCAGGAGTTCACCCAGATCACCGTCTAAGCCTAAAAAGCGGCGGATATTAGGATCTTCCGTCTCGGAGAATGTATCGATATTCTCACTGGTGATCCCAACCTCTTCAGCATAGAACAGAGCATAAACCGTCCAGTTCATGATATCTGCCCATTGAGTATCCCCTTGTGGTACAACGGGTCCCAGAGGCTCTTTTGAAATAACAGCATCCATGATCAGGTGATCATCAGGATTTTGCAAGACGACTTTACGAGAAATCAGAGAACTACCATCTGTCGTGATCGCATCACAACGACCTTGTTCATACGCTTCAAAAGAGGTGTCAAATACATCTGAAACAACAGGGCTAAACTCAAGTCCCCTTGCTGCAAAGGTATCTGCTAAATTTAGTTCGGTGGTGGTCCCTGCCAGCACACAGATCGTGGCACCATCTAGCTCTTCTAGCATAGTAATACCCAAACTTTTGGGCACCATGAAGCCTTGGCCATCATAATAGGTTGTAGGTCCAAAGGTAGCTCCCCAGTCTCGATCGCGGGTGAGGGTCCATGTCGTATTCCGACTGATGATGTCCACTTCACCAGCTTGTAGAGCTGACTGGCGGTTAGCTGAGGTCAAGAACACAAATTCAACCTGATCGGGATCACCGAACATAGCCGCAGAAACAGCTCGACAGATATCAATGTCAAACCCAACTGATTGGCCATCGCTATCAACACTGCCAAAACCAGGTAACTGATTGTTAACGCCACATCGCAGTGAGCCGCGCTCTCTCACCGATTCAACGATACTTTGAGCTGAGACTGGATTCACAAACCCCACCAATAAGACCAACAAAAGGCTAAGGCCTAACCAGGGGGCTTTCAAACAGGATGATAGCAGGGTCCAACCCAGTACATGGGATCTTGACATTAGCTTGCTACGTTGCATAGACGACATGAAATAGGATTCGCTCATAGAATGACATCCCTCCCACTAGAGAATTGTTACAGCAGATACTGCATGTCACCACTTAAACTGACAGTGTATCCACTAACCTGTCATACATAATAAGGTTTAGACTTGACAGTACTTCGATGTAGGACTAGCCATGGCAACAAATGTTCCTTCCACCCGTTCGGTAGCATCAACTTCTCAGAAAGCTACAGGTGACATCATAGTTTGTGAAGATGTGCATAAGTGGTATGGGGATTTTCACGTTCTTAAAGGGATCACCACATCCATTGCTAAGGGCGAGGTTGTTGTCGTGTGTGGCCCTTCTGGTTCAGGTAAATCAACATTTATTCGTACCATTAACCGACTCGAAGATCATCAACGTGGTCGCATTTTAGTTGATGGGATTGAACTCACCTCTGATTTGCGAAATATCGATGCGATCCGGCGAGAAGTCGGTATGGTTTTTCAACAGTTCAATCTCTTTCCCCATCTAACCGTTCTACAAAATGTAATCTTAGGGCCGACTACCGTTAAAAAGATCAAGCGAGTACAGGCACACCAACAAGCCATGGAACTGTTAACGCGGGTAGGTATTGCCGAACAAGCCCAGAAATACCCAGGTCAACTTTCAGGCGGTCAGCAACAGCGAGTTGCCATAGCTCGGGCTTTGGCCATGAATCCTACCGTAATGTTATTTGATGAACCCACTTCAGCCTTGGATCCAGAAATGATCAAAGAAGTGTTGGACGTGATGCGTGAGCTGGCTGAAAGTGGGATGACTATGGTTTGTGTGACCCATGAAATGGGATTTGCTCGTGAGGTCGCCGATCGGATCATCTTTTTTGATCAGGGTAAGGTTGTTGAAGAAAATACCCCCAACGAGTTCTTCACCCATCCACGAGAAGAGCGATCTCGATTATTCCTATCTCAAATTTTGTCGCACTAAAAGATGCCCTAGTTGTCACAATCCAGGGATGTCCTAGTGAGATATCCTGTACCCGCTCGGCTAACTTCTATCCATCGAGCGTGTTAGCGCCGCCAAAAATAATGGCTACAAGAGCAATAGCTAGCTCAACTACTCGTCTCAGATGGTTCTGCCGGTGTGGCTTCAGCAGAGGCTGTACTTAAGCTACCAGTCCGCCGTTCCTGTTGGCGTCTAGCTGCTTTGACCATTTCTTCAACCACAGCTCGAGCCTGCTTCATTTTGTCTAGATTGTTGCGATACAACTCCAGATCTTTCTTGACTCGCTCTTGGGAGAAATTAAGAGGTTGACTCACTGTGTTGATAAACTGCTCAGTACGCTCCTCTAGGCTCGGGTAAAGCGATGTAGCTATTTTTTCAAAAGCTGTATAGATGCCAACGAGTAAAATACGGCTGTAGGCATGTTTGTGGGAATCGCTCATCTGAGCCATGATTGCCTTTAGGCCACCCACATCTTCAACCTCAGGATCCTGCTGCATTACTTTAAGCCGTTGCTGAGGATCACCTGATTGCATGAGCTCCAGCAGAGTTGTGGCATCTTTTCTGAGCACCTCAGGTCGTAGTTGCAGGGCTTTACAAAGAGCTGCGTAGATAGACTCTCGTTGATGTTCTGGCCTGTAAGCCTCCATCAGAGCATCAAACACTGTTACAACACCGAGAGCAAAGAATGGGCTATAGACAAAGTAAGTATTCACTGTTGCCAAATGAAGCTCAACCAATAGCTCGTCAATCACACGTCGGTAGACTGGCGACAGTGGCCGGGGATAAGCGTTAAAAAATGTTGATTTGGTGGTAGATACAGTACGAACAGGATTCACAGATGAAAGTTGATAAAGGACTTAAGACTTTCTTTATTGTCGCTTGCCAAGGACCGGACATCAAGTCACCAGCTTAAACGACTCAACCAGCAGACCAGCCAATCTTCTGCTAGCTAGATCTAGGGGAACTCTTAGAGAAATTGATGACTCTCAGGCTGGAGAACCACTTCGGCAGGGACAGAGTTTGCAGGGACACCCAGAGTAAACAGAATGGCATCAGCAACTGTTTGAGGCTGTAGCATCTTATCTCGTTGGACCTTCATTGTGATCTGATCCCAGAAAGGAGAGTCGATCCCACCAAAGAAAAAGAGGGTAAATTTGACTCCAAATCGCTTGAGTTCATCGGCCATACACTTGCTAAATCCCACGACACCGAACTTAGAAGCACAATACCCTGCAGCCATAGGCATGGGATGGCGGCCTAAGATACCCGGAAAATTGAGCACATGCCCTGATTTTTGATCCCGCATCACATTGCTAACTAATTGACTCGTGTAAAAACTACCTTTCAAATTGACATCGAGCATTGTGTCTAAGTCAGATGGTTTCAACTGAGGCGTCTGCTTCAAGATGCCTACTCCAGCACAGTTAATCAAAACATCAATCCGACCTAACTGCTGATAGACCTGCTGCACCAAAGCCTCGACCTGATCATATTGCGTCACATCTACGGGCAGGGTCAGTGCAGGATTGGCACCCACTGATTTGACCTGCTGAGCTAGGTGCTCTAATCGCTCCGATCCTCGAGCTGCCAGAACTAACTGGGATCCCTGGCTTGCCAGCTGTGGGACTAAAGCCTGCCCAATACCGCCGGTAGCTCCTGTGATTAAAATAACTTTACCATTCATGTTCACATTTCTTAACTATACTCTTATCATACGCAACACTGGCTTAAGTTGCAGCAATCAATTCAGATTCGGTCAGATCTGGAGCCAAGTTAGATCAGTGAAGACTGGATGAAAGGACTACCTGTCCCAGAGTAGTGATGCTACAATTACATAGCTGTGGATCGGGATGTAGCGCAGCTTGGTAGCGCATCTGCTTTGGGAGCAGAGGGTCGCACGTTCGAATCGTGTCATCCCGACTTTAAGTAGAGATAGTTTAGGTGTAGATCTGTCTTAAGGCAACTGAGCTGTGAATTAGCTCTGATCCGTATCCAGTATTGACTACAGCACCTGGGTTGGATCAGAGTCTCTCACTAAACCATCCTGATTGATGTCAAGTCTCTAAGTCGTTTTTTGCTCAACCCCGAACCCCACTAGCAACAACTCCTCTAGCGGTTTGCCTTCAGGGGGGCGCTGATAGGTCAAGATCTTGCGGATTCGTAGCCGTGGACTCAACAGCGTAATCGAGTCAATAGCAACCACAGAGCTGTAGGTTGTGGTCATCAGAAGTTCTGAAGTAACTGGATCAAAGCGAAACTTAGCAATAATAGGCCGATCTTCTTCATAGGCTCGATCGCGTAAGTAATCCCCTTCAATAGCAGCCGCTGTATCTTTCTGAGGCAGAAATAACATATTTAATTGTTGGGCCACTTCTTCACCGCGTTCAGATACTGTTTCAAAAGCCAAGTGGAACCCGAGCAGCCCATTGATCTCGTGGTTTGCAGGGTAATTATTGTCTCGCAACACCTTTTCTTTAAACTCTGGAGTTAATGTGCGAATAATAAAGTCTGTTTTCGATCGTTCAACATCCTGCTGAGGTAGATAGTGATAGGTTCGTTCAGTATGCCATCCTCCAATGCAACAGTCGAAGAAGTTGTGAAATTGAGTTAGTGTTGTCATCATCATTGCTAAACAGGCACCGCGGTTGACCAACAAGTTTTATAGATCACCTTTTATTATCCAATTCCAAGCGCAAAAAGTGCAGTTAGGTTTGAGCCTGAGTTGAGGTTGATCTCAGAATGCTCAGAGCAGCCACAAACTGGGGATCAGCTTCAGTTCCCAGCGTATCTACCCGTAACACAGTATCTGTTGGCAGTGGGATCTCAACATCGGGTACGATGCCGAGCTGATTAATATCTCGTCCTTTGGGTGTCATATACTTCGCTGTTGTTACAGCTAGGCCTGAGCCATCTTCCAACTCAAATAAAGATTGGATTAAGCCTTTCCCAAAGGTTTTGGAGCCAACCAAGATCCCTCGGCCACTATCCTGTAAAGCACCAGCCAGCACTTCACTGGCACTGGCACTCCCTTCGTTTACCAGAACAACCAAAGGCACTAGAGTCAGACTATCAGGGGTCGTAGCAATACTATCTTGAACACCATTACGAGTCGTGACTACAACAATGTCACCTTGGGAAATCAAGAATTGACCAATCTCAATCGCAGCTTGGAGAAGACCACCAGGATTATTCCGTAAATCCAAAACCAAACCCGAGGCTGAGGAGTTGTTAGCAGCTTCAATCGCTTCTTTAACTTCCTGGGCCGCGTTCCCATTAAATTGATTCAGGCGAATGTAGGCTACCATCTGACCCGTTTCAGGATCTGCAATTTGCTTAGCTCGGACCGGGTTAATCGCAATCGGGGCTCGGCTCAGATCAACCTGAAAAACAGCGTCGTTGCGCTTGATCGTTAAGACCACCCTGGATCCTGTAGGCCCTCTCATCCGCTCAGCAATTTGATCCAGGGTTAAGCCATCTAGTGGAAAGCTATCAATTTCTAGAATCTGATCCCCAGCTTGCAGGTGAGCTGTTGTGGCTGGTGTACCCTCAATCGGCGCAATAATGATCACATTCTGGTTTTCATCAATCGCAATTTGTAATCCCACTCCGCTTAATTCACCAGCTGTTGAGGTTTGGAGGCGACTATACTGGTCACGGTCTAAAAATCGAGTGAATGGGTCCTCAAGCGTCTCAACCATTGATCGAATCGCAGTATAGGTAGATTGGCGGTCAGGTAAAGGCTGAGCTAATATCTTCTGCCTCACACTCCACCAATTTTGACCATTAAAGTTAGGATCCACGTAGGCTCGATCAACATAGGCCCAAGCCGAAGCTACGAGTTTCTGTTCTTCACCCCATTGAGTTTGTGCACCTTGTAATTGACATCCTGCCAACAACAGAATACTCAAAGCAATCCCCATCACTGTCATTGCCCAGCGTATCCCTTGGCCTTTAGACACTCCTGTCGGTTGGAGAGCTAACTTTGGCATGCGGTTCGACCTCTGACTTAACACTGCGTTACTAACTCCATAGCCAACTGACTCCATAGCCAAGCAATCTAAAGTCATAGCCAACTCTAGGATCTAATCATTAAAAATCATTAATCAATCGACAAAACAATTCATTAATTTTTGTGTCAAAACGGTCAGGTTGTTGATCAACTCAGATCTAAGACTGGGCTGGCTCCTACATTGGGAATGTCAGTGTTGCAGGCTTAATACTTCGTGTTAAAGTGCTGAGAGATATATATCTAGGAATTCTAGCGGGTCTTATGAGCACAGTTTACGACTGGTTGGATGAACGCCTGGAAGTTACACCCTTTGTAGATGATGCTACAGGCAAGTTTATTCCACCTCACGTTAACATCTTCTATTGCCTAGGTGGTATTACGCTGGTTTGCTTCTTGATCCAGTTTGCCACTGGTTTTGCAATGACATTTTATTATCGGCCAACTGTAGCGGGTGCCTTTGAGTCGGTTCGCTACATCATGACTGAAGTTAACTTTGGGTGGTTGATTCGTTCAATTCACCGTTGGAGTGCATCCATGATGGTGTTGGTCATGATCTTGCACACCTTCCGAGTCTACTTAACCGGTGGGTTTAAAAAGCCTCGTGAGCTAACCTGGGTCACCGGTGTTGTTCTGGCTGTACTGACAGTTTCCTTTGGGGTCACTGGTTATTCATTACCTTGGGATCAGGTAGGCTATTGGGCTGTCAAGATTGTGTCGGGTGTTCCCAGTGCTATCCCTGTAGTAGGTGATACCCTAGTTGAGTTGATCCGAGGTAGTGAAAGCGTTGGACAGGCTACTCTGACTCGATTTTATAGCCTTCATACCTTTGTTTTACCCTGGCTGATTGCGGTCTTTATGACGATGCACTTTTTGATGATCCGTCGCCAAGGGATCTCAGGTCCGTTGTAAATCTAATTTGAACTCGCACTTACAATTGCTTAGGAGAGTGACATGACTGTCTCTAAAGAAGCCATTGCTCGGGAAGCTATCACCCGCAAGGTTGATTTGGATAATCCCAAAGTTGTGGCCAAGCTCAAGAAGAACATGGGTCATATGACTTATGGTGAGCCGGCTTGGCCTAATGACCTCTTATTTATGTTTCCAGTTGTGATCTTGGGAACGATTGCTATGGTGGTTGCCTTAGCAGTCATGGATCCAGCTGGAGTTGGTGAGCCGTCTGATCCATTTGCTACTCCTTTGGAAATCCTTCCTGAGTGGTACTTGTATCCAGCCTTTCACCTACTGCGGATCGCCCCCAACAAGCTGTTAGGGATTGCGCTAATGTCAGCCATTCCTGCGGGCCTATTATTTGTGCCTTTCATTGAGAATGTCAACAAGTTTCAAAATCCTCTACGGCGTCCAGTGGCCACTTTTGTTTTCTTGTTTGGGACTATCTTTACCCTCTATCTGGGGATTGGAGCCACCCTACCTCTTGATAAGTGGGTAACATTAGGCTTGTTCTGATGAGCCTTGACAACATTGGATCATAGATTAAACTAGGGCAGCAGATTAAATTTGGCTGCCCTTTGACTTTCGGCTTTTGCTTAGTTTCAAAGGAAATCTGGAGATTGTCTCACAGAGATGTTCTCGATAACTAGGATAGCTAGAGGTACGGGAATCCATACCTACTTAAGGTACAGTTTGAATAAGGATCTTGTCAGTTTAGATGATTATCTTTTTAAGAACCCGTCTTTCAAGATCGAACTTTCAAGGATGCCATTATAGATGTGTAGGAGCCTGATGCTGTGACCTTTGGTCGAGTTTTGACTGCTATGATCACTCCCTTTAAAGAGACGGGAGATCTGGATTACGAAGAAGCTGCGCGACTAGCTCGCTACCTAGTTGACAATGGTTCCGATACTCTGGTGGTTTGTGGAACAACTGGCGAGTCACCTACCCTAACTTGGAGTGAGGAATATGAACTCTTCCGCGTGATTAAGGAAACCGTTGGCCAACAGGGTAAAGTGATCGCTGGTACCGGATCTAACTCCACTCGAGAAGCCATTGAAGCTACTCAGAAAGCTGCTCAGTTAGGGTTAGATGGATCGCTTCAAGTGGTACCTTATTACAATAAACCATCCCAAGAAGGCTTATATCAGCATTTTAGAGCCATAGCCGAAGCCTCTGATTTGCCCTTGTTGCTCTACAATATTCCTGGACGAACCTCAGTTAGCTTGATTCCTCATACCGTGTCTCGGTTAGCCAATCTTTCCACAGTTGTGGGCATCAAGGAAGCAAGTGGTTCAATGGATGTAGTTTCACAGATTCGTGGTAGCACACCTGAGTCTTTTTTAATCTATGCTGGTGATGACTCTTTAACCTTACCGATGTTAGCATTGGGAGCAACAGGAGTTGTTAGTGTGGCGAGTCACCTTGTGGGACCTCTAATGCAAACTATGATCAAGCTGTTCTTTGAAGGTCAACTCAGTAAAGCACTTAAACTCCACCTTCAACTTCTACCTCTGTTTAAAGGCCTGTTCCTAGAGACTAACCCAGTTCCGGTCAAAGCCGCTTTACAGATGCAGGGATGGCAAGTAGGTTCCGTGCGATCACCGCTGTATCCATTATCTACTGAATCCAAGCAGGCTCTGCAAGGCATTCTACAAAATTTAAATTTGCTGGAACCTGTGCTGGCTCATGCTTAGTGAGGGCACACTGTAGGAACGGCTGTTTATCTTCAAATCCGACACTAGCAACCTAAATCTTAGACAACTCTGACTCAAGGTGATACATTGAAAGTTATCCGATGCTTCCTAACCGACAGTTCTCAGGCTTTTGTGTGATTACGCTAGCTGCTGATTGCAGGTTAAGATTTATACATGCTTAGGCAGGTTTAAGGGAATCTGAGTGAAGTAATAGCCGAACAGCACAGCAACAGTCAGTGACAGGAAACGGTACCCATGCACCACCGCAAGACCCTACAAAGCCCACAAGATACATGAAGCCCACAAGGGACAAGAAGCAGGAAAAAGTCATGATCAGAGACGATGGAGTATTTAAGTTGAGAGAGACTTCACAAATGTACTGAAGGCAACGATGTAGACCAGAATTGACAGCCTTCGATCAAAGTTTTGAGTTGTGTTTTAATTCATAGTTGAGGTTATTGCCTATGCCTTTGCAGAAACAGTCTACGGCTGCTAATCGAGCTATCAAGCGATCTGATGCCGATGTTTCGTCTGTTCAGTTGATTCCGTTAGGTGGTGAGCAGGAGATCGGAAAAAATACTTGGGCCTTCCGTTATGAAGATGACATCGTGCTCTTGGATGCTGGCTTAGGGTTTCCAGATGCTTCGATGCCAGGGGTGAATATTGTTCTACCTGACATGACCTATATCAAGCAGAACCAGGACAAATTGAGGGGGATGATTGTTACTCATGGTCATGAGGATCATATTGGTGGCATCCCCTACCATTTGCGGGAGTTTGATATTCCTATCATCTATGGCCCTAAATTAGCTTTGGCTCTAGTTGAAGAGAAGCTCCGCGAAGTTGGCTTACTCAACCGGACTAAACTCAAGACAGTTGAACCTCGGCAAATTGTCTCCCTGAGCAAAAACTTCTACGTTGAATTTATTCGCAACACCCACTCGTTTGCTGATAGTTACACGGTAGCTCTCCACACGCCAGCTGGGGTTGTCATTCAAACTGGAGACTTCAAGATTGATCACACGCCAGTTGATGGTGAGTATTTTGATCTGCAACGATTGGCAGAACATGGAGAGAAGGGAGTCCTTTGTCTCATTAGTGATTCAACGAATGCTGAAGTTCCAGGGTATACCCCCTCTGAAAGTTCAGTTATTCCAGGCTTGACTAAAGCTATTGAGCAGGCCTCAGGCCGAGTTATTGTGACTACGTTTGCCTCATCAGTTCATCGGATCAATATCATCCTTCAAATTGCGGAAAAGCTAGGCCGAGTGGTCACGTTAGTGGGTCGCTCTATGCTCAATGTTGTAGCTCATGCTCGTCAGTTGGGCTATATCCGCTGTAAGGATGAAACTCTGCAACCCATGCATGTGATTAACCAAATGCGGGATTCAGATGTGATTATTCTGACTACAGGATCTCAAGGTGAACCCCTAGCCGCTTTGACCCGCATTGCCAAAGGAGAGCATCCTCAGGTTCAAATTAAGCCTACTGATACAGTTGTGTTTTCAGCTAATCCCATTCCTGGTAATACCATTGCTGTCACCCGTATCGTTGACAAAATTATGTCTCAAGGTGCTCATGTTGTTTACGGTAAGGATAAAGGGATCCATGTATCAGGGCATGGATGTCAGGAAGAGCAGAAGCTCATGTTAGCTTTGACGAAGCCCAAGTTCTTTGTGCCAACCCATGGAGAATATCGAATGCTTGTTAAGCACGCCGCCACAGCCATGAGCATGGGTGTTCCAGAAGACAACATTGTTATTATCAATAATGGTGATGTGGTAGCGGTCAACCCTGATAGCATCGCTGTAGTTGATAAAGTTCCCTCAGGCGTTCAACTGATCGATAGTTCTCGCACAGGTGTAGTGCTGGATAATGTTTTACAAGAGCGTCAACAGGTAGCTAATGACGGCATGATTACCGTGGCTATTAGCGTTGATGCTAGCGGTCAGTTACTCTTTGAACCACGGCTGCATGTGGTGGGCTTAGCTGCAAACACCAAATCATTGACCAGATCGCTGCTCCAACAAGTGATTGAAGATAGCTTGAAACAGAACTGGCCCCAGTTTGCACGCTCACTTAACAATAGTCAGCCAGACATTGATTGGGCGGGCTTACGAGATGCCATTGAACGGAGTATTCGTCATCTGGTGAAAGAGCAAATTGCCAGTAGACCAGCTGTTGTTTTGATGATGCAGTATCCAGAGCAAGCGCCTGTAGCTACTGACAAAGCTACTGACAAAGCTACTGACAAAGAAGCCAATGATGTCAAGCCAGGACCTTCAAGGCAACGCCGACGCCGCTCTGCTACAGCTGTGGCTTCCTAGTTAGGTGCCATCAAACTGATCGGAGTGAATCAAACACGGCCTTAGCGAGCTGATCTAAACTTAGATAGAGCTCGCTACTTTGCTGTCCAGCTCACATCAAGGCTTGGAGGGTATCAATGGAAAAGCAGTTTCCCCTTGCCACCGTAGGAGCTTTAGTCGTTAACCCTCAAGGGCAAGTTCTGATTGTAAAAACAACAAAATGGAGAGGAACTTGGGGGGTTCCTGGCGGTAAAGTGGAGTGGGGTGAGAGCCTTACATCAGCTTTGATCCGAGAGTTCCAGGAAGAAGTGGGCTTAGATCTAACCCACATTCAGTTTGCTTTACTGCAGGAAGCTGTACTCGATCCTCAATTTTTTAAAGCAGCTCACTTTATCATGATCAATTACTATGCCTATTCGAGCCGTGTAGATGTAACACCCAATGAAGAAATTGAAGAGTGGGCTTGGGTTACACCTCAACAAACAGGAACCTATCCACTCAATAGCTACACTCAAGTTTTGGTTGATGATTGTTTGAAAACTAATGTGGTCCAGCAGTACACTCAGCTAGTTTAACTAAAAATCTCACTGCTCATGTTTAATCAATAGTTGTACTCCAGATTGATCCACCTGGGTCGCCAATTGGGCAACTGTTTTTCCAGACACTGGTTCAATCCAATCTGGAGCAATTTCAGCTAGAGGAACCAATACGAAAGCTCGTTCCCGTAAGCGAGGATGAGGAACTTCAAGATCAGGAGTTGCCACAATCTGATTCTCAAATAATAAGACATCTAGGTCTAAGGTTCGAGGTCCCCAACGCTCTTGCCTCACTCGGCCAAAGTCATCTTCAATGCCTAGTAAGGTTTGCAGCAAGTTATGAGGATTGATCTGTACCTGTAATAGAGCACAGCCGTTGAGAAAATCTGGTTGAGTTGGGCCAATAGGAGCAGTTCTATACCAACTTGAGTGAGTCTTCACCTTGATTCCAGGGATTTGATCAAGGGTTTGTAAAGCTTGTTCTAATATCTGTTGGGAGTCTCCTAGGTTACTACCTAAAGCAATAGCACTAGTTGAATAGTCAGTAGGATGAAGCATGGAGCACCAAGTAAAAGTTACAGTGTGGCTTTGGAGCGGATCATTTCTACAGCAATGTGTCCAGTAAAGCCAGGAATAGGAGGGGAAAGCTTAACCAAGCGTGAGCGAACCTTTTGAACTAATTCTAGATCCAATAAGGTGTGGGTAATAGCCGCATTTAAACGTTCAATAGTTTTAAACTTAGAGGTTTCGATTAGATGACGTACATGTTCAACAACTTTGCGATAGTCTAAACTATCATCTAGCTGATCATTACTCCCCGCTACTGATAGGTCGAGCCAGAGAGTTAAATCAACTTCAAACCATTGACCCAAAACCTGCTCCTCTGGTAAGTAACCGATGTAGCCATAATATTTTAACCCCGATATCTCAATGGTATCCATAGGATCAATGCTAACTCCATGACAAAAGGACTTTCAGTATACCTATTAATCAGAGCTATAGGAAACTTAACTGTAATATTTCAGATTTGGGATCGAGGGGAATCGGATCAGCGGTCACAGCAGCGCAGTAAGGGCGACAAGTACAAGTCTGACATTGATCACCAGGATTAGGGGTAAAGGATTGATCCTGGACTAAGGTTTCAGCCAGCTCGGTTACTTTTGCTTGAACAAAAGCCTTCTGCTCAGGGCTGGTTTTAAAGGTGATACACTGTCCTGTACGCAAGTAAATATGACTAACCTGTTTTAGCGCAGCTCCATAGACCTGATCGATAGCCATTTGGTAAAACCCAAGTTGTAGATCTAATTCCAGCTCAGACGGATTTTGAATCTGCCGAGTCATTTTGTAATCAATTAGATGAACGGCAGCCTGTAAACCATTACTGGGAAGACTGTCTAAGCGATCATATCGGCCTTCTAACCTGAAACGAATGCCACCAGCCTGTAAGGCACCTCTCAATCGCCCTTCAATACCGATCGGTTCCACCCAAGCGTCTAACGGTTGAATAAAGGTTTGAAAGTAGTGGTGTAACAAACTCCACCCTTCAGTCAGTTGTTGAGGTGACAACGCCAGATTATGCTGACCCCAGAGTCTTTCCAAATCAGTCAGCGTGGGAACCCCTTGCCAAGCTGGTCGCTGATAAAGATGCTCTAAGACCTGGTGCAAAACGTTACCTAGGACTGCAGCTCGAATTGGGCGGCCAGGCACTCGTCTATGGTATTTGAGGTAGTAAGCTTGGGCACAACGCTGGTAGGTTGTTAGTCGGGATGCAGAGAGTCGCAACATAGATCACCTACTAAAACCTATACCTACTAAAACCTATTTAGATTAACTCATCAACGATTCAATCAGAGTGAAATTAGGGTAGCGTGGGTCCTCCAACAGAATTCGTCGATTATTTGATTATACTGAGCATCAAACTGAGATCATTACTGTAGATTGTACCGGGATGGGTACCGCATAGAGTAAATATTAAAACTTCTGATTGGGAGAGGCATATGTATAAAGTCTTTGGGGATATGTTGTCGGGTAACTGCTACAAAATCAAATTGCTCATGCAGTTCCTTAAGATTGAACATGATTG
>CAYSWV010000072.1:0-20393 GCA_964434865.1 uncultured bacterium
GAATTAACAGAATCTGGAACGTAGCGAATATAGGTGCTAAAGATGCCAATGACTTATGCAGAGATCATGAACGAACTGAATGTCGAATTGGCAAATTTTAAGGACGACGGTAAAGTGGCATCCTATATTCCAGAACTCGGGAACGTTAATCCTGATCAGTTTGGCATGTGCCTCAGGTGTAATGATGGCAACAGCTATGGTATCGGTGATTGTAACACCCTATTTTCGATCCAGAGCATTTCAAAAGTAATAAATTATACACTTGCCTATAAAGCAATGGGTGAAGCGTTGTTGCAGCGGGTTGGGGTCGAGCCGTCTGGTGATCCGTTTAATTCGCTGGTACAGCTCGAGTTCGAAAAAGGGATACCCCGTAACCCCTTCATCAATGCAGGTGCCATTCTGGTATGTGATGTGCTGCTCAGTGAATTTGGCGATAATGCTCATGACACTGTGATCAAAACATTTGAGACACTTGCTGGAGACACAATTAGGGTGAACGAACGGGTCTTTCAATCGGAGAAGGCCCATGGCTTCAACAACGCCGCCCTCGCTAACTTAATGAAAGCTCACAACAATATTCACAACTCGATCGATCAAGTCCTCGACCTTTATTTCACCGCGTGCTCTATTGAGATGAGCTGTTATTCCCTGGCACAAGCGTTCTCATTCCTAGCCAATGACGGTCGTAACCCGCTGAACCATGAAATCGTGATGACTAGCTCAATGACTAAGCGTGTCAATTCCATTATGCAAACCTGTGGTTTCTATGATGAAGCTGGTGAGTTTTCGTTCCGGGTCGGCTTGCCAGGCAAAAGTGGTGTAGGCGGAGGGATTGTGGCAGTTTTACCAGGTCACTACAGTGTTGCGGTGTGGAGTCCCCGACTCAATGCCAAAGGTAATTCAGCCAGGGGTATGTGTGCACTCGAATATTTAACTTGTAAATCGGGCGATTCAGTTTTTTGAAGGATTGAGCTTGATCTTTCAGACGACTAGCTTTAACTATCGAATAGCTGTTGGGATAAGTTTAGGTGTTGGTTGAATTGGTTTCTGGTGTACCAGTACCTTCGGCGGTGGGATCAGGACTATCGGTTTCAGCTTCGGAAGTGGGATCAGCATTGCTAGCTTCGGCTTCAGAAGTGGGACCAAGACTACCCGTTTCAGCTTCGGAAGTGGGATCAGCGGGTTCGGCTTCAGTAGAAACTGGTTCTGAACTGATAGTTTCAGACTCATCTGTATCAGATTGATGGGGTGAGGCGGTTGGGCCAGTCTCTACAGGTTCAGGCTCAGATTGATCAGCTTGTTTCTGCTTCTGGTATCGCTTTTTCTTGGTGCCTTCATCGATAAGGACATAGATCACAGTCAAGATTGAAAGAATCGCTGTTACAATCAAAACCCAAAAAAGATTCTTGTCCATATTTGTGTATCCATGTAACTATCAATGTGTGTAATTATCAAGGTGTTGCAACCCTGAATCACCAGGGCTTGATCTATCTGCCGATCTTATCCTGAAATTGCACCAAGATGAACGTCAAGTCTATCAGCTTGAGTCTGATCTCTAGCAAGCAGGTATGATCAGACAGCGCCAAATGTGATCAGATCACTAGAATTACGGGTTATGAAAGTCATTATGAAACGACGGCTACGACGAGTGGGATTCGGACTGACTATGGTTGTTCTGAGTATGCTGCTGGGGTGGGGGGTGGCAGCCCAAAGTAACTTGACTCAATCCCAGTTGGAACAGGCTGCTTATGTTCAAAGTTGTGGAACTTGCCATCTAGCGCTACCGGCTGAAGTGTTACCCACCCAATCCTGGCGCCAGATCATTCAAGAGCCATCTCACTATGGTCAAACGATTGAACCTCCAACTGGCGCTCAATTACAGCTAGTCTGGGGATATTTACGCCCGAATTCCAGATCAACTTTTGAAGGTGAATCCGTTCCTTTCCGATTAGAAAAATCACGGTACTTCAAAGCACTTCACCCTGATGTCACCTTTGTTGCTCCTATACGCGCCACTGGCTGTATTGATTGCCATCCTCAGGCTGAGTTGGGTAACTTTTATACGCTTACTTCTGAGTGGCAATAGGGAACAGTCCATCTCAAGCCGCGTCAATGATCACGGGCTTGTCTCTGTATAAAAACTGATTTGTGATGAGGAATGGATATGCAATGGACTCAGCTGACCCGCTTAACCTTGACCTTAGTAGCCCTGAGTACATCGAGTTGGTTGAGTGCACCGGCCTCTAGTCAAACCTTGGTTCCTAGCCCAGCTTTAATCGAACTGTTTAGTCCAGCTACTGACGTCTACACTCCTGAACTGGACATTGTATCGCCGCAGGAAGGTGAGACGTTATCCTCATCTACGGTATTCCTTGAACTTGATCTCAAACGGTTTCCGATAGGTCTAGATCCGATTACCAACATGGGATTGCATATTAAGTTGATCGTCAACAACCTAGAGCCTGTCCCAATCTACGACATTAGTGAACCCATTGAACTGGAGTTACCCCCTGGAACCCATACCGTCCGAGCTGTGGCTGTCCGCCCTTGGAGTCATAGCTATCGTAATTTACCAGCCTTTGCTCATGTCACTTTTAATGTGCTTGAAGCTACTGATGCTAATGATCCTGAGTTTAAAGTGGGGTCCCCTTTAATAACCTTGATATCTCCTGCTAGCGGAACCTATGGTGCTGAGCCGATCTTACTAGACTACCTAATTGACGGTGTGAATCTGGGCGGGGCTATGGTGCGCTACACCCTCAATGGGGTCAGTGAGACCACAACTGATCGGAGCCCACTCTATCTGACAGGTTGGCAGCCGGGTGACAATACACTGGTGGTGGAACTGGTGGGTCGTGATGGATTTATGCTCCCGAATCAAGGGACCACCTATAACCGAGTAGAACGATTGATCAATTACCAACCTGGGGGTGATGATACCTTATCTCGATTAATTCGAGGTGAGCTTGAGGTTGAGGACTATGCGGAAGCCCTGGGACCTGATCCGTTTATCTATGATGAGCAAGGTAAAGTCCAGCGACTCAATTAGATTCTTGATCTCCAAGTGAATTGAAAAAGTGAGGCCTACTCCATAACCTCTGGTGTTGAATCTGGAATAGGCCCCAGGAATCCATGTTGTCTTAACCATGCTGGTTTCTGGAAGAGATGTCAAAAGACAGCCTGTCAAAGATGAGACAAATGGGCTTTGGGCTTGATCAGATGTCAGGCTTGATCCTCACGTAGCGTCAGGGTCTACTATCAGAGCATAGACAGAGGTTGGGAGGTGATCAGCTTGACAACTCCTCTAATGAAAATTGGTGAAGTGGCTAAACGTTCAGGTCTTACCGTCCGGACCTTGCATTACTATGACGAGATCGGATTGTTATCACCTTCTGAACGAACTCTAACTGATCATCGCCTGTATACAGCTACTGATCTACAACGGCTTCATCAGATTGTGTCCTTACGACAGTTAGGATTTTCATTAGATCAAATCCGAGAGTGCCTTGAAGATCCAGCTTTTTCACTCCCTCAAGTGATTCAGATGCAGATCACTCACTTAAAAGCTCAAGTTGAAGCCACTCAAACTCTAGTGAGACGACTAGAAGGGTTGGCTCATCAGCTCAATACCTCTCAGACCCTCACATTGGCTGACTTAATTCAATCATTGGAGAGTATCACTATGTTTGAAAAATACTACACCCCTGAACAGTTAGATACGTTGAAACAACGGTATGATGATCTAGGTCCAGATCGCATTCAGCAAGCAGAAACCGAATGGCAAGAGCTGATTGAACAGGCTCGTTTGTCCATGTCTCAAGGTGTTGATCCCGCTAGTCACTCTGTGCAACAGTTGGCCCAACGATGGTTAAGTTTGATTCAAGCATTTACAGGCGGTGATCCAGAGATCCAGCAATCTCTTGAAACTCTGTATCAACAAGAAGGGGCCGAATCAGCAAGCCGGGGCATGGTGGATAGGGCTGTCATGAATTATATGGGGCAAGCTATTGCCCGTTTACAAGGGGGGGTTTGAGGATCGGCTCCTTCAACTTATAGGCTCAGGCTAATACCTTTAGGTAGTCTTGGGAGATGATTTCTGGTGTAAATCTGGAAATAAAATACTGATAGGCATTCTGGCCTAGATGTTTCTTCAACTCTGGATTCTGATAGAGCTTGAGGATAAACTGGGCCAGATCCTGAGCTGAACCATTTTTGATCACCTGACCAAAATGGCCTTGATTGACCATAGTAGCCAAATACGAATGGGGTTGGCAGATGATCGCTAGAGGGCGGCCAGTTGCCAGATGACCATATAGCTTACTAGGAGCCACCAGATCTGTCATGGTGTCCATAACACTCACAAGAGCCAGATCACAGGCTGTAAGGGAATAGGGCAACACCTCTTTGGCTTGATAGGGTAAAAACTTACAATTATTAAGCTTTAGTTGTTCAGTTTGTTGTACACAATAGGATCGCTGGGCCCCATCGCCAATAAAGACAAATTGAATGGGATAGTCCTGCAGCTGCGCAATGGCCTCCATAATGGTCTGCATATCATGACATCGGCCCATATTACCCGAGTACAAGACCGTAAAAGCATGAACTAGACCATGCTCTTGAGCAAACCAACTATCTGCTTTAGGAATAGGTTTCAATAAACTAGCATCAGCCCAACTATGAATGACATGGATCTTAGCTTCAATTTCAGATCGCTCACTCGGATCAGTAAAGCTCTCCAACATTTTAGTCTTCATATTAGGGCTTAGAGTGATGATCGTACTAGCCTGCTGCCAAACTAATCGGTTCAAGCGCTTCCAAAGCTTCACAATCAAGTGGTCAGCCTTTAAAACTTGGAGGGCTACAGCAATGTCAGGATACACATCATAAATAAGGCAGCAGTATCTAAAATTATAAAATCGTTTCAATAACAAGCCTAAAAATAATAAATAAGGAGGAGCCGAGGTAAACATCAATGTACTATTTCGATAGTGGGGGCTTCCCACTAAATAAAGTAGGGATCTAAGACAAAAGAGCAAACTATTTAACGTTTTACCTCTAATCCGACGAGACCAAATCCGCGAGACTCGGGTTCGGTATATAAACGCAGTGTGCTTAGTCTCTATTCTAGGTGCAGCCTTGACATCAAAGGCATACCCTGGTTGTCCGGTAAAAATAGTAACTTCAACCCCTTGGCTACTAAATTGATTAACTAATTCTTCAATTAATTGCCCCGTAGCGGCATAATCAGGTGGAAAAAATTGAGTGATAATAACGATCCGATTTTGAGTTTGAGGACTCGGTTCGCTTAACATGGTTTGGCTAGTTGAGGTTGTTTTCATGACAGCACCATTCTTGATCTAGATCAACTGCAGACGCAAAAGCTAGGCCGCCTTTAATAACGTGACTTTCAAATATGGGGTTGTCATGAAGTCACTCTACGGATTTACGGTAATCACACGTGTTTGACTGGTACTTTGGTTTTGTTGATCAATAATGGATACCGTCACAGTGTAAGTTCCAGGAATAATACCCGTCACATCAAGGGTGGCACTGCCTTCACAGATCACATCACCGACTGCACAACCAAATTCAGTTGGAGGAAAAGTAAAGCTCAAGTCTAAGGGTCCTGCATCAATGGCAACAGAGGCTTCCTGCAAACCAGCCGGTGTAACAGAGCGGAATGAAAGGGTAACCGTTTCGCCCAAACTAACTGCACTAGGAACGACTAGGTTCTCCAACACCGGTGTTGATGGTGTGGGTGTGGGGATGGGCGTAGGGACAGGTGTGGGGATGGGCGTAGGGGTAGGAATGGGGGTGGCTGTGGGTTGAGGGGATGGGGTAGTTATGGGTTGGCTTGGGCTTGAAGAATCACCACAAGCAGATAGTAGTACTACCAAGCAAACCATTGGATAAAGATACGTTTTTAAGTGTTTTCCCATAAGACCCTTTAGAATTCCAGACAATTTCTAATTCTACAGATAGAGTATACTCCTGAGTTGGCGGAATTTACGAAATATATCGTGAAATGTATCAAATTCGTTAGCTTTAATCAATTCGAATTCAAGCTACTGACGCGAGATCAAGTGATTTTAGGGCTTTGAGGGTAGCTTTCAAGATCTTTAAGGTTCTTGATAAGTCAGCTAAAACTAACGAAACAAGTTAAGTATGATGCTGCTCTCCACTAACGGTTGCAAGAAAACACTGATTTGATCCGTAACTTGGGCAATACTGCTTGAACTGACCACAATAGCATCCGTATTTCTAAGGGTTGGATTGAATTGATCGCTTACAGATTGACGAAAATCAATTGCGATAGTATCAACAGATACAGTGCCATTCGGTTGGAGTCTGATTAAATCTACAGCACCTGCATCTGCTCTAGAGGTCAATCCTCCAGCCGCTAGGAGCGCTTGGTTTAGTGTTGTGTTAGGTGGAACCTCAAATTGTCCAGGTCGTTCAACTTCCCCCACTACATTGACACGAATGGTACTGGGTGAAAAGTTGGCAGCTGTTAAGTCGCTGATTTCTTCAGCAGGAATAGCGGCGGCTTGAGGGACATAGATAGAGTCACCATCAAATAAACGGATATTCTGTTGCAGATTGCCACTTTGGAGCAAATCCCACAAATTGATGGTAATTTTTTGTTGAGTTTGAGATCGGGGATCTGGCCGTCGTACTTGAATCTGCCGAATATCTGCGGCTTCATTAATACCCCCTGCTTGCTGTAGCATGCTTGTCACAGTCGGGATGGCTGTAGAGGGTAGCTCGGCCCCTATGCTGTCTTCACCCACCACATAGACTCCAGGCCGACGGACTTCACCAACGACAGCAATTTGAACTGGACGAGCCCTGAGTAAACTGACGCTGACAATGGGATCATTTAGAAAAACAGAGAGGCGAAAAGCAATTTCATCAGCAGCCTCTGTCAGAGTTAACCCTTGAAGCTGAATTGCCCCTGCCACTGGAAAAATGACAGTGCCTTCTGGTAAGACTTGTTGGGGCCTGCTTAAATCTGGCAAATTCAGGATGTCAATCTGGACTTGATCACCTGGTCCTAAACGATAAGCTCCCTCTAACCTGTTCAAGCGAACTGTAGCAATCGGACTGGTTGGAGATTGGGCCTCAGTCTCTAGATCTGGAGATTGGGCTTGCACCAGGAGTGGGAAGCCTAGAGTGATCCCAAGAATAGACACCATTAAAGATTGGATATGGACACGCTGTATCATGAGGGTGCTTAAGTAGACAACACAATAGCCAGATCTCAAGCTACTAATTCATTTTCAATGATTATACCTATGATTGCTCCAGGATCCCGACTTAAGACTCTAGAACATTATTTACACTAATGATAGTAGCGCCTAGGATTTAGATCAGTTCTAAGGTTTAGAGTCCTATGGTCTCAAGGCTTAGGTCAATGATACTTAAATTGAGTTTCAGTATACCGAGATAAGTAATATAACAAGACAAGTGTACTGAAAGTGTGGGCACTAATCTTGAACGTCATAATTTTCTCTTCATAGTTGGTCTAGGTTAAACTCTGATTTAGATTGAATCTATAAGCTCAGTAAATTAATAGGATTGGACTATGCAGACCAAGGCCTTGATGATTGTAGGCACCTCATCTCATGTGGGTAAGTCACTTGTGGTCACTGCTTTATGCCGGCTACTATCCCAGTTGGAAGCCAAAATAACACCTTTTAAAGCCCAAAATATGTCATTGAATGCTTATGTAACCGCTGAGGGCCATGAGATTGCCTATGCACAAGCTGTTCAAGCCTGGGCGGCTCAGATCGATCCTCATGTAGATATGAATCCGATCTTATTAAAACCTCAAGGTAATTTCACATCACAAGTGATTTTAAAGGGTCAGGTGGTTGGAACCTATCAAGCTCAAGAGTACTATCAATCCGTTTTTCATCCTGGTTGGCAAGCCGTTACTCAAGCACTAGATCGATTACAGCAGCGGTTTGATTGGATTATTGCTGAAGGGGCAGGGAGTCCGGCAGAGGTTAATTTGAGGCATCGAGATCTGACCAATATGCGTGTGGCTCTGTATCTGAAGGCTCCCACTTGGCTGGTGGCTGATATTGATCGAGGGGGAGCTTTAGCTCATGTGGTAGGCACGTTACAACTCCTCCAACCTGAAGAACGACAGCTTATTCAAGGAATTGTGATCAACAAATTCAGAGGGAGTTTAGCGTTGCTGCAACCGGGTTTAGACTGGTTGTCTGAGTATACGGGAATTCCGATTGTGGGAGTTTTACCTTGGATTGATCTGGCCTTGCCAGCTGAAGACTCAGTGGAGTTGCTTGAAGTTAGAGGTCGTTCCTTAAGAGCTGATATTGAAATTGTGGTAATACAGTTGCCCCGGATTGCTAATTTCACAGATTTTGATCCATTAAGAGCTGAACCCACCGTCAAACTTCGCTATGTGAAACCGGGTGAGCCACTGGGATCTCCTGATGCCATCATCTTGCCAGGTAGTAAAGCCACTATTTCAGATCTACTGGTTTTACAAGCGACTGATCTAGCTCATCAGTTACAAACTTTTCCTGGACCTATTGTAGGTATCTGTGGTGGACTACAAATGTTAGGAGATTGGATTGGTGATCCTGAAGGTTTTGAAGGTCAAGTAGGCAGCTTTGCTGGTCTGGGGCTACTGCCCTGTGAAACCACTTTAGAAGCCGTTAAAATCACACAACAGGTTGAAACAGTTGCGATCTGGCCTGAAACAGCACCGATCTATGGCTATGAAATTCATCAAGGCCAAACCACATTTGCAGCTCAGGTTAAACCATTATTCGAAAGTTCAAATCTGGGAGCACGGGATCCAAATGGCCTACGATGGGGCTGTTATCTTCATGGTGTCTTTGACAATCATCGGTTTCGACGGTTGTGGTTAAATCAAATTCGGCAACTGAAAGGCCTGGATCCTTTACCTGTGATTGAAGGCCACTACCAAGATCAACGCAATCACCTGTTGCAGCAACTAGCAGATAGTTGGCAAGAGCATTTAGATCTAAGTGCTTTAGGGGTTTAGTAGAGGTACTCGAGACCCCTGGTAGTCCACTTTTGAATGATTGTATAGTCTCAGAAGCCCTCCACCCACCCAAAAGAGGTACTTCTGGAATGACAAGTCAGTTGTTAACCTAAGCTTGAAATCCCCCATCGAGGTAACTGAGATCTTAGGTTGGAATCTAAACCATTGGTTCTGCTTGGGACTTATAGTGGAGGATATTGGATCCAAACAATCATGTAGAGGGTACAACCATGGTAGGGCTACTCATAGTGGTATTGATCATTGCAGCAGCTCTTTTCGGTGTTTCGATTTTCCGCGACTCTGACACCCCACCAGAACCAGAACCCACCGAGTCTGTGACTGATGATCCCCTCCTGGAAACTGATGGAAACAGGGGGTTAGTTGATACCATTCGACAAACAGAACGAGTACGAAATCGCTTAGATGAAACTCTAGATCAAACTCAGCAGAGGATTGAGGAACTAGAACAGTCTTTAGAGTAAGTTGTTGCCCTAACCAGGGCCCAAAACACGATACAGTCTCTCTAGTCTTCATTACTGAATTACTCATGCGGATTCCACTCGTAACAGCGGACCAAGCTGAAAAACAGGTTCAGAAAGTTTACGAAAGCCTCGAAAAAGCCTATGGTACGGCCTTAAACCCCTTGAAGGCCATGGCTCACAAACCTCAGCTTATGCGAGCAGTGATGACGTTATACGGCTCTATCCATGCCGAAAATCCCAACTTGTCTGAAGAATTAAAGGAGCTAGTTAGTATTCGGATCTCACAAATCAATGGCTGTCGACAGTACTGCTTACCCTTTCACACGTTGCAAGCCCAAAAACATGGAGCCACCCCTGCGAAAATTGCTGAGATTCATCAAGCCCGAACTAGCCCAGCCTTTACCCCAGCTGAGCAATTGGCTATAGAATATGCTGAACGGATGACAGTCCCCACCATGATTGTAACGGACGCTTTTATCGATCAACTCAAAACCATCTGGTCTGAGGCGGATATTGTTGAACTAACGGCTCTCATTGGATTTATGAACTTTTGGACCAAGGTGATTGATGCCCTAGAGATCCCCTTAGATGATGTCTTTGCGGCTGAGATCAACACCTAAACCAGATTCTGGATGTTCGTTCTGTGAGCGTACCTTTTCATACCTCTTCTGAGAATGCCACAATAGAGGGTGTTGTTTCAAAGGCCATTATCTATGGATCCTGTTGTCTCTCCTGTGAGTTTTGACGGTCAAGCCCTTGATCACGTTCTGATTTTTGACACCACACTGCGGGATGGTGAACAATGCCCCGGTGCAACCCTCAATGGTGAAGAGAAACTGGCAGTGGCTCGTCAATTAGCTCGACTGGGAGTTGACATCATTGAGGCAGGTTTTCCCTTTGCAAGTCCAGGGGATTTTGAGGCGGTTCAACGAATTGCTGAAGTGGTGGGTACACCTGAAGGGCCTATCATTTGTGGCCTGGCCCGCACCACTAAACAAGATATTGAGGCTGCTTATCAAGCCTTAAAGCCAGCTGCCAAAGCCCGGATCCATACTTTTATTGCTACATCGGATATCCATATGCAGTACAAACTGCGTAAGTCTCGAGCTGATGTCTTAGCTATTGTTGAAGAGATGGTATCGTATGCTACTAGTTTGGTTGCAGATGTTGAATTTTCGCCTGAAGATGCGGGCCGATCGGATCCTGACTTTTTGTACGAAGTTTTAGAGTTAGCCATTCGGTGTGGGGCTAAGACGGTGAATATCCCAGATACTGTGGGCTACACCATGCCAGAAGAGTTTGGCAATCTCATCAAAGGGATCCGTCAACATGTCCCCAATATCCAGCAGGCTGTGATTTCAGTACATGGTCATAATGATCTGGGTGTAGCGGTAGCTAACTTTTTGGAAGCGGTCAAGCAAGGTGCCAGGCAAGTGGAGTGCACAATTAATGGGATTGGAGAGCGAGCCGGGAATGCCGCTTTAGAAGAGTTTGTCATGTCATTGCATGTGCGTCGGAACTACTACAATCGTTATTTTGGTTTGTCTGATGACTCTGATCAGTCCTTGACTCATATCAACACGCAAGAGATCTATCGGACATCCCGCTTGGTGTCTAATCTAACAGGGATGTTAGTTCAACCCAATAAAGCCATTGTAGGGGCTAATGCCTTTGCACATGAGTCGGGGATTCATCAAGATGGTATTTTGAAAAATCGTCAAACTTACGAGATTATTGATGCTCAAACGATTGGTCTACAGTCTAATCTGTTGGTGTTGGGTAAGCACTCAGGTCGGAATGCTTTTCGATCCCGCTTGAAAGAGTTAGGGTTTGAACTGTCTGATCAAGACTTAAACCGAGCCTTTATCCGCTTTAAAGAACTGGCTGATAAGAAAAAAGAGATCACCGATTTAGACCTGGAAGCTATTGTCAATGATGAGACCCAAGCGGTACCTGAGTCTTATCGGTTAGAAAATGTTCAAGTGACTTGTGGTGATCATGAAATTCCCACAGCTACAGTCAGGATCTTGACACCAGAAGGGCATGAACTCATCGATGCTGCTGTTGGAACCGGACCTGTTGATGCAGTTTATAAAGCGATTAACCGGTTGGTGCAAATCCCGAATCGGCTCATTGAGTTCTCAGTCCAGTCAGTAACAGCAGGCATTGATGCTTTGGGTGAAGTCACGATTCGGATTCAATCTGAAGATCGAGTCTTTTCAGGACACTCAGCGAATACAGATATCATTGTGGCTTCAGCAACTGCTTACATGAATGCTCTAAACAAGCTGTACTTTTCCCTGCAAAAGACCCAGGCTACTTCAGCTCAAAGAGAAGCTGCAACGCAAAAGATCTAGCCTAAGATCGAATTAAGATCTTCTTTCTGGTCCACTCAAAATGCCCAGGGTCATTCTTATGCCGATGCCGATGTAGGATCATCAGACGGCTCAGAGGGTGACTCTGCTGGAGATGTATCTGAAGAGTCTGTTTCCGCAGTAGCTTCAGCTGTCGGCTTAGTCTCTGTTTGACCAGAGTCTTCTGGTGGCTCTTCAGGGGCTTCTGGTTGTGGAGACTCAGTGTTTGAGGTTGTCTCTGAATTGGATAGGCTCTTATTACTGGCAGGTTCCACGTTGTTTGAGGTTGTCTCTGAATTGGATAGGCTCTTATTACTGGCAGGTTCCACGTTGGCAGTTGGCTGAGATCTCTGTGACTGCAGTCGCTGTTTGATGTTAGTAGCTAGTTGAAGGGAACGATCACGCAACCAAGGAACTTGTTCAGTACGGAAGCGATTCCAAGCTTCGATTAGAGCCTGTTGTAAGCGAGACAATAATTGAGTAGTGGGGGCTGGACTTTTGGGATCAGCTTCGGTAGGAGGTTCTGAAGGTGTATCCCCTTCGCTAGATGATGGTAACCGTTGTGAGATGGATTGGATCACCTTTGACGTTGAGGTCTGTACAGCTTGCATCACTTGAGCTATGGGACTTTGACTGGAAAGCTGAGGTGAGGCTTGCTCAACTTCTTCAGTAGGCGCTTCCAAATCTGAATCTGATGTTGGTGTAGCCTGAGGGGCTTGAGTGTCATCTGCTGATTGAGGTTGAGATACTGTCGGATCTGAGGTTCGATTCAGTAAAGTTTTTACAATAGCAGTCAAACTAGCCTGGGGCGAGCGGATTTGATCCCAGCTAGACTGCCATGAATATTTCACCCGCGCTATGGCCTGTGCGGCAGCTACTGCAAAGGTCACTAAGCCAGAAGGGGCTGGGGGGCTAACGTCGGCCTTCTCTTCAACACTTGTAGACTCAATCTTCTCTTCAACACTTGTAGACTCAATCTGTGGGGATTCAGGGGATTCGTTTGCCGTAGGTTCAGTTGCGGTTTCTGAGGTGGTTGTAGCCTCACCAACATCTTCAGCTGTGGCCTCTGCAGGTACGGTTTCATCTTCAGCAGGTTGATTGCTGGTTGAGTCAGCAGTAGCTGGTAGTTGAATGGTAAGTCGGTCGAGGAGTTGTGAGACAGGTTTGCCGGCAATAGTGAAGGCTTGACTCAACCCTTCTGCAGGAATAGGATGTAGCCGATCAAGGTGTGAAGGCTTTAGAACAAGCATCATACCTGCAAAAGCAGGAATCTGGAGAAAGAGATTAGCACTTAAAAAACCTACCCCTGCTATCAGAAGGCCCAATCCCCGATTGCTCCAGGAGACCAAAGGGGCAAATAGAGGTGCCACATCGTAAAGCCAGGCTAACTGCCAAGCCATAATGACTGAAACCAACCCCACTGTGATCCAGCGATACTGCCATAACTGGGTACCGCCTAGGATCTGCCGCCGCTGGAGACTTAGCTGGTCAGGAGGCAACGCCACAACTAGGACACTAAAGATATAAAAGGGCTTCTGAGCCTGCATCCAGACTACAGGTAGTATCCCGATAGCTTCCACTAGCAACCGTTCTAGCCCCACAGGCAGCATTGGATCTCCTGTTGCCAATCCCAGTACGGTTAACCCTAACCACAGAGGTACAACAAGAATCCCAGCTGCATGGATCCACAAAAAGGGTTCAGCCCAAAGCTTAGTCACAGAATCCCCCAGACCTCACAACGCCACATTCGTTTCACGTTAGTCACCCCCGTTATTGGGACGGTGATCGAGTGATCTAATGTCGCCAATTGTGGATCACTTTGGGTGACTCTGATCGATCTGCTTAACGTTACTTCTTACTCTGAGACTTGTCCACTATATTCAAGTCTTGGGGGCGAAAAGTAATCAATTTATCCCAATTTCCCCCTTCAAAGAGCACACCCACATAGGTATCTGAGACCCGTTGGACCTGGCCCTCAAATCCATAGTAAGTGTCGTTAGGATTCATGACTTTAACTGCCATCCCCGGTAAAATCTGGCTTTGTTCAATTGAGTTGTTGGGGTATTGGGTCATCCGATTTGAATCTCCTCATCGACTCTGCTTATCATTCATTATGAGATACAAAGGACTTTCTATGGCGCGCTTGCCTGAGACAACCGTACATGTTTCGATCACGCGGTACTCATTACAAGATGGGTTAATTGAGGGTGAAGTCAAAGCTAATAGCTGGTTCTGGCGCTTTTACTGGTGCTTTCGCCAAGGGACCTTAAAAGTAGAACCCTCGGTAGGTCGGGCCTTAATCCGAGAACCTCTCTGCCGCTTCTTAGAAAAATCAGACTATACTTTGGAGCCAGGCAGCCACTACTCGTTTGTTGTGCGTAGCCGCCTATAAGCCTCAACGTTTATGCTGAACTGGGATCACAATGATGTCTTTCATCTCTGGGCTTAAAGGATTAGGAGCTGGGCCATGAGAAAGCGGTGAAGGCCGAGGGGCTGAAGGTGCTCGCTCAAAACTAGGTTCTCGAATCAATTGGTAGCGAATTCTACGATCGTCGTGATGCAAGATCATCAAGATTTGATCCCCTTGAGGTTCTATATGCCATACACCACTTTCTGTCTTAATCTCTTGGAAGCCTCCCACATAAGGGGCAGATAACGGTGGCCCCGATTTAGTCTTGATAGTGCCATTCCTAATTTCAACAACAATCTGGACTAAGGCCCCCTGCCCATAACCGTCAATAATTTGGCCGGTTCCCGTCCAAGTCCCTGGTGCAACTTGCCCCCAACACAAAGATTGCCATTGGCTAACCAACCAAATAAAGCTAACTAGCCCACTCCATGACATCCAATGGAAAAGCCGGCGGGCTAGCCCACGATCAGAACTAGCCATAGCTTGAAACTTGTAGCTAGACCGATCCCTCCGCCTCCATTGCGATAGTAAGGTAGAGGTTGCTTGAACGCCCAACACCTGTGTTCCCTGGAATGTAGGTATTTTCATTGCACCTATTTCATCAGATTACGGGATAACGACACTAAGTAACCCCTGAACCTACGAGATATAGAATCCCCATACATATTGACTCTGAGATAGTAGCCATCAACCAAGTACAGCCTAGCTCAGGTTCATGCATTTGATCTTGCTCTAATGTTAGGTTCAGAGACCACGAATTTAAAGATCAATACAGAGCTTGTGTCAGTTAATCTCACTACACCTTAAGCAATTCAAGTCAGCACTAACAGGCTAGAAACTGAGAGACTGGTTGCGGTCATGCTCTTGATGGTATACGTCAGACCGCACTTCCTCCCACCGGGTGTTTTTTGAGACCCAACTGGGTGATTTTAGCTAGTTTTGTTCAAACAAGTCCTTAATCTTGAAGTTGAATAAACTTGAAATCTATGGCCTAACCCTGTGGAGACTGCAAGGCTAAAAACTGCTCAAGGGCTGAAAGCATGGCTGGAGGCCACCGGCGAATAGAGGTGACCCAGTCTAGATCTTGGTAGCGAGGATCAAGACCCAGGACGGCCACCCAATTACTTTCTGCTTCACCGGGTCGCCCTTGTTGCCACAGACTAACAGTTAATGCCGCTCGCACATCAGGAAATTGGGGATATTTGCGGACGAGGCGGCGAAAGTTCTGGACAGCCTGGGTGGTTTGGCCCAGTTGATACAAGGTTAGAGCTGCATTAGCTTGGGCTAGGGCAAATTTGGGATTTAACGTCATCGCTTGTTGATAGTCTGCTAAGGCCGCTTGCCAGTCTCCCAAGCCAGCTTTAGCATTACCCCGATTGTTATAAGCAGCTGCATCAGTTGGATCAAGGGCCAAGACAGTGTTGTAATCGGTAATAGCAGCTTCCCAAGCCCCCAAAGCTTCTAGAGCTGCCCCTCGGTTGAGGTAGGGATCAGGTGCAGTTGGGGCTAATTCAATAGCACGAGAATAATCCGGTAAAGCAGCCTCCAAATGGTATTGACTAATCTTGGCATTGCCTCGGTTACTCCAAACCGCCGCATTATCAGGATCGAGTTCCAATAGAGTCGTCCAAAGTTGTTCAGCTTCAGCAAACTCCCCAGCTTCAGTAGCAGCAAATGCTTGCGTGACTAGATCCTCAAACTGATCCTTAGCTGAGTTTGAGGCTGCTTGACTAGGGGCCAAGCCATAATTAACAACAACTAGCAAGAGTACTAAACATGCGAAGATCAAGCGCTTCATGGTAGAGTCTCAACGGGTTTATCTCAATTCAATCTAGGTTGATCTGTGCAATTACGCATCTATGTCCCCCCCCATCCCTTAATCAAGCATTGGCTAGCTATTGCTCGGGATGCCCAAACCCCAACCCCCTTGTTTCGGACTGCTATGCAAGAGTTGGGGCGGTGGTTAACCTATGAAGCTATGCGTGACTGGATTCCCTTACAGCGGCTTCAGATAGAATCACCTCTGGCTGCTGTAGAGGTTGAGGTTGTAGATCCCCACTCACCCATTGCTATTGTGCCCATTTTGAGGGCTGGTCTGGCTATGCTTGAAGGCTGTCAAGCCCTCTTGCCACAAGCCCATGTTTATCATATTGGTATGGCTCGAGATGAAGAAAGCTTACAAGCGGCTTGTTATTTAAATCGTCTGCCTCACCAAATCGATCCACAGACTCGGATATTGATTCCAGAACCGATGTTGGCCACAGGGGGTACCTTAATTCAAGTAGTGCAGGAGTTAGCTCAACGAGGGGCTGATCTGAGCCTCACTCGAATTGTCACTGTCTTGAGTGCATCACCAGGGCTGCAAAACCTAGGGAAGGCTTATCCTATGCTACAGATCTACACCGCCATGATTGATGAAGCGTTAAATGATCAGGGGTTTATCGTGCCGGGGTTAGGTGATGCTGGAGATCGCTCATTTGGAACCTGAACGGGGACCCAACACCAACTGTCTTGAGCCTAAAGTATCTTGAGTCTAAAGTGAGTGGAACAATAAGCCTCGATTGTGGAGCTAAGCCCTAGCATTTCAGCATCAGGAGCTAGATGCTAACACCATGAAAATTGTTTTAACTAGCCTAGATGGAACCTTGTTGGATCCTCAAACGAACAGTTATGGTGCTGCTCGACAAGCCTTACTTGCTTTGGAACGTCGTTCTATTCCCCTGATTTTGATCAGTTATAAAAGCCGAGCTCAGATTGAAGTGATTCGCAATCAACTGCACCTAGAGCATCCTTTTATTGCTGAGGCGGGTACAGCATTATTTGTGCCAGAACACTATTTTCCTGCTAGCATCTTTGACGATAGTTGGCAGCATAGTCCTCCTTACTATGTACAAATGCTGGGATTACCTTATGACCAATTGCGCCAGATTCTCCAAGCGATCCGAACTCAACTCCAAGTTGACTTAGTAGGCTTAGGGGATTGGACGGCTCCTGAGCTAGCCATGACTTTGGGGGTATCAGAAACTGAAGCTCAGCAGATTCAAGATCGGAGTTCCAGTGAAATCTTTAATTACTCTGGAGATCCTGAACGTTTGAGGACTGCTCTAGTTGAGCAAGAACGTCAATTTCCAGGGTACCAACTCTATCTGCAACAGCTGCTATCAAAATCACTAGCTGCGCTTGAGCCTAAAGATCCCTGGTACTTGACAGGTGGGCGGCGCACTGCAGGAGAATCTCTGAGACAAGCGACTCAACTCTTGCTAAAGTGCTATCAAAACCATCTGGGGACCCTGACAGCATTAGGCATTGGTAGTACCTCTCATGATCTAGGTTTTCTAGAGTTAGTGCATGAGTGTATTGTGTTACCTGGCCCTGACTACGAGTCATTGTGGCTCCAAGCGCAGGCAAATTGGCAGCTGGCCCAGCTTCCGGGTCCTGAAGGGTGGAATGAAGCTGTACTGGCGTGGTTAGAGGAGATTAACAGTGATGACTAAACAGCTAATGGTAGGTCTTTCCCACCTGATCTTAGGGGGATTAGTGGGGTCGGCTCTAGTCTGGGCAACTCCAGCGATGGCACGGCCTCCTTTAGATCTAGTGACTGGAGAAGGGACGGTTCCCCAACTAAAGGAAGACGGTGATCGGTATATGACCTTGGGGTTTAATACTCTGGCTGTCGAAGCTTATCGCAGTGCAATCGAGTTTGAAGACTCCACTAATATGCCCATGAGTCAATGGGATCCTGATGTTCCCTTTAATCTAGGCCTCATTTACTCTGGACAGGGGGACTTACGAGCAGCTCGAGATGCCTTTGAGCGAGCTGTTACGGCCAACCCAGAAAGTTTCAAGGCTCATTATCAATTAGGACTAACTGAGTTTAGGCTTGGCAATTTTGAAGCAGCCCGGGAAGAGCTAGAGTTACTAGCAACCTCAACCACCGACCCGGCGATGGAAGCTCATCTGGAAGCTTTAATTGATGAACTCCCCGATCCTGGGCGAACGGTCTCTAGATCAGCAGACCCCTCAAGGCTATCAAGGGATGATAACGACTTTGAATCAGTAGCTCCCGCCGCTACAAGTGAATCGGTAGCTCCTTCAACTACAGGAAACGCAATCCCTGAGTCAACATCCACAGACAGTACAGCCCCAACCCCTACTTTTCAAGAGGATCCCTCTTTCATTGAAAGGCTGCAAGACCGAGATTTTGATTAGAGTAGTCCCCTCGTCTAGTCCTTGATCTAGCCATCTAGCTGCTAGCCTCAGAAGTTAAATTGAGCTTGCAACGCACCGACACCGATCGTGGGATCAGATCGGGTGGTTGTGTCACCACCATTTGGATTACTAATGAAATAGGCACTAGGAATCAACTGTAAGTAATTATTCAGGGGGATAGCATAGTAGGCATCCACAATAAACGGTGGATCAATACTGTCTTTGTCAGTACTATGGGGTAACTGGCCAAATGCAACTCCAGCCTCAGTTCCTTCAATAAAGAGATCAGGAAAGACAAAGCCAGCTAGCCAAGAGAGGGTATTTTCACTTCCAGGATCGGGGGTACCCAACGGTACATTATCAGGTAAGTTGTAATTAAATTCAGCGGCGCTGACCCAACCTTGAAAAATAATACTGGGTGTGATCTCCCATTGTGTCCCAAATGAGAAAGCATTGATCCGGGCAAAGGGATCGACTCCATTCGCCTGAATGCTAGCTAGTTGCTCCGGGCCTTGGTACAAAATGTCAGGTCCAAAGTAAAACCCATCAAAGTCACGAGTGTAGGTGGAAGCGAATTGAAAATATAGTCTTAGAGTTTCAGCTGGAATAAACCCTAGTTCAAGACCATGACTACTGTCCCCACCCAAGAAACCTGTATTCCCACTTTGAGACCCATCAGAGTCACCTGGATCTTGTGAATTCGATGAACTGTAACCGTAGGCGATAGAGATCTGCTCACCTAAACGGGTTCTGAAGGCAATAGCAGCATCACCAATTAATCTAGATGTGAAGATTGGACGTTCATCAGCAAAATTAGATAAGGCTCGCCGAGCAAAAATGCTGCCAAAACCATAGAGAGCATCGGCCGTGGTACTGTTAGCCCCAATTCGAACTAAAGTATTGGCAAAAGGCCGAAATTGGTAAAACAGATCATCAAGTTGAACACTATCATTTGCCCCACCAAACCAGAGACCAACATCGCCACGGAAAAAGTTAGTCCGAGCTTCTCGAGCTTCAAGCCGAATACGGAGTCGATCACTACCCGTAAATGAAGCATCAAAATTCAGTCGCACCCGGTAAGGAAGTGTCAAATTAGCAGCATCTGATTCCAGTAATAGTTCACCCGTTGTCGGATTTACCCGATCATCTGTCAGGCCGCTCCCTGTGATAGCTGTTGCTACTTCTACTCTCAACTGAGTAACTGGATTAAAAACTTGGCTCTCTAGATCAGCTATATCATCTTCAAGTACATCAACGCGGCCTGTGAGAGCAGCTAGTTCAGCAGCAAATTCTTCCTGTAAACGTTGTAGTGTAGCTAGATCTTCTCGAGACACTTTGTCAGCTAAGCCTGTTGCAATCAGCTCATTGATCCGATCCAGGCAAGCGTTCATCCCCGCGGCAAACTCATACCGAGTCATAGCTCGATTACCGCGATACGTCCGATCGGGGTAGCCCGCAATACAGCCATAACGTTCAACTAATGACTGCAGAGCTTGAAAAGCCCAGTCTGTCGGTTGAACATCAGAAAGTTGTGAAATGGAGGTAACCGGGACTTGAGCAACAGGGGATTGTGCTTGAACTTGAATGGGAACCCAGCTGCTGGATAGAGTAGCACCTACCAGAAACAAATACCATTGGTTCAACGGTTTTGGTACCATACTGATGCCTCTTAGAACTCCTCACATTCAGAATGCTAGTCTAAGAGAAGCACAAACTAACGGCTGACTTCAAGTCCTATTAATGAGGGGTATTGCACAGGAATGGGATGATCTTAACGACATAGTAAGCTTTTCAGGCGATAATCATTCGCAAATTGTGCAACACCCAATGAGGCTAAAAAGTTGTTAGAAGTTGAACTGAGCTTGAATGGCTCCCACTCCAATAGTTGGATCCGTTTG
>CAYSWV010000073.1:0-20103 GCA_964434865.1 uncultured bacterium
GCCGCTCCTATCCCTCCCCTCCCTAAAGGAAGGGGTCTCCCGAAGGCTTCGATGAGGACATGTCTGACTGTAGAAAAAGTAAACATCAAGTGTTGATTCACTCACTTGGGCCCTGGCTGGTAAACTCCAAAAAGTGGTGAAGCCAGCAACCATACCAAGGAGAAGAAGGTTTTGAATGAAGGATAGAAAGGGGTATCTCAAGGCTTTACACCCACGTCTACCCTCAGTAAATCCTAGCTTTGAAATCTAAACTTTGAAATGAAAATTAAGGTCTAATCTCTTAGGTAGACCAAGCTGATCAGTGGCTAACTCCCCTAGGTAGGCCAGGGTTTAGCGGGGCTGAACTGACTGACCGGTCTCGATTGATTCAGGATACAGAATCACAATCTCATTAACCTGAAGCCCTTCCTCAATACTGACTTCAAACCGGTTACGCAAGCCAGTCATCACAGGAGTCAGTTGGGCCCGACCGTTATCAACAGTAAACACACAGCTCCCCTGATCACAAGGAAAAATCGCACTGATGGGCACTTTTAATTGATCCTCAACTCGTTCAATGACAATATGGGTATCTACCCGGAACCCATCGCCTAAAGGGACCTGAGGATCTTCAAAATAACCCACGACATTGACTCGTTGTTCATCGACCCCTAAGGCTGAAACTTTTGTAAAGGCAGCCGGTTCTAGGTACTCTACTCGAGCCATCAAGGTTTGATCCCCCCCCCACTGAACCACTTCGATGGTATCCCCTGGCTCAATAGTTACAGCATCACTTGAAAGTACATCAATCACGATCTCTAAGTGATTCGGATCACCTATTTCTAAGAGAGGGGTTCCAGCTGAAATCACACGTTCACTTTCTTGCCAGATCCGCAACACTTGACCTGAGGCAGGTGCCACCATCGTTGTTCGAGAAGTATCATCTTGCAGACGAGTGAGTTCAGCCTCAATTTCAGCTATTTGGGATTGGTAAATCTCGATGAGATAATCTGGATCTGCAACTTCAGCCTGTAAGACCTCTAGCGCTTGTTGAGCCACTTGCACAGCTGAATTGGCAGCTTCCCACTGTTGCTTAGCAGCCTCATGATCTTGCTCATGGGAGATGAGGGTTAGTCTGGCTGTCTCCAGGTCTTGTGCGGAGATCACACCCTGAGTGGATAAGTCCTGGGCTCGTTGCCAATCGCGTTGAGCCTGTTGCCAGGTGACTTCAGTTTTGGCTAATTCAGCGGCGGCGGCTTGTTGATCAGCTTGGGCTACCTGAATCTGCATGTCGGCTTGAGCAAGAGCTGCTGGCTTGGGCCGCTGAGTCTCTACCCCTTTAATTTCAGACTGTAAGGCTTGGAGTTGGGCCTGAGCTTGTTTAACCTGACTGGTTAACGGCAGTGGATCAATCTGAGCCAAACTATCCCCTTGAGTGACATCATCACCCACATCGAGGTTAACCCGAGTCAATCGTCCGGTGACCGAAGCCGCGATAACAAACCGATCCCGTACTCGAGTTTGGCCTTCGGCATCCACGGTGACTTGTAGGCTGCCTTGAGTTACTGGGGCCAGATCAACTCGTTGAGGACTAGGCCTAAAGATCCATACCCCCAAACCGACAAACCCCAGCCCAATGCCAAGATGGAGCCAGTAACGGGTCAGAGATCGAAACCGGGCACCGTAGTGCTGTTGAGACGTCGAGGGTAGATCCAGAGTACTGGCATCTTGAGGTAAGAGATGAGGTAGCGTGTTATCAGTCATAGCAGTTTCACCAGTTACTCACGGGTTTTCAACATGGCAATCAAATCAAGCTGTTTAATTTGGTAGAGGATCAACCCACCCGAAATAGCAGCTGCAACGCCGGTGACTCCAAAGGCAAGTCCATAAGTCATCCGACTTACCACTAAGGGCCAACGATATAATTCAGTGTCATAAAACACACTCATCAAAGCTGCTAAGCCATACCCCATTGCACTACCCACAGGAATCGCCATTCCCACCAACAAAGCGTACTCACCTAACAAGATCAGGCCAACCTCACGCTGGCTAAATCCCAAGATCCTGAGTGTTGCTAACTCACGCCCCCGTTCTAGTAATGCAATTCTGGCCGCATTGTAAACCACTCCAAAAGCAATCACCCCGGCAAAAAGGACTAACACAGTCGTGAAGATTCTAAGGTTACCAGCAATAGTCTCTTCAAAACGTTCTACACTACGCTCCCGGAGAGCAACACTAGCTACGGCAGGGGTTTCCTTAAGCTGAGCATAGAGTTGATCCTGCCATTGAGGGTCCACAGCTAGATAAGCACCTGAAAGGGTCATCCCTTCTCGTAGGACTTGATTGAGGGATCCGATTTCCATATAGGCAGCGACCCCAATCAGCTCATCCACTAACCCTACGATGGGAATCTCTACAGTGGGTCTAGATCCCTCCAATACCTCCACCCTTAACACCTGACCAGGATGCACACCCAAGATTGAAGCCAACTTTTGAGTTAAGAGTATCCCTTGCTGCGGTAGAGCAACGAGATTTAGATCTTGATCCATCAGACGCCGGAGTTTACTATCAGCGGGTAAGCCTGTGATGCCTCCTAAGTATTTTCTGTGGTGAAACCGCAGTTTGGCAGGCACAACCCGAAAAGGTTCAGCCCGAAGCACACCTGGTAACTGCTGCAGATCAAAGCGAGCCCGCCCGGCTAGGGGTTCTGTAAAAGCCAGGGTGATATCTTCTTGTTGAATTTGATGATATTGCACTTCAATGAGGTAGTTCATGGCATCTTCAAAGGAGTGACCTACCACTAAAATGGCCACAGCCAGAGATAATCCCAGTAGGGTAAGACCAGACTTGATCGGTTGCCGTTCTAAATTCCGTAGGATCATGCGGCCCACTGGTGAAAATAATTGTTGGAGTCCCAATCGATCTACCCAGGTGGGACGAAAGGCTGGGGGTGATTCCGGTCGCATCGCTTCAGCAGGGGGTAGCTGAACGGCCCGATGAACTGCCATCAACGAACCACTCACTGCCGCCGCTACACTAATTCCAACGGCAAAGGTGATTAGGGAAATGGCGGGATCAAAGGTTAGGACTGGAAAATGATAGAAATTGGCATAATTGCGGGTTACGGCCTGTCCCATCCAAAGACCTAAACTAACCCCAGCAACAGCCCCAATGAGGACAATGATCATCACCAACTTCATGTAATGCAGCCCCACATCCCCGTTGGTATAGCCAAATGCTTTCAATATGGCAATTTGATCTCGTTGGGTATTCACTAGCCGGGCCAACACTAAATGGAGTAGAAAAGCAGCAATCCCCAGAAAGATGGTGGGTAGAAACACAGCGGTGGCCCAAAGACTGGTGATTTCATCTGACAAAAATCGATGTGAGAGCTGATCTTCACGGCTAAATGCCCCTAACCCTCCGTAAGGTTCAAGCAATTGATCCAGTTGGAAAATTACCTCTGCTTCACTGGCTTTTGTCGTCACAGCTAGAGATACATCGTTAAAAGCCCCCTCCATATCAAAGGCGGTACCTAATTGTTGCCGACTCATCCAGAGCACGCCAAATCGTTGATTATCAGGCAGTAGATCGGTGCCTCGAACTTCAAATACATATTCAGGTGAGAGGGCAAGACCGACAATATGTAACGATTGCCAGCGCCCATTCATGATGGCCCCAATGGTATCGCCCACCTGTAAGTGGTTAGCATCGGCAAACGATTCACTCACAATAACTTCATCCTGTTGTCCAGGGGTGATGTAGTGACCTTGGCGCAGAGCTAATTGATTTAGATTCGGTTGTTGATCAGGTATTGAAATTAACCGTCCAGTTGCCGGTTCTTGAAGGCCAGGGACATCTACAATAACATCTTGGACAACGCGAGTACTGATCCGTTGGACCCCTGGAATCGCTAGAATGTTGCTTCTAAGGTTTTCAGGTGCTCGCTTCAGTTGAACAAAGATATCCGCAAACTGATAATGGTCGTAGTAAGTCTCCTGGGTCAGCTTCAAGGATTGGTAAGCACTGAGCATCGTCACCATACAGGCAATGCCACAAGCCACGATTAGTACAATAGCTAGGACCTGACCTCGCAATCGCACCAGATCACGTAGTAACTTCAGGTCAATCGATTTCATGGACACTTACCTGTTTATGGACACTAATTACCACTCAATTTCAGCTGGATCTAGTTTTTGAGCGGGGTATTGAGTTGAAGTAATGCGGCCATCACCCATGTTGATCACTCGATCAGCCATAGCTACAATTGCAGCATTATGAGTAATCACAGCTGTAGTAGTCCCCAATGTCTGGTTGACATGCTGTAAGGCTTTCAGAACGAGACGGCCAGTGTGACAGTCAAGGGCTCCAGTAGGCTCATCACATAAAAGTACATCAGGGCGTTTGGCAATAGCTCTAGCAATAGCAACCCGCTGTTGTTCACCGCCAGAGAGTTGAGCTGGAAAATGATGGATCCGATCAGCCAAGCCCACCATTTGTAACGTTAGCCGAGGATCGATAGGGCGATAGGCAATATCTGTCACCAACGCCACGTTTTCAAGTGCAGTCAGGCTAGGAATCAAGTTGTAGAACTGAAAAATAAATCCCACGAATGAGCGGCGATACTGAGTCAAAACACGATCAGATGCATCCGATAGATCTTGAGACCGAAAGAGTAATTGGCCGCTAGTGGGATGATCCAGCCCCCCCAAAATATTTAAAAGTGTTGACTTGCCACTACCCGAGGGTCCTAGAATGACCACAAACTCACCTGCATAGAGGTTTAGATCAACAGAGCGGAGAGCCTGAACTTCGATCTCACCAATATGATAGGTTTTGGTCAACTGCCGAGCTTGAAAAACAATAGAAGCCATTGACTCTTGAAATCTATTGATGTGTAAAATCTATTGACTCATGAAGCATTTTGATCACCTAACTAAAGATGACCCATACCATCTCCAGAGACTGCCAATATCCTAAAATTGCTAATAGCCAAAATTGCCAATACCCTTAGAGACTGAATGAGCTCGAGACTGAATGGATCTTAACCTCAATCACCCCTAATTAGGCCTGTTACTACGTTTAAGCTAGATCAAAGTCATAAAGAAAGCAGAAAAACTTTTCTAAACTTCACATAATTACTGTCAGGCCGCTTTGGGTAAGTACTGATCTAAAACCTCTTGAATACCCTCAGCTGAAAAGGGTTTGCTAATAAAGTCTGAAGCTCCCACCAGTTTGGCTCGTGTTCGATCAATAACGCCATCACTACTGGTTACTATTACGATGGGCGTGGTTCTGAATAGTCGAGTACGGCGTAGTTGAGCACAAATTTCATACCCATTCACAACCTTCATGACTAGATCTAGAAAAATCAAGCTAGGTTTGTACTCTAACGCTGTACTGACCGGGCCACATCCAGATGGAACACTTAAAGCCTTTCATTAATTAAGCCCTATCTAATAGTTACCTATTTTGCTAAGGGGATTTGTCCGTCGTGAGTGCGACTGTACAACTATTCATGTTTGATTTGATCATAAAGTGTGAAGAGTTTTGCTACTTTAATTTGTGAGGTTTAGCTGTGACGTCATGGCTAATCTAATTCTCGATAAGTTCGGGCGGTTCGCTCTCGGCGATGATGAAAACGGGTTAAGATTCCGATCGTTACCGAAAAGAGCATTGATCCTACAACAGACCAAACAAAGGGAAAAGTTTGCCCACCTACTTGAAAAACTAGAAATTGTGGCAATTCAAACTGGCGAGCAATCCAGTACCCAATAATGGCCCCAATAAAGCCAACAAAGGCGGAAACCAAACAACCCCCAAGCCGAAATCCCACCAGTGATTGACCAATAGAGCCAGCAATGGCTGCAATCAACAATAACAATACAATTTCAATTAAAGTCATACGACACACCTGTCTAACTTGATCAACCCCATTTTTTGAAACTAGAAAAGCGCTGGAACACTAAGTCTCATCGTATCCAACGCTATCAAGATCAATAAAGATACCTGTCTGGGCTACTAAGCAATAGCAGCTGGTTCTTTGGAGATCTCTTCTTGCTCAAGCACTGCCTGTAATTTCGCTTCATCATCTTTAGTTAATGAGGTCTGCAAGATACGTCCTTGGTAAGGCCGCAACTCCTCTAATACTTTGTCAGGTGTTACCTTTCTAACCAAGACAAATAGAGCAGAGGATCCAGGTTCAATAGTGCCGCCTAGCTCTTTGATGAAGTTATCGTTGATGCCAATGTCGGCTAAAGCCCCTGAGATGGCTCCAAAAGCAGTCCCGGTTGCCACACCCAAGATAGGGTTAAATAGCAAGAAACCAATTAAAAGTCCCCAGAAACTACCACTTACGGCACCACTAGCCACTAGGTTGTAAGACTGGTTCAGCTTAAGCTTGCCATTCTCTTTCTTAATGACAACAACAGCATCTTCAATGTCAATCAAATGCTCTCGCTGCATCTTGGCTAAGGCTAAACGAACTTCTTCAGCTTTATGTTCGTCTTTAAATGCAACAACAATCAGTTCACTCATATGTTCTCCTTGAGCTGTGTCTTCTCTACGCTCAGATTTGTGTTCAAGTTGTCAATTCAAAAAGGCTACAGTGTGCTTCGACTTTGATCTCACTCTTCGGTAGCTTGAGTATCTTCGCTTGATGAAGGCTGATCTTCGTTTTGAGTATCAGTGTCTGTGTCAACTCCCAGTAGCTTGCTCAAGAACCCTTTCATAGTCATTGGTTCATCCATAGATTCATCTATAACTTCATCTTGAGATGCTTGAGTAGACTCATCAGTGGCCATGGCACTGGGCAAACTGAATCCGCTAAATAAGATCAGTGCAATGACACATAGGATCAGTTGAATAGTCCGAGCAAAATTAATCATAGGGCTCCTATAGCACAAAAATGTTGATGGCTTAATGCTGATGGCTTATGGGTAGAAGGCTATTTTAAAAGTCACCACAGAGTCATCGCAGCCAACATGGACCTGTAGCCAGCTAGATCTCAAGCCTAGTCTATGGCTGTCTTAGCTTCATCCTTCAAGTTTTCAGTGGCATGAATGTCTTCGGCTTGCTCTTGCTTCGAGCGACCTTCAGTACGCTGAGATGGATCACCTGTGATGTCACCCATAGCTTCCTGCAACTTACCCTCAACATTAGTTAGGGTTGCTTTCACTCGATTGTCTAAACTCATAAAGACCTCTTTTTCATCATGCTAATAATTTAGTCAGTGGCTGTGAAAAAGATGTGAAAGGCTAAGGTTTAACTAAAGCCGCTCGGCGTAGCAACTGGATACGCTCAATTCGATTGAAGATTCGAGATAATAGTTCAGGTTCAATAATTGGCTTACGAATATAGTCATCAGCACCTGCTGCAAACAGTTGATGCACGAGGTCAGGATCTGAATAGGCTGTCATGAATAGAATCGGGATCCAACTCCAATCAGGATCGCTACGGACAACTTGGCATAGATCAATACCACTGATATCTGGTAAATCTGCATCTAAAATAATCAGATCAGGTTGGGTTTGGGTTAGGTGCTGCCAAAAAGAGCGAGGGTGCTCAAGCAGTAGGGGCTGAATTCCCCAGGGAGGTAACAGAGTTTGAAAAATAGACAATATCGCTGGATCATCATCGACAATTAATAGTTTAAATCCTTGAGTTGGATGAGTCTGAACACTATGTTTAATTTGCTGCAGTACTTGATCCGATTGAATGGGCTGGGTTAGAAATAAGTGCCGACCTGCTTGAGAGAGTGCGACGCGTTTATTGAGATCTGCCGATTCAGCCAATATAATCACACTGGTACTGGCCGAGGTTTGATGAATATGGATCATTAAGGCTTTGACGTCTTCTATCGCAGGGATAGCTTGCAGATCGATGAGCACAGCATCGGGTTGTTGCCGATTAAATACAGTCGTGAAGGTTGACAGTTTCTGGGTTTGCTCAATCTGAAATTCCTGAGCTGTGGCCGCTTGATGGAGTTGCCTAGCCCAGTTTAGATTTGGGGTGAGAATGAGTAAGCTTTTGACTGAGTGAGGTGAAGTTGAGCTGTGGGTTGAGATCTCAAGGGAGGGCTTAGCTTCAATGATGTGGCGTAATGATGTGATCCCCTCTTGGAGTTGCTCGGCTTGCTCAGGTGTTAGGGTTGAAGTTGCCATGACGATAGTTTCAATCTGTTGGGCAATTTTAGATCCAGTCGGAAAGCCAAATGAACCTAATGATCCTGATAATTTGTGGGCTTCTCGTTCAGCCGTTGCTCGCTGAGCTTCCGATAAAGGCTGATCTTTAAGGATTTTGCAAATGGTTTCAAGGGTAGCTAAACGCTCAAACTGTTTAGGTTTATGTTTTTCCCAAGCCCGATGTAAAGCTGATTGAGTGTCTGCTTTTGAGGAAGTCTCTGAGGGAGCTGGGTGGGTGTTAGTAGGTTCTGGTGGGGGCTTCAGCCGATAGCCTAACCCGTACACAGTTTCAATTGGATCAGGGGCATTAACCTTTTTCAGTTTCTGTCCAACTTTTTAACATGAGCTCGAACGGTATCGGTCCCAGGCGAGTCTTCAGATACCCATAGGTGATCTAGGATGGCTGAATGGCTATAAACTCGTTTAGGGTTGCGGAGTAGCAGATCGAGGAGTGAATATTCTTTTGGAGTTAGATCAACACTGTCGGTTCGGAACGTTACTTCAAAGCTATTGGGATCGAGGGTGAGATCACCCCATGTGAGTTGGGTTTGAACTTCAGCAGAACCTCGTCGAACCAGGGATCGGATGCGAGCTGACAGTTCTGCAATAGCCACTGGCTTGACTACAAAATCGTCAGCCCCTGCATCCAAGCCGGCCACTTTGTCTTCTGTGCGATCACGAGCCGTTAACAATAAAATTGGCATATGGTAATCCTGATCCCGGAGTCTTTGACAAATCTGGATGCCATTCATGCCAGGCAAATTGATATCTAACAGAATTAGATCATAGGGATAGGTTTCGACAAAATCCATAACACTTTGACCGTCAGAGGTCATATCAACGGCATAGTGCTGCTCACTCAGAGCCGTCATGATCCAATCTGCTAATGATTCATCGTCTTCAACTAGTAGTAGTTTCATACACCATCTCAATCATGCGTTCATAGCTTATTCACAATCCATTTTTACAGTGAGATTACAGTTTACTGAATAAAGATCTAGAAACAAGTTCTGGGAGGGCGAGGGATCATAAGCGTAGTGATTATTAAGATAGTTTGATACTTACTGATGAAAAAGGACTGATGTGATTGTGTGAGACTAATGATTAGTACTGTGTTGGAACAAGAGGCGAAACAAGTCGCAATGCCACGGATCTTGATCATAGATGATGAGGACGATATCAGAGAAGTCGCGCAGCTCAGTTTAGAGATTATGGCTGGCTGGGATACTTTGGTGGCTGCCTCAGGTGCTGAAGGCTTAGAACTAGCCATTAATGAGCAGCCTGACGCTATACTCCTGGATGTCATGATGCCTGAGATGGATGGACCTGCAACATTTAGACATCTGCAATCGGATCCTAAAACTCAAGACATTCCAGTTATTTTCCTGACGGCTAAGATTAGTACTAGTAAAGCCAAAAGCCACTTTCAAGCTATGGGAGTTGCGGGAGTCATCGCCAAACCTTTTGAAGCTACCGAATTAGCCTCGCTGATAGGCCAAAAAATGGGTTGGTGGCCGCAACACTCTGGGTAAACTAACGGATTTATTAATAGCTTAATGGCAGACACTCAGAAGTAGAGTTGTCATCATGGTGCTGTAATTGGGATCCTACTCAAGAATCATCTCGGGCCCGAGGATCACCTAGGGACTACCTACTCAGGTCTCATGTTCCTTTAGGATGAGTAATGATCCATCATTGATGCATATTATTAATGACCTATAGCTCTGCTACCCTAAATGGGTCTTCTCAAAGTACCTTGATTCCGCTGCAGCAAGATGTTGTTGTGATCGGGGCTGGGATCACGGGATTAACGTTAGGTTTTCGTTTGCAACAACAGTCTGTCAAGGTCCTTGTTACTGAGGCAGCTTCGCAACCTGGTGGATCGATCTCAACTCAATCTCGCGATGGGTTTCTATGGGAAGAGGGACCCAATAGTTTTACGCCAGCTCCTGACCTTTTAAACCTCATTGCCGAGGTGGGGTTAGCTGGTCAATTAGTTTGGGCTGATGCCAAGCTACCTCGTTATGTTTATTGGGAAGGTGGCTTATTGTCGGTGCCGATGAGCCCTTTAGCTTTAATTCAAACGCCCTTACTGTCAGTGGGAGGTAAGCTCCGGGCTTTGCAAGGTATTTTAGGTTTTGCTGGCTATGCGCCGGGTCATGATGAAACCGTAAGAGAGTTTTTTACCCGCCAGTTGGGTCAAGAAGTGGTGGAGCGATTGGTCATTCCCTTTGTCTCAGGAGTTTATGCCGGGGATGCTGATCAATTGAGTGCTCAAGCAGCTTTTGCCCGAGTGGCTAAGTTGGAGGCTAAGTATGGCAGCTTACTAGCTGGATTTCTGCAATCACCACGACCACCCAAGATACCCATTTCACCTGAAATTCATCCCCAACCTCGCCGAGGTCAATTGGGTAATTTTGCCAAAGGGCTGCACCAGTTACCCCTGGCTTTGGCCAACCAATTAGGTACTCAGCTGCAACTGGGCTGGACGGCAAAAGCTATTTACCCTCATGCGAATGGCTATCAGATCGAGTTTAAAACGCCTGCTGGTCGACTAGTGATGCGAGCTAAATCGGTCGTCATTACCACTCCAGCCTATACTGCAGCTTCGTTGTTACAGTCTCTACAACCGGACTGGAAGGAAATTCAACTGTTAGCTCAGATTCCTTATCCTACAGTTGCTGTAGTCACCTTAGGCTATCCAGTCTCAGCCCTACCCCAACCTCTACAAGGCTTTGGACATTTAATCCCTCGCTCACAAGGCTTTCGTTCTTTAGGTACCATTTGGGCCTCTTGCTTATTTCCGCAGCGGGCCCCAGAGGGCTATCATTGTTTTTTAACCTTTACAGGGGGAGCCACTGATCCAGCTACGCCAGATTCCATTGCTACCATGACCCCAGAGCAACGGGCTGATCTAGTCCATCGAGAACTCAGCCAGATCTTATTGAAACGAGCTGTTGATCCGATTGTGCTAGGAGAGCGGGTCTGGACTCGAGCTATCCCTCAGTACACGCTTGGCCATGAGCAACGGCTACACCAGCTCCAAGAGCAGATTAAGGCTTTTCCCGGTCTAAGCTTATGTGCAAATTACCTTGACGGGGTGGCTTTAGGCGATTGTGTTAAACGAGCCAATGCTGAAGCCCAAAAGATCATGGCTTTTCTCAAGGGATCACTTCAGGACTAACTCAAGCGAAAGTGATTTCAATAGTCTACACTGATTTCAAGAGATTTGTTCAAACTAGCGAGGTTTCTATGTCAGATACCGCCACCTCAACAGCCAAAAATGTACTGGGCACTGATCTCGAATTGTGCTGTTCGTCACCTGTCACTGGGTTTTATCGTGATGGCTATTGTCATACAGGGGCCGGTGACTATGGGGTTCATGTTGTTTGTGCTCAGGTTACTGAAACGTTCTTAACCTATACTCGTTCTCAAGGTAACGATCTGAGTACACCGGTGCCTGCATTCAATTTCCCAGGTCTCAAACCCGGTGATCGGTGGTGTCTCTGTGCGGCACGCTGGAAAGAAGCTATGGAGGATGGTGTGGCTCCCCCGATTGTTTTAAAGGCTACTCACGCAGCTGCCCTAGAGTCTATTCCTTTAGAGGATCTAAAACGCTATGCACTGGAGAGTGAAGCCCAGAGTGAGGTCTAGGCTATAGGGCTACTGACCTGGAAGGCTAGGCATGGGCCATTCCTGACTCAAAACAGGATCAGCTTCAATGTCTGTATAGCCCTCTGCCAGAATCACGTTTTTTTCATCGTTTGGCACCAAGACCAGTTGCAACTCGCCAGTATCTAGGGTTGGATCAGGGTTTAGCGGGACGACAGTTACATGATCTGGCAACAGTGGACCCACATAGGGATGCTCGTCTTCAGGATACCAACTTTCTCGCTCAGGCCATTCCGCGACACCTAGATCTGAAAATAAATACTCAACAAAATTGGAAGGTGTTGGATCTGTTGAGGTTTGGGCAAAAGCTGTACGTCTGAATACTGAGGGCTTGGTCAGACTTCGCATAGCTTGAGCTGCTTGTGTCAGATCAGCCGGTGGAGCTGGCGTTGGGTTACAGGCCCATCCACAGAAACTAGCGATGAAAATAGGTAGGACTGGGCTGAATCGGTACCTTAATAATCTATCCATTGCTTTCTGTCTCTTTATTATGAGCAATTATGAGCACATTTTAGCTAGGGAGATAGATTTGATCAGTTAAGTCCTATTTTCAATAGAAATTCAAGGATTAATGGGCAACCGTTCAGATTTGATACATTTGGTTACGAATACTGCCTTAAAAGGGTGAGGATTAGACAAACTGAGACTATTAGAGAGAATCAGATCCTCTGGATCGGGAGGTCGGGATGGCTATTGCCAGCGTCAATCCAGCTACTGGTGATCAACTAGCTGTATTTGAGCCACTCTCAGCCAGCGATCTTGAACGTAAGCTTGACTTGGCAGCCACTACTTTTCAAACTTATCGACACCAGCCCTTGACTGAGCGAGCGGCGGGATTACTCCGAGCTGCCACGTTATTGGATCAGCAACGAGATGACCTAGCCAAACTCATGGTGCTGGAGATGGGAAAACCTTTGAAAGCAGCTCTGGCAGAAGTTAATAAATGTGCTTGGGTTTGTCGATTTTATGCTGAACAGGCTGGAGCTTTCTTAGCTGATGACGTAGGGCCTCTAGAAGCTTTAGCAGATGGATCGGTGGCTCAGACCTATGTTCGCTATGAACCTTTAGGCCCTATTTTGGCTGTAATGCCCTGGAATTTTCCCTTTTGGCAAGTCTTTCGTTTTGCAGCACCAGCCTTGATCGCGGGGAATGTGGGATTGCTTAAGCATGCTTCCAATGTGCCTCAGTGTGCTTTGGCTATTGAATCTATTTTTCAACAGGCTGGGTTTCCTCCTGGTGCCTTTCAAACCCTGTTGATCGGCTCTGAGAAGGTTGAAGCTGTGATCACAGATGATCGAGTCAAAGCGGCTACGTTAACAGGGAGTGAAGCAGCAGGATCGAGTTTGGCGGCTTTAGCTGGTCGCTATTTGAAGAAAACAGTGATGGAGTTAGGGGGGAGTGATCCCTTTATTGTGCTTGAGTCTGCCAATATAAGTGCCGCTATTGCAACAGCTGTTAAAGCACGCCTGCAAAATAATGGCCAATCCTGTATTGCTGCTAAACGCTTTATTGTGGTAAATAGCATTGCTGATACCTTTGAACAAGGACTATTAGCCCAGTTTCAAGTCTTAAAGGTCGGTGATCCCATGGATCCGCAAACCGATCTAGGCCCTTTGGCAACGCCTTCAATGGTCAGGGAATTACAGGCTCAAGTGGAGGCTTGTGTAGCTCAAGGTGCTCACCTATTACTGGGCGGACAGCCGCTGTCTCAGCTAGGGGGGAACTACTATCCACCCACCATTCTGACCCAGATCCCACCTGGCACCCTTGCCGATACCGAAGAGTTTTTTGGACCTGTGGCTTTAGTGTTTAGAGTGAGTGATCTTGAGGCTGCGATTGCCTTAGCTAACCAGACGCCTTATGGGCTTGGAGCCAGTGCCTGGACGCAAGATCCTACCGAACAAGCGACTTTGATCCGGGATCTTGAAGCTGGAGCTGTTTTTATCAATGGTATGACCAAATCAGATCCTCGATTGCCATTTGGAGGGATTAAACGATCTGGCTACGGGCGAGAGTTAGGGCGGGCCGGACTCCTCGAGTTTTTAAATGTAAAGACGGTGTGGGTTCACCCCAAAAGCTACTAGTTGAACAGCAGTTGCAAAGGTGTTGAAGATATGAATACAGCTGAATTATTGATCCAATGTTTGGAAAATGAAGGAGTGGACACCATTTTTGGGCTACCTGGTGAGGAGAATCTCCATGTGCTGGAAGCCTTACAACAGTCTTCGATCCGCTTTGTGACGACTCGGCATGAACAAGGGGCTGCGTTTATGGCCGATGTGTACGGTCGTTTAACCGGCAAGGCAGGGGTCTGTCTTTCAACTTTGGGTCCGGGTGCAACGAATTTGATGACAGGTGTTGCTGATGCCAACTTAGATCGAGCCCCTTTGGTGGCTATCACTGGCCAGGTAGGCACGGATCGCATGCACATTGAATCACATCAATATCTTGATCTGGTGGCTATGTTTAAACCCGTAACTAAGTGGAATGCCCAGATAGTGAGACCCAGCATTACTCCTGAGATTGTCCGTAAAGCGTTCAAATTAGCGCAAGCCGAAAAACCGGGTGCGGTACACATTGATCTACCCGAAAATATTGCAGCCATGGCTGTAGAAGGCCATCCGTTACATCTGGATCATCAAGAACGAAGTTCGCCCTCCACCCAAAGTCTAAAATTAGCAGCCCAGTTAATTGATCAATCGCAACGACCTTTGATCCTGGTCGGGAACGGGGCTATCCGGGCGCATGCCAGTGACGCGCTTGTCAACTTTGCCCACTGTCTCCATATCCCTGTTGCTAATACATTTATGGGGAAAGGAGTGATGCCCTATGACCATTCCTTGGCGCTCTGGACAGTAGGGCTCCAGCAACGGGATTTTATCAATTGTGGCTTGGATCGAGCTGATTTGATGATCGCAGTTGGTTATGATCTAGTTGAATATTCGCCAAAGAAGTGGAACCAAACGGGCACCTTGCCGATCATTCACATTAATTTAACAGCAGCTGAAATTGATAGCAGTTATATCCCTCGGGTTGAAGTGATTGGGGATATTTCAACCTCTCTGCAGCAGATCTTAACCTATTGTTCTCACAAGCGGTCTCTAGATCCTTATATTCCTAATTTGCGCCAGGCTATGCAAGCTGATTTCCAGAAGCATGCCACCGATCAGGCATTTCCGATTAAACCTCAAAAACTGATCTATGATCTGCGCCAAGTTATGGGGCCTGATGACATTGTGATTTCTGATGTAGGTGCCCACAAGATGTGGATGGCTCGTCACTATCACTGTCTAAAGCCTAATACGTGTCTAATTTCAAATGGATTTGCAGCGATGGGCATTGCACTCCCTGGTGGTATTGCTGCGGCCCTGGCCTACCCTGATCGAAAAGTGGTAGCAGTGACGGGTGATGGCGGTTTTATGATGAATGTACAAGAGCTAGAGACAGCGCTACGGATTGGCACTCCCTTTGTTACGATCATTTTTAATGATGGGGGCTATGGATTGATTGAATGGAAACAGCTTAATCACTATGGACATAGTAGTTATGTTCACTTCAGCAATCCTGACTTTGTAGCCTTAGCTGAAAGTATGGGCCTTAAAGGTTATCGAGTGAATGCAACGTCTGACTTTATCCCCATTTTAAAACAGGCTTTAGCCCAACCTGTTCCTGCTGTAATTGATTGTCCCGTTGACTACCATGAAAATTTGCGCTTTACTCAGCAGGCCGGTGAGTTAGCCTGTGCTATTTAGGTATTGGCTAGTCATTCGCCAGACGAAAAAATAGGTTTAGGCCAGTCAGCCACGAGCTGATCTAGAGGGTTAAGGGGAATGATCCCACTCTGATCCATTAAAATGCGGCCTGATTCATTAAAATGCGGATCGCATTGGAATTTGGTTCTTAGCTAGATAGCTAGCCTGTTGTAATTCTTTAACGGTAATGGGGTTGGGTTGAGGGGAGTCTGGGTGCGCCAAGCTTGAACTCAGTGATACCCAGCTAATGCAGAATAAGACACAAGCTAATCCGATTACCTTGAGTATCATCGCTGCTTTGGAGTTGTGATCTAAAGTAAACAGAGTCATGAGAGTCTTCCTTAGAAGGGTGAAAGCGGGCATAGCATAGCATCCTATTGGTTTTGTCTTCAAGAAGCTCCACGCAAGTGAGCAGACTTTAAACGCTAAGGTGCCATGTCTATACATCAACACAGCTATTCCTCATTGTTTTGTAGTTCACCATACTTTAGTAACCGTAATTGAGCACGCTGATAGCCTCTAGCCTAGACTGAATCAGGGATTAAGTAAATTGAAAAGAGTTGTAACGATTTTGGAGTCATTTACAATTAGTCATATTTTATAGCAGCCTTAGCACCCCGAGAGTCTCTCACTTTCAGATCAAGCTGTCTTAAATTAAGGTTGATCAGTTGGACTATGAGGAATTGTATATCCAACACCCCACCCTCGATGAAAACCAACCATAATAAAAACATAAGCCTTATTTAAGATTGAGTTCTGCTTAAGGAGTGTCGGATGGAACTCAGAACAGTAGCTGTTACTTTGCCAGCTGATTGTAATGTCATTATAGGACAAACCCACTTTATTAAAACGGTTGAAGATTTATATGAAATCATAGTGGGTAGCTCAGCCCAAGCTAAGTTTGGCCTTGCTTTTTGTGAAGCGTCAGGGCCTTGCTTGATTCGAGTAGCGGGCAATGATCAGGCTTTACAGGCCGAGGCTGTTCAGAATGCTAAGGCCATTGGTGCGGGACATAGTTTTATTATTCTGATGAAAGAAGCTTACCCGATCAATGTACTCAATGCTATCAAGCTCTGTCCGGAAGTTTGCACGATTTTTTGCGCAACAGCCAACCCTGTTGAAGTCATTGTTGCAGAAACAGATCAAGGTCGAGGTCTGTTAGGTGTTGTTGACGGATTCGCTCCTAAGGGGGTTGAAACACAAGCTGATCAAGAAGCTCGGCACCAATTGCTACGCACCTTTGGATACAAACTCTGAGAAGGGTCATCCTAGGTTAGGGATTTTCAGCGGCGGCTTGTTTAGCTCAATCAGGGTTTCAAGTTTTAGAGCACCACGATCTTCCAGGTGGCTGTTAACTATCTCCAGAGCTGTTGAAGTAGAGACTGAGTTCTTTAAATTTTTGGTGATCTTCCATCCACTCTCTAGCCTGATCTTGCGAAAAGGGATGAATGTCAAGCCCAATAATACCCCCTGGGATAATGTTGGAATAGGGCGATAAAGGCTCGCTTTCTTCAACTAAGAACCAAGCTCCCTCGGGGGTTAGGTATAGACTTTCGTAGTGATGATTGGCTTCAACTCCAAACTCTGAGGTTTCAAACACAGCAACCCGTTTCGAAATCAGGGTGTCATACCACTGACCCTTAACGATATCTTGCATAGCCAGCTAACCTCAAACGGGATGACATTTAATCTTAGCAGGCGTGAGCTGCATACCGGCCTTATCTGGATCAAAGGCGGCTTCAAAGTGAGTTGACTCATCATAGTGAGCACCCCAAAGATCGGCCTCATCTAAACAAGCGCCTTCAAGATTAGCTCCATGTAAATCAGCACCCCACAAATCGGCCTGATGTAGGTCCGCACATCTCAGATCGCAGCCGCGGAGATCAGCATAGCGGAGATCAGACCCATGTAAATCAGCACCGTAAAGATCAGCCTTCTGGAAATTGGCATACCAGAGATCCTTGTCGTGTAAGTCCACACCATGGAGATTGACATCACTCCAATCAATCTCAGGCAGAGCATACAGACTCAAAAATTGAGGGTGTTGAACCTTCCAGAAATGCGGATTTTCATTGAACATGATCAACCTCTTTGAAAAAGAACTTAACACTGCCACTGCTCTAGAAAATACCAATCACAACGATCAGAGTTAAAAGACAAAACCCCAATAGAATAATGAGAATGGCATTAAAAAAACTTTCGTCTTGAACACGATGTCGAATTCGAGTACCCATGATAACCTCCCAATTTACTAGCGCTATCCTGAATTTGACTGCTAATGCAACGGGGAATTTGACTGCTAATGCAACGGGTAGAGACCTGAATATATCTAGTCTAAAAACAATCTTTGCTTGATCGCAACTTGACTTCACAAAATGAAGCATAAACGGGGCTAATTGCTGGTTTGAATTTAAAGTTTAGGCAGTGACTTCATGATCTTTGGCTAACTTCACTACCTTTATCCTGGTTATGTAAGGAGGGCTAATCTTGAAGCTACTCTGAGTAATCACCTAACCTAGTCTATAGAGGCTGACTCAGCTTATAGTATGAAAAGGGATTTAAGCTTGGAAGTTGCACCTATGCCGGTTAAAGCGCCTCTAGACATACTAGCCCTACGTATCCAGCGTGATCGAGCTTACAAGCAGTTTTTGCAAAAGTGGCGGCGAGATATTGTGCTTTTGCGCCAACAACGGATGGGCAATTTTGGTCCCTTGATCGGTGATCTAACCTGTCAATTTAATGCCCAATCAGCCTATTTACGCTGTGCCGTGAATCCCATGGGTCCCTGTGAAGGCTGCCCTCACTATCAACGTATTCAATGAGGCTATCTGAATGGAACCCTGGCTGATCCAAACCACCCTTTGGCTGTTAATGGGTAGTTGGAGTCTGTTGACATTAGGCCAAAGGAGTTACAGTCTTGGTTTTAGGCTGGCTACTCGTGATTATCGAGCCGATTTGTGGGGGTTACTGTTTTGGGGCTGTTGGTTACCTGTAACCATTTTTAACCTCGATGGCTCAACACCCTGGTCCAAGATTGGTATAGCTATCGCCTTTCTCTTGCCTGCTTTATTGACGTTGAAGTGCTTAAGCTGGTCTTGGCGCCAACCCCAGGGAGAGATCTTATTGAATTTAGGGTTACCACCAACGGCAAAATGGCGAGTTCGACTGGGATGCTTACTGATTGGTTATGGGTTGCTCAATCTGCTGGGTGTCGGACAGGGGCCGATTATTCAAGTTTATTTAAAGGTTAGCCTAGGGATTTGTTTGGGGTTGTATCTGGTTTTGTCTGGTTCACTAGAGCGGGTGATTACCACAACAGGGATCTACGATTTTACTGGACCTATCTTTTGGCATGATCTTGAAGATTTTGGCTGGAGTGAAACTCTGAAAACTTGGCAGTGGTGGTGGCTACCCTCGGGGAACTTTCAATGTTTAATGCTTAAACTCATTAGTTTAGACCATCTATTCATTGTAATCGGGATCTATCTGCCCCAATCTGATCAAGACCAGGTTGAACACATTCTCCAGCAATCACTTGAGATACCTATCCGGCCGCCCTCTGAAGCTATGCCCTCACTGCACTCCAATCACTTATTACCAGACTCTAACTAGGATCCAATCTGTCATGCTGTTCAAAATACTTATGATCCATCAGGGGATGAGCTAAATGAGTGCTACTAGCTCCACCATCCAGGAATTGCCGCTGTTGGAAAATGGAGATCGCCTGACGCGACCTGAATTTGAACGGCGTTACCACGCCATGCCCTACCTTAAAAAAGCAGAGTTAGTTGAAGGTGTGGTTTACAGGCCATCTCCAGTTAGAGCCCGAAAGCACGGTCAGCCCCATAGCACCCTAGTGGGTTGGCTGATGGTCTACAGTGCCTTGACTCCAGGCGTGATGGTTTGTGATAACACCACTGTGCGTTTGGACGCAGACAATGAACCCCAACCGGATGCGTTGCTGAGAATTGATGAAGCGAAGGGAGGCTAATCCCGTATTAGTGAAGATGATTATATTGAAGGGGCACCAGAACTCATTGTTGAAATTGCTGCAAGTAGTGCTTCCTATGATGTACACGATAAGTTGCAAGCCTATTGTCGTAATGGAGTACAAGAGTATATTGTTTGGCTGACTCAAGAGCAGGTCTGCCACTGGTATGTTTTAGTTGAGGGGAAGTATGTTAAACAAAATCCTGACGTAGATGGCCTGATCACCAGTAAAGTGTTCCCTGGGTTGTGGCTAGCGGTAAACGATCTAGTAGCAGGGCAGATGGACCCGGTGTTGAAAGTAGTGCAAGCAGGCCTGGCTTCAGAGGAACATGATAGATTTGTAAACCGGTTAGCACAGCCATAGTCAATAGCTTCATCGTAGGTGGCAAGATGGTCTGGTGTTCTATCACGTTAAGAATTGCTCTACCCCAATGCATGGTTGTTCTTAATGAGCACCGTTGTCTCTATACTGGTTAGCAAGATAATCAGTTGACAGTAGCTTTTCGATAGACTATTCTCCTGAGGAA
>CAYSWV010000074.1:0-10826 GCA_964434865.1 uncultured bacterium
CAGCCATGGGCACGTCATCACTAACAGCATGGTGATAGAGCACCGTTGTTTGTAAAGCTTCCTCAACAAAATTTTGGGCTTCAAGGTTGATTTGTAGAGCATCTGCAGCAGTCAAGGTTGATCTTGTAGCTGGGTCGTAAGGGGTATAGCCAGCGTCGAATATGCCACCAGGAAAACGCTCTGAACCACCCACAAAGTTGTCGTCTCTCAAATCTCCTCTAAAACGGTTTTCGGCGGGAATGGTCTGGGCATAAACATTAGCAAGATTGAAGGGTGTGAAGGCTGCATTGATATTAGGCAGATCAGGGTTAAAGATGTAGCCCTTCCGTAAGTTCAAACGCTGACCTGTGATGATCCGTAACCCCTCAACACGAGCTCGGCGCTCCCAATACCCATCTAACCCTACCGTTCTACCGTCTCCAGGTGTGGATGGATCTAGCCTTGTGTAAACTATAGAACCAGGAGTAATAGTGTCGTTAATAGTGGTACATCCTGGCGGAATTTGAACTCCAGGGCTATCTGGATCATCTCGATAATTCGGGAAGGGACCACATCGGTTGTCTGCACGGTAAATGTCATCAACAGTGGGTGGTGTGGGAGGCTCATCAGTTCCAGCTTCAAATCTAGGTTCGCCATCGGGTAGTCCAGTCACTAGCGGGAAGGTTTCCCAAGCTGCATCACGGGGGTTTGTGGCTGGGTTTCTGGGTGTACTGCGGCCCTCAAGGTACAGAATCTGTGGATCTACAGCTGCATCTCCAATGGCAACGTTGACAATTGAGTCATTATTATTGCGGAAGTTAACTGAAAATGGAGGTGGATTGCCAGGATTACCAGCATAATCAACCCAACGGTGAACTCGACCCCCACCATTAAAGTTATTATCCCGCATGGATCCAGCAATAATTTCAAAGGGCGTTTGGATCAGCGAGCGACCGGATGGATTAAAGAAGCAAGAGTCATTATCACTGACTAAGAAGGCATTAAACTGAGTACCCCCACCAATCAAGATGCTACTTTCGGAGTACATTTTGCCGTTCCAGTTAAATTCCGGACCGGGGAAGATCTCAAGGTCATATCTAAAGTAGGCAGCAAAGTCACTGAGTCGGTTACGGAAACGATCTTGCTGGTACTGAACCGCATTCACAGCTCGGATATCAGAATTAGCAACATCATTATCAGCTACAGTCACCGCGATCATTTGGAACGTCTTGACAATCCGGTTACCTGTTGATACGCCATACCAGTTGTTACCAGCATCTACCGGTAATCCAGCCTGACCCGATACAGGACACCCATCAATAGGTACCGCTGCCTGGAAAGGTAAGTTACGAACCATCAAGTTCTCAGCAGTTTGAGCAGCTGTTAGATCGTCTGCCGTATTCGGGAGGTTATCACCACCAATTAGAGGCGTTCCACCTGCATCCACGGTATTGGCCAAGATCATGTAAGCAGTATGGGTGCCATCCCCATTATTAATCCGCCAAGCCGGAACCGGAATGGCTCCATCTCCTACACCCCCCGGAGGATCAATGGTGATCGGCGTTTCATCAGGTAGAGTAAAGCACTGAAAGGTACCCGCCGCACAATCAATCGAATCAAACCCGTTAACAGGTGTACCGTCCAATAGCAAGCTGACTAACTGATCAGTAGAAGGTCGAGCACTGGATAGGCGGTTATCCGCTAGTTCGCTAGTATCCATTAATTTAGATAGCTTGGCTCGAGTCCGATCAATTGCTTGCTCGACATAACCATCTAAAACTTGCTGAGCTCGCTCACTAGTAGATTGTTGATTTCGGTTAAAGGAGCGAGTCACGATCGTGGCAGATACCAAGGCTAGTAGCAAGACAATTAAAAGAGCTACAGGTAACACAAAACCACGGCGGGCTGCTTTTGGGGTCGGGATCTGCAGATCTCCCAGCCAGGAGAGGACAGCTTTCATCAGGATAGAGGAGGCGGGGGAATGGGGCGTATGAGGCATATCGCAATCCTTTGTTACTAACGGATTCGGTGAAACCACCATGACAATGAAACACACAAGTATAGCCTGACCCCAAAGATCAAGCTAAACGGCGCAACATTCTTAAAGGCTCAAATCAGATTGCAGATCAGACATATAGACATATATAAAATCCGCCAGCCTTACCTAGACAAGACTGTGCCGATCTGCTGATAACTCCAATGAGTCTAGTATCATCTGAAGCGCTTACTTTTGCATCCCCACCTTCGGGGGGGCTCCCGCAAGTCAGATCAGGGGGCCGCCGCAATTTGAAGGTGATCCAGATTACAGCAATTAGGATATTGAGTACTGTGCTTCTTCTTGATACCAACGCTGGGCAATACCTTCAAGTTGGTCAAAGATGGGATTGAGTTCTTGAGCTCGATCAGTGAGGCCATAGGTCACTTGAGGGGGAATCGTGGCTACATACTCTCGATACACCAAGGTGGCTTCTTCTAACATGCGCAGTCGCTCTGTCAAAACTTTAGCAGAGATACCTTCAATCGATCGTTTCAATTCACTGAAGCGAGTGGGACCCTGTCGCCGCAAAACCCATAAAATATTGAGTGTCCAGGATCCGCCTAGTAAGGTCAAGATCGATTCCAAGGCACAACGAGGGGATTGTGGAGGCAGGGGCATGGGATTGGATCTCCTAGAGTTACCTTATAGTAACCGACTCACTTAATTTACACTACTTTACAAAAGTAACTATAGCCACCAAGATAGAAACAGATATCAAGGCTGCAGCTTGGATCTGAAGGTATACTTTATCCGCTGGAGAACTCATCATGGCTGATTTGACTGTCACCGTGTTAGATAACGGTCCATTTTTGTTGAAAGGTGATGTTGACGTTGTGGATGCTGAAGGCACTGCTTTTCCAACTAAAGGTCAAGTGGCTTTATGCCGATGTGGGGCCTCTGACACTAAGCCCTTTTGTAATGGTGCTCATGCTAAAGCTGGGTTTCAATCTGCAGAGCGCGCGCCTAAAGCCTAGTGTTTAAAGCTCTGTGTTCCTAATCATTAGTGGTTTCAATGTGATCGCCTGATGGCTTGCTGTTGGGCTGATCACTTGAAGTTAGTTTGAATTATGAGACCATTAAATGCTAGTTCAAGAAATGCTAGTTTAAACTTAACAGCTATTCAATAAACCTGTGGTCACGTTGCCCTTGACTCTTGCTGATCATCGGCTTTGATGGGGACAGTGTTGAGTAACGTGCCAGTATGCCGCTAGGCTCGACCCATGATCGGATTACGCTCTGGACGCTGCCCGGGGTCACTTTAGCTGCTGGAATTTTAGATCAAAGGGCTTCAACCGCGCTAGCTGTGGGATCGGCCTATCTTTTCAGTGGCTTGATGTTTTCGGGTGATCTGGATTTGAAATCGCGTCAGTATCAGCGCTGGCTGGGTTTGCGTTGGATTTGGTTACCGTATCGTCAGCTGTTTAAGCATCGATCCATTTGGTCTCATGGCCCCATTATTGGCACGGTGGTGCGGGTGATCTATTTGGGGTTGTGGGGGGGAGTGCTTTGCTTGATGGTGGCGGGCCTTGGTGTCTGGATCCGACTCTGGCATTGGCAACCTCAGATCTGGTGGTCTCAATTGCAATTAGGGGTTCGCCATTATGCTGATGTGCTACTTCTGATCGGTATCGGTTTAGAACTGGGATCTATTAATCATACCCTGAGCGATTGGATCCTATCTGCCTGGAAACGATGGCGCCGCTCCGCCCAACCTCGATCTAAGCCCCCTAGATCCCGATCTGGGCGGTCCTCTTAAGCTTAACTCTTTAGCCTGAAATTGCTGGAAGTCGCTGCCCTAGCAGGTTTGACCCTGTACGGTAATCCACATGAGCTGACGATTGGGCCCAATCTGGATAGGGCGGCTATCCCCCTAGGGCCAGTTTCACCTACCACGTTACGATAATGGACGTCTGTTGTGAATGTTAAGCAATCTATCTGTCGTGGCGGATGTGGGTAGTCTGACCCCTTATTGATGAGATTGTGTTAGTCCAGCCACAACCTGACTTATCACTCGAACGATTGCAGCTAGAAGGAGGCTTGTAGCGTATGGGTAAGGTCGTTGGAATTGACCTAGGCACAACTAACTCCGTTGTTGCCGTAATGGAAGGTGGTCAGCCTACAGTGATCGCAAATGCAGAAGGAACTCGGACCACACCTTCAGTTGTTGGATTTACCAAGGATGGGGAACGCCTGGTGGGGCAAATGGCTCGGCGCCAAGCTGTGTTAAACCCCGAAAACACCTTTTATTCTGTTAAGCGCTTTATTGGTCGTCGACATAAAGAGGTTTCACCTGAGGCTAAACAAGTATCTTACAAGGTGCTTGAAGACGAAAAAGGCAATGTTAAGGTGATGGCCCCCCGCCTCAATAAAGAATTTGCACCTGAAGAAATATCAGCTATGGTTTTGCGGAAACTGGTGGATGAGGCCAGCCGCTACTTGGGGCAACCCGTCACTGAAGCTGTGATCACAGTTCCTGCCTACTTTAATGACTCACAGCGTCAAGCAACTAAGGATGCTGGCCGTATTGCTGGTCTTGAAGTTAAACGAATCATCAATGAGCCCACAGCAGCTTCACTGGCTTATGGCCTAGATCGCAAGAGCAACGAAATGATCTTGGTCTTTGACTTGGGTGGGGGTACGTTTGATGTCTCGATCCTAGAAGTTGGTGATGGTGTTTTTGAAGTTAAAGCAACCAGTGGGGATAGCCAACTTGGTGGTGACGACTTTGACAAAAAAATTGTAGATTGGATGGCCGAAGAATTCAAGAAAGTTGAAGGCATGGATCTGCGCACTGATCGCCAGGCTCTTCAACGTCTCACTGAAGCTGCTGAAAAGGCTAAGATTGAATTATCTAGTGTTTCTGAAACCAGTATCAACTTGCCCTTTATTACGGCTACTTCTGAAGGACCTAAGCATCTTGATCTAAAGCTATCTCGGGCTCAGTTTGAAAACATCGCGGCTGATCTATTCAAGCGTTGCCGTGGCCCTGTAGAACAAGCTCTGAAAGATTCTAAGCTGTCTAAGGCCGATATCGATGAAGTGGTACTAGTGGGAGGATCAACTCGGATCCCAGCTATTAAGGAACTCGTCAAGGATCTGATCGGTAAGGAAGCGAATGAATCCGTCAACCCTGATGAGGTTGTGGCAGTTGGAGCTGCGATTCAAGCCGGTGTCTTGGCTGGTGAAGTCAAAGATGTCTTGTTGTTAGATGTCACGCCTTTGTCGCTAGGTGTCGAAACCTTGGGTGGGGTTGCCACTAAGCTCATTGCCCGGAACACAACGGTACCCACTCGGAAAGCCGAAGTGTTTTCAACGGCTGAAGATGGTCAAACCTCCGTTGAGATTCATGTGATCCAGGGTGAACGAGAACTAGCTCGGGACAATAAGTCTCTCGGTCGGTTCCGTTTAGAAGGTATTCCTCCGGCCTCTCGAGGTGTTCCTCAAATTGAAGTTACCTTTGATATCGATGCCAACGGTATCCTTAAAGTCACGGCCAAAGACAAGGGAACAGGTAAGTCTCAGCATATCTCCATCACAGGAGCCTCAACTCTGGATTCTAATGAAGTTGAGCGTATGATCCAGGAAGCAGAAACCTATGCTAATGAAGACAAGGCCCAACGCGATCGAATTGAACGTCGTAACAAGGCTGAATCTTTGGCGTATCAAGCTGAACGTCAACTTACAGAGATTGGCGATAAGATCCCAGCGGATAAAAAGAGCAACCTTGAAACCCTGATCAGCGAACTCAAAGATGCCATTCAGCGAGATGATGATGAGGCGATTGCTACCAAAGAATCAGCTCTGCAGGAGGCCCTCTACGCGGTCAGCAGCGATCTCTATCAGCAAGCCGGTGACACTACAGCTGCGGCAGAACCCTCTGGTGATCCAGGCGCTTACAACCAGCCTGCTTCGGGTGGAGCCGACGATGTCATTGATGCTGATTTCACTGAAACTAAGTAACCTAACTGGGTCAGACTCATAGCCTGAGTTGATCAACCTTAGAGTAGAGGCAGCTGGCTCTCAGCCTTTATGAAAGCTTAGCTGTCTCTCTTAGTATCTAGGCTTTGGATATCTAGGCTTTGACATTGATCACAAGAATCGTCGCTGGGAATAGGTCAAAACCAGTTATATTGCTAAAACAGTAGAGACCACGTCTCAACCGGGTCAAAGGGTTCTCGCGTCCATGCAAAACTTTAAAGACTATTACCAAATTTTAGGGCTCACCAAGCAGGCAACGGCTGATGAGATCAAAGCCGCTTACCGTAAGCTAGCCCGTAAATATCATCCTGATGTGAATCAAAATGATCCTAAAGCTGAAGAAAAATTTAAAGATTTAAATGAAGCCTATGAGGTTTTATCAGACCAAACTAAACGACGACAATATGATCAGTTTGGACAGTATCATCAACAAAGTGGTTTCAAGTCAGCTTCTCGGGCCTCAGCTCGTTCTGCTAGTACCGGCTCGGCTTACAGTAGTCCTTACTCAACTGAGGATTTTGGCTTTGGTGGGTTTTCGAATAACGTAGACTTTACTCAGTTTGATGACTTTCAAGATTTTATTGATCAGCTTCTGGGTCGCGTGGGCCAACCCGGGAAAACAGCTCAAAGCAATGCTCGTGCCGCCACCGATACCAGTCCCTATGATACAGAAGCAACATTACCCTTAACTATTCCTGAAGCTTACCAAGGTGGTAAACGGCGGCTCCGGGTTGAGGGAGGACGTATTCTTGAAATTAATATTCCCCCTGCAATCAAACCTGGTAAAAGAATTCGCCTCAAAGGCCAAGGAAGCCCGAGCCCTAGCGGCGGGTCAGGAGATCTCTATTTGACCGTTGAGTTTAAAGAGCATCCATTTTACCGCCAATTGGATGGAGCTGATCTCTATTGTGAACTTCCCATTAGCCCTAGTGAAGCTGTCCTTGGGGCTCAAATTGAAGTACCTACCCTAGATGGCAGGGTTAAATTAAAGATCCCAGCTGGAGTTCAAGCAGGACAAAAGCTACGGCTCAGCTCTCGAGGATTTCCTAATCAAGTCGGAGAACGAGGGGATCAATATGTCACCATTAGACTTGACATTCCAGAGCGGGTCTCTTCTGAAGAACGAGATCTTTATGAAAAACTTCAAAGAATTCAATCCTATGATCCTAGAGCTAGGATTCATCAATAACTTCAGCAATAACCTAGCGTAAGCCTTGTCAGAATAATCATTAGAAGATCACATCATTAGTTGGTAACAAGATGAACTGGCATCACCGCTCTCAGTTTAGCAAAAGCCATGTTAGGGTAAATATTACATTGTAAGGGCTTCATGCAGGCTGGTGTGCGGTTTGAGTCTTGTTTCTGAGCATTGTTTCTAAGCATTATGGATCTAAATCGAATCCTTGTTTGGATTGTTTGCCTCAATTGTGGTGTGAATTTAATCCAGGCCCTTAAAATGGCTACCCAAATCCCTAGTGCCGCCATTGGTGTTCCGGTGGGTATCCTGGCCGTTACTGGAGTCGCAAGCCTGGTACGCCCTGATCTAGGCGGCATCATTGGGGGCTTAATTTGGGGGTGTTTACTGGTGATGCCTACCTTAGTCTTTCAACGAGTCAGTACTCTGATCCATACCCAACAGTTTAAACAAGCCGCATCTTGGTCACAAACCTTTCAGTGGATCTATCAGCTTTATAGTTTACCTGAAGTTCCCCCGTTGCTAAAAGCCGTCGATCTAGCTGCCAAAGGTCAAACTGGCAAAGCTAACAGCCTCTTAGAGCAACATAAACAAACGCAAGCCTACGCAGGTCGAGTAGCTATTGCCGAAATTTATCGATTAGAAGGACGTTGGGCTGATCTATTGAAATGGTCTCAAGATACTTTATGGATTTCACGAACTTATCCCGAGCCGAACTTAGCCCTATCGTATTTGAGAGCACTAGGTGAAGAGGGTGATCTGAATGCTCTAGTCTTAGGTTTTCATCAGTTAAGTCCCATCTTCGAACAAACTCAATCAACCTACTTGGCTTCAGGGCAGTTGCTGGTTTTGGCCTTTTGTGGATATCCCGATCAAGTCCGACGGTTATTTCTGGGGCCCTTATCCGGGTATCCCTTAGCTCTCCAACACTTTTGGGTAACGACTGCCGAGTTGGTGATCAAACCTCGGGAACCCCTTTATCAGCAGCTACGAGCCTTACGTGGATCCAGCAGCTCACTGGATCGTTCGATTGCCCTCCGTCTCTCGCGGTCCTTGGCTGATCCCCGATCTCTGACCCCCGAAGCCCTCGATATTGTGCATCAAATTCAAATCAAGCCAGCCCCGCGCCCTCTGACGCTGCTATCCTCCGGTGAAATCCCCTACATTACTTATAGTCTAGTGGGTTTAAATCTGGTGATGTTTGGGTTTGAACTGGCATTGGGGGGCAGTGAAAATCTACAAGTGTTATTTGAATTAGGGGCCTTAGTCCCTGCGGCTGTTGTGCAAGGCAGTTGGTGGCGACTGGGCACAGCTACTCTCTTGCATTTTGGCATTACGCATTTAAGTATGAACATGCTTGGTCTGCTATTTTTGGGTCCTTTTGTAGAACGTGGCTTGGGTATTTTTCGCTATTTAGTGGTGTATTGGGGGGCTGGCATTGGATCTATGCTAACCATTACTTTTCTCTGGCTGCTGGGCCTCACTCAATCTGACTTTGTTGTGGGAGCTTCAGGCAGCATCATGGGCTTGATCGGTTCTGCGGCCATCATTTTGCTGTCAATGTGGTATCGCCATAAATCTCAGGTAGCTTTAAGACATCTGCGTAAAATTCTACTGATTATAGGTCTTCAAATTGTGTTTGATTTAACATCACCTCAAATCAGTTTTATTGGCCACCTGTCAGGCTTGATCATAGGTAGTTTACTAACAGCAGCTCTCTTAACCCCAGATCTCCGTCAACCTGCTCAAGTGACCCCACCCTAGTTGGAAATCATAGCCATGATCCAATAGGTCTAGCAATCATTAAAAGCTTGCGGTTGTTTAAAAATAGCTATCTGATACACCAACCATTCAATGAGAGAATTAAATCGTTCACCCAATAGTTAGGATTCAGACGTGCAGGCATTCCTCAAGACTAAACTACTCCCTTTGATCAAATCAGTCTCAACAATTTTTACCCTGGGGGCTTTGATAGTGGTGCTGGGAGATCTTGGGATACAACACTCTATTCATCCTTCTATGATCTTCATCATCATATTGCGAATATCACAGGTGGGTTTAGTCATTCATACTATGCTGAGCGTATTTGCAGTGCTCCTGGCTTCAAAACGCAACTTTGCTTTTAGATCTGCGGCCAGTATTTTTTTTACTGGATCTGCTGGATTAGTTGAGCTATTTGAACTCGATCAGGCTGATGACCGTTTATCTTTAAAGTAGGCGATGATGGGCAGAATTGACACTGGAATTTAACTTGATAGCTCTGTGGTGTAGGTTGTGTTCAGAGCGACTAGCTGGATAGTAGTTGTTGTCAGAGGTTTGTGTTAGTATCCAGATGTATTAGGTCCAAGATCTATAGAAATTTCCAAACATTCAAGCCGTAACCTAAAAATTCCCTATGTTTACTGAATCCACTTTTAGGTCATATCGGGCACTGACGCAAAGTTCAGTCATACCTCTACATCAAATGCTGCCTTTGAAGGTACCCTATGCAGTTCATATTGATCCGGCCAGTGTATGTAATTTTAAGTGTCATTTCTGTCCAACTGGAGATCCCCAATTACTAGAATCCGTTGGCCGACTGAAAGGGGTTATGGACTATGGTCTCTTCAAAAAGATCATTGAAGATCTCAAGCAGTTGGTCTTAGACGCTGATCAACAGATCGCTAGGCTTTACCTCTACAAAGATGGTGAACCCTTATTAAACAAAGATCTGGCTGCTATGGTGGCTTACACTAAACAAGCCGGTGTAGCTCAGTCTATCGAAACTACCACCAATGCGTCCTTATTAACGGAAAGTAAGGCTAGCGAGTTACTTCAGGCTGGGTTGGATGTGATCCGGATTTCAGTTGAGCATGTCTCTAATCAGGGCTATCAGGAGATCACTCAAACGTTCTCGAACTATGACTTGATCAAGGCTCATGTGGGTAAGCTCTATGCCCTGAAACAGCAAATGGATCATCCTCTGATTGTTTATGCCAAAATTCTTGATGTCAATTTGTCCGACGTCGAGAAAGAAAGATTTCTAAACGATTTTGGTCCGATTTCAGATTTCGTTAATATTGATAGCCTCACCGGGTTATCACGAACAGACATTAGAGATTTTCGGCTGGGGAATACGATTAGTACCGATATAGACAGTGTTCATCCTCGCAAAGACGATCGAGTGGTCTGCCCCGATGCGTTTACCAAGTTAGCCATTAATTTTGATGGTACGGTTTCTGTGTGTTGTCAAGATTGGAGTTTTGGCACTCTAGTGGGTGATGTTAGGACGCAAAGTGTGTCAGAGGTTTGGCAGGGAGCAGAGCTGCAGTCTTTCCGGCTCATGCATCTCAAGGGAGAACGACAGCAACATCCCGTCTGCGGAACTTGTGATCACGTGTGTGGGTTTCCTGCTCATACTGACCTTGATGATCATCGACAAGATTTATGGACTACGTATTCGATTTGATCATTGAGCCGGTCTCAGGTGCCTCTTAAAATATGACCTCAATCAACTCGGCTACAGACTGTTCAGTGAAAGGATTACTCTAGGATCAAGCGAGTCTTGAGATCAAATACCGTTTCAAGCAGATGATTGACACGTTTAAACTATAGTTCAATAGATATCCAACATGACAACTCAATAGTCTTAGATCT
>CAYSWV010000074.1:10926-19536 GCA_964434865.1 uncultured bacterium
GTAGAAGGAAAGTCATGACTCACCTCTTGATTAAATCTGAACCCTTATCCATAGCGATTAATTTGTCTTTCCTAGTGCCCCAAGCCCAAATGACAGAAGAACAATTCTATGCCTTCTGCCTCACCAATCCAGACTTACGCATCGAACGGACAGCTACAGGAGAGGTCATTGTCATGCCACCAGCCTTTTCTGATACAGGCAATCGAAATTTCAGAATTGTTCAACAGATAGGGAATTGGTCTGACCAAGACGGAACTGGAGAAGTGTTTGATTCTAGCGCTGGATTTACCCTCCCGAATGGAGCTATCCGCTCTCCTGACGCTGCTTGGATCCGCCGCAACCGCTGGAACACCCTAACCGAGGAACACAAAGCTTCCTTTGCCCCCATTTGCCCTGACTTTGTGGTTGAACTGCGCTCAGCTACAGACACCATCAAGAACCTACAGATCAAAATGCAGGAGTACTTGGAAAATGGCTCCCAATTAGGACTATTAATCGATCGCAAAACTCGGACGGTATACATTTATCGCCTGGGGAGAGAGCCTGAGATCTTAAAGGAGCCTGACTTCATTGCTTGTGATCCTGAGCTACCAGGGTTCGTCTTGCAAATGGCCAAGATTTGGTAGAAGGAGGGTCCCCCTGAAGAACAAGCCCAGTCTGAGGCTGCACAAGAACGGCAGTTACGAACACAAGCTGAGCAGTTACGAGATCAAGAGCGACAGCGAGCTGAACAGGAGCAACAGTTACGTGAACAAGCTGAACTGAACAAAAGTTACACCAAGTAGCTCTCAACCTGATCCAAGCAGGCCTATCTCAGGAGCAGATCGCAACTCTCACAGGCCTAACTTTAGAGCAAGATCTACAGAACTCCATTTGAACATTTCATCAGTCAACGATCCCTCTACACGATCTAGGTATCTGACTTAGGATGCTCTAGGTCTCAGGTGGACCTCAGGTGGGAAATAGGTGGCTCAGCTATGGGTGATCAGTGGCTCAGCTATGGATTACAAGACCCAAATGTCTGGACATCGCAGGACAGGGAAGAGAACATAGCTTATGTTTTTTGCAACTCAACATCATGACAACTATACTTGAAATGTGCTTAATTCAAATCAACCTAGGAAGATCCTCCTTCAGATACTATGGATCTAGGCAAACAGTAATTTCTTCTCCATCCGATTTCCATTGAATTAGACCATTCAGTTCCATATCTATCTGAGCACTGACTAAGTCAACGAAATCGCCGGAGGATCCATATGATGTTGTCGGGTGATACTGGTTAGGGATGCTGATGGAACTCCCCCCTCCATAAACTCGACAACTTTCAATATATGCTTTGGATGCGGTTTCAGGTGGCCCATTTGGTTCAGTATCACAAGCAAATACTTGGCCAGTTTCACTAACATCGAGAGGAACATGAGAAGAAGGAACGTTCAATCCAGAATATTTACCCTCTAAATTGAAAGATCTCTTTTTCGTACCAAGGGAATTTGTATAGCCTTCATCTCGGGCGATCCCCCAATCACCAAAACTGGTAGCGAAAGGGCGATCAATTACTAGATCCAAGTTTAGTCGTAAGTAATAGGCAGAGTCTATAAGCATTCCATTAAGGTAGCCGTTATACACTATGCTGTCTGGCCCTGGATCTCCATTAAAACCTGTTGACCTGTCCATATAAGACCCTTTTGGACCAATCAAAAATCTGAAAAGATCAAAATCTGGATTTTCTCTCTTAAGAAAGTTGGTGCCAGGAAGAGCAGCAGTGCTTATGAGTAGTTCTGGAGTAATTGAGACTATAGACCCTGTTGTGGTGTCTTGTTCTACCTCATAAGTGTAAACATTCCATTCTAAAGGTATATCATTGGAATCAAAGTTTTCGTACACCGAGGCAGCCAAGGTCCCGTCATCATACAAATCAACAGCTGCCTCACCTGTCTCGTAATCAAATGAGGTCAATGGAACTGGAACAAGAGAATGAACAGCTGGATCAAAAGGATAGGGTCTGAGACAAGCAAGAATATCAGGATCTCCACATTCAGGATCAAGAAAATTACCCCTAATCAACTCATACCCTAAAACTGTAGGACTACTAGGTAACCCCGCCGTCAAGCCCAAGATCTGCTCTGGAGTTGCCCCGGCCTCAGGCTGCGCGGGACACACTTGAGGAGTCTTTAGATCTAAGGTTTGCACTTGGCCGGCATATTCAGCTTCAATGGTGATATCTAGATCTTCAAAAGGTTGATCTACGGTGGCTCTAAAGGAGAATTTCCCTTGTCCATCAGTTTGGCCTTGGGCTGGCGACACCGATCCACCGCCACCAGGGAGTACTCGGATCTGGACGGGGGGTTGTTGGCCATTGACTAAAACGGGTTGGCCGGTTTCACTGGCTAGTTTGACCTCGATTTCATAGGGATCCATTTGTTGATCTGGGCGTTGCCATTCACCTTCTACTTGAGGGCGGGTTACACCTGGTTCGTACTCAACAATAAAGGGATTGGATGGCAGATCTAGCAAGCTGATCTCCATGCTGGCTCTATCAGCTAGGGGGATTACTAATGTTTCTGAGACTCCGCCTGACTCAGCTAAGACCTCAATAGTGGCTCCATTACCCAATTCGGATAGGCTCACTGTGGTTTGGAAGAGTCCACTACCGTCAGCGGTTCCTGAAGTTGTTCCTAGGTTTACGCCTTGAGATCCGTTTAAAGTAAGATTAATGGGAGGCTGTTGTCCCGTGTTGGGATCGATGATAGTGCTACCTGAGGCATCAGTGAGTCTGACCCGTAGTGTGAGGGGTTCTGTAACGCCTAGTTGACCTTTTGGTCGATCAATGACTTCAAAAACAAGTCGCTTATCTGGTGCAGCATCAAAAGCCTCTTGTAACTTTTTGGTCCGACAAGTCTGTAGTCCTTGATAGTCAGCACAAATTTCGAACTCAGCGGTCTTCCCTTCTTGAGTCACTGTTACATTAGTTTCAAAAAAGCCATTTTCATCAGTCTGGCCTACAGGCTCCTGCACCGTCCCGTATTGATTAGGAATAATGCTGATAGCTACAGGGGGCTGATTTGTAATAGTTGTACGACTAGCTTGTAAGTTTGAACTATTATTCGTAAGCCCTACTCGGATTTTTAGCCGTCTTTCCTGATCTTTTAATGCTGCGGGATTGAGCTGTACTTCGTTAAATTCTAATGTTTTCGTGCCATCAGTTACAGGTGCTTCACAACCAGCTGAATCCTCCGTAATTGTGATATTGTGGGTTGCTTCAGCCACTGGATCATCTACAGCAGGATCAGCTAAAAAGAAGTAAACTCTAGCCGTGATGTCATAATTTCCATCAACTAATTGACAATCTTGAAGCCATATTGCCTGATCTATCTTTCCAGCAACAAATCTACTTCCTAACTCTGGGGAAAGTCTATTCACTATTTCATAAATCACAAGATATCTTTCCCCAGGTATACTGAAGTCATCCAATATACTAGCGCTGGGCCCTTCAAATACTGGCCCGAGATCTATATTATTCAGATCACCTAAATTAAGTGGATCATCTTCAAAGTAAGCCTTTAACGGCTCAATGAACTGTGAATTCACTTTTTCCCATCTGTCAAGCACCTCTTGAGGAATTTCAGCGACAGATGTAATCGGGGTTAGATTGAGAGATATGACCTTGGCAGATCCTTGGCCTCCTGTACTTATACTCACATCAATTGCTTTGAGATAGCCTACAGATAGCCTCAAAATTTCACTTTGTGGAATTATGTTGACCAGACTGTCATCCTCAGAAGGCTCAAAGAATTCTATATTACCGGGGAACTGGGCTCCTGGACTAACTTGGACTTCTCCTCCAATGAAGGGTGTTAATGTAACTTCAGGACCAATCATATTGTAGAGGTAGAAGCCTACATTGAGAGGTAAGCCAGTTTGCCAACTTCCAGTTAAATCAAGCTGCCCACGTGTCACTGGCTCAATTCGTAGTTCGTCTAGCTCAAGATCTCTGGCTAGAGCCTCTCCATCTAAAATGTTGATATTCATGTCTAATCCTCCTATGCCACTCCAACCAAGTAGACCTTGATTAGCAGCAACAGCAAGCTGTGTTGAAAATTCGAAGTCGACACTAGGGACTACTGCCATCCATACAGGAATGGGCGCACCCGGAACTGGTAGTTTGATACCATTTGCAAACTTGGGACCAATTTTGGGGATACTCAAGTTTTCCTCAACAAATTCATATTTAGCTTGATAGGCCCCATCCATGACAAACCCATTCTGAATAATCCAATCTAACCTTCCTTGTAATAGAAAGTCCAAACCTTCAAATGTGAAGTTGAAGTCTGCATAGGTAGGATCTTCAGATTCAATGTAGAGACTAAAGAATTTTCCTATGTCGCCATCAATCTCAAAACTAACATCCTTTAGAATTTCTATATCATCAATACTACTTAGATCGGGCTGAAATGTCATACTATCAAGCCCCATCAATGCATTTAACGGGATGAATATAGAACAGCTTGGTAGAAAGCCCGGTGTAATATAGTCAGGCAGTGGCCCTGGTAAAGAAATAGTGGGGGATTGTAAACAATATGACTCGGGAGCAGTGATTCGGTTTGAGTTACTAAAATTGCTTAGTGTTTGGCTATTTCCTGCAACCAATCCATTTGATAATTCAAATGAAACGTCAGCCTCAATAAAAATCTTATCGGGTGTAGCAGGAGTTACTGTCAGATCTAGGACATCTCCAAGATCTTGTAACCCAGTGATTTGTAAAGGTATAAGAGGAACTTTACCCACAAAAGCTTCTTCCCCAATTAAAACATCACCCACTTTCAACACAGGTAGATCTGGAGTGTCGCGTAATCGGAGCTTTCCTTCAAACAATTGATCCCAAAAAGCAACACTGTTATAGTCCTCAACAGCAGAATCAGAAAGTAGAGTGCCGCTAGATACTTTAACATTGGGTGCAACAATAACATCAGGAGTTGAGATCACAAAACTCGCTCTTGCATAATTTTGCCTGCCATCTGCTGCAGTGACTTGAGCTGTTACGGTTTCGTTGTCAGGCTCAGATCCCGAGTTATAAGTTAGAGTAGGCCCTTGACCTAAAGGCAACCCCTGTCTGTTAACCCACTGGATCTGATTTGAGAGATCATTCCCCTGTTCATCCGTAGCAGTGGCTGTGATCTGAAATGAATCCCCAACAGTGTAAGCTTTACCATCTACTTCACTAGCATTTACAATAGTTACAACTAATCCATTATCAGGAGCCCCACCATTACTCTGACCTGTAATCGGCCCTGGATTGCCAGAAGGCGGCGATCCTACTCCCTGTCCTGGAATCCGAGAGATCTCTTCAGACTGCAAGTTACGGCTAGGCATAATATCATTTACCGTTAGGGCTAGATTAGCCTTGGTTCGTAGTTCAGATCTCAATAGACTAGCTGCAAATACAATAGCCGCATCGGTTAGATCGGGTGCTGGATCTTGGCCCCCTACGGTATAGTCTGTATTGAACTGATCCATCACCGGATCCATTTGGCTAGGATCATAAGCTCCTGTGGGATATAGAGTATTTGCTTGGGTCGCAATGTTGGCAGCCGTCCGTAAATTAGTCGGCAGATCCGCCACCGCTCGCATTAATACATAATCGTTAAACGTGACTTCAGTTAAATTTCCTTGATAGATCAGGGCAATTTTTTCAGGCTCAACTGTTGACAGTACCGCCCGTACTTCAGCCCGAGCGACCCCTGGTAACATAATTTGATCAATAGACTCTAGAGCTTGAAATAGATCATCAGCTTTAGGTACATAAGACCGGAAATTGGAGTTAACTTCTACTGATAGTGCCACAAATTCAACCTGATCAACCTTGATAGTCTCGGGTAAGGGATCGGGAGAATTCACATCAATCCTGAGCAAACCAGCCGCTTCAACCGGTCCAGTAGGCTGACTGAGAGTGAACGATCCATCAACACTAGCTTCTAGTTGAGGTTGAGATTCAACTATGGGGGCTACAGCAATAGGACTGGAGGATCGGCCACCGCAAGACACCAAAGATACTGTAGTTGCAAGCAGCATTAATTGCTTCACATTAACTGAGAAGTTCATTGTTATTACCTTTTTTTAAAGAGCAGTCATCACAACCCCAAACACCAGCAGCTAAAACCACAGCAGGATTGGGTCTTACAAAACTCAGCCTTAAGTTGGAGTGGTCAACAAATGTCGAGTTGAGATAGAAGATATCAATATCCTTGAAGGTTTGTCAATCAAATTCACACATTAAGATCCTCAAGAAATTATAAAATATCAAATCCGTACTTCGTATATTTTCAAACACAAGTGTTCAGTACTGCCTTTATGATCAATTAAGGATCGGGATTGATGGATGACAGCCCAAAAGGGGTGTTGCACAATACAAGGATGCCTGAGATTAGTCTATGATCAATCGGATGGCTTGAGTTCAGAAGCAGATGGCTTGAGTTCAGAAGAGAAGGCTTGAAGTATGATCATGAATTTGAATAGCGGTTATGATCCTATGTTTGAACTGTAGGTTTCGTTTGCATTTGAATTTAGTGCATTTGGATTTGGCTGGTATGACTGGCCTGTATATAACCAATCTGCGATCAAATAAGCTTTCAGTCTTTCTTCAGGGTTCAGAACTACAGACATCATTACCCGATTATCCCTATCCAGAAAAACTATTATTATTTATTTTAATGTGAAATCATGTGAAATTATCTCATTAATCTAAGCCTAAAACTTCACCTGATCCCTCAATAACCTGTCCGATCACTTGCGATGATGGTAACACCCTTTGGGCTGGCGTCACTTGATCAGGTGGAACCACTATCACAAACCCGATCCCCATATTGAAGGTGCGGAACATCTCTAATCGCTCAATCTGGCCTTGCTGCTGGATCCAGTCGAAGATAGGCAAGCTCTCCCATGTGGTTGGATCAATCTGAGCAGATTGTTGAGATCCTAAGCAGCGGGGGACATTTTCGGGCAGTCCACCACCTGTGATATGAGCCATGCCATGAATCATCAAACCAGATTGGAGCGCCGCTAGAATATCAGCCACATAGATGGGTGTTGGGACTAAGCAGATCTCGCCTAACGGTTGGTCTAACCCTGGGGGTTGATCTGTCCATTGCCATTCCTGATCAGAGACCAGCTGCCGCACTAAGCTAAATCCATTGCTGTGGAGGCCAGTACTAGGTAAGCCCAAGAGCAGATCGCCCACTTGTACCTGTGATCGGTCTAGGATCCGAGCTTTTTCCACCACGCCCACACAAAATCCAGCTAGATCATACTCTCCAAGGGTGTAGAATCCTGGCATTTCAGCTGTTTCGCCTCCTAGTAAGGCACAGCCAGCTTGTTGGCAGCCTCTTGCAATCCCCTCAACCACTTGAGTTAAGACCTCGGGATCAAGGCGTCCCGTAGCCACATAATCCAGAAAAAAGAGTGGCTCAGCCCCTACTGTTAAGACATCATTAGCGCACATGGCAACTAGATCTTGACCAATCGTGTCATGTTTGTTGTAAAGTTGGGCAACTTTAAGTTTAGTCCCGACTCCATCGGTCCCGGCTACTAGTACAGGCGCTTTGAATCCAGACGGCACCTCAAACAGTCCCGCAAATCCACCTAGACCGCTTAATACACCCGGTCGGTGAGTCTGCTCCACTTGAGCTTTGATCCGCTGGACAAATTGATGGCCTAATGAGACGTCAACGCCTGCTGTGCGGTAATCCAAGATCCTTCAGTCCTATAATCTGTCAAGCTTTTGTCAGTTTTTGGATCTGTCTTTTGACATGAAACCTCATGATTTGCCTCATGATTTGAAGGGTCAAATCCTAAAAGCCATGTTACATTAAACTGCGGCTGAAATCGTTGTGTACCGACTAAGAAAGGATAGGCTCTATGGGAAAATCCCCTGTGATCGGCCTCGCTTTGATTTTGCTGGCTGGCTTACCCCAACCCAAAGCTCAAGCGTCACCCCACACCGGGACAGCAGAAACCTCTTGGGTAGGCCACGAGATTGTATTTGAGCATCAGATAAAGCTGAATCAGGATACCCCAACTCTTTCAGACCCCTTCATGATTGATGATCCTTGGACCAGTCCAGCTGAAGATCTCCCCTTGAAAGCACCCTCTCATGAAGTTGAGCAACCTGTTTTAGCCCCTGATCCAGCCTCTCGTTCAGCTCACGAACCAGTCTTGAAAGTGGGTCAACCGTTGGCTGCAGCTGGATCAGTGCCTTTGGCGACATTCCACTACTACCAGATGGATGATAAAAATGTGTCCACCGTATACTTCCGTGATCTACCCGTGATCAGCTTTACTGAACATCCAACAGCCGTTGATCCTTTTGATAGAGCTAGTACCCTAGTTTCGCAGCTCAATCAACTTGTCCAGCAACCCTTAGATGATACTGACATTACAGTTGAACGGGGTCCAGACAATGTTTTTGTTGTCCGATTAAATCAACAACCCTTGTTAACGATTGATCAGGGCGTTTTATTAGTGGGTGCTAGTCAACGATATGACCAAGTGGCCTTGCTAGCAACTAACCGATTACGGCGGCTGTTGTTAAAAGTGCCCCGTATTCCAGCTTTAACC
>CAYSWV010000075.1:0-19430 GCA_964434865.1 uncultured bacterium
CAGCTCCACCACCAGCTCCGGTATCAACTCCGATGCCACCACTACCAGCTCCACCACCTGCTCCCCCACCACCGCCAACTCCTACACAAACACCTCCACCCGTCATTAAAATTAGAACACCACCTCCACGAAACAATCCACCTCCAGGAAGCACATTAGAGCGTTTACTAGAGGAGCGGCAGGATTGATACTAGTAGGAGATTTAGAGCAAAGATAGTTCTGAAATGACAGTTCCATCAGGTTTACAGTGAATCACCGTAGCTTCCATCATTTCATCCATCCCTAGCCATAGGCCAGGATCAACCGCAAGCCTATGTCGCCATCGCTCCTTGAAAGCGGCTGTGGTCAAGCTCCCCATCAACATGACTCTGATTGCTGAAAGTTGAGGCGTAGACTTTTTCTCATCTTTGAAAACGTCAGCAACATGCTGAAAAAAAACATCGATAGCATCCAAGTCATCAATTGCCAGATCCATAATCAAGATCGGAAAGGGATGACGTTCACCTTCAACAATCTGTGTCGTTACACTCTGAATGCAGTTAGGCATATAGATTTTCGTTTCAACTATAGATTGAAGAAAGATTGAATAATCTCAACGAGGGTAGAGTTAGTTGACCATTCCAACACAATTAATCCAATAAACCCAACCATGGCCAGCCGACCATTCCATTGTTCTGCTTGTTCTCCAAATGTGGGTTTGACAGTCTCGGAGGGATCACTCTCATCCATAACTGGCGCATCAGTTTGAGAGGAAGACGTTCCCGTAGCTGCTTGATGAGCAGAAGAGGCTGAGGCTGATGCACTTTGGCCCTGCATTTGAGTGGTGATGTACTCTTGGACGGTACGAAAGTCTGGAATCGAGCGAAGCTCCAGTCGACTACCATCTTTCAGCGTTAATACCATATCGCCCCAAGCTCCAAGCCCTCGTGGCACCGATACAATTTTGGCGATTTCTTTGTAGATAATATCTGAGCGATCACGGCCACCCCAGCCCCCCATGACCGTAATGCGGCGATTAGTGATCCGATATCTGACCCAAAGTCGACGAACTAACGCGCCAACAAATAAGGGCAAGCCAATGATAGTAGAGCCCACAATGGTGTTGATGATGAGATCCCCATAGTGGGGGCCACCCTCAAAATAGACCTCTTCTTTAATAGCCATCGATTTTGTCCACAACTTAACAGCTGTCTTTACCTAGCTTAATATCTTTCTCAGCTCATTGACAGATCAATCACATTAAGGTTGCAAGCTTTAGATCTGAGGACCTCATCTGGATGGCTTCAAGATTCAAACTCTGGATCAGTCATGAGACCAGCAACTTAGCTTTAGATAGGAGCCTTAAGAGTTCTTGAGCTAACTCAGCTCCCGTACGGCCTAGAGCCTGAGAGCGAACATTAATGAGAATCCAAAATCCTGGCTTTACACTAGGCCATAACTGAAGTAAGGCAGCTCGGATTTGCCGGCGGACTCGATTACGGTCCACTGCTCGGCGGCTCACCTTTTTACTGACAACAATAGCAACCTGAGTTGTGGGTTCTGGAATAGGCAACCAGGTAATCACACAGAGGGATCCTGTACGACGTTGCCCCTGCTGATAGAGTTGCTTAAAGGCGTCACGATGCTTAAGCCGATAAGAAGCTGGCAACATAGACATTAGAGCCGGGATCTGGAATCAGGACATGGGCTACTGCACGGCCAAACGAGCACGACCTCGACTTCGCCGCCTCCGGATAATACGACGACCTCCAGGGGTACTCATCCGAGAGCGAAATCCTGATACACGAAGGCGTTTGCGGTTGGTCCCGCGTAATGTACGTTTGGTCATAATATACAGTTAGTTAAAGATCAAGAGTGTAGACACAGATCATAAATTCTAGCGAACTTTTGCTTTAGTCACCAGATTGGCTAGAGACAAAACAGGGGCTACAGTTAAAAACCCAGGCTTGCATTTGGGCTTGGAGTCTTTTAAAGACTAATTGCTTTCAAAGATCAAGGCTTGAGATCAGAGCTGATCCTATCGCTGTCCCGCTATTTTTTTGCAACAATTCACTGCAATGGTTATCTGCGCAAAGACTGTGGCCGAACTTTCTGTTGATACTGATATTTCTCTAAGTGAGCTGTGGGAGCAAGTGTTACGGCACCTGCGAGTTCAGTTAAGCCGTCCTACCTATGAATCTTGGATCAAAACGGCCAAACCAGAATCTCTCACAGCCGATTGCTTGACCATTTGTACACCTAACCACTTTGCTCGAGGATGGTTGCAAAAGCACTATGCCCCCACTATCGCTGAGGTGATCCAGGAGATCTTAGGATTCCCAATTGCCGTTCAGTTTTCAGTGTCGCCAGATGCCAAGGTTGAAGACAATGAAGATTTGTTAATGCCTGCTTACCCAGGTCCCCCTCTCGAAGCAGGTGAGACCATTTCAGCCCGAGCTGCCGATTTAAACCCTAAGTATAGTTTTTCTCGCTTCGTGGTAGGGGCCAATAATCGAATGGCTCATGCAGCAGCGCTAGCTGTGGCGGATATGCCGGGCCAAGCCTATAACCCCTTCTTTCTGTGCGGGGGAGTAGGATTAGGCAAAACGCACCTGATGCAGGCCATTGGTCACTATCGTTTAGAATGTGATCCCCACGCCAAAGTTGCCTATGTTTCCACCGAACGCTTTACCAATGACTGGATCGATGCCTTACGACGAAACAACATGCAAGCCTTTCGTGAGCACTATCGGGATGTTGATGTCTTACTCATAGATGACATCCAATTTATTGAAGGCAAAGAGAGTACCCAGGAAGAGTTTTTCCATACTTTTAATACGTTGCATGAAACCGGTAAGCAAATTGTATTAGCTTCAGATCGCTCTCCCCACCTGATTCCTAGGTTGCAAGATCGGCTATGTTCTCGATTTTCAATGGGGTTGATTGCTGAGATCCAATCGCCAGACATTGAAACTCGCATGGCGATCTTACAGAAGAAAGCTGAGTATGAAGGGATGCGATTGCCACCGGACGTGATTGAGTATATTGCCTCAACCTACACCACTAACATTCGAGAACTAGAAGGTGCTTTGATCCGAGCGGTTGCTTTTGTCTCGATCTCGGGGCTAGCGATGTCAGTGGAGAATATTCAGCCCATATTGAGTCCACCTACAGAACCCAAGGAGATTACAGCTGACATTGTTTTGGATGTGATTTCAGAGGAGTTTAATGTGGCTCGAGAGGATTTGCTAGGCCAGTCACGCAAACGGGATATTAGTCAAGCTCGGCAAATTGCCATGTTTTTGATGCGGCATTATACAGAGTTAAGTTTGCCTAAAATTGGCGATGCCCTGGGTGGTAAAGATCATACAACCGTGCTATATAGCTGTGACAAGATCTCGCAACTGCAAAAGGACAATTTGCAAATGGCTAAACAGCTGCAGCATTTAGGCGAACGGTTGCGATTGATGGCCAGTTCATCAGCTTAGTCTAGTTGGATCAAGATGGCTCAGACCTTAACTCCAGCCCCATTAAACCAGCAGTGGCAGTTCTGGATTGATCGGGGCGGGACATTCACCGATATCGTGGCACAACGGCCCGATGGCTCCCTGCAAGTTCATAAGTTACTGTCAGAGCATCCCTCTCGTTATTCCGATGCAGTGCTTCAAGGCATACGGGATTGTCTAGGGTTAACGACCGATCAGCCCCTACCGCTTGATCAAATAAAACAGGTCAAGATGGGGACAACCGTCGCCACGAATGCTCTTCTGGAACGGCAAGGGGAACCTACCCTATTAGCGATCACGCAGGGCTTTCAAGATATTTTAAGGATTGGGTATCAAAATCGACCTGACATTTTTGCGTTAGCTATCCACTTACCAGATATGCTCTATACCCAGGTCATTGAGATTCCAGAACGGGTTTCAGCTCAGGGTCAAGTCCTAGTGGAGATCGATCCAGCTGTAACCTATCAAGCATTGCAAGCCGTTTATGATCAAGGATTCCGAGCTATTGCAATTGTGCTGCTGCATGGGTATCACTATCCTGCCCATGAACACATTGTGGCTCAGATGGCTCATGAGATCGGATTTACTCAAATTTCAACGTCTCATGAGGTTAGCCCCTTAATGAAAGTTGTGAGTCGGGGCGATACAACCGTTGTGGATGCTTATCTGTCTCCGATCTTAAGGCGATATATTCGGCAACTGACCCGTGAACTAGATCCGAGTCGATTATGGTTAATGCAGTCTCAAGGTGGCTTAGCTAAAGCTGATTTTTTTCGAGGGAAAGATAGCCTTCTGTCAGGTCCAGCAGGGGGAGTTATGGGTGCCGTTAAGACTTCTCAGTTGGCTGGATTTGACAAAATCATTGGCTTTGATATGGGGGGGACCTCAACCGATGTTTCTCACTATAACGGTGAGTACGAACGGACGTTTGAAACTGAAGTGGCGGGGGTCCGCATTCGGGCACCCATGCTGTCTATCCATACCATTGCGGCAGGGGGCGGATCGATCTTGAGGTTTGATGGGGCCCGATACCGCGTGGGACCTGAATCAGCAGGGGCCTTCCCCGGTCCAGTGAGTTATCGCCATGGGGGTCCACTCACGATCACCGATGCTAACCTCATGGTGGGTAAACTCCAGCCCGCTTTTTTCCCAGCTATTTTTGGGCCTCAAGGCGACCTACCTCTTGATCAAGCTGCCGTCACTCGTCAATTTGAAACTCTGGCCACCGATATTACAACCGCAACAGGATCTGCCCGAACTGCACTGGAGGTAGCTGAAGGCTTTTTACACATTGCTGTGCTCCAAATGGCCAATGCAATTAAAAAAATATCAACCCAACGCGGTTACAACGTCGCCGAGTATACCCTGTGCTGCTTTGGAGGTGCAGGGGGACAACATGCCTGCGCTCTGGCCCAGTCTCTAGGGATTCAGACCGTGATCCTACATCCTTATGCAGGAGTGTTGTCAGCTTATGGAATGGGCCTAGCTGATCTGAGCGCGATCCGAGAACATAGCATTGAGGCTCCCCTTGAACTACCTAGCTTAGATGAGATGCAAAAACACCAGGCCCAGTGTGCTCTAGAAGCTCAACACGATCTACTCAAGCAGGGAGTCCCAGTAACTGAGATCACCCTTGTCCCTAAAGTTCGGCTCAAGTACGAAGGAACCGATGTGCCCTTACTGGTTGACAGCAGCGATCTTCAAAGCATGACAGCTCAGTTTGAAGCCCAGCATCAACAGCGATATGGATTTATCATGGCCCATAAGCGCTTGTGGATTGAATCAATCTTTGTTGAAGCGATCAGTCAGACTCCTGTTCCAACTCCCCCTAGTGCACCCACGACCCAACTCAACCCTCTAGATCCAGTAGCTACTGTCCGACTCTACCTAAACGGGCGACACCACAGCGCACCAGTTTATCAACGAGAAACGCTCCAAGTTGGTCATTCTCTTACCGGCCCTGCTCTGATTATTGAAACAACTGGTACCGTTGTCATTGAACCGTATTGGTCAGCCCACATTGATGATCATCTTAATCTGATCCTTAAAGCTCAACCTAGGACACCAGAGTTTCAGCAGCAACCATCCTTGAGTCAGCAACCGGATCCAGTATGGCTAGAGATCTTTAACCATTTGTTTCAAGCAGTCGCTGAAGCTATGGGTAGCATTTTGCAAAACACCAGCTACTCAATCAACATTAAAGAACGGCTGGATTTCTCCTGTGCTGTATTTGATGCTACTGGTCATCTGGTAGCCAATGCTCCTCATATCCCAGTCCATTTAGGCTCTATGAGTGACAGTGTACAAAGCTTAATTCAAGCCAAACACCATCAACTGCAGCCAGGTGATGTCTATGCTCTCAACAATCCTTACAATGGCGGTACTCATCTCCCCGATATCACTGTAATTACACCTGTCTTTGCCAGCGATGGTCAGCAGATCGGGTTCTATGTTGCCTCTCGTGGTCACCATGCCGATATTGGTGGAATTACCCCTGGATCCATGCCACCTCATAGTCACTCTATCCTAGAAGAAGGGATTCTGATCGATCACAGTTTAGTGGTTACTCAAGGAGCTTTTCAAGAAGATGAGGTCCACCGTTTGTTGACATCGGGTCCCTACCCTGCTCGCAATCCGACCCAAAATTGTGCTGACCTACAAGCCCAAATTGCTGCTAATAATCGAGGGGTTCAAGATTTAAACGCTCTGATCAAAACCTTTGGATTAGCAACTGTCCAAGCCTACATGACTTATGTGCAGCAAAATGCTGAAGCCTGTGTACGCCAAGCGATAGCCCGTCTGATCAGCCAGGGATTTTATAGTCAAGCTTACTGTTATCCCCTTGATGACGGCAGCCAGATTCAGGTCCAGGTCACCTTAGATGCCAGTACTCACTCAGCCTGTATTGATTTCACGGGAACATCAGCTCAACAACCCTCTAATTTTAATACACCCCTGGCAGTGACTAAAGCTGCTGTACTGTATGTGTTTCGCACTTTAGTTGACGACCAGATTCCATTAAATGCAGGCTGTCTGAAACCGTTGACGATCATTACTCCATCTGGCAGTTTGCTTAACCCTGAAGCCCCAGCCGCCGTTGTAGCGGGTAATGTTGAAACCTCCCAGGCCATTGTCAATGCTCTTTATGCGGCTCTAGGTGTCATGGCAGCGGCCCAAGGGACAATGAATAATCTCACCTTCGGCACCGATCAGTATCAATATTATGAGACCATCTGTGGAGGATCTGGAGCCGGCTCGACCTTTGCAGGAACCGATGCTGTACATACGCACATGACTAATTCACGCATCACAGATCCTGAGGTCTTAGAGTCTCGATATCCCGTACTCATAGAAACCTTCCAGATTCGACAAGGTAGTGGGGGTCGAGGCCAATATCCTGGGGGCAATGGAGTGATTCGACAGTTGAAGTGCCTAGATCCCATGACGGTAGCTATTCTCTCCAGTCATCGGCAAGTGGCTCCTCCAGGCTTACAGGGTGGATCAACCGGTCAGGTCGGTGTCAATCAAGTGATTCGGGCGGATGGCTCGATTGAGGATTTAGCCAGTTGTGATCAGGTCAAGATGGCACCCGGCGATAGCATTGTCATTGCCACTCCCGGCGGGGGTGGGTTTGGTCAGTCAGGAGAAACCGTATGTGTGGACGCTTTACATTGACAGCTGACCCCAATAGCCTCCAACAGTTGGTGCCTCAGCTACAGCTCAATCAGTGGCAAGGCCCCCGATATAATATTGCGCCTTCACAGCCCATCCCGAGCTTACTCAACGATGGCAGTTGGACACTCACTTACATCCAGTGGGGGTTAATACCACATTGGACTAAGGATCTGACTAAGATTTCAACACTAGCAGCATCTATGATCAATGCTCGCTCAGAAACATTGATGGAAAAACCTGCCTTTCGTCGTCCCTTCCAACAACAGCGATGTCTGATCTTTGCCGATGGTTTTTATGAATGGCAAGCTCGTCCACCACAGCGGCAAAAACAACCCTACTATATTCACTTAAAGTCAGGCGAACCCTTTGCTTTTGCAGGTCTTTGGGATCGCTGGCAAGACCCTAATGGAAGCCTCCTTACCACAGGTACCATTCTCACAACTTCAGCAAATCCATTGCTAGCCTCTTTACATCCTCGGATGCCAGTCATCTTAGATCCTCATACCTTTGCCACCTGGCTAGATCCTAGCCTAAAGGACCCTCACCTACTAAGACCTTACTTGCAACCCTACCCCGCCTCTGAAATGGAGTCCTACCCAGTCTCTTTACAAGTCAATCGGCCCTCTAACGACCAGTCAAGCTTGATTACTCCCTTGGCAGATATCCAACCTCAACAGCTTGATTTATGGGATCTCTAATCCTATCCGATCAGATTTGAGGATAGTTGATTGACAGGGTCTGTGACTGATCTAAAACTCATCGGATCGGGGGGTAGACGTCCGGCTTTGCATCAAGATCTGTTCAATTCGTTGTCGCACCACTTGAGGCGATCCTTGTTCAATGATGTGACCATTCCATAGGATCAGAGCACCATCAGCCCACTGTAGTTCATCAAGGCGATGCGTAATCCATAGAGCTGTTAGCCCTTCTTCATCAACTAACGTGCGAATGTGCTGCACTAGATCACGCTGGCTGGTGGGATCCAGTAGAGCAGTGGGTTCATCTAATAGCAACACTTGACTTTGACGGGCCAAAGCACCTGCCACAGCAACTCGATGTTTTTGCCCTCCACTTAAGCTGTGAATGGGGCGTCGGATCAGGGTCAACAACCCGACTTGAGCTAAAGCCTTTTCAACTCGTTTACGGATGTCTGAAAGTGATAATGACTCATGCGCAAGGCCAAAGGCAACATCATTACCGACTGTCGGCATAACTAATTGATGATCAGGATTTTGAAAAACCACTCCAACGGGCTGCTCGATGTTAATTGAGGCCGGATCAGGTGAGGGCAATAAACCCATGAGTAAGCGAAACAAGGTGGATTTACCACTACCATTAGGTCCTAACAACATCCAAAACTGACCTTTAGGAATCTGTAGTGAACAATGAGTCAACAGGGGAGCTGATCCCGGCCAGGCAAAGGTAAGATCGTTAACAGTAATGGCAAATGAAGAGCGATCAGACATCAGTTTTCTGAGACATGAGGTTTTCACTAAGCTATACCATCTTCAAGACTTTAGGATCTCAGGCTAAGTTTTAGTTTAAGCATCTCGGGGTATCTAGTGATGATCATGTCATTGCATTAAGCCACAGGTGGTCCTTGACTGAAAACTCTGGCTAGTCTGATATCCTTGGAATCTATGGTCTGCCTGAGCCATCTTGGAACTTCTCCCCAATATTACTAGTCTTGAGAGTTTAAGACAGTGGGTGATAGCCAAGAGCAGCATCCCGATGGGAATGTTACGGCAACGTGAGTGAGTGTTATGAGTAGAGAAGTCATGCAAGATCGCTGGAGCTTTTCAAGTGTTTGGCTGAGTCTTAGTTTACTTTGGGGGATCAGTTGGTTACCGACTTTGCCACTTCAAGACTTACCCGCTTTAGCTCAATCAGGCGTTATCAATGAAATTACGGCTGATCAAAAGGCTCTCTTTGCCAGAATTGTGCTCCAGATTGAACCCTATCGAATCCTGGCTTTAGAGCAGAGTGAAGGCACGATTGATCCTGAGTTAAAAGCAGAAATTCAGCGTAAATTTATTCGGAAAGCCACGGAAATTATTACCATCAATGGCATGACAGTCCCTGACTACAATCGCATCACCTTACGAGTTCGAGGAGATCAGGGTGAGATCCTCCGTCAAGAAATCGAGGCCGAAATTCGGGCGCTTCAAGATGCAGGATTCGAAACTGAAGAGAATGTGTCACTGTGATCCGGCATTTGACGGGGGACGAACCTGAGATCTAGAGGTACCCTAGGAATATACTCCAGCCTATCCTAACTTATGTACGAGCCAGGTCAGTTATTTCAACCTAACTCCCCTAAACTAGAGCAGGTCAATCGCCGCTTAGCCTGGGGTGGCCTGATCAGTCTCTGGATTCAAAGTGCCCTAGGTGTACTGGCCTCCTTATCCTGGCTATTTGTAGTCTTTGGACGTGTCTTTCGTTTAAGCCGGATCTATCGAGAAGGAGCCGGAACTACCATTGCCTTTTGGACAGTTTTATTAGCTTTGCTGACCTTAGTAGCCAGCATTTATCTCACCTGGTCTCACCAAAAGCTAAGTCGCCGCCTTCGAGCCGATCCAGCTGCCGCCGTAGTTCAAGTAGATCGCCAGCTTCAATTAGTCCTTTATGCTAGCCTAGTCGGTATTTTTCTTTCTATTATCAGTTCCCTAGCCCAAGTTGGAGAGATTTTAGGAATGACGCTGTTTAGCCGCGTAGGTCTCCAGCTTGAGATTCCAGGGTTACTTCTGGCTAATGCTAGTGCCTCTATTACCCTAGCCCATTTTGCGGGCTTAGCTTCTACTCTATGGATCTATGGTCTTCTAGATCGGAAAACCTCACCCTCCTCTTAGCCAAAAGTGAAGTGCCTGCCTTCTTTTTTAACTTCTTTTAAAGGCATGAGTGGAATTGGCAACTATCCCTCACAAATTAGCAACATGATCAAACGTGGCCCTATCTAGGAATATACTGAGATCTATAGTGATCTTTGACTATTTCATATATTTCATCTTTGGATATTTCAATGGTCTTCGCTGTGAATTTGAGCATCTTCTACTTAAGTTTGACAAACAGAGTCTGGGGAACAAAAACAGACTTACTGAAGATGTATCAATGCTAGAAAACAGACAGGCTGGAAGATTCACTCCTAATTTTACTATCTTTTAAAGTATTCTCTGCTTAAGTATTCTCAACATACCCGATCGATCGTTACTAGTTGTTAAAAGCTAACTGCACTTCTATAAAGGTTACAGTCACTAAGATGGCTAAGGTAACTAAGATGGCTCAAAGTACTCTGATCATTCAATCTTCATTCAGCCTGGCTCTAGGTCTGGTGTCTAGTGTTCTGATTAGCTGTGGATACCTGATCTCTACCCCTGCCTCACTTAGTCTGCCTACGGGTACAGAGTTCATTTATGTAGGCGATCCGGACAAAGTCACAGCTGCTGATGTGGCCATAGCTTTAGCGACACTTCAAGTTGATCCGAAAACAGCAGAGCGTATTAGTGCCCGAGCCAATGAGCTATTAGACTCGCCAGGTTTGATCACAGCCACTAGCCTCAACCCTCTGCCGACGGCAGCAAATTCTAATTTTGTTGATGTGGGACCTGGCCCATTCAATGTCGTTGATATAGCTGCCATTTTAGCCAGGCTACAAGTAGGTCCTGATCCTATCTTGATGGTTGATCGGATTAACGAATTGCTAGATACACCAGGTTGGGTAATCCCAGAACATCTGACCCGAATTCCAGGTAATGAAGCTGGTTCTACGACCTGCACAGAAGGTAAACAGTTATCAGGAGCCAATTATCGAGTCTGTCTGCCCAGCCACTGGAATGGTGAATTAGTTGTCTTTGCCCACGGTTATCGATCTATTTTTAACCCACTTGATCTAGCTGATGGGTTTGCCGATTTTGAAGTGCCCTTATCGGAATTCTTCCCCAGTTTAGACTATGGGTTTGCCACCACAAGCTATTCAAAAAATGGACTGGCTATTGATGATCAAATAGCTGATCTAATCGATGTTATCGCTATTTTTGAACAAGAATTTAGCCTTCCACAAAGGGTTTATCTATTTGGAGTGTCCTATGGGGCCTCGGTGGCGATGTTAGCTCAAGAGCAGTTTCCTGAAAGTGCCGATGGAATTTTAGCCCTCTGTGGAGCGGTGAATAGTTATAGAACTGAACTGGATTATTTTGCTAACTTTCGAGTGTTATTTGATTATTTTTATCCTGATCTATTACCAGGAGACGCCACTTTTTTTCCACCCGCCCAGATCATTAATATTCCCAGCCAGTATGCACCTCAAGTTGCCGAAGCGCTTGAGACTCAACCCGATAGAGCTGCCCAGCTTTTCACTGTCGCAGGGGTTGCAACCGATCCTGAGGATCCGAGTACGATCTTGGATGCAGCGACTAAAGTGCTAGGTGGTCATATTAGTGTAGCTTCAGGCGATATTTTGTTGAACTTAGGGGGTCAAGTATTCGATAACCAAACCACTGAGTATCGTGGATCATCCAATGATGCAACTCTGAATACTGAAATTGACAGATTTACAGCGAATCCACAGGCATTACAGACCTTAATCGATAAGTTTGAACCTACTGGTCAGTTAAGTGTTCCTGTAACCCTCTTACACACCACATTGGATCCAACCGTCCCGTTTACTCAAGCTCTGGAGTTTGAACAGAAGGTAGCAGACAATAATGCTCAGGATCTACTTCAGATCATTCCAGTTGAACGATATGGTCACTGTGTGTTTACGCCTGAAGAACTAGAGTCCAGCCTGAGACTACTAGTAGAGGCTGTGAGAAGTCTCGATCCATGAAGTGCTCGCTCTTATCGAGTTGTATACCCTACCATTGGCAAATAGTGTTTGTCCTGTGATCCACCCTTTCAAAAAGCCCGTCACTTGCCCGTCACTTGTCGATAGGCCTGCTGCCATAAGTGGTGATGGTAGTCTCCTTGCCAACTGGCCTGAATGGATCGACACTGATCATCAACCCAGGCCAACTCTAGCCCCAACCAAGCCTCTGGTAGTTCCAGCAGTCGGTCTGACCACTCAATCACCACAACACCAGGACCCTCCCATAACTCCTCTAAACCCAAGTCTGCAGTTGCTCCAGGACTCAACCGGTATAAATCAGCATGAAAAAGCGGCAACCGACCCTCCCAGTACTCTTGGAGTAAGGTAAAAGTTGGACTACTGATCAGAGCTGAGATCCCTAGCCCCTGGCCTAAGCCTTGAGTAAAGGTTGTCTTACCACTCCCCAGATGACCTTGTAATAAGATCACGGTTCCAGATTGACAGTGTTCTCCTATTTGAGCAGCTAGGTTTTGCATCAAAGTAGCTGAGGCGATGATCAATTTGGACATACAGAAGCCATTTGACTAAGGCCTGTGAGATTTAATGTTAACTCAGCCTTAATTGAAGAGAAGCCTCGGCTGAGGTTAAATAAATAATGGATCGACTAATGAATAAGATGTGTTACTTGTGAGTCACTCTAGTTGTTAGGAGTGTTGTCAACTGATTTCCCAAAACCAACCTCAAATCAATGAGAGAAGACATTGGGACAAGCTAGAGGATGACCCTTAGGGCGTTTGAGCCGTGTCTTAGTTGAACCGTTGTGGACCGCATCACTTATGCCAGATCTATCCATCGAAACCAAACTTGCCGACCTTGAATTGATTGATTTCCAGGTTAGCTACGAGACGCCTTGTGACAATATTGTCCGGCGGTTAGAAGATGACAACAAGCTCTGTGGTGTCGTTGTCTTGCGTGATGCCTCTGTAATGGGAATGTTAACTCGTCGGGCCATTTTAGAGTGGATGTTAAGCCGCCCTTATGGTCTAGATGTGTTTCTAAACCGACCCATCAGTAACATGATTGAATTTCATCAAAGGGATTTTGTCCAGTTATCTGGCAGCTGCACTGTAGTAGAAGCTTCTCGGTTAGCGTTCCAACGACCTGAAGAAACTATTTATGATCCAGTCGTAGTCGAACTAGACAATCAAGACTTTCGCCTACTGGATATCCCAGTCCTGTTAGTGGCTCAATCTAAGGTGCATCTTTCAACTCAGCACAAGATCCAAGAGCAGCAGGAAAAAATGAGGTCGGTACTAGTAGCTCTAGAAAAAGAAAAGAACCGGAATTTGAAGTATGCTCAAGATTTAGAACGGCAAAAGTCAGAAATTCTAGCTCAAAATTTGGCTCTTGAAGCTGAAAGACAAGCAGCTCAAGCCCGATCTGAAGAATTAGCTCAACTCAACAGCCGCATCTTAGAAATTGGCTCTCTCCTTTCTGAAAAAGGGCAATCAACATTTGCAGCCACCTTTGAAGGCGTTGAAGCTGTTCGCAACTTAGCAGAAGAAATTGCTAGAAGTAGCCAAGATCTTTCCAACGAATTACGTGAGATCAACACTATTGCTGACTTGATTGTAGAGGTCGCAGGCTATATCCGTCTCCTTTCCTTTAATGCTGCGGTTGAAGCCAATCGAACCGGAAGTGCTGTTGGTGGATTTGGAGCGATTGCTCAAGAAATTCGTAAACTAGCCGGACGCACCACAGAAGCCAGCAGCCGCATCCGAGGACTGGCTGAGAGAATTCAGCGCAAAAGTGACAACACAGTTACTGCAGCTCAGTCTAGTACCCAGGTTGTGCAAACCCTTTCCGAACAAGCCCAAGTGGCCCAAACCGCCTTAGATCAACTCCAAACCTTGCTGGAAACCACTCAGACCTAAAAGTTGTAATCATGTAATGGTTATAATGGAGAAAGTTAAGTTATGTTAAGACTGTAGAATAGAGATTAACAACCTCTAAGGGCACTCTCAGGCGAAACCAACTCAGTGTGTCTTCAATGATCATAGTCAATTCATTGATCGGGATTTTGTGAGTACTTATGCAACGACGTACAGCCATTAAGATTGGACTTGGTTTCACAGCTGGAACGCTGGGATATTTTGTCAAAACATCAGGAGCACAAGCAATGTCAGAGCAATTCGAGATCACCAAAACGGAAGCGGAATGGAAAGAACTATTAACCGAAGAGCAGTTTATGATCTTGAGGAAAGAGGGTACGGAACCTCCCTTCCAAAATGAGTACTTTGACAACAAAACTCCTGGCATTTATCACTGCGCTGGATGTGGTCAACCCCTCTTTTCTTCAGAGGCCAAATACGACAGTGGTACAGGCTGGCCTAGTTTTTGGGAGCCTATTAGCAGCGATGCCATTGGAACCAAACAAGACTGGAAGTTAATCCTTCCTCGAACTGAAGTTCACTGTTCTCGGTGTGGTGGACACCAAGGCCATGTCTTCAAAGATGGTCCCCGTCCAACTGGTTTGCGCTACTGTATCAATTCGCTAGCCCTTAAGTTTGTCCCAGCTGAAGCCTAGATCTATGCTTTAGTGCCAAGATCTGGGTACTATGGTTTTGACAACTCCACAGGGCACTAAGCTATGGATTTTGATCAAGTCAAAGCTGTTGCGGATCGGGCACTAGCTGATGGTTGCCTAACTCCTGAAGAGATGAAAGAAATTGAAGATGCTGTGATGGCAGATGGCAAAGTATCAGAGGAAGAACTGCAGCTCCTTGAAGAAATTCGAACTAAGGTTCTCCGAGGTGAAATCCGGATTGGTAATCAATAAGCGTAATCAATAAGCAATGGTAACCAGGTTCACTCAACTTGGGGAGGCGATCCACCTCGCTCAGGCGTGATAATCCGCTGGGTGGGTTCTACCTCTAGGCTGTTTTCTGTCCCACCATCTAGACTTTCATTAGAATCATCAGGTTGATTGTCTTCAACATTATCTACCGAATCTGCAGTATCACTTGTTGACTCTAGAGGTGTAGGGGATGGGGCTAAGGAAGGCCTAGCGGTAGGCTCAGGTGAGGCTAATGGGACTTGAACAGGTTCTCCAAATTGGGATAGGGCTAAGGCAACTTCAGCTCGAGTAACGGGATCTAAGGGTTTAAACGTTCGAATAGGTCCAAACGTCCGTAGAATAGTGGAATACTCCTCTAACTGCCGGTCCACAACTATAGCTGGAACAGCCTCAGCTGGAATCTGATCAGCATCGCTAAACCCCCAACCAGCTTCAACATCACTCCGACTACCTGAAATCTGACCAGGGGGTCTATCTAATGGGGCTTTAATTTGAATCAGATCGGCTCTGGAAAGCAACCGCTCAGGATGAAATTCTTGATTATCATCGCCAGTCACAAATCCTGCTGCTCCCAAAGCCTGGATATAGTCAAAGTAAGGATGATCTTCAGGAACATCTAAAAAGATAGGTCGTTCTCCTGAAGCTTGCAACCGAATCTGTTGACCTAGAGCTTGAGAACGAAGAGCATTGTTAGCTAATACTAACCACTGGACAAACTCACCTCGTTTCACACTCCGATTAGGTTCAAACTGATCCCCTTCAAGATCAGTAAAAACTCCAAGTGACTCTAAATTGAGAATCGCTTGAGTAGCCAAACCGTCAGGATCAAGATCGACAAATCGCACTGGATCCTCGGGAAGGACAGAAACCTCTGTTGGGGTAGGATCAGGTGCAAGCTCTGTAGGAGTAGGGTTGGGCCTAGGAGGCTGTGGAATAGGGGTCTCCTCAACAATAGACTCTTCTCGCCCACGAAGAGTTTGGCCAAGCTGCTCACCCCAATGGGTCCCAGCACATGCTGTAACACTAACAACCAGAACACCCCAACCCATCCATTTCATATAATTGACTAATTCCATTTGCGGGCATACTCTTCCAGAATATCTAATAAGTTAATGATGCTCTGTACCGGTAACAGTAGTGACAGTGGCAGCTCACTTCGACCACCTCCAAGTTTGATCTTAATTTCATCCAAAACTTGAGTAGCAGCAGCTTCATCAACCTGCTTAGTTAAAATCAGAGGAGCTAGCTTTTCAGCTAATAAGGCGTGAATCTTAGCATCCTTTAAGTAGAGATGCCACTTAGCAACATCGATATAAATGTCATCCCCTATCGAGGCAGCCAATTGTTCAATTTGTGCACTACTAGGTGTCATGAAGTCCTCAGGGAGCTATGTTTAGCATCTCATCTTTGCCTAGTTTACTAACCTTCCAGATTGTCTCACAACCATCTTTTAAAGTAACTCAAGATAACTCTTGCGTATTAAGAAAAATTCATGATAGCCTTATGTTTCTTGGCACAGTAGCTCAGTGGTAGAGCAGGGGACTCATAAGCCCTTGGTCGCGTGTTCAAATCACGCCTGTGCCATCGGGGAAATAAGGCTTCCAGACTAGATCTCAGCTCATGAGATAGCTAGAGATTAGGTCATGATTGGTCTATTTGGCGTAGGTTTGGGGGTAAGTTGGGGGTAAAGATTTGGAGTCCTACCCCTGCCCTCAATTTCAGCCTAGCTAATCTCTGTATGCTAGGTAGCATAAACGTTCTATTGATCTCTGGCCTTGATTTATCTACCAGAAATAGTTTCCAGTTTGGGGGTAAACATTTGGGGGTAAATTGACGGAACAAGCATGACTGGCATGATCGCCTTGATCTGATTTGTTCGACTTGAGGAGACACTATGGTTCGCAGCCCCTCAAAATCTCTTACCTTTGATGAGTTCATTGATCAATTTGGCGATGACACTCGCTATGAATTGATGGATGGAGAATTGATCGATATGGAACCTACAGGACCTCAGCTTTTAAACCAGATGTTATTGTCCTAGATCGCTCTGCGTTGACCTCTGAACCCCTCTGGCAACGAGAACCCATCATCACACTTGGAACCTCTGTCAAGCTAGTTGTTGAGGTCGTAAGTACCAATTGGCAAAACGACTATGCCCGTAAAGTAGATGACTATCAAGCCATGGGGATCCCAGAATACTGGATTTGTGACTATTTAGGCTTAGGGGGTGTCTTTTTCGGCTCACCCAAACAGCCCACCATCACCATTTGTACGCTAGAAGACCAACGCTATTCGTTAAAACAATTTAGAGGCCATGATCTGTTAGTCTCTGCCACATTCCCAGGCTTACAGCTCACAGCAGATGAAATTTTTGCAGCGGGGACCTAGAGCTGATTATTACAGTTGCTAAATTAGAGTTTTACTGATCAAAGTCAAGCTATGAAAGGCAAGTCTCCCAAGGGAACCGTCCAGATCAAGAACTCGAATGACCGGCTGCAATTAGTCTTTCGGTTTGGGGGTAAACGGTACTATTTCTCACTAGGCCTGCCCGATACCAAAGTCAATCGCAAAGCTGCCGAAGCCAAAGCGAAGTTAATCGAAAGTGATATCGCTTATGACCGTTTCGATCCAACTCTAGCCAAATATAAACCTCAAGTGCAGGTAGAACCTGTGATGTCTAAGGAGGAGTCCGGGTTTAGTCTGATCACCCTATGGGAAAAGTACACCGACTTCAAATCAACTCAAGTGGCAGCCAGTACGATTGCTAGAGACTACAGCAAGATCGCCAAACGGATTGCCAAACTTCCCAGTAAGCTGGAGTCCGCTAGTTCACTCAACGGGGTCGAGATCCGGGATTATCTTTTAAAAACATATAGTTCTGAAGTAGCTAGACGCACCTTAGTTCAACTCAATGCAGCTAGTAAATGGGGAGTGAAGTCAGGCTTACTAGAGTCCAATCCATTTGAAGGGTTGCCCAGTGACATTAAAAAGACCCATCGAGATACCAGTTGCGAGATCTTTACACAGGAAGAACGGGATGAGATTCTCCTAGCCCTCAAGTCCAATACCTATTGTCCTACAGCAGCTCATGATAAGCACTCCTATTACTTACCCTATGTACAATTTATGTTTTTAACAGGCACGAGACCTGAAGAGGCGATCGCGCTGGAGTGGAAAGATGTGGCCCCAGATTTGAGCCTGATCACCATACGAGAAGCCTTACCATCAGATGTACGGATTCGGGGGACGACCAAAACGCGGAAGACACGAGAGTTTCCTTGTAATGAGCAGTTGCAGGCCTTGTTGGCATTCATTAAGCCCCAGCAGATCTCACCCAATCAGTATGTTTTGCCAGGGCCTCGTGGAGGCATGTTGGATAGTCATAATTTTTTGAATCGAGTGTGGAAGCCTATCGTTGAGGGGTTAGTGAAGGAGGGCAAAGTCAGACGATATCTACCCCAATACAACATTAGGCACAGTGTAGCCACCTGGATGTTGAAGACTTTATCGGTTCAAGATGTGGCTAAAGTGTTAGGAAATAGTCCACAGGTTATCTACCAAAACTATGCTGGGGCTAATCAATCCCTAGTGATCCCCCAACTTTAACTACTCACTGAAGATGTCTTTGATTTGATTTTCAGATGCGACCCTTAAGGTAGTCTTGTCGAATCGATTCTGATAGCTTTTCAATAGCATAGCGCAACATTGTTCTAGGCATGACTCGGTAGTGCATATTGAGAAACTCTAGTAAGACAGCTTCATCTCGATTCCCGATCTCTCTTAACATCCACCCAACAGCTTTGTGAATAATGGGATGAGGATCCTGCAGCAGATACATTGCTAGAGATAAAGCCCCCTGAAAACGATGCTCTCTAATATGGGCAAACGTTGCCAACATAGCAATGCGGCGAAACCAAAGATTTTCAGATTGTGCCAATTCGGCTAAAAACGGTGAGTCTTCGGGTAGAACCTGTCCCATTAAGGTTGGAGCAGAGTTATCCACTAAATCCCAGTTATTGATGTGAATCAGATGAAGGAGATACAGTTGGTGAAGAACTGTTTGTTCAATTGCATTAGCTTTTTTGAATCGTTCAATCATAATTACCAGAGCCAGCAAACGCTCTTCATGCCAGACTGATTGCAGCAGCAATTCAACTTGATCTAGAGGCATCAGGCGACAAGAGCGAGCCACTTTACGAATGTTGGGCACTCTAATGCCAAGGAACTGATCCCCTTCCCCATAGCCACCTGAAAAGGCTTGAAAGAACTGAGGAAAGAACTCAGCCTTGTCAGGTTCAACAAACTGCCGCAATTGCGAACTAGCTTCTTCAGCAGTGGTGTCCACGATGTCCTCAAAACAATTAGATCGGATTGTATCAGCCTGAATTAGCCAGGATATTTAAAGAAAGTTGGGATATAGACTCGGTGCCACAGCCCAAAATCTTCTCAAGCTGTTGATCCAACTTTTCCAGATACCACTCTACCCAATACTCACCTGACTGGGACTCTACAGCTCGGCTCGAAACTCGTCTTGAATGAATACACTTCTGTTCAACATAATAGTAGCTAACCACCTCCCCAGGCTGACCCAATTTTAACAACCGTTTCTCAG
>CAYSWV010000076.1:0-12533 GCA_964434865.1 uncultured bacterium
ATCACAGTTGCAATGGAGATCTCAGAATTGAAGCTTAGAGGATGAGTCATCTCACTCGGTTAGTTGATCCCGATCAGCGGCCTAAGCGATACCATCGGGCTAAAACCTCGGGATGAACGCCAAGCCGATAGGCCACTCGCAAAACTTGCATTAGCCCAATTGTGCGCCAGGGGCCATAAGTTTGAAAGCGACGGCTTGAAGTAATCATAGGATCGGGCAAAAAAGCCAGACGGCCTATTGCTTTCATCCGACCTGATAAATCTAAATCTTCCATCAGGGAGTAGTGACGGTAGCCTTCTAGGTAATTAAAATAACTGCGGCGTATAAAGAGACCCATATCCCCAGTAAAGTAACCTGTAATCTGGCTACGAGTATTGATGCCCCAACTAATTAAGGGGTAGGGCCACTGAGCAGAGTCCAACTTCACTTTAAATCTACCCCCCACAAAAGTGGTGTCAGTCATCACGGTTCGGATAGTCTGCAGGCCTTCCGGTGGGAGACGAGAGTCAGCATGGAGAAAGAGTAAGATATCAGCTTCAGTGTGCTGCGATCCCCAATTCATCTGATAGGCCCGACCTGGTTGAGGCGATCGTTCGAGCCGGAGTGGATAGGATATCTCTGTTGCGGCCGCAATGGCCAGAGTCTGATCAGTTGATCCCCCGTCCACCACAATGACTTCAAATGGGGGGGATTGGCGCTCAAGATAGGTTAAACAATCAGCAATAGTTTGCTCTTCCTGTAGAGTCGGGATCACAATGCCGATAGTTAAAAGTGAATTCATTCGTCTATCTGACACAGCTCCATAAAGGTTTGAGCGGGGTGGGCTGATTCAGTGATGGATCGACCGATCACAAGATAATTCGCTCCAGCTGCTAGGGCAGAGGTGGGGGTCATAATGCGGCGTTGATCGTGTGAATGCGTCGATAGTCGAATACCAGGTGTCACCAAGATCAGATCGGGACCTAGCTGGCGACAGGGTTTGGCCTCATGCGGTGAACACACAATCCCATTGATGCCAGAGTTTTGAGCCAGGCAAGTGAGATGACAGACATAATCGGCTAGCGGCCACTCGATGTGTAAATCATGGCTCAATTGATCAGCACTAAGGCTAGTTAACACGGTGACTGCCAGGAGTTGGCATGGGGTTCCTTGAGCGGCTTGAGCAGCTGCTTGCAACATGGGCTGTCCCCCCATAGTATGTAAGGTCAGCATATCAACTTGATGATTGATAGCCGCTTCCGTGGCTCGAGCTACAGTATTGGGAATATCATGGAGCTTCAGATCTAAGAAAATATGTTTCTGCCGCTGCTTAAGTTCAGTTAGAATTGAAGGGCCCACGGCTGAAAACAATTCAAGACCGACCTTCCACCATTTCACAGCAGACATTTGATCAATTAAAGTTATAGCTGCTTTGAATGAGGAAACATCGAGGGCCACAATAACGTTGTCAGGGGTTACTCGTGACTGCATTGAATTAAGTTAATCAAAATAGAACAAGGTCACTAATTTATGCTGTTCTTCGGCATGCTGACAAGCCTGCAACAAGGTGGTGCTATCATGAAAGGCAAAACAGATTAATTGTTGACACTTACTGATAATTTCTTCATTACATAGTTGACTGGCTTCAGCTAATGAAAGTTGATCGTGTTCTGGATGTTCAACCATATGCATCACTTGCTCTAGACTGGTACGCGATTCAGTCGGTTGCTTTGATAAGCTTTGAGGCAAAATTACAGTTAAGGATTTGACATCAGCTCGCATAGCGCCTCGGATCACAGCTAAATTGGTTCCTGTTGCACCTGAGGTTAAGATCCGATTTCCCGTCAAGGCTAGGGCATAACTCAACGTTTCAATCAGATATTGATGGCCAATGGGCACATGCCGACTGCCTAAAATTGCAATTCGCTTGGGACCCACTTGTTGAATTGCAGCTAATTCTTGGAGAAATGTATCAATTTGCGGAATGTCAATAGATTGAGTCAAAGCTGATCCTCCGGATCAAAGAATGACAGGAATAAGTCAGAATCAACGCAGTAAGACCCTAACAGAATGGTAGACTGTCGATACTTAAGCTGATCAGTAGCTTAATCTAACTTAGTTGATTGCTCAAAGCAAGCCTAAACTGAGTTCAGCTCAAGGGCCTTAGAGTTGGTAACCACAACACCAGAACTATGACTTATCCACAGGATCTGCTCCAAAACTTAAAGGGTGTGAGTCTCTACTTAATCGGGATGATGGGATCAGGTAAAACTACAGTGGGACAACTACTAGCCCAACAGTTGAATTATCACTTTTTTGATACCGATGCTTTAGTTGAACAAGCTAGTGGCCAGCTGATTCCTGATATTTTTGTTCACCAGGGTGAAGCTGGCTTCCGTGATCTAGAAAGTCAAGTCCTAGCTCAATTATCGGCCCACACTCGGTTGGTCGTGGCTACTGGAGGCGGAATCATTCAACGCTCACGTAATTGGAGTTATCTGCATCATGGAGTGGTGGTCTGGTTAGATGTTTCAATTGAACAGTTACTTCAACGATTAGCCTCAGATTCCACTCCGCGTCCGTTGCTTCAGACTGATAATCCTCAGCAAACTTTGCAACAGTTATTGGATCAACGCCGTCCTTTTTATGCCCAAGCCGATGTACATGTCAGAATTGAGGATCCGACTGAACCCAAAGCGATGGCCATTCTAATTCTTGAACGAGTCTTACGCCAGTTAAAACCGTAGAACTTAGCCGTGAAAAACTTAGCCGTGCTTGAGTGAGTAAGCTATCGTAGTAACTGTCACAATCTGAAAGCATGAATGGCTTATGATGGCAGCCTCATCCCGATCTAAACCTGGTTGGCAACGTCAGATCTATTACTATTACTTGCGCCTAATGCGGGTGCAGTCTAGCCCTAGCGCTATTGCTCGTGGCTTAGCCGTTGGTGTTTTTGCTGGATGTTTTCCTATCTTTGGTTTTCAAACGATTGCTGCTTTAGTGCTAGCAGTCCCTTTACAAGGTAATAAGGTAGTGGCGGCTATTGGGACCTGGATCAGTAATCCCTTCACCTATGCCCCCATCTATTTTTTGAACTATCGGATCGGCCAGTGGCTACTTGGCTCCACATCACCTGCGGTGCTGGAGGATAACTACTTTCAAAACTGGATGGATTTAGGGGTTGAAATCATTAAAACGCTATTTGTTGGCTGTGCTTTTGTGGGGTTGATAGCTGCTGTGGTGAGCTACTTTGTTGGGCTTAAGTTAGCAGATCACATCCATAAGTACCGGAGGAACCGACGAGCAAGTCTCAAGCTCAGGTAGTGGCCCGATCATTGGATTAAACACAATTAAACCATTAGGCGCTACTGAAGAATGGCCTCAAGTTAGCTGCTTTCAGTCAGGTCTATCATGAATGTGTTGCGAGAACTGGTTTAGTGATGCTAGTGACTCATTTTCTCCATATGGCCTTAACCGTAACCGACTTAGAGCGAGCTGATCAGTTCTATAGCTCTATCCTAGGTTTACCCAAGGTGAAGCGAGATCTGGCCTTTGCCGGCTCCTGGTACCAACTCGGGCCGATCCAGCTTCACTTAATCGTAGCCCCCACGGTCACCCCTGATCGAGTCAATGAAGCAAAGTGGGGTCGTAATCCTCATGTGGCCTTGGGTGTAAGTGATTTGGATCTCATCAAAACAACGTTAAAAGCAGCTGGCTACCCGATTCAAATGAGTGCTTCCGGACGAGCGGCTTTATTTACTCAAGACCCGGATGGTAACGTAATTGAGTTAAGTCAGCTCTCTAGCTAGGTTAGCTCAGGAACCTTCTGCTGCCTGTAGTGGTCGAGACAGGGGAAGAGTCCAGCTAGATGTTAACTAGAATACAGCCTTGGATCAGTCTCTTTTCAGACTATCTATCGGACTATCGAATGGAACTTTAGCAGCCTATGGAGCAATCTATGGCGTGATCTCCATTATTAGGGTACTAAAGGGCTAGGAGCAACCGTTTTAGCTATATGAAGTCAACCCCATCTCAAGGAAACATGATAGTTTTACGACGTTTACTCACTACTGCAGCGATCTCTATGGCCGGATCTCTACTATCCTTGTCGGCCTTGGCTCAAACTAACTTGAATGAGCAGTTTCTTGAGGCTGCAAGACAGGGCAGCTGGACCAATGCGATTGAGATCATTGATCAGATCGTGGAGCAAAACCCAAGCCGGCAGTCAGATTTGGCTCCATTTCGGGAAAAGTTTTCTAGGCGTTTAGAGATTGATGTTGCAATTGAAAACTCTCAGTGGCGCCAGTCAACTGTGCTACTCACGTCTTTTGTTGAAGACTATCCTAATGATAGGGCGGCTTTGACACCGATTTTAAATCAGGTTTCTGCCTTAGCTGACATTGAAGACTCCATTCGGTCTCAGGACTGGCGACTAGCTTTAACTCAAGTGGATGACCTCATTGAAGCTCAAGATCCAGCCCCAGCTGAGTTTCGTACACTTCGGACTAACATCTTGCGATCCATGCCCCAAGTCAATACGCAAGTGACTCTGGATAATTGGGTACTCGTGGCCACCTCTACGGCTGATATCACCTCTAGCGCAACTGAAGAACCCAGAACAGCAGGTTCGACTCTCCGTTTGGTTAACCTCACTATTCAAAATAATGGATCATCCTCCCGTGCTTTAGATGCCCAAAACTTTACAATCATCGACAGTGAGGGTGCCACCTATGTAGCTACGTCTGCTTCAGACTTCACTGAGATTGAACCTTTAGAAACACCCGTTGAAGCTAATCGTGCTTTCAGAACAGGTATTGTGTTTGAGCTACCTCGGACTGTGTCTGAACTTAAATTGCAGTTTACACGACCTGGTTTTGAAGACTATCGTCTTATTAACCTGGGACTCTGAGCCACTTAAGACTTGAGTGTCTGTGGATAAGTATTTTAGGCAAGATCTCTTGGCTCTATAGCTGGGAGATTTTTTCTTGAATTCAATTAGAGTAGGAACTGACTGCCATGATCTTGACGGATAAGTTGTGATAGCTAAGATATTCGCTATGTGCTGGTGCCGCAGGTTAGTACGATTATGAGCCATGACCGGGAAAAGCTAGATCTAATCCGAGACGTTGATCCTCTGATTACAGCCTTAAAGCAAGCTTTACAGTCCTTTGGAATTGAAGTCAAGACTTTTCAGCTGACACCGCCTCACTTACAGCTCTACCTCTATGCAGAACAGATAGTTGAAACCTTGTCAGAGCCAGCTCAGTTATTAGGTTGGCTGCGGCAAGAGCTGGATCAATTTGCATTGGCCCATGATATTCAAACTGTTGAGATTAAAGCTACGATCAATGAAAGCGTTTGGTCCGATCAAATCCAATTGCAGCCAGCCTTACCCGTCCATTACCGCTTGACTCAATCCAATCAATTTATCGTATGTGGCTTGGGGCAATTGGGGCAACAGTGTGTGATGGCCTTAAAAGAATTTGATGTTGCTATCACGGCTATCGATATTGTCAATCCAGAAATTTGGCAGGCTGAGGAGATCAAGCAAACCCTGAGCGGACATCAACCGATTATTGGGGATTGTCGGTATGAAAAAACGCTACTTCAAGCTGGAATTGATTCCTGTCGATCGATTCTACTGGTTACTCATGATGAAGCTATCAATCTTGAAGCTGCCTTTACTGCTCGCAAGCTGAATCCTGAGGTTCGCCTTGTGGTTCGATCTAGTAAACAAAACTTGAATCATCTCCTGGGACCCCGATTGGGTAACTTTGTTGCTTATGATCCAGCTCAATTATCAGCTACAGCTTTTTCGTTAGCTGCTTTGGGAGAAGAAACCATAGGAGCCTTTTCTATCGATCAATGCCCACTGCAAGTGGTGCGGCGGCGTGTCCAACCTGGGGATCTTTATGATCGGATCCCAGCTTATTTGCTGCGAAAACGAGTCATGCGCTTAATTTTGCACCAACCTACTGCCACTCACCCACCCACTTCAGGACCTTTGTTTCATCGATGGCATCCCAATGCTGTCTTGGAAGAAGGGGATCTGATTACCTATATTGAACGGGTTGAAACCTTTCGACGTCCGGTTATCAGTAAGCCACTTGAGCCATCGCGTTCCTTTAAGTTTCAATCCCTTAAACACCTCTTGCAATGGGATCTCAGCCAGGCGTTGGCTCAGTTTGGGGCGTGGTGTCGTGAAACCCAAGCTCGACGCAATATTGTCTTGGCAGCTATGATCACTCCCACAATGGGTCTGTTAACATCAGTGATTCTGAAGCACCGTGTAGGGCTAAGTTGGCAAGAATCGATCTCAGCAACGTTAGTGTTACTCCTGGGTGGCTATGGAGATGTTTTTGGTGGGTTACAGCTGGAGCAACCGATTCCAGGATGGGTTCAAGCGATCTGCTTTTTAACTACCTCGATTAGCTTATTGTTTGTCTTGAGTGTGTTAGGTGTGATTGCTGATAGTGTTTTGAGTGCGCAGTTTCATTTTTTAGATCAACGTCCATCCATGCCAGAGCAGGATCATATTGTTATCTTTGGGTTAGGCCAAGTGGGCCGGGAGGTGACCAAATTTCTGCGCCAACGGCAACAGCCTGTGGTAGGTGTTAGTCAAGTCTCTGAATCTGAGACACTATTACCCACCATTCCAGTGATCACAGGTAATTATTTTGAAGGCTTAACGGCTGCCAATATCAAAACAGCTAAAGGTTTGATGATGTTGACTGATGATCAACTCTTAAACCTTGAATTAGGCTTGATGGCTCAAAGCTTATTTCAAACTGATCCAGCGAGGTCAACTATCGGTTTGGTATTGCGGACAACCGATCAGCAGTTTAGCCATAATTTAACTCAGTTGTTGCCTGAGGCCAGATCCCTCTCTGCCTATGCTCTTGCTGCTGAAGCCTTTGCAGGTGCTGCCTTCGGAGAAAATATCTTGGGGTTATTTCGCCTCAGTGGTCAAACTATTTTGGTAACTGAATATACTATTGAAATTGAAGATACGTTGCATAACCGTTTGATTTCTCAAATTGCTTATGGTTATGGTGTCGTTCCTATTTTCTTTCAACGCTCTACAGATGCTTACACCCGACTTAAAGATCCAGAACAATTTTTAATGCCATCTGATCATATTCGTTTGGCACCCGGTGATCGCTTAGTCGTACTTGCTACTATTGCTGGCTTGCGTCGAATTGAAAAAGGTGATCTAGCTCGGCCACAACCGTGGCAACTCACCGTTTTACAACCCTTAAATCGTGGTGTTCTATTTGAAGCAGCTCGTGTGATCCATAATGTGACAGGTTGTAGCTTACAGGCTGCTCGTGAGTTTTTAGATGCTTTACCAGGCCACATGCGATTAGAACTTTATGATCATCAGGCTTATGATCTGTGGCAGCAATTGGATGATATGAAGCAACTCCCTACTCGGTTAGAGCGGCTAAAACCCTGTTAGTGCTAGTTCTAGTTCATAGACGGAGTTTCTAGTCTATCGACTAAATCAGAGGCGATACAAGGCCAGACCACTGCTTCAGGATCTGCATCTGAGTTTCTGAGTAATAAGGTAACTCGGGAGTATACCAATCGAGCCAAGGCTGACTCCCCTTTGCTTGATTACATCGAGAGCAGGCTGGAACTAAATTACGTTTGTGATCTAATCCTCCTCGACATTTTGGTTTGAGATGGTCCAATGTTAATTTGTTTGAGTAGCGGCCACAGAAAGCACATCGATAGTTGAAATCAGCTTTGATCTGATCTCGAACTCGATGTTTACTCAGTTTCCAAGTGGTATCAAAGGGGAGAGAAACAGTCATAGAGAGAGATCAAATCAATGCTACTTTATCTAATTCAAGATCTTCTCCAACCCGTAAACCAAGGAATCCAGTTGAATCACCTTACGAATTCCAAGTAATACCCCTGGCATATAGGCCAACCGATCGGTTGTATCATGCTGCAAGGTTAATGTTTGTCCCAACCCTCCAAAAATGACCTGTTGATGAGCTACTAAGCCAGGTAATCTAAGGCTATGAATTCGGATCTGGTTCTCTGTAGCTCCCCCCCTAACTCCTGTCAGGGTCTCTTTTTCTTCAACTTCAGCTGCATTAAACGTCTTATGGGTTGCTTGCACCATCATCTCAGCCGTTTTTAGGGCTGTTCCACTAGGAGCATCGGCCTTCCGGTTGTGATGAAGTTCCACAATTTCAATATGATCAAAGTACTGAGCTGCTTGTATGGAGAATTGTTGTAGTAGGATCATTCCAATTGAGAAATTGGGTGCGATTAAACAGCCAACACCAGCTTTTTCTGTGAACTCTGCTAGCACTGAAATTTGACCCGATGATAATCCTGTAGTGCCAACAACGGGGCAGATCCCATACGCAACTGCTGAACGAATGTTCTCGTAGACAGCGTTGGGATGGGTAAAGTCAACCATAACACCCCGACCGGTTTGCTGCGTCATGAGTAGTAATTGCCCTTGCAGATCATTAGATACTAGAACATCCAACGAACCTAGGCCCACAACATGCCCAATATCATCACCAATATGCTGCAAGTCGACAGCGGCCACCAGTCTCATGTCATCAGATTGGCTAACAACCTTAATCACTTCCCTCCCCATGCGACCTAGGGCACCATTGACTAAAACAGGGATCTTGACATCAGACACAGGTGACTCCTAATGGGCGATTGTTGTCATGAAAGATTACAGCTTGACTTCAATATCTACACCCGCAGGTAGATCAAGCTTCATCAAAGCATCGATAGTTTTGGATGAGGGCGAATAGATATCTATAATTCGGCGATGAGTGCGAGTCTCAAAGTGCTCCCGAGAATCTTTATCAATGTGTGGAGACCTTAACACGCAATAGATCCGGCGCTTAGTGGGTAAAGGAATAGGACCAACAGGCATGGCCTGAGTTCGATTCGCTGTCTCTACAATTTTTTCACAGGAGGTGTCTAGCAAACGATGATCGTAAGCTTTCAGTCGAATTCTAATTTTTTGTTGGGGAAGGGTAGTCATGAGCTTCAGAGATTAAAGAGCAGAACACACTAGTTGCACAGAGATTAACTAGGGCTAGATGGTTACACGTATGAGTCATCAAGACTCTGATCAATGTCCAAACTAGCCCCAGACATTGGAATCAACCTATTACTGCAGGATCTTGGAAACGACACCAGCACCTACGGTCCGACCACCTTCACGGATAGCAAAACGCATCCCTTGTTCGATGGCGATGGGTTGAATTAACTCAACGGTCATCTTGATCCGGTCACCTGGCATCACCATTTCAGGCTGTGATCCATCATCAGCTGTAAAGGCAGCAATAGTACCAGTTACATCAGTTGTTCGCACATAAAACTGAGGTCGGTAGCCTGAGAAGAATGGAGTATGGCGGCCCCCTTCTTCTTTTTTCAGAATGTAGACTTCAGATTCGAAGTTGGTGTGAGGTGTGATCGACTTAGGCTTAGCCAGTACCATACCTCGTTCAATATCAGCTTTCTGAATACCCCGAAGTAGAACACCTACGTTGTCACCAGCCATCCCTTCTTCTAAGGTCTTCTGGAACATTTCAATGCCAGTCACTGTTGTTGATCGAGTGTCTGCCAATCCTACTAACTCAACCGTCTCACCTACTTTCAAGACCCCACGCTCAATCCGGCCAGTGGCAACTGTACCCCGACCTGTAATGGAGAATACGTCTTCAACTGCCATGAGGAAGGGCTTGTCAACATCACGCTCAGGTGTAGGAATATACTCATCAACTGAATCCATGAGAGCATAAATCTTATCGATCCATTTATCTTCACCCCGCTGGGTGCCAGGAGCGGATTGCATCTTTTCCAGAGCTTGAAGGGCTGATCCAGTCACAATAGGAATATCATCACCTGGAAAGTCATAGTCAGACAGTAGCTCTCTAACTTCAAGCTCTACTAGTTCTAACAGTTCCTCGTCATCAACCATGTCTTCCTTGTTGAGGAATACCACTAGACTAGGGACCCCGACCTGTCTGGCAAGCAAAATATGCTCTCGAGTCTGAGGCATCGGACCATCAGCGGCTGAAACTACCAGGATCGCTCCATCCATCTGAGCTGCTCCTGTGATCATATTTTTGACATAGTCCGCATGGCCCGGGCAATCCACGTGAGCATAGTGACGGCCTTCTGTCTCGTACTCTACGTGAGCTGTATTGATGGTGATCCCACGAGCTTTTTCTTCAGGAGCGGCGTCGATATCGGCATAACCTCTAGCCTTTGAAGTTCCCATTGCCGCCAAAGTAGTAGTAATTGCAGCAGTCAACGTTGTTTTGCCATGGTCAACATGACCAATAGTGCCAATGTTGATATGAGGTTTGTTGCGCTCAAATTTAGCACGTGCCATTGTGTTTGACTTCCTTTTGTGATCTGTTAACTGTAACCCTGATTCTTAGCAATGATGGCCGCAGCAATATTGCTAGGAACTTCCTCATAGGAGTTAAACTCCATAGTAAAGGTACCGCGTCCCTGAGTCTTAGAGCGAATGTCTGTGGCATAACCAAACATTTCTGACAAGGGAACTTTGGCGGTGACGGTAGATATCCCAGTTTGGGTATCCATCCCCTCCATCTGCCCGCGGCGAGAGTTAATATCCCCGATCACATCACCCAGGAAGTTTTCAGGGACTTCAACTTCAACTTTCATTGTAGGCTCTAATAGTGCGGGCGATGCTCGTTTAACAGCCTCCCGTAGGGCCATTGATCCAGCGATTTTGAAGGCCATTTCATTGGAGTCAACATCATGATAGGAGCCATCTACCAGTGTTGCACGAACATCAATGACTGGATATCCAGCAATAACTCCAGATTCACAGGCTTCTTTCATACCTTGCTCGGCTGGACCAACATACTCTTTAGGGATAACCCCACCCACAATTTTAGAAACAAACTCAAAGCCAGATCCAGGATCTCCAGGTTCTAGGTCAATCACCACATGACCATACTGGCCTCGCCCCCCACTTTGACGAATAAACTTGCCCTCAACGCCAGAGACAAGCTTCTGAATCGTTTCTCGATAGGCTACCTGTGGAGCGCCCACATTCGCTTCGACCTTATACTCACGCATCATCCGATCCACCAAGATTTCTAGGTGAAGTTCGCCCATACCTGAAATCACCGTCTGATTGGTCTCCGGGTTCACCGCAACTCGAAAGGTCGGATCTTCCTTGGACAGGGCTTGTAGAGCATTCGACATTTTCTCCAGATCGGCAGTAGTCTTGGGTTCAACCGCTACTGAAATCACAGGTTCCGGGATAAATAAAGACTCAAGCACAATAGGATGATGCTCATCACACAGCGTATCCCCTGTAATCGTATGTTTGAGACCCAGAACTGCCCCTAGATCACCGGCCCGCAGCTCTTCTACATCAATTCGATCATCGGCCTTAAGGACAATCAGTCGAGAAATCCGTTCCTTTTTTCGTTTACCTGGATTGTAGGCATAGGTCCCTTTGATCATGACACCTGAGTACATCCGGACAAAGGTTAATTGACCATGGGGATCATTCATCACTTTAAAAGCCAACGCTGACATAGGTTCGTCGTCTGAGCTATGTCGTTCAATCTCTTGATCGTCCTTGAGGGATAAACCTTTAATAGCAGGTACCTCAACGGGAGAAGGCAAGTAATCTACAACACCATCTAACAACAATTGAATTCCACGATTTTTAAAAGCAGACCCACAAAGCATCGGAACCAGTTGATTGCCAATGGTAGCTTGACGAATACCTTCTAGCAGCTCAGCCTCGTTAAAGCTTTCGTCTGCAAGATATTTTTCCATGAGGGACTCATGGGTATCCGCTACAGCTTCAATCAATTGCAGTCGATACTCTTGCGCCTGAGTCATCTGATCGTCAGGGATATCAACAACTTGAATATCTGTGCCTAAATCGTTGGTATACAAATAAGCTTTCATCCGGACCAAATCGATGAGGCCTTCAAATGACTTTTCACTACCGATCGGAATCTGAACAGGGACCGCATTACCGTTTAATCGATCTCGAATTTGCTCTACTACCCTGAAGAAATCAGCTCCTGTCCGATCCATTTTATTGACAAACCCGATCCGGGGCACATGGTACCGGTTGGCCTGACGCCAGACTGTTTCGCTTTGAGGTTGCACACCCCCAACAGAATCAAACACAGCAATCACACCATCCAACACTCGCATTGAACGTTCAACTTCGATAGTGAAATCAACGTGACCTGGAGTATCGATGATGTTAATTCTATGATCCTGCCAGCTGGTGCTAATCGCGGCGGCTGTAATGGTGATACCCCGCTCTCGCTCCTGGGCCATCCAGTCGGTTACAGCAGTGCCCTCATGAACCTCACCAATTTTGTGGATAATGCCCGAATAAAATAGTATCCGCTCCGTTGTTGTGGTTTTACCCGCATCAATGTGAGCAGCGATTCCAATATTTCGAACTCGTTCTAGGGGAACTGAACGTACCACAGCAACCTCCTTGGTGCCGTCTGATTAGAGGCTCAACCTATTTGTTGGGGTATCAACCTATT
>CAYSWV010000076.1:12633-19354 GCA_964434865.1 uncultured bacterium
GGGTATCAACCTATTTGTTGGAGTGTGAGCCAGGGTTCTATTGACTCTAGATTCCATTGACTCTAGACTGACTCCAAACTGCTCGAACACTCAGACCAGCATGATTTTAGCTTTTTATAATGGCGTCATCTAGTCAGACTCAACTAGTAGCGATAGTGAGCAAAAGCTTTGTTTGCTTCAGCCATCCGATGGGTTTCCTCTCGCCGTCTGATGGCATTACCGGTCTCATTGGATGCATCCATTAATTCATTAGCCAGTTTCATTGCCATCGTCCGACCTGAGCGTTCCCGTGAGAACCGAACTAGCCAACGTAGAGCTAATGAAGTGCCTCGATCACCCCGGACTTCCATTGGAACCTGGTAAGTGGCCCCACCTACTCGTCGAGCCTTAACCTCAACCATGGGGGTAGCGTTCCGCACAGCATTCTCTAACACATTGAGCGGATCAGTACCTGTTCTTTCTTCGATGATGGCCATGGCTCCATAGACAATTCCAGAAGCAATAGCTCCTTTGCCATGCAACATCAACTTGCGAATTAACATGGTGACAAGTCGACTCCCATATTTAGGATCTGGAAGAACTTCACGACGAGGGGCACGGTTACGACGAGACATAAGAACTTATCTCAAAAGACAGGACAAGACATTCAGTAGCAAGACATTCAATAACAAGTTAGCCATATTAGGTATACCAAGCGGATTTCTTGGTGTGTGAGGGTTTTGGACGGTTAGATACCTAAGTCTATTGCCGGTTAGACCAAAGCTATCAACTTTAGCAGTTAGGCTGAAACAATTAGGTTGATTACTTTTTCTTGCTGGTAGAACCACCACCAGGTTTGGGGCGCTTAGCTCCATACTTGGACCGACCCTGCAATCTATCTTTAACGCCAGCCGCATCCAAGGTGCCTCGGATAATGTGGTAGCGAACACCAGGCAGATCTTTGACTCGACCACCTCGGATCATGACAACCGAGTGCTCTTGCAAATTATGACCAATTCCAGGAATGTAGGCAGTTACCTCAAAACCTGATGTTAGCCTTACCCTAGCTACTTTCCGTAATGCAGAGTTGGGTTTTTTAGGTGTTGTTGTATAAACTCTAGTACAAACCCCCCGTCTCTGAGGACAAGCCTTCAAAGCTGGGGATTTTGTCTTTCGCTTAGCAACGCTACGCTCATCTCTTATGAGCTGCTGAATAGTAGGCATCAGTACTCTTAAACCAGTCCAAAATAATAGCAACGAAGAATGAGTGTAGCAAGTTATTAAATCTTGTGTCAAGCCTACCTGGAGCATTATGTTAGTAGTGCAGAGCCACGCTGGCTTCGAGATCCATAGCTTTAGGAGATAGAGTCATGACAGCTTTTGTGCCGGATCATGATGGCTCAGGCCGCTGCCTAGTTCATACCCCAAAGGCCCCACAACCCATTGGACCCTACAGCCAGGCGATCGCCGTTCAAGGCCCGTTTATTTACACATCTGGGCAGATTGCTCTGGATCCAGTCACTGGAACTATGGTGGGTGATGACATCTCAACGCAAACCACACAGGTGTTAGAGAATTTAGGTGCTGTCTTAGAAGCAGGAGGAACCTCTTTAAAATCTGTCGTGAAAACAACAGTATTTTTATCTGATATGAATCACTTTGCTGCTATGAATGAGGTTTATGCTCAGTTTTTCAAAGACGTCGATCCACCGCCCGCCCGATCCTGTATTGAAGTCTCACGACTACCTAAGAATGCCCTGGTGGAGGTTGAAGCCATTGCTTGGCATCCCTAAAACTTATCTCTAGACTATTAGTTATTTGGTTCTAGTGATTTGATTATTGAAACATTAACCATTCTGTTGATTATTTAAATCTGTTGCTAGGCTGCTCAAACTAGCTTTAGGTTGTTCAAACACTACCCATGTTTTGACTCTCTGTTTTGACTCTCTGTTTTGACTCTAGTTATTAGCGAGTACCGCATTTTATAAGTAGATCCATTGTTACTATACTAACACTACCCTGCTCATGAGAAGCCTTATGGATCCCACTGTCATTCCAGTACAGCTGCCCCAAACGAGTTATGACGTTGTGATTTGTCCCCATAGCTTAAGAATGCTGGGGGAACAGCTTGCTCAGCGAGCGCTTAAGGGCAAAGTGATGATCATCAGCCACCCTGAGATCTTTAACTATTATGGGGCCGAGGTCGAAACTGGATTGAAGCAAGCTGGATTTCAAGTTTCATCCTGCCTGGTCCCTGCTGGTGAGTATCACAAGACTCTAGCCACCATTCAAATGATTTATGATGCAGCTTTAGCCAATAGTCTAGAACGATCGTCAACTATCTTGGCCTTAGGCGGTGGTGTCATCGGTGACATGGCTGGTTTTGCAGCAGCTACCTGGCTACGAGGTCTTCAATTTGTTCAAGTACCCACCTCCCTATTGGCGATGGTTGATGCTTCAGTAGGAGGTAAAACGGGGGTTAATCATCCTCAGGGCAAAAATTTGATTGGGGCCTTCTATCAACCTCGACTCGTCTGGATTGACCCCACAGTTCTCAAGACTCTACCTAGCCGTGAATTTCGTTCAGCCTTAGCGGAAGTGATCAAGTATGGTGTGATCCAGGATGCAGAGTTGTTTGATTATCTGGAAGCTCTGCCCCACTTACATACCTATGATCAACTCACACCCGATCAACTCCATTTTATATTGGCTCGATCAGTCAATTGTAAGGTGGCTGTTGTGCAACAAGATGAGCGGGAGAAAGGGATCCGGGCGATTTTAAACTATGGGCATACGTTGGGTCATGCTCTAGAAAGTGTGACTGAGTATCAAGGCTATCTTCATGGGGAAGCTGTGGCTGTCGGAATGGTGGCAGCTGGAGAACTAGCCTGTGAATTAGGGTGGTGGACTGTGGAAGAGGCTCAGCGACAACACCATCTGATTACACAAGCCGGACTCCCAAGTTCCTGGCCAACCGAGATCACCTATGACGCCATCCAATCAATCTTGCGAGCTGACAAAAAAGTTAAGAATGGGTTGGTTCACTTTATTCTACCGCGCGCTATTGGGCTAGTTGCCATCACCGATCAAGTCACTGATGAGCAGATTGGCTTAGCTTTGAAGGCAGCAATGTCTAAGCCTCGAGCATTCCATTAACGCTTGCTACCCTGTTTCTATGCCACCCAAAAAAATTTTACTGATCGAAGATGAGTATCGAGTTCAAGAAGCGATTCGGATCACACTAGAAACGATGGCCGACTGGACAATCCTATTGGCTAACTCTGGGATAGAGGGCATTGAAATAGCAGTAGCTAATCCACCTGATGCTATTTTACTTGATCTGATGATGCCTCAGTTGGATGGTTTCCAAACGTTTGAAAGACTGCAAACCCATCCTGAAACACGATCTATACCTGTCATTTTGATGACGGCTAGATTTCAGCACAATAGTGAGCAAGAGAGCCTACCAGATGGGATCACAGCTTTGATCCCCAAACCTTTTGATCCAATGACCTTGGTTGATCAGATTTCAGCTGCACTAGGGTGGTAGCGGAGTAGTCTTGGGATTACAGCTCCAGCTTCATTTCATTGCCTGAGATAAAGGCCTGTAAACAACTGACAACTAGCAGACCCGATGACAGTACTTTCAGTTTTGGCAACATAAGCTTGAAACTTCAATATTTGCCGGGCTTGCTCAATAAAGCAAAGAGTCAGGCTTTTCCATTCAGGGTTTTAACCTAAGACTCGGGCTTCTCTGAGGTGGCTTCTGTTGTATCGGGTAGTTGACCGACAATTACGGATGGATCCAATGCTTCATCCACTTGAAATCCCGGAGGAAACTCATTGCGCTCCCGAATTTGCTGTAACAGTTCTGGAATGGGGGTAATGCCCATACGTTGAGCCAGTTGTGACACGATATCCCCTTTATCGATCAGACCTGCAACAGCACCGGTTGGGGTAAACACCAAAACTTGACGCATTTTTGTCTTTTGCATCAGGGCGATCACTTGTTTGATCGGAGCCTCTTCAGTGACGCCTCTTAACATGCTCATCGGTTCTAAAACAACAGAGAGATCTAAGGTGTCCCATTGGCTGCGTTCAATGGATCGTAATTGTTCCGGTTTCACCATTCCTTTGTAGCGACCATCAGCTTCAGCAAAATAAACTTCAGATGATTTCGGAGACGACACAGTTGAGTCTGGATCTGGAGTCAGGCGATCTAGCGTGAGTAAATATTGATCGACAAAATCTCGTAACCGCATCCGACTATCTAAAACTCGGTAATTTCGAGTCATCACCTCACGAGCAAACATTTTTGTTAAAGCATCTTGAAGCCGGTTGTATTGAGCATAATTTCGAGCCGTGTTCAGGACAAAAAAGCCAAACAAGATGAAGATGATACCTTGAGGAATACCCGCTCCTCCCTGTAGCAAATATAGAAGGCCTAATCCCATTAATAGATAACCGACGGTTTCACCCGTACGAGTGGCCCACTGAATCCCAGCACGTAATTCTCCTGTAAGCCCCCAGACCACAGCTTTGAGCATTTGTCCACCATCAAACGGTAACCCTGGCAGCAGGTTAAACAAGCCTAAGACAAAGTTCATGGATGCGATGGTGTAGAGCATATAGCCGATTAGAGAATTAATCTGGATCCACTCGGTATCAACCAGCAAGATCAATAACGTGGCTAGGGTTAGATTGAGTAGGGGCCCAGCCGACGCTACCCAAAAAGCGCCACGAGCCGTGGAAGCCTCTCGTTCTAAACTAGCGATCCCGCCAAAAATAAATAACGTAATGGATTTAACCCGTACCCCCTGAGCTTGAGCCACAACACTGTGAGCTAACTCATGAGCTAGCACTGATCCAAAGAGACCTGCCGCTAGAGCAACGCCCCCGAGTGTAGTCGTTAATTGACTCAGATCACTAAATTGAGCATCCAAACCAGATTTAAAAAGTATGGTCATTAAAATGGCGATGGGTATCCAAGAAAAATCGATGTAGAACGGGATCCCGAGTAAATTCCCTACACGCCATGCACTTTGCATTGATTCCATATCTGCGGGCTCCTTAGGTGCTGCTACCTGATGGGTGAGACGATTCTGAAACCATGAGTCTGAGATCATGGATAAATAGTTAAGAGTTAACCGTGTCACCCGTGATCTTTGAGGTTTAGATCTCCAGATAGGATCTATAATCTATTATTCTACCGATGACCTAGTCTACACATGCCACTATCCTCCATCCGAGTTACTGAGGGCCGAGTTACTGAGGGCCGAGTTACCGAGGGCCGAGTTACTGAGGGCTTGTTCAATCTTTTTGGGATACACTGCCACCAGTTCTATGGCATTAAGTCTGTGTCGCTAAGTCTGTTCGTTGCAGGTTGAGGAAGAGGGTATGGTCCAACATTTAGAGCGGGTCCAGTCTAAAAATGAATTCCCGTTAACAGCTCCAACAGCAAATCCAGTCTTCTTTCGGACGTATAGCCGCCGGCTCCCTGATCAAGCTCGTGAAACCTGGTCCCAAGTCTGTGATCGAACCATTACTGATATGGGCGATCTAGGCCACCTTACCGAATCAGAATTAGCCTTACTAGAGCGGATGCAACGACAGTTTAAAGCGTTATCCTCTGGTCGGGCCCTATGGGTTATGGGAACACCTTGGATCCATCAACCGGAGAATTTTTCAGGCGCTTATAACTGCACCAGTACTAATGTAACGGATTGGCAAGCGTTTGGATTGATGATGGGGCTAGCCATGATGGGCTGTGGCACTGGGGCTGTTTTAGAACCCAAGTATATTGAACAACTTCCCCCAGTTCGGAATCGATTACAAGTCACCCTTCAAGGAGCGGTGGGGGCGATTCCCCTTCAAGAGCGTAATGATGAAACAGTTGTAGAAATGACCGGTCAACAGGTCTTGATCCAGGTAGGTGATAGTCGTCGCGGCTGGGTCCAGTCTTACCAAACTTTACTAGAACTATCCACTGATGAACGCTTTACGGGTGATGTTCAGGTGCGAGTTGATCTAAGTCATGTGCGCCCCGCTGGTGAACCGCTTAAAGGCTTTGGAGGTGTGGCTAACCCGATTAAACTGTCGGCTTTGTACGAACGCTGTGCCACTATTTTAAACAAAGCTGTGGGGCGTCAACTCAACTCATTAGAGTGTTGTTTATTAATTGATGAAGCGGCTGTAACCATTGTTGCCGGTAACATTCGTCGTAGTGCTGGCATGCGTCAAGGTGATAGCCATGATCAGATTTTCAGTCAGGCTAAAGATAACCTCTGGCAACAAGGGCCTGATGGTAATTGGCGGATTGATCCCGATCGAGATGCCCTCAGAATGGCCAATCATACTCGTGTCTTTCACCGCAAACCCAGTCGTGAAGAGTGTGTTGAAGCTGTGCGAAAGCAATTCTATTCTGGGGAAGGTGCAATTCAATGGGCCGGTGAAGCGGTAGCGCGTTCCAGCCGAGATCTGATTCCAGATCAACAGACCAAAGCTAATTTTTTGCAAGCGTATGTAGCAGGAGAAGGGCGGTCATGGTTACAACAGCGAGATCCTAGCCAGGCAGAAAGTGAGATTGAAGATCGGCTAGCTCGGTATGGGTTGAATCCCTGTGGTGAGATCATTGGTAGCAATTTCCATTGCAATTTAGCTGAGATCCACCTGAATCAAATCGATCCGACTAATTTTCAAGAACAGGATGAAGCCTTTACCGCCGGTGCGCTGTCTGTTGCGG
>CAYSWV010000077.1:0-13095 GCA_964434865.1 uncultured bacterium
GAGATCAAATGTCGCCCTAGAAGGGCGCGGCTTGTATCCCGTTATTTTTGGTCACACTTTTAGTCATCATTTTGGCCATCACTTTAGCCATCATGGGGACCTATTCAAATGTCAAATGGGCCTAAGACTTTGATCGCGGCTTAGCCTTATCTAACCTCAACGGACGGCCCATAAAATCAGCTCCGTTCACTTTTTCAATGGCCTCATCTTCCTGAGGTTCGTTGACTAGATCTACAAAGGCAAAACCACGAGTTAAGCCCGTTTCGCGATCGGTTGGGATAGTGACAGACTGTACTTCCCAGTGTTGGCTAAAAAATGAGTTTAACTCTTCAGGTGTTGCTTTGTAATTGAGGTTACCTACAAAAATAGTCATGCCAGATTAAACCAGTTTTGCAAAAGGAGGTCATCATAAAGGATCTCTTAATCATTTTACTTCTAACATGCAGTGTCGACTCCAACTACAAACGTCACAGGATGTAAAGCAAGGTGTCGAGATCTAACTCTGTTAGTCGGCTTAAACAGCTTAAAGGGTTTTGTCGTTTAAATCCAGATCTAGGCTATCTGGACCGAACCTCCTAAAATAAGCTTAAAAGTATTAAGGTTTATTTCAATGCCCGGTAAGTATTTCCAGAAAGTCTCACCTGATGATCCCAATCGAGATCGAGTTCCGCCTGGACAACATTTAACACGCGGGTTTCCCGTTCTCACCTATGGCCCCACTCCTAACGTTAATCTTGAGGACTGGGAACTCAAAATTTGGGGCGAAATTGAAGGGGACGAGCAGGTATGGCGGTGGTCTGATCTAATGGCCCTACCCCAAACCACCTTTACGGCTGATTTTCATTGTGTGACTCGCTGGTCTAAGTTAGATGTGACATGGACTGGAGTCAAGATCTCAGACTTGTTTGCTGCCATTTCTCTAACAACTAAGGCTCAAGCCATCATGCAGCATGCCTATGGCGGCTACACCACTAATTTGGAGCTAGACGACTTCATTTCACCCGAAAACTACCTGGTCCATACGTTAGAGGGGCAGCCCCTACCGGTTGATCATGGTGGTCCTGTGCGCTCGATTGTGCCCCATCTCTATGCCTGGAAAAGTGCTAAATGGTTACACGGGATTGAAGTGCTGGCCTATGATCAGCCTGGATTTTGGGAGCGCAATGGCTATCATATGCGGGGAGAACCCTTTGCTGAAGAGCGCTTTGCGGATTGACGCCAAGTCTGAAAACTAGGATTATGCTGAGGAGCAACTCATTAGTTAATCTCCCTGATCAGGTGTTATGGCTTCAACCTCTCCATCTCATAGCAAACGATCCCAGCCAATTCGCTCGGGACATTACCCGGCCAAAGAGTTGTGTAGCCAATGTGGCTTGTGTGACACTCACTATGTTCAGTATGTCCGCTCGGCTTGTGCCTTTATTAACCAGCAGATTGACGCCTTAGAATTAGAAACTCATGGTGTATCAAGAGATCAGCTAGCTCAAGGGGCCACCACACCGACCGATACTGATTATTTTGGCATTGTACAAACCATGCTCACAGCTCGCAGGCGGCAACCTATTGAAGGAGCCCAGTGGACAGGTATCGTGAGTTCGATTGGAATGCGAGCTCTAGAACAAGGATGGGTCGAGGGGGTCGTCTGTGTGCAGTCTGATCCAGATGATCGTTTTAAACCGCAGCCTATCTTAGCTCGAACCCCTGAACAGGTCTTAGCTGCTCGGGTCAACAAGCCGACCCTATCGCCTAATTTGTCGGTGTTAGATCTAGTTGAACAATCGGATTGTAAACGCTTATTAGTGATTGGAGTGGGGTGTCAGATTCAGGCCTTGCGAGCTGTACAAGCTGAGTTGGGCTTGGAAAAACTGTATGTGTTAGGCACGCCCTGTGTTGATAATGTTAGCCGTCAGGGGCTACAAACCTTTCTTGAAACTACTAGCCGGTCGCCAGATACAGTTGTCCATTACGAGTTTATGCAAGATTTTCGCATTCATTTCAAGCATGAGGATGGATCCATTGAAAAAGTACCATTTTTTGGTTTGAAAACTAAAGAACTCAAGGATGTCTTTGCCCCATCGTGCCTGAGTTGTTTTGACTACGTGAATGGATTGGCTGATCTAGTTGTGGGGTACATGGGCTCACCTCTGGGATGGCAATGGGTGGTTGTACGGAATGACCGGGGGCAAGAGCTCTTAGATCTAGTCGCTGATGAACTAGAGACTCAACCCGTGATCTCGAAAGGCCAACGTCAAGCAGCGGTCCAACAGGGGATAACAGCCTATGATCAAGCCATGAGTTTGCCTATGTGGTTGGCCCGCCTCATGAGTGTGGTGATTGAAAAGATCGGACCGCAAGGCCTGGAATATGCTCGTTTCTCGATTGATTCTCACTTTACACGAAATGCTTTGTTTGTCCAACGACACTACCCAACGCAAGCGGAGGAGCACATACCTAACTTTGCCAAACGAATTGTGTCACAATATCAACTCCCTGACTAAGCTACTCCATCATCCAATCGTTAGTTATTGTAGGACTCAAGCAATGCCCCAACCTGTTGTGACTAGAGGATGGCCTCTAGAAGCCTTTATTGGCGATATTATCGTTTGCACTCTAGAAGGTAATCACCTTGATCAAGTCACCGAAATTGTTGTGGCTCCAGCAGCTAAGGGCATTGTCACCACTATTGGGGATCCCCTCAGTCGCAGTCAAGCACCCGTTCAACACAGTGCCACAGCTTTAACAGTGACGTTTGAAATCTCGGTTAAAACCTATCCAGGAGAAAAGCGAATTGTCCTGAAATCCCCAGAGGGCGATAGTGATCCCCTACCTTTCTTGTTGATGATGTAATGATTTAAGCGATCTGAGGCTCAGGCCCGCTGAAATTAAAATAGTACACCAACTGAACCAATCTCCCCAGCGATTATAAAGTGTGATCTCGTTCATTAAATAGACCGCCCCCACCACTACATCTTGCTCAAAAATAGCTCCACTGGTTTGAATGCGGCCTGTAGGCTCAATAATCAGATTGCCACCCGTGTTATTGACAAAGACAAAGCTACGTCTATTTTCAATAGCCCGAAAAATCGATAGATTCCCATGTAACTTGGGCCAATTACTATTTCCAAACCAGATATCATCGCTAATGGTAATTAAAGATTGAGCCCCATTTTGAACCAATCTCCGACTGGGCTCCGGTAAAACACTTTCAAGACAGATCATAACGCCCAATGGCCCCAATTCAGATCCTGGATTTAGAGGTCGGTAGCCATCCTCTGAGGGCACATAACGTGCTGTTTCAAAATAAGTAAATAGCCATTGCTTGCCAAACTGATCTAATAGCTCTCCCCATTTGTTGAAAAGTAGCGCAGAGTTGATAAACTTTTGCTGCTCAGGGGAGCGATCTTGGGTTTCAGGATCAGGGACAGCTGCTCCTAGTATCAGTCCTCCATCTACTGGAATAATAGGTGTCATCAAATTAAATAGATAAGTCTCGAGTGGAGTATCGAGTAGCTGGGCTCTGAGGGAACCTTCTGACCAAACCAGCAATTCAGCCCCACGGCCTACGGCTTCTAGTGATAAGTCTCTTAAGTCCTGATAGCGCCTCGCCCGATAGGCCCAACTCCGATCAGGATCCAGCCAAGCCTTCTGTTGTACAGCACCCACCCGAAAGTATCCTTGTAGGTTCAAAGGATCTAACTGGTGTTGAATCATCGATAGTCGGAGACTACCGTAACCTAAAACTAGGCTAGTGAGTCCCACGCCAAGACCGAGGTAAGCCCAGCGTGGCTTGAAGTTCAATCCTGTTTGCAACAGAGTCAAGATCCAGGCGTTGATAAACACAGCAAAAAAGGTAACACCCCACATACCAGTGAGATCAGCTATTTGAATAGCCACAGTCCAGTCGTACAGTAAAGATCCCCAATGAAAAGGAATGGGAAACCAGATCAATCCCATGATCCCATCTATGGCAGTCCAAACAGCCGCTATCCCTAAGGGGCGCCACAGGATCGGCAATGAGCGAGTTAGATTAAGACTGCATAAAGTGGCCGTCAAATAGAATAGGGGCAGGATGGGTGCTACAGCAATGCCTCCTACAATTTCCCACAGGCTAGCAATCCGTCTAACGGAAATGACATCCGGCAAGAAGACAAACAGACAAAAGAAAAACCAAATGGGAAAAGCCTGTTTAACTTGTTGTCGCCATGGTTTTTGATCGCATAGATAGAAAATGGGCGCCAAACCCAGAATGGCTCCGCTATAGGAATGGAATAACCGATTGGGAGAGCCTAAGCAGACCAAAACCAAACCGATCAGACTTAATCCAACCCGTTGGGGATTGAAAGTCAGCGGCAACTTCAACTTCAACATTAGGCTTAACCCTTAGGCTTGACTGGGGATAGGCAGCTTAAACAAATGACGAGCATTTCGGGAGGTTTGGTGAGCCAGATCAGCTAATGACTGTTGCCGGAGGTCGGCCACCACAGCAGCCACATGACTCACAAATGCAGGTTCATTGCGTTTCCCTCGATGAGGGGTGGGAGCTAGAAAGGGGCAGTCAGTTTCAACTAAAAGCTGATCAGGTGGCACCACCAACACAGATTGCTTAACAGCTTTAGCACTTTTGAAGGTGACAATGCCACTGAAACTGATCCAGCACCCTCGCTCCACAAACCATTGGGTTTCTTCAGGGGTGCCGCTCCAACAATGCATCACTAAACGCAATTGATGCTCAGGATCCACTTCATCCAACAAATCACGAGTGGCCACGGCTGCCTCTCGACAATGGATAATCACCGCTAAATCCAGTTCGCGTGCTGTAGCCAGTTGAGATCGAAAGGCTTGGAATTGCAGATCAATAGACGTTGGATCGGATTTGTAAAAGTCTAGTCCAGTTTCACCAATGGCAACAACTTTAGCCTCTGCTGCAGCGAGCTGCTGGATTTGATCGGCCATAGCCGGGGTCCAAAGGCTGGCTTCTAGGGGGTGGAGGCCAACTGCTAAAAACACCTCAGGGTATCGAGCTGAGATTTGCTGTAGCTGATCAAACTCACCTGGCCGGCAACAGGAGTGAACTAATTGGGTAATTCCAGCCTCTCGCCACCGCTGTGCCACCTGATCTAGATCTGGCTCATAAGTACTAAAATTGAGGTGGACATGAGTATCAATCAACTCTACACGCAACGGCATCGCATCTAGATCGCTTGCAATCTTGGCTGACTCTGGTGCCATGACTTGGGAAGACATCCTCAACCTCCAGATAGATCAATCACTAGGACCATCATTTAGACAACCCTACTGGTCACGTCAAAGCTAGATGAATGTTGGGTGACCTAGGCAGCACGTTGAGATTTTCACAGGATTAACTGACCAGCGACTATCACAACAGCTGGCCCCCATTGTATAGGAATGTGACAAATGATGAAGCGGATTAGGCCGCCGATGATTCTGTGGTTTCAGGAGGATGAGTGATGGTTTGTAACCGCTTGGCTAAACGGGCCTTACGCCGCGCCCCGGTGTTGCGATGAATAACATTGCGATTGACGGCTTTATCAAGAATACTAAAAGCCTGACTCATCGCGGTTTGGACATCTTCCCGAGATCCTTGCTGCTTCTCATAAGCCTCTGCGGCACTAAAAAATTGCTTAATTGCCTTTCGGATATTGGACTTGTACGCTAGGTTGCGCTGTCGATTTCGTTCAGCCACCTGGACTCGCTTAATTGCAGATTTAATATTAGCCATATCATCAGTAAAACACAGCAGCATTCTATTATAAGGGAACTAATTGAGTTCTGCCTAGATTCGACGCACTATTTACCTCCAGGATTTCTGTTAGAATTACCTCATATTTAGGACTCTACACCCTTTATTTACATTTAAGCCCTGATTCAGCTTACTGATATAGCTTTAATGCTGATGTCTTTGATTTGCACCCAACGGGTGTGGGCAGTAGACCTCATCTGTAGGGTTATGGTTTTCAGCATAGGTACAGTTATGATTCAATCTTTGAAGTCAGCACCTCCAGAGTTGAAATGGGATGCTTTTCAGCTAGCCCATCAGTTGATCGAGGTTGGTAATGCTTTATCCTCTGAATCCAACTTAGAGACATTACTCAAGCTGATTATTTCAAAGGCTAAGGAGTTGACGGCTTGTGATGCCAGTACTATTTATATTCGAGAAGGGGATTGCCTCCGTTTTTTTGTGAGTAACACTGAAACTTTACAAGATCAAAAGCTGCCATTAGATCAACGTAGCATTGCAGGTTATGTGGTTTTAACAGGGCATAATGTCAATATTACCGATGCTTACCAGCTCTCGGCTGATCTGCCCTATCGCTTCAACCCCAACATTGATCGACAAATTGGGTATCATACTTGTTCAATGCTAACTGTACCGATGCGGGATGCTACTGGTCAGATTGTAGGGGCCCTTCAGTTATTAAATCGCTTATCAGGTTCACGACCTCAACGGTTGCCCACTCATGAATTGCGGCAGTGGTGTATTCCCTTTTCTGAGTTTGATGTCAGTTTGTCCGAAGCGTTGGCCTCACAAGCTGCTGTATCTTACCAAAACGTTAAGCTGCGTCAGGACTTGAAGACGGCTCATATTGAAGCAATCTTCATTTTATCAGCAGCGGCAGAATACCGAGATGTGGATACGTCGCTACATTTGAAACGGATGAGTAATTATTCACGGATCATCGCTAAACATGTAGGCTTATCGGTTGAAGAACAAGAGTTGATCTTGTATGCCAGTCCCATGCATGATGTGGGCAAAATTGGGATACCTGATGCCATTTTGTTGAAGCCAGGTAAATTTACGCCAGAGGAACGAGCTGTAATGCAAAAGCATCCGCAAATTGGGGCTGAAATCTTAGGTAAATCAGAGGCTCCTCTAATGCGGAAAAGCGCGATCATTGCCCGATCTCATCACGAAAAATTTGATGGATCAGGGTATCCCTATGGCTTAAAAGGTGATCAAATTCCCCTTGAAGGTAGAATCGTGGCGTTAGCTGATGTGTTTGATGCACTAGCGAGTCGGCGCCCGTATAAGCAGGCCTGGGATTTGAAGGATATTATGGAATTGATCGAGAACAGCAATGGCACTCATTTTGATCCCGATGTGGTGGCAGCCTTTTATCAAGGTATCGATGAAATCCTTGATATCTACCACAAGTATCAAACTGAGAACACTTAAGTCAACTTAAGTCAGTAGTGAAAGATTGGACTATGATATTTGAGATGATAGGTGAGAACACATGCTCATTTAGATCAAACGCATTTAGATCGCGTTCACTCAGATCAAAGTTCACTTAGATTAAAGGAGTTAAGTTGTGATTGAACCGTTGTTGTTAGGTATCGTTTTAGGCCTAGTTGTGGTAACGTTGGCTGGTTTGTTTGTAGCTGCCTACCGTCAGTATCAACGTAGTAATAAGTTTGGCCTCTAGAGGTCTCCCAAGTGTATGGTTCAATTTTAGTGAGCCATTTGATGCTAGTTGGGGCCTCATAGCCTTGGATGAGTGAGTTGACGAGTTGTTAGGGTAGCTACTCTGGTTCATTCGTTCTTTCTATTTAGCGATGGAACTGCTTCAATCGATTGCTGCCCTCCGTGAATCTCTTATGATCTGGCAAGGCAAAACTATCGGTTTAGTGCCGACTATGGGAGCTTTGCACGAGGGGCATCTCAGCCTCATTGACCGATGTCATCAAGAGTGTGATGCTACAGTGGTTAGCATCTTTGTCAACCCCCTACAGTTTGCTCCTGCTGAAGATTTTGCTCAGTACCCTCGATCCTTGGATACCGATTTGCAGCAATGCCAAACTGCAGGTGTTGATGTACTCTTTGTTCCAGAGGTTGAAGAATTATTGCCCCACATCGATCAAAAAACTGGACGGGTACGGGTCAGTCCTCCTCCTGAACTACTTCAGCACTTGTGTGCTCCTTTTCGCCTCGGCCATTTTGAAGGTGTTCTGACTATTGTTGCTACTTTATTTAATATTGTTCAGCCCACACGAGCCTACTTTGGCCAAAAGGACGCTCAGCAACTGGTGTTGATCCGACATTTGGTACATGATTTACACTACCCCGCCGAAATAGTAGCTTGTTCTACGATCCGGGATTCAGACGGCTTAGCTCTCAGCTCACGGAATCGCTACCTCTCTGAGTCTGAACGCAGCCTAGCTAGACAGCTGTTTCAAAGTCTCTTGCAGGGTAAACGGCGTTTACTTCGAGGTGAGGTCTCAGACACTAGAATTTTAGAGGCGGTCCACGAGTATATTCAGAAATTTTCTACTATTCAAGTTCAATATCTAGAACTGGTAGATCCAGCTACCCTTCAACCTCTAACTGAAGTTAAATCCCAGGGGCTACTGGCTATTGCTGCCTACATTGGGACAACTCGATTAATCGATAATATTTTATTACAACGTCCTGTTTCTATTCTACCTACCACCTCCAGACAACCTTTAATTGCTATTGATGGCCCGGCAGGAGCTGGTAAATCCACTGTAGCTAGACAAGTTGCGGCTGAGCTGAATCTCCTGTATCTGGACACGGGGGCTATGTATCGAGCCATCACCTGGTTAGCTTTGGAGCAAGGAGTTTCGATCTACGATGAAGCTCAGTTAGCCCAGTTGGCTAGTGAAGCCGATCTACAGCTTAATACGCAGGCAGCTCCGAATCAGCCAACTCAGGTTTGGGTTAACGGTCAGGACATCACAGATGTGATCCGCAGTGCTCAGGTTACTGAACAAGTGTCAACTGTCTCAGCCTTTGCTCAAGTCCGGCAGGCCCTCGTCCGCCAACAGCGAGCTATTGGTCAACAAGGTGGAGTTGTGCTGGAAGGGCGTGACATCGGGACGCAAGTGTTTCCTGATGCAGAGTTAAAAATTTTTCTCACAGCATCTGCAGGGGAGCGGGCCCAACGTCGACAGCGCGAGCTAGCCTCTAAAGGTGAACAGATCACTATCAATGACCTCAAGCAGCAAATTGTAGCTCGAGATCGCTATGATAGCCGTCGATCCATTTCTCCTTTGCGTCAAGCTCCTGATGCGATTGTGATTAACACCGATACCTTGAGTCAATCTGAAGTTAAAGATCGAATCGTGCAACTCTATTGCCAGATCCGGTCTACGGTTGACGATACTCCAGCATCAGTGCAATAAATCGCTGAAACAAATAATCGGCATCATGAGGACCAGGACTGGCTTCTGGGTGGTACTGAACAGAGAAAATCGGCAGGGTCCGATGTTTAAAACCAGCTACCGTTTTATCATTTAAATTTAAATGGCTAATTTCAATATCAGCTTGCGGCATTGAGTCTAGATTAACGGCAAATCCATGATTTTGACTGGTAATTTCAATCTCTCGCTGCAACCCACACGGATGATTTAGACCCCGATGGCCAAACTTCAACTTAAAGGTTTCACTGCCCAGCGCCAGGGCCAAAATCTGATGGCCCAAACAGATCCCAAACATAGGCTTATGTTGGGCTAATAGGGCTTTAACGGTAGTGATGGCTTGGGTTTCTGACGCTGGATCGCCAGGACCATTGGAGAGAAAAATTCCATTTGGGTTATAGCTGAGCACCTTCTCCGGCGTAGCTGTTGCGGGCAGTACCGTCACTTGAGTCCCATAACGAGTTAACCGTCGCAGAATGTTGCGCTTAATCCCAAAATCTAAGGCCACAACGTTTAAGGGAGGATCAATAGGTGGCTCAGCAAGTCCATACTCCCACTCCTGAGGTGTTGGAGCTTCCCATTGATAGGGATGGTCTGTGGTGACGGCAGCCACTAAACTCAAACCTGCCATTGATGGTGCCCGCTTGACCTGCTCGAGTAGCACTGTTGGATCTAAGACCTCAGTAGAAATGCCCCCATTCATTGCCCCCTGGGTCCGTAATTTGCGAGCCAGTGCACGAGTATCCACACCAGAGATGCCCACCACATGATGAGACTTAAGATAGTTAGATAAGCTGTCTGTAGCTCGCCAGGAACTCGTGTAGGTCGATTGGTTACGCGCAATCACGCCTCGGGCCTGAGGTTTGGCAGACTCTTCATCTAAACGATTCACACCCGTATTACCCAGCTCAGGGCAGGTGAAGGTGATAAGTTGTCCACAATAGCTCGGATCGGTAATGACTTCTTGATACCCCGTCATGCCAGTATTGAATACCACCTCTCCAACTGTGGTGCCTGTTGCGCCAAAGGACCAGCCCCAGAACGAACTACCATCTGCTAAAACCAGTAAGGCTGGGTGCCGATTGTGCCAGGGTAGGGGAGAAACAAGGGACATAACACACTCACAGTTCAGTAAAGGGATCTATATTCTACAGGCTGGCCGGATCATGATCTTCAACACAGATTTAAGTCAAGATGTAGATGGCGTCCAAGGGTTAGCAGTGATCAGAACCGCTTCTCAAATTGAACAATCACTAGCGGGTTTTAGAGGTAGTTTTTTCAATCTCCTTCTAATCCATCTCTCAGATTCATGTTAGAATGAGGGGCTATATACAAAATACTGGTTATGGATTCAATCTAGTTGGGTTAGCTGGCTAGATCACATTAAGGGTTACCGGATCAGGGGGATCACGTGGATATTCAACTAGGTAAGGGAAAAACAGTTCGCCGAGCTTATGGATTGGATGAGATCGCATTGTCACCAGCGGGGAATACGCTTGATCCCAGCTTAGTGGATACCCACTGGTCTATTGGGACTTTGACTCGAGAGATCCCTATTATTGCCAGCGCGATGGATAGTGTGGTGGATCCCAAGGTAGCTGTTCAGTTATCGGAGCTAGGCGCTTTTGGTGTGCTTAATTTAGACGGTCTGCAAACCCGGTATGAAGATCCAGAAGCAGTGCTGGAAAAAATTGCCTCAGTGGGCCGAGAGGATTTTGTCTCATTAATGCAATATCTCTATACTGAACCAGTAAAGCCAGACTTAATTCAACAACGCATCCAAGCTATTAAAGCTCAAGGGGCGATTGCTGCGGCCAGTTCAACTCCAGCTCATGCTGCTACGTATGGTCCCCTGGTTGCGGAAGCTGGTGGTGATCTGTATTTTGTGCAAGCTACGGTTGTCTCTGTCAATCATCGTGCTCCAGACGGCATGATGCCATTGGACTTGGCCCAGTTTTGTCAAACGATGCCGATCCCGGTTGTGGTCGGTAATTGTGTCACCTATGAGGTTACCTTAAGTTTGATGCAAGCAGGAGCGGCAGCTGTTTTAGTTGGAATTGGACCTGGAGCAGCTTGTACATCACGAGGGGTTTTGGGTGTAGGGGTACCTCAAGCCACGGCTATTGCTGATTGTGCCGCTGCCCGCGAGGTATTTAAAACCCAAACGGGAGCTTACATTCCCATCATTGCTGATGGCGGCTTGATTACGGGTGGCGACATTTGTAAATCTATTGCCTGTGGCGCTGATGCTGTGATGATTGGATCACCCATTGCTCGGGCAGCAGAAGCTCCAGGCCGGGGCTACCACTGGGGTATGGCCACACCGAGTCCTGTGCTACCTAGGGGCACCCGGATCAAGGTGGGTTCAACTGGGACTCTAGCAGAGATCTTGCGAGGTCCAGCCCGGTTAGATGATGGCACCCACAACTTACTAGGAGCTTTGAAAACCAGTATGAGCACCTTAGGTGCCTCTACACTTCGAGATATGCAACAAGTCGATGTGGTTATTGCTCCCTCATTGCTAACAGAAGGTAAAGTCTATCAAAAGGCACAAAATTTAGGTATGGGACGCTAGCGACTCAGCACCGTATCTCGATCAGGTAAAGACACGGTAAATCGCTGGGGGGCTTTTGAGTCTAGTTCAATGAATACAAAGCGAGGCTGAGTAACATCTGCAGCCTTGAAAATAAAAGTTTCTGACTGACTGACAACCGGACCCCCTGCGAAGATCATGCGTTCGACTGTTTCAGATCCCCCACCTGAGAGAGTGACCTTGACCTCAGCTGATTCAGGTTGAGATCCCACCGGGCCAATAAACTGGATCGTAATGCCATAGCGATCAGGTAATGTCACTGAAACTGGAAAACTGCCTACCACAATAGGTCCCGTCCCTGGAAATTGGATCAGGACAGGATTAGCCGCTCGCCGCGTTCGCTGTTCTGTGCGAGTAGACACCACGTCTCCCTGAACTTGACCAATCCGAATTGAGGACGGCGGATCTGGTATAGGATTGGGTTGGGTTTGAAGTTGGACTAATTCTTCACGATAGTTCATCAGCCGAGCTTGATCAGCAGGATTCGTTTGAGCATAAATCATGATTAACTGATCAACCACTTCAATAGCTTGTTGCCAGTCTTGACTAGTCACAGCTGTTTCTAGCTGATGTAAGAGAGCCTCAGAATTAGAAGCACTTGTAGCACTCCCCATCAAATTGAAGAGTACACTCCAGATCACAACAGTGGTGATGAATAACTGAGATCGGCGCATCTGAATAACATTGCTTAAACACAGACAAGTAGAGACAATAATGAGTTGACCCTAACCTTTGGTCCCACTGATGTCCATAGCTCAAGTTGCAATTGTCATGGGGAGTGACTCCGATCTCCCAACGATGTCGGCAGCGGCCCACATTTGTGATCAATTTCAAATCCCTTTTGAAATCCGGATCTTAAGTGCTCACCGCACCCCTGAAGTGATGGTAACTTATGCTCAAGCCGCTCATAGTCGTGGCATCAAAGTGATCATCGCTGGCGCGGGAGGGGCTGCTCATTTGCCAGGAATGGTTGCCTCCTTAACCCCCTTACCTGTGATTGGAGTCCCAGTTTCCAGCCGGCACTTACAGGGATTAGATTCGCTGTATTCCATTGTGCAGATGCCACGAGGTATTCCGGTAGCCACGGTTGCGATTGGAAATGCTCAAAACGCTGGCTTACTAGCTGTGCAAATTTTAGCCATCACCGATCCAGCCCTGCAGCAGCAGCTTCAAGCCTATCGGAATAGCCTCAGCCAGAGTGTTCGAGATCGCGATCAAATGTTGCAAGAAGCAGGGTATCAACGCTATCTTCAACACCTTCAATCTCAAGCAAATCCTTAGACCTGATCAAATCCTTAGACCTGATCAAATCCTTAGACCTGATC
>CAYSWV010000077.1:13195-18800 GCA_964434865.1 uncultured bacterium
ATCCTTAGACCTGATCAAATCCTTAGACCTGATCAAATCCTTAGACCTGATCAAATCCTTAGACCTGATCAAACATTTTAAAGATGGCAATAGTTCCCAAACCAATTTTTCCCACTGCTACTCTGGAACCCTAGTTCACTGAATTGAGTCACTAAACCTAATGGCCCTGTAATGGTCCACGATTAGAGATCAAGGAGATTAGAGCTAAAGGACAAGTCATCAAATCTTGATTCGAATCTAAACATTCCGTCAGGATAACCAAGATCACCTATACTATAATTTTACTGCCAGTTACTCATTACCCTAGTTAGATAGTTTCTCTGTTCATTCCACCACTTATGGGAGTAGCAAGTCTGCTGTTAACTAACGGTAGTGAAGAAAGCTGGGAGTTGATCGTCGTTGCCAGATGATGGCTAAACGAGTTGATCAAGTAAAAGAGGCCATACAACGACCAAACAAATGAACCCAGGCAAACTTAGGATCTACATCATTAATAGCGATCACTTCATGATGGGTGTTAGTAGCTTGTAGGTCGATGGTTGTACCAAGTCAAACGTCAAGTTCACATATGTGAGGAAACGTGAGATGAGTGGAATATTGGGCACAGTCAGAGACTTCCTCCGCTGGAACGACTATGAGGATGAGGATTACTCTGATATGGAAGGAGAGGAAGACTACTCTTCTCCTTACGAGGGAACCAGTCGTCTATCCAGTGCTACTGGCTCCCAGTCTGGGTTGGTTGAAGGTGATGATGAATTTGCTGATTTAGCTCAAATAGGTGCGGTGAAAGATCGGCCAGGTCGGTTTGAGAGTCGACGGCGGTCTAGTGAGAGTGTGGACGCGACCAGTCGTCGAAGTGGTCAACGAGAACAACGTTCTGTGGGGAGCAATATGAGTGGGAATGTCATTGGATTGCCAAATGTGAATCAAATTACTAATGAGGTGGTGGTGGTTGAACCTCGTAGCTTTGATGAAATGGCTCAAGTGATCCAAAACTTACGGGATCGCAAGACGGTGATCATGAATTTGACACTAATGGATCCGGGTGACGCCCAACGATCGGTTGATTTTGTGGCAGGGGGGACCTATGCCATTGATGGTCATCAAGAACGAATTGGGGAAAACATCTTTCTGTTTACACCTAGTACGGTCTCAGTATCTACCCCCTCAACCACTCCGGTTCAGATCCCTATGCAACCCATGCAAACCCCCACACCTATCTGGTCAACATCTAACTTTTCTGAATCTAATCAGGCTGTAGGGCGCTAGTCCTCAACTTTATGACTACGCAATTAAGGCTACAGCGGAGTTAGGATTTTGAAGCTAGGTGTCATTGGTGGCGGGGCCATGGGTTCCGCCTTACTCAACGGTATTGTTCGTAAACAACTCTTTGCTGCTGCGCAAGTAGGAGTTAGTGAACCTGATCAGACCCGGGCCGCGGCTCTGGCTGATGCTTTAGGGATCCAATGCTTACCTGACAATGCTACAGCAGCTGCAGCAGAGATCTTGATCTTAGCGATTAAGCCCCAAGTGTTTCCTACGATTGTGGCTGAGATCCAACCGACCTTATCGGCCAATCTAGTGATTTCCATTATGGCTGGGATCACTTTGACTGGTTTAGAGACAGCCTTTCCTCAACGTGCTGTTGTCAGAACTATGCCCAATACCCCTCTACTGGTAGGCGCTGGGATGACAGCCATTAGTTGTGGACAACATGTTAGCCCAACCCAAGTCGAGCAAGTCAAAGTTTTGTTTTCAGCCGTTGGATCTGTCATTCAAATTGCGGAAAGCCAAATGGATGCTGTCACGGCTATATCTGGATCAGGACCTGGCTACTTGGCCCTAATTACAGAAGCTTTGATTGATGGGGGTGTCCAGGCAGGCTTAGCTCGACCTATTGCCACGCAATTGGCTATTCAGACACTCTATGGCACTGGCCTATTATTGCAACAGGAAAACCTACACCCAGCCCTACTCAAAGATCGGGTGACTAGCCCAGGTGGCACCACTATTGCGGGAATCTCGGTGTTAGAAGAAGCCGGGGTCAGAGGTTCAATCATGCAAGCTGTCCAGGCTGCTCAAGCCCGCTCATACCAATTGCGTCAGACCTGAACTTGAGATCCTAAATTTTAAATCATTTCACTGATAGGGAATCGGTCTAATAAAAGTTGAGCTTGCCGAGCGGTATCTTTAGTGTCTCTAGAGATATGAGGAACATGAGGGATCTGGGATAGCAAGTCAAGTGTTCTCCGAATTAGTCGGACTAAGTCACCAGCATCTAGATTAGTGCTTTGCTCCAAGGTCTCCCAACTAATTCCCATAGCCCAATGTTCGACTAGACCCGCTAAGGTTTGTTCTAGCCAAACAGGAATGTTAAAGACCTGGTGCTGCCGCTGGCTCTTAAAAATATGCCGGCGTAATCCTTTCAAGCCATGGAGAACATCAATCACAGTATCCGAAGCTGCTAGCCGACTGGTTGTACCCGAGCGAGGTGTTTCAGTGACAAGTGCAGCAAAGATAGCTGCCATTTGAGTCGGATCAATACCTTCAAGTTCATTAGACAGCAAAGCTACACCTAACCAGAGTTCATTATCACCTCGAATCGCAGCGATGACTTCACCCTTAATGGTAGGATGGTAATTATCTAAGCAATCAAAATCAGTTAGAACTTTAGCTAAGGCCATGAATTGATGCCATCGCAACTGTTGAACGGGACCGGCAGCAGACTTCTGCAACTTTGAGAGCTGACGTTGTAATTGTTGGCGCCGTTCTTGCAATTTGGCCACATGTTTGTGTTCAGCAAACGCTGGATTCGCCCGAATTTGAGCTTCTAAAACAGCAATACGTTGTTCTTGTTCCTGAATATGATGATGTCCCAGTAATTTAAGGGTGGGATCCGTTTCTGTTTTTAGCTGTTTCTGGAGATACCGCAAGCTGCGTTTTTCTTCTCGTCGACAGCCTTGAAGTTTGTCTAGCTGTTCAATATCTGCAGGGGTAATCCCCTCTAAAACTTGATCTAGGGCTTCTAATTCAGTGGTGATAGCTTCAAGATCCTGATGGTAAGGTTGTTGTTGAAGCGATAACAAGTATTGCCCAAAGCTACGATTAATCAGATCTTGAGCAATATCTAACGAGTGCTTTTGCAATAAATTCAAAACCATACCATAGCTTGGTGTAAACTGACTCACTAAAGGATCAGGATCAGATAAAGTCAAATAAGCAGCTTCTCGCGCCCCTTCAAATGGAGACTGCACTGCTACCACATAGCCGATGGTATCTTTACCTCGACGTCCAGCCCGTCCTGACATCTGCATAAACTCTGAAGCTGTTAAAAGCCGATGACCATTATCGGTTCGTTTTGAGAGAGACGAGATCACCGTAGTGCGGGCTGGCATATTGATCCCTGCTGCCAAGGTTTCAGTTGCAAACACAACTTTGACTAAACCCTGCTGAAACAAAGTTTCAACTAAACCTTTCCAAGCCGGTAATAGTCCAGCATGGTGAGCAGCTATCCCTCGATGCAAGGGCTCCAGTTGATCAGCTCGAATAGCTTCAGGGGCCTCTTGACAAAACCGTTCAATTTGGGTGTACAGTTGCTCTCGCTCAGAGGGATTGGTGATTAGATCATTAAACCCCAAGTGTTGAATGGCAGCATCACACCCTTTACGACTAAAAATAAAGTAAATAGCTGGCAACATATCACGTTGACGCAATGTATCCACTACTCTGGAAATCTCTGGCACTGGAGGGCGATGCTCCCGTTTAGTCATGACAGCCCGTTTTGACTTCAGCCGTGGATTACAGATTTGTTTACCAGCATCGGTAGTTTGTAATAAGGGAAAAACTCCTTTGGTTGTAGCAAATTGGAAGACAAGTGGAACAGGACGAAAATCGGAATAGATCAACCGAGTGGGACCATGAACCTCATTCATCCAATCAGTTAGTTGATGGCTATTAGCAATAGTAGCCGACAAGGCAACCAATTGAATAGAAGGAGGACAGTAAATGATTGATTCTTCCCAAACTGTGCCTCGCTGCTGATCATTCATATAATGACATTCGTCTAGAATAACAGCTTGCACGCCCTCTAATGAGGTTCCAACTTCACCAATGGGTGTCCCGTACAGCATATTCCGAAAGATCTCTGTCGTCATAACAATGACAGGAGCCTCTCGGTTAATAGAAATATCACCTGTGAGCAACCCTACTAGCTCAGACCCAAACTGCTCTGAAAAATCCCGATATTTTTGATTAGATAAAGCTTTTAGAGGCGTTGTGTAGAATACCCGCTGTTGGCCTGCAAGAGCTCGATAAATAGCATACTCACCAATCAACGTTTTCCCTGAGCCGGTGGGAGCACAGACAACAACTGAATGAGAATTGTCAAGCGAATCGATGGCTTCTAGCTGGAAATCGTCTAAAGCAAAGGGAAAGAGTTCAGCTAAGGACAATACTGTGGAAACACTCACGACAAACCAATGGAGATACAGGAGCAACAGAAGCAAAAGTTAGCTGTGATCAGGCGTAGGGCATCTGGACACCCATACAATTTAACTAGCTTCCATAATCTTTGCCGTAATTCTACTTCCCCAGCATAGCCGAGTCTGCTTCGTCAAGGTAAGTTACAAAAAAAGGGATCCTTGACTGCGTTGGATCCCAGAGAGAAGGTTGTGACCTATCTAGAAGTGTGTCAGGAACTAAATAGAGACTGGGTGATCTTCAGCACATACTTCCAGTGATCCTGCCCAATCCTCAAAAGTCAGGTTGGATCTCTTGCATTTAAAACCTCGTAACGTCTATTATAGATATTCGCTAGCCGGGATAGCTCAGTTGGTAGAGCAGAGGACTGAAAATCCTCGTGTCACCAGTTCAAGTCTGGTTCCTGGCATCGATGTAATCCTTGATTCTACGGTCTAGATCCCTTGCTATGAGGCTGTTTGGTGGATTCCACGCTTCACCCCATCAAGTGCTGGAAGAAGCCAATGTGAGCAGATGTGGGGGTAATTATGGTGAAGCCTGTGGTGAAGGTTTCTGACGATAAACTGGCTCAAACGAATGGGCGTTTACGGGCTGGAAATTTAGGGGTGACTATCCTACAACGTAACTGCCGTCTGTATTTGCGGGCTGTGTTGCCGCCTAAACCGGGTGTGGTTAAGGATCCCCATCGTCAAGAGATAGCTTTGGGAGTAAGAGCTAACCCGGCTGGGATGAAGTTTGCTGAGGCTGAGGCTCGTAAGCTTAGTGGATTAGTTGCCTCGAATCAGTTTACTTGGGATCTCTATCTCAAGACTGAGAAGCAGGAGACTCAAGCCGTTTCGGTGGCAGATTGGATCTCTCGATTTCAGGCCTATTATTTTGCGACTCGAAAGCCTTCAGACTCTAGGGATCAGACTTGGAATAAGGATTACTTGCGGGTACTTAGGGAGTTGCCGGCTGATCGGGAGCTGACGGCTGAATTGGTTAAAGAGTTGATCGTCAGTACTGAGGCTGGGTCTCGGTTGCGCAAGCGATTTTGTGTGGCTCTTGGTGCGTTGGTTCGGTTTGCTCAGGTTGATTTTGATGTGAAGCCTTATTGTGGTGATGATGGGATCCGCAAGATTTTGCC
>CAYSWV010000078.1:0-15528 GCA_964434865.1 uncultured bacterium
GTGTTGCTGCTGGCGTTGGGGTAGCTGGAATTGTAAACTGCCAATCCTGAGGGGTAGTGTTTCCACTTGTATCAGAGATCTGAACTCTAACCCTTACTGATCCTGAGAGGGGTTGAGTAGGTCTATAACTGAAGCTTTCGTTAGTAAGTTGAAGATCTCTGAAAGGGATGATTTGTTCATTGACTCTAAGGATAAAGCTGTTTAAGACAATCCCTTGATCATCTTGAAAACGACCAGAGATGACGGGCTGAGGATCAGTCACAGTTGATTGGGCCGGAGGAGATAATTGTTCAAACCGGGGGAAGATCGTATCACTAACTCGTCCTACACTGATGGTAGTGGCTTCCACTTGTTGAGTAGTGCTCAGACCATTGTTATCTAATCTCACAATGATCGGGGCATCCTTGGCATTATCCTCTCGTCTAAAGGTATACGAGCCTTCATATTGACCCGGCCGAGTTTCTTGCATAGAAATCTGATCCGTGACACCAGCAATGGAGAAGGAGGCTGTATTTCCAGGTGTACCCCGAATGATAGCGGTTAATATATCTCCTGGCTGGACTGTTCCCGTTGCTCCTCGAGTCAGGACTTCAATGATCTCAGGTGTTGACAATACTTCTAGAGTAGGAGTTTGGACGGGTGTTGTTAACACTTCAGGGGTGGGGGTCAAGGGTGCGGCCTCAGGTAAAGGTTCTCCACATCCAGCCGGCTGGCCGGACCCTGGTGGCAACGGTAAGGGTGATAAGCGGCCCAATTTCACTAATGCCAGTTGTGTCAAGACTGCAGCCTCCCCTCGACTAGCCACCGCCTTAGGATTAACGGTTGCGGGATTAGGAAACAGTACAAGCAAACACTCTCGAATAGCTGTTGCAATGGGTGCCCGTGCAAAGGATGTAATCTCTGGAGCGTCAGTTAAAGCTTGTAATACCGTGTCAATTTGCTGGGGATTATCAATGAAGTTACCTGAAGTTGCGGCCTTAGTTAGAACTGTAATGGCTTGCTCTCGGGTTAAAGGATCATCAGGCCGAAAGGTACCATCTGGAAAGCCTGAAATGATTTGGGCCTGAACAGCCGCTCCCACAGCTGGAACTGCCCAACCAGGAATCTGGTCTCGAAATGGGGGAGGTGGAGCATTAGTGTCTAGGTTTAGAGCCTTAGTAACAATAGCAGCAAACTCGACTCGTTTTAGCGGGTTGGTGGGTCTAAAGGTTTGATCAGGATAGCCACCAATAACATCAGCTTGAGCCAGGTTATTCACGTAAATGGCTCCCCAATAGCCTGAGGTATCGGTAAATTGAGCCTGTGCAGGCTGGGCAGCAATCAAAGCGACTACACTTGTGATGACTGAAATGAAACTAGACTGAAGCTTAACCCTGGGCATAGTTCACCTCTAAATAGCATTAGTAAACATGTGTATGTCGTGACCGATTTTCCAAGGCAAGTGTTTCACGAATTGGAGTCTAATGGGAATTGGTGGGTTACAAATATTTTCGCTTGCTCCTCAGTTTGAATCGTACCGTTTAAGGTTGCCCGATGGACTTGATGTAATATGGTTTGAAATAAAGGTCCAGGTCGATACCCCATTTGCTTTAGAATATGACCTGAAAGTACGGGTTTACTGAGCCGCCAATGGGATAAGTACTGAAATAGAAGCCGCCGTCCCTTGGGCATTAGCAGGCTAGCCAGTAGAATCACGGTCTGAACTTTGATCGACTTTAAATGATCAATAATGACACCTGGTTCTGGATTCGTATCAATTAAGGACTGAAGTTGTTGAAGTTGGCTGGGAAGGTGCATTAGCCGCTCAATACCTGCCTGAGTTAAGTGCAATTGTCGAGCAATCGTCGGTGCAGTCTGGCTCTGGCTGATGAGCGCTTCAATTCGGAGTTGCCACTGATCATGGTGAGAAATCTCAGGATAGTGCCGTTGAAAATGATAAGTCCAAGCTCCCACCCTCAACATTTGCTGACAACTTTGTACAGTCCAGCTTAGAGTTGGGCCTAAGCACCTTAATGCTCTCCATTGATCCAGAAGTTCAAATGCTTCAATCCAATTAGCTTCCTCCAAAATGGAGCGTAACTCATGTTTAAGCCGATCTCCACCTACTCCGTCATGTACACCCGTAGCCATGGTTCGTTCAATATAGGCTTGAGTTTGCTGATCAATTTGGAACCCTAAGCGTACGGCAAAACGTACAGCCCGATACATCCGAGTTGGATCTTCAATAAAGCTATTAACATGCAAAACTCGGATGGTCTGGTGCTTGAGATCTTCCAAGCCACCAAAGAAATCAAGGATGCGGCCCTGATAATGACCATTTAACCCCAGAGCTAAGGCGTTAATGGTAAAATCTCGTCGATACAGATCGGTTTGAATTGAACCTAATGACACCTCAGGTGTTGCCGCAGGATAGGGATAGAACTCTGTTCGAGCCGTGGCAATATCAATCCAGGATCCATCTGGCCAGATCAACGCCACGGTCTGAAATCGAGCATGAATGTCCAAGCGGGTTTCAGGATAATACTGATGCAGGTGTTGACCTAATTGAATACCCCATCCCAGTTGAGATGCAGCCATCGTGGGATAGGCCCCATCAACTACTAAATCCAAATCATCAGTATGCCGCTTCAACAGGAGATCTCGAACGGCTCCTCCCACTAAAAATAGTCTGACTTCTAATTGATCAGCTACGGTAGCGGCTGTATGCAGAAAGGTTTGTTGAAAGGGGGTGAGTTGATCAAAACTAATCGGTGGAATTTCAATGCTAGTGATAGGGTGTCGATGGGCCTCATAATTACTGATAAAAGCATACTGATAGCGGAGTAAATCGGTTTGTGTCACAATACCTACCAACCGGCCAGCTTCAACAACAGGCAATCGTTTGGCCCCTAATTTAATCATCAAGAGTTGAATCGTTTCTAACGGAGTTGCCGCTCCAATCGTATGCTCGGCAGTCATCATGTAGTCTTCAACTAAAGCTTGACCCAATCCATGGTGCAACGCTAAGTCCACATCTCGTCTAGCTAGGAGACCTACACACTCAGCTCGATCATTAATCACCACCAGTCTAGAGTGACCGTAGCGTAGAAATAAAGCTTGTGACTCAACCACCGTGCTATGAAGTGGGACTGTGTGAACCGGCGAGGACATCAAAGCTCTAGCTGTGATCTGCATAGTTGCCCTTGATGATCAAATTTAGCCACACTACTCTTCAGCCCAATCCAGCTGTAAAGCTGACTCCATCGTATCCAATTCATCTCGATGCCCGGATATAGTCATCCGACTCAACACAGCTGCCGTGGGGGCCTCAATGCGAAGTTTGATCGTTTCCTGGCGTTGATTACGAGCGCGATAATACCAACCCGCCAATGGGGCTAATCCTAACAAGGCCCATGACCCCTGATAAGTGTCTGGATATAGATAACGAAAAACTACAATCAAACAAACGCAGCCTAACATTGCCAGCCCACTTAAAAATACGGTCAGAAACCAACTAGGTTGTCCTTGGCCGATAAATGTCGCGATCCCCTTATCATCCACCTGCGTCAGGGTGTAAGCCCGATCGTGTAAATAGTCCCGAACTGTTTGAGCAAACGTTTGAAGCGGAATAGAGCTTTGGTAAATACGGGTTTCCACTCGATCCTTACCCGAAGCTCGGAGGAAAAAAAATAATCCTATCCCCAATAGTCCTGTCATGATTAGTGTTGATCTTGAGGCTAAATTGACCACAGGGAGATCGGTAACCGTAGAAAGGAGCTGAGTAACCATGGAGCCTTTAATCCGTTGACTGTTTAGGATTGTTACAGTTACTTTACTTGATCTTGGCAGTTCGTAGACAGTAAGCAGTAGATTAGACGTAGTTTGATGATCTATGTCTTCGTACTCCATTCATTAAGGCTAGTAGTTCCCCCAGCCAGGCCTTCAGACGGGCGCTAGACCAGCAGACTAACGAGCAGACACGAGACAAGGGAAAAACAAAGGAAAAGTCATAAGACAGTTGTAAGACAAAGGTCAATAGATTACTCCCATGCGCTATCTAGCAATTTATTTGACGGGAGTAATCGTTTGGACGTACTCAATTTATCGTGCTATGACTGATAGATAGTGTCTATAATTTATTATATGAACAGCTAGGGCTTGATTAGGCCCTCAATCTCTATCTCTCGATCCAGGGGAGACTGTTAAATGAGGGCAGCGTTAGCGATCGTTCTCAAATTGGGAACACTATCACTAAGTTCCATAATCCTAGCTCAATTTGCTGTTCGTCAAGTTGCGAGGCAGCTATAAGTAACATGACAGCTACGCCATACATGCCTACATACGACTCAGATCCTAGCGAAGTTCTATTGCTAGAAGAAGACGATTCCTTAGGGATCGAGGCTGACTTAGTCGAGACTGAGTTGGTAGAAAGCGAAGAACCCGTACGCCGCTCTACAGATTTGGTGCGCCTCTATCTTCAAGAAATTGGTCGTGTACCTCTTTTAGGGCGGGATGAGGAGGTGTCTCTAGCTCAGAAGGTCCAGGACTTTATGAAGTTACTAGAGATCCGGTTCAAGCTCCAAAAGGATCTAGGCCGTGAACCTACAGTAGATGAGTGGACTGACAAAGCCAAGCAAGTCTTAGACTGGCCGGATTTGACTCCCAAGCGTCTGCAGGATTTCCAGCGGATTGGTAATCGCTCTAAGGAGCACATGATCAAAGCTAACTTGCGTCTGGTTGTGTCGGTTGCCAAAAAGTACCAAAATCGGGGCCTAGAACTATTGGATTTGATCCAGGAGGGCACCCTAGGTTTAGAACGGGCTGTAGAAAAGTTTGATCCAAAGAAAGGGTATCGTTTCAGTACTTACGCTTACTGGTGGATTCGTCAAGGCATCACCCGTGCCATTGCAACACAAAGCCGAACGATTCGATTACCTGTGCATATCACTGAGAAGCTCAACAAGATCAAGAAAGCTCAACGCAAAATTTCTCAAGAAAAAGGGCGGACACCTTCCATTGAAGACATTGCGCTTGAATTGGATATGACGCCACCTCAGGTGCGAGAGCTATTGGTCAGAGTGCCTCGGTCAGTGTCTTTGGAAACCAAGGTCGGTAAAGATAAAGACACCGAACTGGGTGACCTTCTGGAAACAGATGACATTTCGCCAGAAGAAACCATGATGCGGGAAGCCTTGCATCGGGATCTACAGCACTTACTCTCTGATTTGACTTCAAGAGAACGTGATGTCATTCGGATGCGGTTTGGTCTTGGAGATGGTCGGACGTACTCTCTAGCAGAAATTGGCCGTGCCCTTGATCTCTCTCGGGAACGAGTCAGACAAATAGAGGCCAAGGCTCTCCAAAAGTTACGCCAACCCAAACGCCGAAATCGCGTGCGTGACTACTTAGAAGCTATGGGTTAGATCAGCTCCCTAACACTAATAGGTGAAAGACAAGTGAATAGTTAAAGGGCCATCCTCAGGGGTGGCTTTTTCATGCCATCAATCTTGGCTGTGGCCTTAAAACGGGAGCCATCCAGGGACCAAACTGATCAAGAAAGGATAGTAACGCAATAACAAGCCACCAACCAGAATAGTACTGCTGCCAAAGACCAATAACCACATCCGTGGGTAGCTGTTGACAGGCTTGCCCGTAACTGGACCAATCCGAATCAGATCAAACCACGGCGCAATCCCGCGTCTTAACCATCCTGTTGCCACAACTTCAGATCTCCCACTCAAGGCTCTGATAGGCTTCATCCCCGTCAATAAATTACCGATTGGACCCAAACGAGAGGAGAATCGGACCGGAATCATGCCAGTATCGTCTTCAAGGCGTAGTTCTGAACCCAGTTGGAATCCAATCCGACCTCGGCCTGACAAGGATCCTTTTAGGGTGACTAATTGATCACTACGGGGGCTAGCATAGGGATTAGCAATCAGAGCCACCACGGTTGATTCAACCGGATCTTTAGGTTTAGGAAACATCACAAAAGCTTTGACCATCAGGCCAAGCCCCAAGCCCATTAAAGCTGTACTGGTCAAGATATGGGGATCACGGCGGCCTTGGACAAAAAAGAGACCCAATCCAATCACCCAGCCCACAATCAAGCCACTAATTTCAATAGTATAAAAGATCGTATCTCGTCGAAACTGGCCAAAGAGTAAGTTGTGATTGAGTGAGCGACTCTCAGCTTGAATCCGATTCATTTCAAATTCGGCTACCATTCGGAGTCTTTGGGCATATTGACCTAACGCTTGCATCCGTTGACCCATCAGGGGATGAGAAGAGTTTAATTGCATCCCTTTAGCCCATGGATTAACCAGATCCCACAAGAAAATCTGTCTCACTTGGTCAGGTTGGGTTTGAGCTTGATAAGCTGTGGCCCCAATAGTTGCTGTTTTGGGATCAACTAGGCCAAAGAGGCGGGTTCCCTCCAAGATCAAACTGGGTCGAGGTAACTTTCGAGTTTCTTGGGCCATCCCATAGGCAATTTTGATTAGCGATCGAGCTAAAGCATTAGGATCTCCCGTGGCTTCTGTAGCTAAATGATCAGCATAAAACTCTCCCAACCGAGAAATGGGGAAAAGGGGAAAAGTACTAGCTAAAAAGAGCGCATAGAACGGTGGGGCCAAGTTGCCCAAAACAATATCCTTTTGTCGATTTTTACCTCGACCTTCGTTAAGTCCACTGGTGAAGCCATAAGCCAAATAGCTCAGCTGTCCTATTAAAGAGATGACCGTTAAGACAGCTGTTTCATAGGTAACAACTTTGCCCATCTGTTGAGCATAAACAGCAGCAATCTCAGTATCGTCTAAACTATTCAGGAGTCCCTGACTAACCACTAAACGAGATTGATCTGGGATCGAACCATAGGCAAAAGCAACCGGGATAGGCGTATTGATCAAGCCCAACTGGGGAATTTTAAGATTAAACTTGGTACAGATCGAATAAAGACTTTTCACAGCTGCTGGACTGGTTTTTTCAAGTATACTAGTCGTGATCCAACGAGTATTGTACAGTTTAGCCTGAATAAAATCTTGAAGTCTTGGAGCTAAAAAGAAAGCTATAGATCCCACATTTAAAACAACACTTAATACAACCAAGAACTGCTGGAAGAGTGATAATCGACTGTGCGGTAACATTAAGATCCAAATAACTAGACCGATGATTACACCTGTAGTGCCGATGATAGCTACTTTTAAAGGACCCGCCTGCTGAGTTATGGGAACCTTAACCCATGTCGGTTTCCGAGATCCGCTTGGTTGATCAACAGTAGTCGCCATTGAAGAGGCAATTGAAGAGTCAGAAGACTGGGAGGTAGAAGACTGGTTTGACGTTAAACCTTCAGGCGATGGGATCGATTGAGCCGCAACAGCTTGATCAGAAGGGATCAGTGTTGATACTTGATTTTGAGGGGATACAGCTGACTCTGATACCCTAGCAGGCTGGGATTGAACTGGGGGTAAAGCTTGCTGTAGACCCATTGAAGGTTGAGTAGCCCCTAAGTAGTTCAGATGCTCCAGCTTTTTTTGGGCCCAGTTTTGAATCTGTTGATCTGAAACTTGTGTTAATGTTTGGCTAAGTTGGGCTGCTTTATCAAGTTGATTAGACTGTTGATAGGCTTTGACTAAGCCCACTTGAGCTTGGATATACTCAGGGGATTTGGGATCAGGATTAGCTTGGCAAAAGTCCTCAAAAAGCTGGATAGCATCTTGATAGCGTCCCTCCTGAAAGGCTTGCCGTGCTTTCCAAATCAGAGATTCACTCATTATACCTCCTGAATTCGATCCAATTCTTCTAGGGCTAGCTCCAAAGCTAATCAACTCAAGCCTATGCGTTACTATAATAGGATGATATTGAACTACAAGGATTGTACACCCCAGTATGAAATCTTACGACTGGATCATCATTGGAGCTGGATTAACAGGAGCAGCCCTAGGCTATGAATTAACCAGGCAAGGAGCTTCGGTATTGATCTTGGGAGGTGAGGCCCCTTTTAATCCAGCGACACGATATAGCTATGGTGGGGTGGCCTATTGGGCTGGAAAAACAGAATTAATGCGCCAATTAGGGCAAAAAAGTCGGCAACGCTATCACGATCTGACAGCTGAGTTAGAGTATGATATTCAGTTTCGTGAGGTCACCTTACTCCTACCTGTATTCAAGGAACAGTCTTTAGAAGTGGCTGCGAATATTTATGCCAATTGTGAGATCCCGCCCCACCCTATTTCGGTTACCGAAGCTTGTCAAATTGAACCCCTGTTAAATCCAGAGGCTATTGAAGGTGCGTTAGTTAACACTCATGGCCACGTTAATCCAGAATGCCTTCTTGCCGGATTTCAACAAGCTTGTATACGGTTGGGGGGCCAAGTTGTGCAGGATCCTGTAACTCAGTTAAACCTCCAAAACAAAACAATTCATGGTGTTAGCACCTCCCAAACTGAGTATTACTGCAAGCATGTTGTTGTTTGTGCTGGGGGATTTAGCCGACAGTTATTACAACACTTGGGTATCAAAATTAGGATGTACTTTACTCACGCTGAAATTCTTGAAATCACCCATGCTCCCGTTCATCTTCAAACTTTTATCTCGCCCGCGTTAGTTCAACGGATCCGGTTAGAAGAACGAGCTAGCGAACCTGCCCTTGATCACTTATGGGATCATCCAGGCCATGAACCCGCCGCCGCTATTTTAGATCCCGGTGCCGTTCAATTTAGCAATGGCTTGATGCGTTTAGGCCAAACTAGTCGAGTCTTAACCAATCCCTTAGCAGCTCTTGATCCCCAGGCGGGAGAACAGCAGCTCCGGGAGTCTATGCGAACCCTAGTGCCAGCCCTTGCTGATTGTCCAGGGACATGGCATCAATGTTGTGTAGCCTTTAGTCGTGATCATTTGCCCATTGTAGGTGCCATCAAGCCGATTCAAGGTCTCTTTATCTTTTCAGCGTTTAGCAATCCGTTTGCGATGGTTTTACCCTTGGCCCAACGTTTTGCAGCTACTTTGTCAACCAATAGGACTGATCCAACTTTAGATTGTTTATCCCCAGATCGATTTACAACTCTACATTCCTTTTCTCATTAACCTATGCCATACCTAACTCTCATTACTCAGGACCTATTTGATCAAGTGGCTGCCCAATCTCGGCAGACTCCACGCAGACGCAAGAACTACAACTTCCATACCTTAGATGAAAAAGTGCAGCGGTTTTTGAATGTGATGCAACCTGGCACGTATGTTAGACCTCACTGCCATCGCCGTCCGCCTGGTGTGAATGGGTTTGAATTTTTCTTAGTCTTACAAGGGTGTTTAGGCTTTATCGTTTTTGATCCTAAGGGTGAGATCCACCAGAGTCTTGAAATTTCGGCCCAAGGACCCCAGTACGGCTTAGAATTAGCAGCTGAAACTTACCATACTCTGGTAGTGCTGGCTCCTGATACCATTATTTTGGAACTGAAAGAAGGGCCTTATCACCCTCAAACTGATAAAGATTTTTTAGAGCAGTTTCCACCAGAGGGATCAGAAGCTACGGCTCAGGTAATGCAAGACTGGCAAAATCTTTTTGGAAAGTAGCCTGTTTGTGCAGTAGATAGGCAATCAGGTCTAGCGGGTAAAGGGTTCCATCACCTCTAAGTTAGGGCCACTAAGTTGAAAAATCTTGCCAAAACCTTGAATAAAACGACCTTGACTGATTGTGATCTCACAAAAATGAAAATCAGCTAACCCCAGTAACGTATCTGTGATCTCAAAGCGCTGACGATAAGCTGATTCCAACCCTTTTTGGGCGGCTTCGGCTCTAGTTTGAAATTGAGCAGTACCAGACACCATTAATCGAGTCAAGGCATGATTGCTCTTGGGATCATGGGACTGAGGAGGCTCATGCACCAGTAGGCTACATGCTGGATTTTGGCGAAGTAAACCTGTGGTGGGTGACAGATCACTGATCAGGATGACAAACCGCGCTGGGTCACGTAAATACACAAATGGTACTAACGAAACCATAGGCATATTTTGATCCAGGACAGCTAAGCCAGCAACAGGCTCAGTCTCCAATAACTGATTAAGAACAGCAACAGATGACATAACAGGCAAGAGGCAAAGTTTATTCATTATAAAGTAAAGTGAATCAGATGACTTTGATGATGTAGCACTGCATTGAGTTGAACATCGAATCAAAGTAAGGTTGAATTAAGGTTGAGATACTATTTCAAATTCATCAAATTTTTGAGCTGGTTGATCGAGTTGACTACTATCTACAACATAGCTCGACACCGTGCCTTGGGCTGTATCTAAAATACTAAAGACTGTTAGATCATTGCTATCAACACTGGGCAAAGGTTGGTCTTGATGTTGCATCGGTGATGCAATGGAGGGAAAGCTCGGCTCAGCTCCGTAAGGATCACCAACGTCGGGATAGCTCTCAGGATCGTAATACTTCAGATCTGCTGGGGGAGACATATGACGCGATTTATAACCCTCTAAGTAAGAGCCATAACTGTTACCTACATTTGAAGTTTCAATAAACTTGAGGGAGTCTACTGCCAATCGATACCACAGATGGGAGTGACCATGATGAACCAGATCCACACCCGCTGCTTTTAATACCGGCTCGACATCTAGATGCCAAAAATCGCGAGTGCGGGGATAGTCATATCGAATTGTAGTGATCGTAGGCAAAACAGCCTCAATCTGATCCCAGTCCGCTGCATCCAAGGGCATTGGGAATTTCAGGGTATTCAGTTGGTTGTTTTGCTGATAATCAACGATCATGGTTGGATCCACCATTAAAGGGACTGCATTATCACCTAAGCCCCGTGATACCTGATGCAGCATGACATATTTAAACTTGGCTTGTTGAAAATCAGGTTGATTTAATTGGTCGACGAGCCACTCATACTGGGTAGATCCCTGGTTAAAGGGTTCAAAGATGAAGTCTCCAAATAGCCATTGGGTGGGATCTTGGAGGACCGTGTCAGCTTCATGATATTTGCCAGAGGCCTCTGGTTCTAGCTTAAAGTGGCGCCAAGGTCGGGTCACAAACAAAGCCATTAAACCCACATCCCCGTACTGAATAGCATAGTACTGTTCTCGGCCAGGGCTAGTGTCTGGCAAACTAAAGATCTCTTCATAGGTGACTGTATTCCAAGAGTGATCCTCAATCCAACTCTGCCGATCAAGGGTGCCGTTGCTGAGGCGTTGATAGTGAAGATTGGCATACCAACGGGGTTGTTTAGAGGGGTAGTCAGCAAAACCATTCGCTTGGAGGCGGCCCATAACTTCATGATTCCCTACCGCTGGAAACAGATGAGCATGTTGCAGAATTTGACCCCCTCTGGCTTCTACACTGGGATCAATCACTTGCGCTCGGCCCTGTAAAGCTGGAAAAAAACCAATCCCGCGCTCTGTCCGTTCAAACCATTCTGCAGCATTATCAGGAATATTCACCAGATCACCGGCAAAGAAGACAGCATCAACCTTCCCTACGGTTTCTTCAACTTTTTGAAGATTAATATGGGTATTCGGCATATTCTGGTGATCAGAAGTGAGCAGAATTTTTAAAGGCTGACCTGGAGCAGGTAGCGGTTGGAGGGTAAAGCGATCGCTAGCAATGGTTCCGCCAGTAGCGGTTTGACTACTCACAAAGTAAGGTACTCGTTGGCCGGGCTGCAAGCCAGTCGCGATTGCTTCATGACGCCAGATATCTCGGATAACAGGTTGCTCTGCCTCGACCGCTTCAACCACACGGCTCAATTTCAGACTGGCTGCCGGTGCTATTTGATCCAAATCAGATCCGTAGGTCAAGGTGTGGTTCTGGCCTTCAAATTCGGTAAACCAAACCACTCGCACACTATTTGGAGTGGGCCATTGCAAAAACGGATCCGTTAACAGCACAAGGGGTGGCTCCTCGACTAAGTTAGATGAGGGTGTGCATCCTAAAAGAAGACCGGTCAGCGATCCCAATAAGAACCCTAACCCTAACTTAGATCTGATAGAGCAGCCTGTAAACACCTAGATCACCTCTCTAGCTCTGTGCAGATTACACGATCAAGCATGCTTGAAAGCAGGTTTCAGTTGGTTCAAGACTATCATAGGGGATCTGAAGATAACCAGGTTTAAAGATTCGTCTAACCGATTAAAAATTGACGAACTTGAGTAAAGACCTCATCCCGCTCGCGGTCCATCATGATCATATGGTCAGACTGTTTTAACCAATAAAGGGTTTTGGATTGAGAGTTTAGGGTTTGATAAATCAGGGTAGCTCCAGCTGGGTCAACTACGGTATCTTTAGGCGACTGGATAATCAGAGTTGGCCGATCAATCTGGGGAAGATCGTGCTTGACCTGTTCAATTAATTCTAGGGCACTCCGGACAGAGGGTAGATTAAACGTCCGAAAGTAAATGGAGGCTTCAGCAAGCTTGAGCATCTCAGGATCACGGATCGGTAGTCGCTTGCGCCAAACATTTTCGATGGCTAGTCCGAGAGTCTTCAAATAGATCTCTGGTCTGAAGCCATAGTACCACTCGTGTTTAATGGCCATAAACGGAGACAGCAACACTAGCTTATCAACAGGGTAGGTCGCTGCTAGGTGTAGCCCCACCAGGCATCCGGTCGAAAAGCCCACCACCGAAACCGATGCATACTGGGTGGTTAACTGCTGATAAGCTCTAAGCGTGTGATTAAACCAATCCTGCCAATGGGATCGAGGCATTTGTCGTACAGGCTGATCATGACCTGGAAAGTTAATCCCATTCACCGTTAAGCCTGACTGATTGAGGTGCTCAGCCAACAACCGCATCTGATAGATCCCCCCCCCTAATCCATGCAGAAAGAGGCAGGCCTGGCTAGATCCGGTCAGCAAAAAGGGTTCATTACTCAGTTGAGTTTGCATACTGTCTCCAGCACCGGTTTATGCAATCCTAGGCTTTTTTTGAATAGGCGATAACTGTTTGGCTTTGCGTATGGCTCCGATCAACATCAAATAAGCCATGATACCCGCGATCGGGAGGCCCAATGCCCCAAACGTGCCACTCGTATTCCAAAGGGCATGAATCACAGACGACAACAACAACCCCATGCTGACCAGTTGCCACCCACGTTTTGGCTTGAGGACACCCAGACCAATGTAGTAGCCAAAAATGCCACTGTAGGCCATATGACCAAAAAACGATCCCACAATTCGTGGAATTAAGAGATGGATCCCGACTAATTCAGCGGCATCAGCCCCAAACTGAACTGAGGTTTCAGCAATGATGTTAGGGACGTACTCCCCTAAGGTTTCTAGTAACGTAAAGCCCAAACCTGAAGCAGCTCCTAGCAAAATTCCATCTAAGGGTTCCCAGACACCAATCTGCTCGCGCCAAGGTGAAGCCAGCATACGGCCCCAGATCATTAAGGCAACTATCGGTATTGCCTTCAAGATCTCTTCTGCCAACCCAGCCCCAAAAAAATAAGCCACAAACAAGCCCACCACGCCCCCACTCGCATTCGCAATATCACCTGGCAGGAGGCCTCTAAAGATAATGACCAGCAGTGTCCACACGGGAGTCAACAGGAGTACAGGAGTCGTCACAACCGGAAACAGCAGAATCCACCAAGGTTTAGGCTTGTTGCACAATTGATGGATCGCGTAAAAGCCAGCTGTCCCCAAATAACTCCCAAGCAAGACATTAAATAAGCCCGGATTACCAATACTGCTAAATAACAACGTGACCCAAATCACAGTAAACACACCAGGCCCTAACAGAGAGGATTGGGACTGATCACCCCGTTTGGGTAGGGGGAGAATCTGGCTAAAACTTAGCGTGGTCCCTAGAGCTGCTGGGCTAGGTGAGGTGGCTTGAACGGATACTTGCTGAACTTTAAGCTCAATATCGCCCAGTTGGAGACGAGATCCCTGTCGTAAGGTAACAGGTTGATGGCTAATAGCCCGATTATTGAAGTAAATGGGGTTCTCTGGTTTTAAATTAGAAATCTGAAATAAGCACTTTTGAGCATCAAATACAATCTCAGCGTGTAACCGAGAAACCCCTTTATCTAGAAAAACAATATCGCATTTAGCCGGATCGCGACCCATGAGGATCTTACCTGTTTGTTTATGGGCTGGATCATTGGGGGTGATCACGCGTGTGATCAGGTTACCCGCTTCAACCCATTCCAGAATTAACTGATTCATGACGATCGTGACAATTAATAGATGCCGGAACGCCCCAATCCTAACCCAAGCACCAGCATCCCCAACACCAGAAAGGGCTGAGCACTGGCCTGATACTTAACATCATTTTTCAAAGGATCTCGTAAAAAGTACATATCCTGAAACACAATTTGGGGGATGATCAGTAATACCAATAGTGATCCATACAACTGAAGTCCGGCCCCGACTAGAAAGGCTGCCATGCCAAACTGAAAGAAATCAATCATTAATACCGAGATCCAAGCTGCTGTTTGAACACCAAACATAACGGGCAAAGATGCTAATCCCAATTGTTGATCACCTTCGACACTTTTGAAGTCGTTGACAACAGCAATACCTAGGCCGGCCAAGCTGTAGAGAATGGTAAGGAGACAAACTAGCCCATTCAATTCACCAAACAGGGCATGACCCGCCCACCAAGGTAAGGCGATGTAACTAGCCCCTAAGGCATAATTACCTAACCAGCCGTTTTGCTTCAGTTTGAAGGGTGGAGCCGAATAAATTAAGGCTAAAAAGCTACCTAACAAGGCAATGGCAGTCAGTGATGGAAAGTCATGCCCCACATATCGATCCAAGCCATAAGCTAAAGCCAAACCTAAGAGCAGCAGAACCCCAATCTGGGCTTTCACTCGCCATAGTGGGATCGCGCCAGAGGGAATCGGTCGGTAAGGTTCGTTAATCGCGTCAATCTCTCGATCAAAATAATCATTCAACGTTTGGGTATACCCGGCCAGGAGGGGGCCTGATAGGATCATGCATGCTAGGGATAGAGCCACATTTTCCCAGGTCCAACTAAAGTGCCCTGATGAGGCCGCGCCCGGAATCACTCCCCAGACCAAAGGGATCCAGGTGACCGGTTTCATTAACTGTAAATGGAGTTGCCAAACAGAGCGTGACTCCACTTCAGCCCCTTTCATCCCTAAGAGTTGACGAGCTCGATTAGAGGCTTTTCCGGGTTCAGGGGTTGCTGGGGTTGCATCTGGGGTTGCGTCTGGAGCAGGAGTTGGGTCCAAATTGAGTGAATCCTGGGACTCAGGTGGAGTGCTTGAGGTCATGAGTGCAGAGGGATAAAGAACAAATCAATCACTTAGTAAACCCTGTGATGACAGGCCTAGTGGTCAGCCTATCAGCAGCTTAGCTAGTTAGCCAAATACTGTTCAGAGGTTGAAATGTCTAGCTTGAGTTCAACCTAGCAAAACTAACGTCATAATTCTGTTACGCTACTCCATCCAAGTCAAAATTGAATCATAATGGGATCCTGTAATTAAATTTCTGTGCTTTCACGATGGCTGGACCCAGCTGTTCTATCTCATAGTATTAATAGTACGGTTATCTCAGCGATCCATTATCTCAGCGA
>CAYSWV010000078.1:15628-18478 GCA_964434865.1 uncultured bacterium
TTATCTCAGCGACCCAGGGTTGTTACGTCAGAGGGGCTATGCCAACTATTCTTGTGATTGAAGATGAAATTCACATTCGAGATAATATTGCCGAGATCTTAGAATTTTCACAGTATCAAGTTTATACAGCTGAAAATGGAGTGGTTGGCATTCAACTAGCTCAACGCTATCACCCTGATCTCATTCTCTGTGACATTATGATGCCTGAATTAGATGGCTATGGGGTGTTGACTCAATTACGTGCTGATCCCATGACAACAGCCATCCCACTGATATTTTTGAGTGCCAAACCTCAATGGCAAGAGTTTTGTCAGGGCAAGAACTTAGGCAATGGTGAGTATTTAGCGAAGCCTTTCCACATTAATGAGCTGCTTAATGCAATCGCAACAACTCTGCCCACACCCCCCTACCTTGATCATGACATTACCGAAACCCCTCAACCCGAGCAACCTATCATAGAAGCGGTGCTGAATCTTTAACCTTTAGCGTTAACCTTTAGATCGACCATTTGGTTGTCAAGTCAAGTTGGCCTGGATACTTGATAAGAGGAGAGTTGGCACGACCCTGCTGCAGTAAGCTCTGATCCGGCCCAGGCAAAAGAGGATGTCGCCTGAGAATCTTGCTACCATTTCCGGGAATGACGCCATGATTCCTTCCCCCAGTTGATCTGACCAAGGGCTGATCTCATGATTCCTGAAAATGATAACGTTTGGCTTTAGCCTGGATCTATCCTGCTCTGAAGAGATCCCGGCTTGCCTGAACCTAGCTCAAGTTTGCTTTAAAGACTTTAAGTTAGACTCTATCCTGATCAAGAGACTCATCGAGTGGATCTGGACTGGAGTTAGTAGTACCTCCCCCTATCTAACACTGCTTGCACCGGATGCAACGAGGGAATCGGCTGCTCCTATTGGAAAGGATCCTTTGCACCAGTAAAACTCACCATTGCACCAGTAAAACTCACCGTTAAATGTCTATGTAATAGATGTAAAGCGAGCTGAGTGTTATACTATTTGAAAATGTAGCTTGTTCAATTAATTTTCTATCTGTAGGAGTATTTATGTCCCAACAATTACTTATATGGAGTATTTCACCCTTTATGATTCAGCAGTTGGAATCTGAAGGTGTAATGGCTTTTGAGATTTTTTGGAATGCTGATGAAGAATTTAATCCTGAAGAAGATCTTGATATTGAGTTGTCTGAGACGGTTAAGCTTAATGCTGAAGCTATTTTGCAGGAAGCTATGAATGCAGAAGAACGAGCTTGTATTGAGATCCAGGGAGGCTTTGCTAGTATTGTACACTTTTTGCTGAGTGGTGAAGATAACAGTGATACTCTGACAGGACCAAAGGCAGTAGATTCTGTTGTCTGGGAAGAGACGGTAAATGAAAATATATGGCTGCTTGTCAATGCGTTAGTTGGGAAGCAGAAGGTGAAAGCAGCCTCAGACTATATTGCTTCCTTTTTGACTCCAGAAGAAACACAAAACGTTAGTGTTGCCTTGACAAGGATAGGAACAGGTGATTTTGAGGCAAGGTCTAAGGATCTGTCTTGCAAGAGTCAAGAAAAGCGGGTTGTTGTCAATGATACTGAGATCCACATGCAACTCTTTGGAAAACGACAAGAGATTGCGTTGACATCTGAGGCTGAGGAATTTATCAATTCAGAGTTAATACCTCTTTATTCAAGTGCCAGCAAGCAGGGATATGGGATTCTGATAGCATGGTCCATATAACAATTGCCTGATCAGCATCTAACTTCTAGCTGCAGCGGACTGGCTGAGATCCGAAGCACATCAGGCAAACTATACTGGGGCCAGCTGCTAAGCACGGTGCCGTTAGGTCTCACGTTAATTTCCTGTTCTGCAAACATTCCCTGATGAAACCCTAACTTCGACACACAGTACAGTATGGATGATTCTCCTCTTACTGCAAGGCAAAGAAGAAAGAGAAATATACTTGGGCGTCTCCTCATTGAGGGACCTCGGGCAATTCTTCCCCCGAAAAATATTGATGAAGATGGATGGCTTGAGCCTGTCCTATTCATCCGTGAACGTAGTTGTGGCTGGACTGTCATAGAATCAGTTATGCTCCTTTGCGATAGCACCATGAACCGTGATCGCAGTTTTCTTACTCCAATGATTCGTCAGGCACTCTGGGAAAGAGAGAAAGATTTAGATGACAAGGACTCTCTCTACCCACATGTACAAATTAAACTTGGGATGGCCTCGGATTGGAACGCTGTCAAGAGGATTGGGCGAAGAATTCAGCGTTCTCTTCTAAGTCCTCCATTCATAGTTTATGGCCATTCTAAAACTAGATCGGTACCAAGGATAGAAACATCATGTACAGGGGCAGAGTATCTTGTTAGGACAGATAATGGTTTGCAATCCATAGAGTTTTCATCAGTAGAACTAGATTCTGATCCCGTTTCATCAGTTCTTCGAGAATCTAAGACAACTCTAAGATCTCTTGTGATGCCAATTGATCCTGTGAATTGGAGGGAGAGATACAACTACAACTTACCTTCCCAGACCCCTCAAGAATCATGGGATTGGATTGTAGGGAGAGGTTTCCTAGACGATTGGGACCCTATTTCATAGTAATCTAGAGCACATTACCCTAACATACTCCCTGAGGCTGACACACCTCACTTCGGTACCTAACCTGGCACTGCACCGGATCGCCGAGTTAATGTGCTATGATCACCATTGAGCTAGAGAGGTGGCCGGTGGGCTGATCTGTTAGGCCTCTTTGAGTGTATTACTGTGGAATTTAAATTCACTAACAGGGCAAGGGGGTTGTTTAGTGGAATCAAAAATTAACTGTCTGGAAGTCGGTGAGGTGATCACTG
>CAYSWV010000079.1:0-8618 GCA_964434865.1 uncultured bacterium
CTAATTATGTTCGCTGCAGATCAGGTCGTAATTCTCGAGCGCCTCGCAAATAGATGTGGTGGATCTCAGCTTGGGAAAGGGGCGTGTTCACTTGTAGTAGTATCCTAATGCAGTGAGTTAAACTGTCTGGCACTGTCATGTGTTGCACATCCAACAATGGAATTTGATCCCACCCCGATCGAGAGCGGGCAATCTGGGCTGGAAAGATGGCATCTAAGTCTGGGGTAGCTGAAAAGATCACACTGACAACATCATCAAGACACAAAGCGTTTTGCAACTCAATTTGATCTAATAACTCTGTGACAGCCTCCTGAATGGCTTGAGCAGAATTGTGATCAACCGTTATGGCACCCCGAATTGCTCTCACTTGCCAACCCAACACCTCGTCCTCAACCTTACATCCTGATTATCTTTACGACTAGATACTAGGGAAAAGACTCCATCCAACTAGATTAAGTACACATTCCAATTCAGTTATAACCAAAAACAATAAATCTCCCCCCCTCATTGGAGGGGAAACAGCCAGGCAAGGGCCTGACCGATCGCAAGCATCTTGTTAGCCGATAACAGCCTTAGTACAACGCTTCTTCTTGGTGTGTAATGATCGTGCAATCAGAAGTGGGGTAGGCTACGCACGTTAATACATAACCTGCCTTAATCTGTTCATCATCCAAGAAAGACTGATCGCTCTGATCAATGGTACCGGATTCTACTTTGCCAGCACAAGTTGAGCAAGCACCGGCGCGGCAAGAGTAGGGCAGTTCAATCCCTTGCTCTTCAGCTACATCCAAAATGTACTCATCATCAGGGACTTCAATCGTTGTGTTAAGGCCTTCAGCTTCATTCTTCAGGGTGACCTTATAGGTAGCCATCCTAATATTCTCCAGACGAGAAACATCCAATCCTCATCCTGCCACCCTTCGGTCATAGATCAACCAAATTTAACTCAGCAACATAAATTTGTCAGGTAACAATTTGTCAGGTAACAAAAATTTTGCGGGAATCTGCCCAAGCCTCAAAAGTTTGGGTATCGTGAGAGAAAGCTCGAAGCAAAAAACTGCAGCGAGACTTGCCAACTTATGGCATCCTGCTTGTATGATTAGCTGAGTGAGTCTATACAATGCTGTCCCCAAGTAGTTTAAAATCTCTGCATTAGATGCTTAGTCATTAGGTGGAAACATCGGTTAAGCTCAATGGATGAGACGGCAGAACCTATATAAATTGGGTGATCAGCCAAGTCTGGATCTTTTTCTGGTAAGAGGAGAAACAATGAACGGAAACAACTCTAGACTGCTGTTTAAGGCATTAGCCTTAACGTCCCTAGCAGTTCTTATGCCTGTGATTTTGGTTGGTTGTGGTGATGATGACAACACTAACCTTGTAACACCAACCCCAGAGCCATCACCAACCCCAGCCCCTAGCCCCACTCCCATTCCATCGCCTACTCCAACTCCCTCTCCCACGCCGACCCCAATTGTCAACGTAACGTTTGATGCAGAGTTTGTTGAGGGTAATGGCTTACCTGCAGCTAGAGAAGTTGAGCAGTTCATAGTAGACTCTGTGGCTTCTAATGATGCCTTTGCTGCGGCTGACCTCAATAACAATGGAGTTTTAGAAATCAGTCTGGAAGGTGACTACTCAGGGTTAGTAGTTCCTGAGAGTGTTTTCCCGATCTTTATCTCAGGTCGTGATCAGGTTGGTGACGTTGTTGCAACATTCGGTCCTACTAGCGACCTCCAAATTGTGGGTAACAACCTGATTGATCCGTTAACAGTTCGGTCTGGCCCTGCCAACGTCACTATTGAAGCTGTTGAGATCGATAACGAGCGTAATCTGCTAGCAACTGAAGTATGTATATCTTCAACCATTCCTGGCGGTACCTTAACTCTGTTTGATGTTGATTGTGATGTTAACCGCGCTACAGGTGATGCATCTCAGCGAACTCTGGGTATTAGCCATGGTGATGGTGAGTTGCGGATTGAGAGCAGTGACTTTTCTGTAACGGGTAGTAATGCCTCTGCAATCGTTGCTTTCGAATCACCTAGTGCAGTTTCTAGCTTTGCTACTATCAACTCCAACCATACTTTGGATGTTCCTGGACTGGCTCCTGGTTTAGAGTCTCCTGGTACAGGCGCTTCTATCTTGTTTGTTGAATCCAACATTGCTGATTTAACAATCACTGGATTTAGCGGTAACACCTTTACAACTTCTGGCAACGTTGCCTACATCTTACGTGACGACTCAGCAGTTGGTTTCAATGACACAGCTGAGAAGAACAACGCTCTCCGGGCTGTTTCTGGTGATGCTTTCGGCCAGATCCCAGCTTCTGTTAACAGCAACACTGGCAGCATCTACATCGGTATCCAGACAGCTATCTTGGAAGCAGCAGGTCAGAACGGTACCGTTACTGTTGGTCCTGGAACCTTTGATGTTATTGGTGATGGTAACAACTTCGCTAACTTAGGTTTAGGTGCCTTTGAATCTGCTGGAGAAGGTGCCCTGACTATTCCTGCAACTAAGCCTGGCTTATTGTTGACTTCCTTGGATGGACCTGGCGTAACCTTCATTGGTCCCGTCAAGATCAATGCTAGTAACGCTACTTTGGGTGGTGCTCCTGACATTGGTGCGGGCAACGGCTTCACTATTGTGGGCTGGTCTGGTCCTTTTGCTGGCTTCTTTGGTGGCTCGACTCAGGTTGCTTTGGGTGAGTGCGACAACCTCAACGTTGGACCTGTTAACGTTACCGTTGCCTTCAATACCTTCTTGACACCTACTCTGACTGGTGCACCTGACTACAACGTCATCATCTGTAACGGATCAACTACGTCAGCTCTGGGTATTCATAAGAACATCCTCAACAGCTACATCACAGGTTCTATCTTTGCGGCTAACACCGGTATTAACCAGGTCTTCATTTCTGAGAACATCTTTAATGAGTCTGTTGAGCCTGTAACAGCTGATGTTCCTGAAATCTTAGATGGTCAAACCTTGTTTGATGGATCTAACACCCCATTTGCGCCTGGATCTATCTTTGCTAACACCTTCAACGAGATTGGAGCTGGCTTCCAGACTGGAACTAACACCATCTACTACAATCCTAATGTTGACTTAGCGCCAGCTGAAGACTTTGATGCTGGGTTCCCCACTGCTGAGGTTCAAGGTGAAGGTACTATTATCTCTGCCTTCTTCAGCAACACGATTACTCCAGCTCAATTACAAGTTGTGCAGCCTGATGGTGTACTGCCTCCACCTCCATTCATCTGCAGCGCCCTCAACAATGTTGATACTGCTGTCGTTGCCATCGGACCTAATACAGGTAGCATTCTCTTGAACTTCCAAGATGCTAATGGCTTCTTCGACACCATCATTGATGACCTTGATAACGATGGTGTACCTTTCGAAGGTGCTGCTGACCAGACTGATGATCCTCTTTGCACATTACCTGGATCCTTTGGTGGCAATGCTCCTCCTTTGTTCCTTCCATAGTTCTAATCCCAGGTTTAGATCAAACCTAACCTAGTTAGAATTTAATCTTTAAATTGAGAGTGGTCATGAGTCTAAACAGCTTGTGACCATTTTTGTCTGAGGCTCTAGTCTGAGAATTGTGGAAAAATTGATATTGTGGATTACAAATGCTTCAAAACAGGCTATTTTATCATTAGATACCAATGTCCATCTGGCCTATGGGCTTGCGTGACATGCCTTGGGAAGTATACTTAACTCAGGTCTTACCATACTGTTTGAGGAGTGAAATATGTCCAAAGCAAATGATGGTCTCAAATTGTTCAAGTTTCCGCTACGATTAGTTGGATTAATTGCTGTTTTATCTATGGTCACCTTAGGGTGTGGCAGTGAATCCAACGTCACCTCAAGTGGGCCTAATTCGGTTGGCGGTGTTGCTTTCCCTAGAAATCCCCAGTGTGGACAGGTATCCCCCCTTTCACTATTGGCAGGTGCTGAACTTTCCATTACTGGGTTCAACCTAGACTCTGTGACTCAAGTGATCATCAGTGATGGCGTGACTGAAGCTATCATTCTCAGTGAAGACTTTACCAGCCAAACCTCAACGATCATCATATTTGATACTCCATCTAACGTTAACTTGGCTAATGCCACGGTGACTTTAGATAACGGCAACTTACCCAATACTTGCGACCCAACAGTCACTATCCTTGGGCCTACACCTGTACCCAGTCCTATGGTTAGCCCATCACCCATGGTTAGTCCATCACCCATGGTTAGTCCTACCCCTGTACCCAGTCCAGTTCCTACCCCTGTACCCAGTCCAGTTCCTACCCCCATTCCTGATCAAATTGTTCTACTGAACAATGTCAATGAAACAGCTGGGGAGATCACGATTTCTGTTCAGATTCCTAACTTAGCAACACCTGGGTTTACTGTAGGCATTGCTGAATTTGTCCAACTTCCTGTTGAGTTAGCTCCTGGCTTTACTAGCTACAACGCAACCGTTGACTCCAGTCTCTTTAACTTGAGCTTCAGCACGCTAGACATTCCTGGTGCTACTAATGCTAACTGCGTGGTTGTCCATCCTGCAGGTACAGTTCCCTTTACAGCTGAAGACATTGCACAGTCTCAAGGTTGTAATGGAACACCAACACCTACTCCCAGCCCCGTGGCTAGCCCTAGTCCAACACCGATGGTGTCTCCCAGTCCTGTACCAAGCCCCGATGGCAATACTGTTGTTTTATTAGCACCTCTACCCGTGAATACCTTTGCAGGTAGCTTGCAAATTGACGTCTTGGATCCAGCTTTTGGCGTAACATCCTTCAGCATCACTGGCTCCAATGGTGATGCTACCTTTGAGGCCCAAACGCCAGGTGACACAGCTGTACGTTACTTATCGGATCTAGGGTCTGCCACTATCAACTTGAGTGGCATCAGTTCCTTCCCTCTACCTGGTATTGGTGCAACTTGTGTTCAAATCTTTGATCAAGGAAATCTAGTAGGTTCAACGGCTAGTTGCCCCAACGGCTAATTGCCCTTAGTTCTAGGTTTTTAAGACACCATTAATTTAGATCGGTTTTATCTCTTTGCTGTAGTTAGTTGATCTGGCTGGGCAGAGAGATTTTTTTAGCCTTTGCAAGGTTGACGTTGGAGTGAGTGATCGTACAGTAGGGGGAGACACTCGGATCCATTCAAGCTTGTGGCATTAGCTTTGGATCCTTTATTTAGGTTTAGGTAGATAGCTATGACGATTGAAATTGGCACGTTTCCCATTGATTTAAGAGCTTACAAACCCGTTTCCCTTGATCCAGCCAATCCAAGCTTGACGCCAGCTCAACGTGATGACTTACAGTTCAACATTCTGTTGTGCCGAGATGCTCTAGTCTTTTTTACAGCAACAGGGGCTGCTAAAGGACTAGGGGGCCATACTGGGGGGCCCTATGATACCGTTCCAGAAGTGATGATCTTAGACGCTTTATTCAAGTCTCAACCTGATCAGTTTGTCCCGATCTTTTTTGATGAAGCGGGTCACCGCGTTGGCACTCAATATTTAATGGCAGCTCTGGCTGGCGAGCTCCCAGTTGAGCAGTTAATGCGATATCGAGAGGCCGACGCCAAATTACCGGGGCACCCTGAGCTGGGTCTTACGCCAGGGGTTAAGTTTAGCTCAGGCCGGTTGGGCCATATGTGGCCTTATGTTAATGGTGTTGCTTTAGCTAACCCTGGCAAAACGGTTTTTTGCTTGGGATCAGATGGATCGCAACAAGAAGGTAATGATGCCGAAGCCGCCCGTCTAGCAGTAGCCCAGCACTTGAATGTGAAATTGTTGATTGACGACAATGATGTCACGATAGCTGGACACCCTTCAAAATACCTAGGTGGCTTTAGTGTGAAACGCACCCTAGAGGGCCATGGATTGACCGTGCTTGAAGGCAACGGTGAAGATCTCGATAGTCTCTATGCCAACATTTGCCAGGCTATCAAAACCCCAGGTCCGATTGCTGTGATCAACAAGCGACCGATGTGTCCTGGTATTGAGGGGTTAGAAGGATCTAACCATGGTCATGATGTGATTTCAGTGGATCTGGCAATACAGTACTTGGAAAAACGTGGCCATACTCCTGCGGTTGAAACCTTGAAAGGGCTGACTAAACCCAAAAATACTTACACCTTCATGGGATCATCCACCACAGTGGGATCCAATCGGAACGTCTTTGGCCAGACTGTGGTTGAGATTTTAGGAGCCATGTCTGAAGCAGACCGCAAGATGAATGTGTTGGTGGTGGATAGTGACTTAGAGGGATCGTGTGGCTTAAATCATATTCACAAAGCTCATCCTGAAGTGTTCATCAGTGGAGGGATTCAAGAGCGAGGTAATCTTTCAGCGGCTGCAGGCTTTGGCATGCAGAAGGGCAAGCAAGGGATCTTTGCCACGTTTAGCGCATTTTTAGAGATGTGTGTTTCCGAGATCACAATGGCTCGGTTGAACTATTCTAATCTGCTTTGCCACTTCTCTCATGCTGGGATTGACGATATGGCCGATAATACCTGCCATTTTGGTCTCAATAACATGTTTGCTGATAATGGACTGGATGATGGCTATGAAACTCGGCTTTACTTTCCAGCTGATGCCAATCAAATGAAAGCTTGTGTTAAAGCTGTTTTCAATGATCCAGGTCTACGGTTTATCTTCTCGACCCGCTCCAAGGTACCCATGATTTTAGATCCTGCTGGGCAGGAGTTATTTAGTGGGAATTACACCTTTACCCCTGGGAAAGATGATGTGGTCAGAGAGGGATCCGCAGGTTATATCGTGACCTTTGGGGATACTCTATATCGCGCAGTTGATGCTGTAGAACGTCTAAAGCAGGAAGGTATTGAAGTAGGCCTCATTAACAAGTCAACTCTTAATGTTATTGACGAAGATATGATGGCTAAACTAGGAAAATCTCCCTTTGTTCTAGTTGTTGAAGCGTTTAACCGTCGGACAGGCCTAGGGAGTCGCTTTGGATCGTGGTTGTTAGAGCGAGGATATACCCCTAAGTTTGCTTACCTGGGTACTCATGAAGAAGGCTGTGGGGGTCTATGGGAGCAATATCCTTATCAAGGCTTGGATCCAGACGGAATTATATCAAAGGTTAAGGCCTTGCTAGGCTAACAATCTATGGGTGGGGTTAAGCAAGCAAATCCCACCTCAACAGTTGTCTCCCAGTACATTAATGTTGGGCAGCCTAATATTGGGCAGCCTCATGTTGGGTAGCCTGATTTAAAAAGGGATCTTGAACTTCTTAGACTCTTTGGCTTTTTGTTCACGTAGACGCCGCAACATTTTTTGAAAATATTCAGCCAGATAATCCTCCAGTTGGGTCAAAGACTTGGGATCCATATCGAGGATGTCATAGACTGAAGTCATATCAGCATCCATTGGCTCTTTAGCAGCTAAAACCTCAGCAAAGGCCAACCGATCAGCAATATTCCAAGACCATTGAAAAAACTGCAGAACACGTCGAGACCCTCGGAGTAAGCCGATAGGCATCGTACTCACTTTGGCTTTTTCGCTGGAAAGTTGTTCACAAAGTTGAATGATTTCACGAGATTTCCAAGCTTTGGGTCCTGCTAAGGGTAGAGTCTGATGCAAGGCAGCCTCAGTCCCTAACGCTTTGGCAGCAAATCTAGCAACATCTTGAGTATCCATGTAAGCCGTAGGTATGGATGGATCTGTAGTCCAGACTACCTGCCCTTCTAGAATCGGTAAAGCATATTGGCCTATTAATCCCTGCATAAAGCCACAGAGACGAAAAATGGTATAAGGCATTTGTGAACGAGTGAGATAGATCTCAGCATGATGTTTGAAGTGCATTAACGGAACATTTACGTACTCATGATGAGCTCCCATGATAGAGAAAAAGATATATTGTTTGACTTGGGCAGCTCGGGCCGCATTAATCAAAGCCACCTTACCATCCCAATCCACTTGCTTGGCACTCAAGGTGTCAGTCGCTCGAACCGTAGCACAATCAATTACCGCATCAATGTCTTCTAGGGCTCCAGCTAGAGTCTCAGGTAAACAGAGATTACCCACTTTCAGGTTGGATCCCCATTCACTCAAAAAAGCCGCTTTTGTCGGGTTCCGCACAAAACTGGTAACTTGGTGTCCCTCCTCAATGACACGTCGAACCACCTGTCGACCCAGTGTTCCGGTAGCCCCAACAACCAATACGTTCATAAAGTTATCATTTCTTAACGTTTGTAATAGTCTATCAGACTGGGTCGGCAAATAGGCTTGGGTTTGGACCTATGCGTTTAGGAGGCATCTAAGAGCACAAGTCTGATCTAGGCACTAATGCCCCACTTTGTTAGGCTGCCATAACCTCAGACTCAAAAAACCACTGGGTTGTTTGATCCTCAAACTCGACGATATAGCCAAACCAGCTACCATCCACGATTCGACGAGCTAAAACCGTGCCAGTAGTCCCTTGCCGAGCTGTTAATTCATCTTGCCCGCGCTCCTGGACAGACTGGATCCGAACTCGATCACCCACCTTAATTAATGTAGACATGATAGTTGCTCTCAACTCTTTAACAGACCTTGCAGGAGTCTTAGCCTGAGATCCTCAAGACATCGTGTGTTGATCATTATGTGTTGATCATTA
>CAYSWV010000079.1:8718-18361 GCA_964434865.1 uncultured bacterium
TGTGTTGATCATTATGTGTTGATCATTACGTGTTGATCATTATGTGTTGATCATTATGTGTTGATCATTATGTGTTGATCATATTGATCATTACGTGTTGATCTAAATGACTTGACTAAATACCCCAGTGCTCGGATTGATCTATGTGAGCGTGTAGGAATGTTTAGTCGCCTTCGATTAACCCAGGTATCGTCCCTCTGAAATAATACGTCATCATGTCAACTTATTACGTCTTTTTGCAAAGCTGATTCTTGATCCTGCGGTTACTGAAACCACGGTAGGATCTGTGCGAGATGCTTTGGGAGATGTTTTGTGGATTTAGGATTATCTCAAGGGGAATTAAAGGAGTTTACCCAAAAAGCAGTGCAACTCATTCTGAGTGGGCGTGAAGGGGAAGATCCGGTGATGGAACAATATAAGGCCTCAGCTCAATTCCGGGCCGGCGTGCAACTGGCTTGTGCGGCTATGGTTCTAGTCATGGCTGAAAACAACGGTCGCATTGCTGAGCAACTTCGAAATGCTGGTGTTATTCAAGACACATAACCCAGTGTTTATCAGATCCTTCAATCAACGTGTTGATAGTGGGGTTAGGGTAGCCATACTGCAGGTCTTGCACTAGGAGTATGGCTCTAGTCTCAATCCTTGAATCTCAACAATTCACTCAACAATTCACTCAACAATTCAATGGCACAACCGTGTAAACTTTGTTTGCAGACAACTGATTGAGACAGTGTCTAGATTGCCAGTCAGTCGCTTCGCCTCAGGGTTAAGATTTTTTAGCTCAAGTGGCGTTAGGACTCTATCCGCTCTAGCTTAATACCATGGGCCAGTAGCTTAATTTCAAACTCGTCCCCTGGCTTCAATCCCATTTCTTTAGTGTAAGTGGACCCAATCAGAAGATTGCCATTCTTGTGAACAGAAACCTTAAAGGTTGGTGTACGGCCTCGAGAGCCATTCCGATCTGAAGCCTCTAACTTTAGCCCCTCTGCCTTGATTAATGCGTTGTAAAATTTCATCACATTCACTCGGGCTCGACCATCTTTGGTAAACGTCACATATCCACAGGCCCGCGCCTTGTCTTTGATGTCAATATGCTGTTCCATGGACTTTACTTTGTCCACTAATTCTTGTCCTGTTAGAGGCTTGATTTTAGATTGTGCCGCCATTTGACTATAACGTGTTTAACAACATCTTTTACTTTAACTATAGAAATGAGATCTGTGCAAGGTTATATTCAACCCCAACCATATAGCAATAACAGAGTGTAGCGATAACTAGAGTACCTTTGTTTTTAAATCAATTTTTTAGAGTCAATATAGTTCTTAGAGGCCTTTGGTAGAAGTTGTAGTACAGTTTCAAATATAGTTTTGGTTTGTAACAATTATAATCTCAAGCGCCAAAAATGAAGGCAATTCTAAAAAAGAAGAAGATAATTTCAGTGTCCTACTTCATTACCTTCCTCCAATGAATCTATGGGATCTGTTTATAGGATCAGTTTTTGCGATTGGTGACCTTGCGATTGGTGACCTTGCGATTGGTGATCCTAATGATCAATCACTCTCCTGTCCTTATGTCAGGGGTTGAATGACGCCATAGCCTCCATGATTGCGTTCGTAGATGACATTGATTTCACCAGTAGCTTCATTGCGAAATACATAAAAATCATGATCCACAAGTTCTAATTGGGCTAAAGCTTCTTCTAAAGTCATAGGCGGCATGGCAAAGTATTTGGTGCGGATCACATCTTTGGGTAGTTCAGGTTGTCGGTTAAAATCAGGGGGATGGGTGGGTTCTTGTAAGCCTACAACCATAGATGTTTTAGGGCTATGTTTAGTCTTGTGCACACCATGGCGCTCCTTAAATTTGCGTAGTTGACGTGAAATTTTGTCAGCTACACGATCAATACTGGCGTACATGTTTTCAGTACTTTCTTCAGCACGGATCACAGTACCATTGGCATAGAGTGTGACTTCAGCTGACTGAGAATCTTGAATACGTGGATTTCGTTCAACTGAAAGATTCACATCAACTTCACTGGTGATCTGGGCAAAATGACTCACAGCTCGTTCGATTTTTTCATTCACATAGTCACGCATTGCTTCGGTGATTGCAATGTTTTTACCCTGAATCACAAGTTTAGTCATAAGACCTCCCAATCCTCTTATTTAGTTAGGGCCTTGTTGCAAGAGCAAGAGCATCGGATTCAAGTCAGTCTGAGCTGTAAGGTTAAGATCCCACTAGAGCACTTGACAGTGTTCAATGCTAGTTTTGAATGCTAGGCTAGTTTTAAGTGCTAGTTGGAATGCTAGGCTCTGCCTGTGTTCGTAGTTGCTTAGCTGGAATCATATCTTTGCCTGAGATAACTCGGCTTGAGATAGTATCCATATCCGATTACTCCATACTCGATCAATCTCAGAGTCACTCATCTTGAACTCGTTGTATTAAATTGTTGTGCTATTCATTTTCTACATTGAATCCAGGTGATGAGACTTCTCTTGAGATTAACTTCAAGTTAACATCCCCACTAACGTGATGCTCACGACATTTATATTTCTTCATTTTGCTTAGGTTTAACTGGCATCAATCTGAACGGTTTGTTAGAACTTGCCTCAGAATCCATTACAGATCGATACATTAGGAGATAATACAGCGTTAGTACCGGCATAAAGAGAAAGCTGAGATAGTGATTCAGGCCAATTGCGATCATTTGGATCAGCTTGGGATCTAGTGGGGGCGCTTTGAGAATAGGAGCGAAGGCAGCTGGTGGCATTAGCGCTACATTAGGGAGAAAGCTAACGATCGATAATCCTGTGGTCACAAACAAATAACCAGCTAGAACTCGTGGCCAGTTCCGAGCACATAATTGCCAGCTGTCCATGAAGCTTTGAAGTGCAGATTGATGGTTTAAAACAATGGGATAAAACCTGAAAAGCAAGTGGATCGCTAAGTAGGTATTTAAAATAAAGGATACAATAGGCATGATCATCAAAAAGATAGGATAGTCTTGCAACACCATAGACAGGCCTAGCAAGATAGCCAAAACAGGTAAACCAGCTGCAAAGGCCAATCCTTCTGAGAGAATGAACTGAAAGAACTGTGAGCCTGTTTGTTGAAAACTACCTAGGATTGTAGGATACTTTCCTTCAAGATGATCATGGCTAAAGGCAATGGCGGTAGCCTGAACCCAAGGGGCTAAAAGTAATTGATACCCCAACTGGCCAGCTAAGATGATCAAGAGCGTTTGTTGAAGGTCAAGCGTGAAGTAGCCGTGTAACTGCAAGGGCCAAGCATAATCTAGTACCTGATCTAGAAAGGGGAGGGGTAAGCCTGGAACAATAGCAGCAAGGGCCAGGGATGCGGCTAAGGTCACCATAAAATTGGGCAGCCAGATCAAAAGCAGAGGATTATAAATGGGGCTGACATCGGCATACGCTTGTTTCAGCCGCTGAGATGGGGTCATTGTCATATCAGTCTCTTAACGACATATCTAACTACTATAAGTCAAACCAGATCCCAACCCCTGGAGGCGACCTTAAAGTCAACGCCAAGGTCAAGATCTGATTTAACGGTCTCTAAAGATCTAACGGCCTAGTTTAGAACTAGATCTAAGCTGTCACTAACTCAGGACGACGGCTATTGCGAATGTTACGAATGGCTTCTGCATAATCAGGAGCTTTAAAGACAGCTGATCCAGCAACAATGGCATTGGCTCCAGCTTCAAGGACTTGCCAGGTGTTATTAGCTTTGAGACCACCATCAACTTCAATCCAAGGATCAAGACCTTTTTCATCACAACGCTGTCGCAACTGACGAATCTTGGGCACCACTTCAGGGATAAAGCTCTGACCACCAAAACCAGGATTGACACTCATAATCAGAATCATGTCGCATAATTCCAACACATAATCAATCAACTCCAAGGGACTGCCAGGATTGAGCACGACCCCTGCTTTTTTGCCTAAATCTTTAATTTGACCCAAGGCCCGATGCAAATGTGTGGTTGCACTCGTCTCAGCATGCACATAAATATGATCAGCACCGGCTTTGGCAAAATCAGCTACATAGCGCTCAGGTTCCACAATCATCAAGTGAACATCTAAGGGTTTTGCTGTTACAGGACGCAAGGCTGCCACAACAAGGGGACCAATCGTGATATTGGGGACAAAGCGGCCATCCATAACATCCACATGGATCCAGTCAGCACCAGCAGCATCAACGGCTCGCACTTCTTCTCCTAAACGGCTAAAGTCGGCAGACAAAATCGATGGGGCTATGACAACAGGTTTGGTCATGACTCGGTTCTCTATGCTCAATTCAGTACTTCCATACTATGTTTTTTGTTGCTTCTAGAGATCTTTATTTTATTTTTAGGATTAGTGTTAGGGCGTAGGCGTCAAGGTGGGTGTAGGCGTTTCGAGAGATTCGAGCCGTTCTGGGATGGAGCGGTCCGTTTCAGACTCTTGTCGTTCTTGTTCCTGCAAGGCATAGATGAAGTTGAGGGATAGCATGGCCAGAACTAAACCCCAGAATTGGGTACGAGAGCGCATAATACTCCTGATCTGAAAGATTTCAATGAGACTTGAAGGCACCGCTAGGGCGGAGGATCTAGCTTTTTTTTAGGAGACTGCCACGATTACCCATTGCCGAGTGCTAGCAACAGAGTACGCTATCTATTAAGGTCATGGCTTACGGTCATGGCGTTGGCTACTTTGCCCCTAGTTACTTTACCGGAATTGAGCTATGCGTCAGTCTATACTAGCTAGTGCTCTTGCCCTGTTTCTTGTATCTCCTTTAGCAACTCCAGCCGTTAAAGCTGTATCTAACACCATACGCCTATACCAAGTTGGAGTTGATCAACTGCAGAATGCACAATATCGCCAGTCTCTAGGAACCTTTAGCCAGGTGATTCGCTTGGATCCAGGGTTTTCTCCAGCTTACAGTGGACGATGTGCAGCTCATCTAGCTCTAGGGGACGGACAGGCGGCTCTGCCAGATTGTGAACGTGCATTATATCTAGATCCTAATTCAGGGATTGGCCATGTGACTCGTGGTCAATTACGTCTAGCCTTTGGCGACTATCAAGGTGCTGTTATTGATGCGGAACAAGCCTTGCTATCTGATCCTAAGACACCCTACCCTGAGGCTTACAATGTTTTAGCTGAAGTGTCTATCCAACAAGGGCTGTATCGTGAAGCTCTGCAAGACCTGAATCTAGCCCTAGAAGTAGCGCCACTTTTTGCTCGAGCTTATGCCAACCGAGGATTGGTTTACACTCAGCTGGGCGATGTCCCTCAAGCAGCTGACAATTATGCTGCAGCTCTCCTGATAGCTCCCAACACTGAAGTCCCCGAAGGAGAAGTTAAGCTTCAAACAGCTACTATTCTCTTAGGTCAAGGTGAAGAGCAATTACAACAACAGAATTATTCAACAGCACTGAATATTTTTGATCTGGTTTTGGCCTTAAACCCTGATTTAGCAGAAGCCTATAACGGTCGAGGAGCTGTTTTTGTAGCTTTGGGTAATAGACCGGCTGCTATTGAAATGTATGAAACAGCCTTATCCCTTGATGCCAGAAATGAAATAGCTCAAGCTCAGCTACAAGAGTTGCGCCCGCCCACACCAACACCGACCCCGCCTCCGACGCCGACCCCAGCTGTTGAACCGGGTGCTACTGCTGATCCAGATGCGTCAACACCTGAGGCTACCCCTGAAGAGACAACAGATGAGACAACGGATGAGACAACAGACGACACCGCTGATGAATCTGCTGAAACGACTGAGGATCCTCCAACTGAGGATGCTACAGCTGAAGATGATACCACTGAATCCGAGGATGAATCTGAGCCAGAATCGGGAAGCTAGATCTTGATTGACCGGTGCATGAGGGGGGATATCCCCCTTTTTAAAACCACCAGACTCAACTGATCAGATACAGCTAAGCTTGTGATACCCGTACACTTGTGATATTAGGGTGATAACTCACTCCATGCCCTCACTGTTGTTAGAATTAGCACATGATTAGGGATTAGTTCTGGTTTGCACTACACTAAGTTGAGTGTTCTTAGGCCGATTGTCAACGTCAGGTAAACGTTAAACTTCTTGGAATACCTTGACTTCAGAGTGTTAAGTGTTAATAATTACATCGGTTATTATCAGCTGTTAGATAGAGCTATAGAGCCATCAAGTCCAATCTAAACTGCCTCTGTTTTGATGCAGGTTGGAATACTACTATCCATCTCAAACCTTTATGTCCATCCAACCCTTTATGTCCATCTCAAACCTTTTAAGGTTAGAAGTCTCCGATTGGATGAAAACATTACATAATCTGTAGGTTTGAGGCATTTTAACTCCCTATCATGAATAATCGGTTTATTCAAGTTAAGGCTGTTCTCAATGTCAATAGTGATGAGTGAAGAAGCCAGGAGGCCCACGTGTCTGGTACCAAGCGTAACTCTCGTCGATCTAGATCCCAGAATGCCAATCGTGCGACTCGACAATTTGATCCTCGCTCGGTATTTCCGAAAGTGCCTAAAGTTGAACTTCCAGAAGAAGCCACACTCTCTACAGCCTTACCTTTAGAGCCATCCATTGAGTCTGACGGCTTAGAAGGCCCCTACCCAGAATCAGCTTTATCTGATGATCGGGATCTGAAGCTCTATGCTGTTGAGGCTAATACTGAAAATCAGTTAGAGTTTACACCTGCAACAATTGCTGGAACGCCTGTAAGTCAAGGTCTAGAAGCTGATCCCAGAGATCTAAATCCAGACCTACTCTTGAGTGATGCCCCAAATGTCACTATACTGCAGGGAAATTTCTTGTACTCGCATTTTGATTCATCCTTTGATCTTTCCTCATCAGGGGAGCCTAGTATGGCCATGAGTGACAGCTCTATCCAATCTCAGACTGATCAAGCTGATCTGAATGATCGTGAGCATAGTTTGCTTGAACGATTAGAGAAAGCTGTTCATCAACGGCAAACCCTGGAGGCTGATATGATCAAAATGGAGACTGAGATACAAGCCAATCATAAAACTCAAGAGCAACTCCAAGCTGAGATCAAGGCCCTCCAAAAACAGCTAGCTCAAGCTGAACAAAAAGTTCTGAAGCGACAACAACAACTCGATAAACAGCGCTCAGAGGCTGAAACTCAGCAAGAGACGTTGGAGCAGGTTTTAAAAGAACGAGATCAGCTCATTGAAGAGCTACGGCAGCAACTCAATCACTATCAAACTTTGGACCAGAGTGCCCAGAACCATTCTCAACAGATTGAGCAGTTACAACAGCAAGTTGACCATTATCAGACTATTGAACAAAGCGTTAGTGAACGAGATCAACAGATCGAAACCCTTCAACAGCAGCTGAACCATTATCAAGAATTAGAGCAGCTTGTGAAGGCACGTGATCAACAAATTGAGCTGCTACAAGCCTGCCTCGTCGACTTAGAACAAAAGCCTGAGGTTCCACCTGAAATCGAGCATGAACTTACTGTATTGAAGCAAGAACACCAAGACTATCAGGTCCAGATCTCTGATCTAGAAGCTCAGGTAGTAGCTCGGCAAAAGTTAAATGAGCGTCAACGTCAGGATATCGACTATCTGCAAGATCAACTAGAGCAGCAAAAATTAGCGATGGCTCAAGAACGCCGCCAGTGGGAGCATCAACAGCAAGATCTCCAGGTGGCTTTGGTTGAAGCCCAGGATTTAGCTCAGAAGCGAATTGATATGCTACAGCGTTTCAAGGCTGAGCTCTCACTGGCCAGGACACAAGCAACCGAAGCCGAAACGGAGCTAAACCATCTAAAGCATCACTTTGCAGAACAAGAAAGCTTATGGCGGGAACATAATGACTCCCTGGAAGCTCGTTTAGCAGGGTATGCTGAGACCGAAGCCGAAACTGAGCAACGCTGGCATGAAGAGCAAGCAGAACTGCAACATACTCTTGCGGAGCTTAAAGACCAACTGAGCTCTTATCAACAACTTTTAGAGGATCGAGAGCAGCAGCATCATAATCAATTGCATCAGTGGGATACTGAGCGGCAGCGATTACTCCAGCAAGTTGAGCAAACTAAGACTGAACTGACATTGCAACGACAACACTATGAGGCTCTTCAGGAGTACCAAGAGCAATTGCAAGCTAAGTTAGTTCAACTAGAAAGTAAAGTTCCAGATTTGGAAACGCAATTATCAGAATATCAGACCTTATTACCTGATCTACTAGCAACCCAACAACAATTGAAGGATTTAGAGCAAGAACGAGACCACTATAAAGAAACGCTCTCGCTACAACACCGTGAAATTGAAGTTCATACAGCCTCAGCCACTGAATTAAGTGCTGAAGTTCGTTACTTGCGTGACAAGATTGCTGAACAGCAACAGCATAATTTGAGGTTGAAAGCAGCTCTAGAACGAGCAGTTAGCCGTGACCGAGTTAATTCAAATACTCACAGCACACCTCGGACGAAGCCCCCTCAAAGCCTCACAGTGACTGATCCAGCTCAGAAAGAAGGTCCCCTATCCCATGCTATCCATTCTCGTCGAGCTCGAGATCAGGGCATTGACTTACCGAACTTTTTGCGATCTTGACTGTTGTGATGTGGATACTATAAGCACCTCTAGCCGAGGTGAATGAACTATGCTCTAATATCAGCTATCCATTCGAGCAGGATAACTATGGAAAATCTAATTGAAACCCTTACAGACATAGCAGTCACCTTTGGCTTTAAAATTTTGGGTGCTATCGCTACTTTTGTAGTAGGAACCTGGCTAGCTAAGGCCATTCAGGAGTTTGCCACTAAATTGATGACGCGGCGAAAGGTTGAGACGACCTTAGTCACTTTTGTCTCTAACTTTCTCTACTTCACCATTTATGCCTTTGTTGTTTTAGCTGCTCTAGCTCAACTGGGAATTCAAACAACATCCTTTATTGCTGTTTTGGGTGCTGCTGGCTTGGCGGTAGGTCTTGCTTTACAGGGATCGCTCTCAAACTTCGCAGCTGGTGTACTACTGATCCTCTTCCGACCTTTTAAAGTCAATGATTATATTGAAGGGGGGGGAGTGGCTGGTACCGTTCAAGAGATTCAAATTTTTACAACCACGTTAATCTCACCTGATAATGTGGTGATTGTCGTGCCCAATTCTAATATTTTAGGTGGCAACATCACTAACTACACTGCTAAATCGATGCGTCGTGTAGATTTTGTATTTGGGGTCGGCTACACCGATGATATTGATCAAGTCAAGACTGTGATCATGGATGTGTTAAACCAAGACGAACGTATTTTAAAAGATCCTGCCCCTACGGTGGGGATCTTAGAGCTAGCCGATAGCAGTGTTAATTTTGCTGTACGGCCTTGGGTTATGACCGCTGACTACTGGGCTGTTTTTTTCCACATTAACGAAATGATGAAAAAACGGTTCGACAGTGAAGGGATCTCGATCCCATTTCCACAGCAGGATGTTCATATGTATACTCATCCTGTTTCGGAAGCCTAGTCTATTTCAGGTTGATCCACTTCAGGTTGATCCACGCCTTAAAAAACCCTACTGATGTAGGGCTAGACTAAGTCAATTATCTTTGATTTCAATAAACTTAGAGAGCATTACCACGAGGTAACACTTCTTCAGGGAACACAAACTGCTGATGC
>CAYSWV010000080.1:0-12559 GCA_964434865.1 uncultured bacterium
CACTGTTGAATCCACCGCCTGGCTCTAACTCTGTTGCCCTCCTCCAGCCCCCCGCTGTCAAATTTGTACCCCCCCCCCTAAAGCACCGGACCCGTTTCAATTTAGTCAACCCCTGCAACGCTGTTTGAAAGGGATGGCCCTGAGCACCGTGACATTACTCAATCCCTGGGAGCGAGTTCTAGACTGGCAATTTGCAAAACGTCCAGGTGACCTACCCCTTTGGCACCTCTATCTTGAAATTATGGGTCGTTACAGCAATGCTGTGTTAGTTGATCAGTCGGGCACGATCTTTGCTTGTGGCCATGGTGTGAGCGAACGACAATCCAGTGTCCGTCCGGTGCAACCAGGGTTAGCCTACCAACCACCGCCTAGTTTAACTACACCCACACCCACCTCTGATGAACCCTTTGAACATTGGTTAGATCATATTCGTCTGATCCCTGACAAGCTTAGCAAGCGCCTGCTCAAGAGTTACCGAGGGATCAGTAGTCAATTGGTGCAAAGTTTACTGAGTCGCGCCAACATTCCCAGCAATAGCGATACGGTTGAAGTGAGTCCTGAGCAATGGCAGCAACTCTACCAGGCCTGGCAACTGTGGTTACACCAGATCAAGACGCATACCTATGATCCAGGTTGGACGTCCACAGGCTATACCGTCTTAGGCTGGACCCTTACTCAGCCTGTAGATTCCGTCCATACCTTGTTAGAACAGTACTACCAGACTCAACTTAACCAAGAGCAGTTTCAACAAGATCGGCATCGTCTACTCCAAAAATTACAAGTCACCTTGCGTAAACTCTACCAGCGGCGTGATCAATTTGAAGCTACCCTACACCAATCCGCGCAGGCTGACGATGCCAAGCGACTGGCTGATTTACTCATGGCTCATTTATCTCAGTGGTCACCTGGATTACGTGAGATCTCTTTACCCGATTTTGAAACGGGCCAAGCCACTCTAATTAAACTAGATCCAGAAAAAAATGCAGTTTCTAATGCCCAAGCTTATTATAAGAAACACCAGAAACAAAAGCGTTCTAAAGCAGCTGTCTTGCCACTTTATGAGCAGGTTTTAAAAGAAATCAGCTATCTGGAACAAGTTGAAGCCTCACTTCATCATCTCGATACCTATCAAACGAGCACTGATCTAGAAGTACTCAGGGACATTCAAGCTGAGTTAGTTGCCCAACACTATCTCAAACTCTCTGATCAACCTCGAATGGGCTCTCGACCTGCTGAGATCAATTTTCGCCGCTTTCAGTCTCCCAGTGGGTATGAAATTGTAGTGGGTCGCAATAACCATCAAAATGACATGCTCACCTTTCGACTGGCTCAAGAGAGCGACTGGTGGTTTCATGCTCAAGAAATTCCTGGAAGCCATGTGATCTTACGATTACCACCAGGTCATGTTGCCGAAGATGAAGATCTACAGGTAGCTGCAGATGTGGCGGCCCGCTTTAGTCGAGCCCAATGGAGTGACAAAGTGCCTGTCGTCTATACACGACCTCAACACGTTTACAAACCGAAGGGTGCCTTACCAGGAATGGTAGTTTATAAGCATGAAACCATCATCTGGGCTGAGCCTAACGCTGTCACTACGGCTTGAGTGAACATTGTGGTTGAGGTTGTTATGAGGACTTGATTAAGACTTGAGCAAGCCTATTCATCAGGACACCATTTGTTGTTAAGATATGTAAAGATTTCTGACTACTTTAGCCTTAGTTGAGAGCGTTAATAGCTATTACCTTTTGTTGTTTTGAGGATCCGCTATGAACCCAACCCCTAAACCCGAATTGACCTACCGTCTATTGAAACTGATTCATGATCGTGGGTGTGTTGAACAATCGGCAGATTTAACCCTGACCCCCTCTGATCTCAAGGTAGGGCAAGTTTCGAGTCAGGAGGTCGTCCACTTGATTCAGGAGCTAGTCCAGGCTGATTATTTAAAGCTTGAATCGACGACACCTTTAGAGGATACCAATGAGTTTTCGATTGAAGTAAAGCAGGTTATCCTGACAGCTCAGGGAAGCACCTACTTAACCGAGAATGCACCTGAACAGCAGTTAGGTCCTAAGACATTATCCTTTTTAGAAAAGGTGATGCTTAAAGCTGGGCTTGATGATCTTTACGATGCTCGTGACATTACTGAAGTGGTGTTTCGTACTATGCGTGATCTAATGCCTAATGAGGTAGCCGATCGAATTGCAGCAGAATTGGATGTTCAAGCTTATCCCACTGAAGATCAAGCTTTAGGTAAAGATGTCGCTGTACTCTGGCAAGATACTAACCCCTTTGTGGCCTGGCTTAGTCGAATTCGTGCACCATTGGATATTAAGGCCGAAACCTTTCTCTTCAGAGTTCAACAAGAAGGTGGATTACAAAGAGGTATCGAGCCTGATCAAGCCGTTCGAGCTGTATTTGCAGCTACCAAAGCGGAGCTTTCGGAAGCATGTATTCAAGAGATCCAGTCATTTCTTCCTGAACAAATTCAACGGATGTGGGTTAATGCCTAATCTTGAATAGATTGGTGTCCTAGAGGTCAATGCCACTCCAGCTCACTCCTCTAGGCTAAGTTAAGTCTAGGCTAAGTTAAGCCAAATTGCGTACGAAGTACCGCTCAATCGCTGACAATTTGGGCTGATGAATGGCCAGCCTACCCCTTAACATAGGAGCATGGGTCTCGACCTACAAAAAACTATCTTGATCTAGATTCATCGGTCACTCTGATCGGTATCCGATTGGATGATGGTGATCTCTACTGAAGCACCTGAGTTGAAGGATAGGTATGGTTGTAGCTTGTACTACTCGTTGTGTGTTGACAGTTACTGTAGCTAATCAAGAACGATCCTATTTGCTTGAACTGGGTCAAACTAGTATCGGTCGCTCCAGTAAAAATAAAATTCAAATTAATCACCCGGAAGTTTCTCGATTTCAAGCTGTGATTTTACACACGCAGGAGGGTCGGATCAAACTCATCGATGGGGGTGAGGATCAGCCAGCCAGTCGTAATGGTACCTTTGTTAACAAGACCCAGATTAAAACCTGTTGGTTATGCTCGGGTGATATGCTCCATTTTGGTACGGGTGAAGTTGTGGCCCGTTTTGATAAAGTCAATATTGAATTACTACCCACAGAAAGTGACGCTGAAATTGATGATTTTATCCAGGACTCAGAAGACCAAATTACCGATCATCCACCAGTAGATATCCATTCTATCCACCCTCACAATTGATGGTGAGAATTAGTGGTGAAAATTAATGGTGAAATTAGATTGCTCTTGAGCTATGGCCTGACGTTCTGCTGCTGTCCAGGGTTGAGATAATCCAGAACACTGAAACTGCTGTAGCGCTGCTTCCACAAACACTGCCTGTAGATCAGCAATCGAGATAGAGTGCTCTAAAATTTCAAATAGCCCAATTATAGTTGTACCTGAGCCAGGCAAGATAGCTTCCCATTGGTCCCGATCAGGTTGGAGTAACAAAGTGCCCTGCTGTAAGACACAACCTCGCCGCCATACCTGAGCACTACCCACTAGCTTTAAGCCGTGATAGGTCAGATCAGCTGGTGTAGCTGTAGCAAAGCAACTGGATTGATGCTGGTAAGGCCCAGAGTGCTGAGGGGATCGATGACCATCCAGCTTAACGCCTAACTGAGCCAACCCTTGGATCAAAAACTGACAAAGATACCAATACATCTCAGTTCGAGATCCTTTCAGATGGGGTGTTGAGCAGATCAAGCTATAGGTTAGCTCAGCTTTGGCTTGACTCTGTTGGTGAAAGACAGCTCGGCCCCCGGTGGGTCGTCGGATCCAAGGTAGGTTTTCAATATCAGGGGTTTGGGGCAGCCGCTGCAATGATTGATGATATCCAAGCGACAACGTGTTGTTGGACCAACCATAGAAGCGAAGCACCACATCGGTAGTGGGGTGGTCTAACAGATAAGTATCTGCAGCCATTTGCCAGGCTCCTGTAGCTTGAGTCCAAGGGATCAGGCGGGCCATAACAGCTGACTCTTAGCTAAACTCAAGGATGGGCTCATTTAGGCCTTAGAAGCTCCATACTGCTCGGCTAGAGACTCATCATATTCATCAGCTAAGGTAGCCACCAAGGTGATAGCTCGTGAGATCTCAGTGGGTGATAAGTCTTCTAAGGTTCTCATGTAGTTAAGAATAATTTGCTCATTCCAAAGGCTAAACCGTGCTTCAAAGGTATCACCCCAATTTTTTTGCAGAATCGAGCGAAAGAGTTCAACTTCATTCTGAACGGGATACGACAAAACGGGTGCCCAGACCGTTAGGGTATCACTTAAGGTTTCACCACTTAGGTGGACAAAAACTTCAATGGTGCCATAGTTAAACTTCCAGGTATGACCCTGATCATGGTTTTCGTAAACCACATCTTCCTTCAGACTCGAAATCACAGTGGCAATCATCTCGACCACATCAAACGGTGCCGACTGATCCCAAAGCTCTTGGTCTCCTGAGTTCAATGTCAGTTCACTAGCTACCATAGGTACCTTCCTGATTCACTTCTCTCAACTAACGTATCTCAACTAATGTATCTCAACTATACCTTGACCCTATCATCCTTATTTTGGCACAGTCTAGACGCCTCAAGCTTGACAGATTGGCGTGGCGGATCGCTACCTCGTATGGTTTGCTTAATGTGGGACTTGCCGAGGGAGACTGCACACGTTGGGCATTGATTTGCGGAGCTACATCTACCTGGACAGTTTGCAACCTCAATATGCAGCTTATCTAGGCACCGTATCATCAGGCTTTTTGCCACTACCTGGAGACACATCATTGTGGGTGGAAATCTCACCAGGGATCGAAATCAATCGCATTACAGATGTTGCTCTGAAAACCACTATTGTCAAACCAGCGCTACAAGTTGTTGAACGCCTTTATGGGTTACTTGAGATCCATGCGAATAATCAGGGCGATACTCGAGCGGCCGGCCAGGCCATCTTAAAAACTCTAGGAGTCCAACCCCAAGATCGATTACAACCTAAAATCGTCTCTAGTCAGATTATCCGCAACATTGATCCTCATCAAACTCAGCTGATCAACCGGTCGCGCCGAGGCCAAATGCTATTAGCCGGTCAAACTCTTTACATTATGGAAGTGCAACCAGCTGGGTACGCTCCTTTAGCCGCTAATGAAGCCGAAAAAGCCGCCCAAATCAATATTCTTGAAGTTCAACCCTTTGGTAGTTTTGGTCGAGTGTATCTCGGGGGTGAAGAACGGGATATTTTGGCTGGATCGAAAGCAGCTGTAGCCGCCATTGAAATGGTTACAGGCCGCTCAGAATCCTTTTCTTAGTATGTTAGTTTCACTCGTTTAGTGAGGAGGCTTATATGGACTGGATTACAACTTCTCCCATTGCTCATCGGGGTTGGCATGATGGCTCTACACGCCCAGAAAATTCTATCAGTGCTATCCAAGCAGCCATTGAACAAGAGATCCCGATTGAATGTGATGTCCGTCAACTAGCTGATGGTACTGTGGTTGTGTTTCATGATAGGACTCTCCAGCGAATGACGGGAGCGAGTGGCTTACTGGTTGAACAAACCCTAGATACCCTGAAAGACTTGCGGTTGCTCAATACGGATCAAACTATTCCCACTCTCAGTGAAGTTTTAGCGTGTGTCCAAAGTCAAGTGCCCATCCTGATTGAAATCAAAAATGAAGGCATGGTGGGTCCTTTAGAAGAAGCAGTGGGTGACATTCTGGCTACTTATTCAGGCAATGTGGCTGTGCAATCATTTAACCCTTATTCTCTTGAGTGGTTTAACTTAAATGCCCCTCAGATCTGGAGAGGTCAGCTTGCTGGTGAGTTTAAAAATAGCTCTCTCCCTTGGTATCAAGCCGTGATCTTAAAAAACTTATGGCTCAACTGGGCCAGCAATCCCCATTTCATAGCTTATGAACTGAATGCCTTACCGAACTGGCCTACCGCAATAGCGCGTCAAGTTTATCAGCTTCCCATTTTGGCCTGGACCATCCGCAATCAAGCTGATCAAGCTAAAGCCTGCCAGTACGCAGATAATTATATTTTTGATCGATTTGAAGGATTGACATTTTGAAGATCACTGAGCTATTTACCCCTTGTTTAAACTCTTGGCAAGGAACTTTAGATCTAGACTTTCGTGTAGATGCCGGTCAAACTAAGCTGACTCAAGTTCAAGCTCAAGCGCCCCTCAAGGTTCAGCGACCCCATTATCCCGAGGGCGAAGCGGTGTGCTATGTGACTGTGATGCACACAGCAGGTGGTTTGGTTAGCGGTGATCAATTAACACAAACACTTCGATTGCAGCCTCATTGCCGAACTTTGATGACGACACCAGCAGCGACAAAAGTGTATCAGTCCACAGGTGCGGCTTCCAGCCAATCCACTCAGATCCAAGTCGGATCAGAGGCTCATCTAGAGTGGATGCCACAGGAGACCATTTTATTTGAAAAAGCCCACTACCAGCATCACCTCCACATTGATCTAGAGCCAGGGGCAACCGCCTTAGTTTGGGATCTGACTCGTCTAGGTCGGAGTGCTAGGGGCGAACGCTTTCTCGAAGGCTACTGGCGCTCAACTACAGAGATCTGGCAGGGCCAACGTCCTCTTTGGATTGATCGACAAGTTCTACCCGGAGGCCCTGTGATCCGCTCCAGACCCAGTGGTCTTAAGAATTATCCAGTGGTAGGCACACTAGCTTTTGTTGGGGATCCCGTCTCGGATCAGGTGTTGGCTACTTTAAGAGATCAGATCCTCAAAACCCAGATTCAACCTGAGTTAGTCGGGATAACGCGTAATCTTTGCGGTGTGGTGTGTCGCTATCGAGGTCCTTCTATTCAGGATGCCCGTCGCTACTTTTTAGCCATCTGGCAACATCTACGGTTATCTCGATACGGTACAATACCTTCAATCCCTCGTGTCTGGGGATCTATTTGAGACTAGATAGCTTCAATACGTTCAACATTTTGGAATGCTGGCTCTATGCAACTGACCCCTCAAGAAAAAGATAAGCTACTTATTTTCACAGCAGCCCTGGTAGCTGAACGTCGCAAAGATCGAGGCCTAAAACTCAACTATCCCGAAGCTATGGCTTATATTACAGCCGCCATCCTGGAAGGTGCCCGTGATGGTCGTACGGTTTCTGATCTAATGGGCTATGGTAAAACACTACTAACCCGAGAGGATGTGATGCCAGGGGTACCCGAAATGATCCAAGAGGTACAGGTTGAAGCAACATTTCCAGATGGTACGAAATTAGTCACTGTCCATATGCCGATCCCTTAGAAGTTTGAAGTATTGGGTTATTCAATATCTAGAACTAAAATAGTCTTAGTGAAGGTTTTCGCTTTTAACTTGAGATACTGATACACATGAAAGTGTTGCATCTAAACTCCTCTAAAAACCTGATTTGGGCCTAGGGTCGAACAACTATCACACCGGATGGCATGGATCCGATCCTAAGCTACCGTGTTTTTAGCCAAGCAGGACACTGACAGGATTGGGTACAGGCTTAGAGGTCACCTTCACGTGTAAATCTGCGTCAATGTCTAGTACGGCTAAGTCGCCCGCTTGAATTTGCTTAGATAGAATAGCCTCTGCTAATGGATCTTCTGCTAAGCGAGAGATGGCTCGTTTCAGTTGACGCGCGCCGTAGCTCGGATTGAAGCCTTGCATCAGTAAATGATCTTTGAAAGCTGCAGTTACTTCAAGTGTAATTGACTGTTTAGCAAGCCGACTAGCAACATCAGCTAAAAGTAATTCTGCAATCTGCTGCACCTCATCCTGGGTCAGTTGCTGGAATACAATGATGTCATCTAATCGGTTGATAAACTCTGGGCGGAAGGCCAGCTTTAAGGTCTCTTTTAGCTGTGTGTTGATATGGATCTCTTCGGCCACATCAGCTTCACCAACAACAAAGCCCAGGCTACCCCCTTTCTTCTCTATGGCCTTAGCACCAAGGTTAGATGTCATGATGATCAAAGTGTTTTTGAAATCAACAACCCGACCTTGAGAATCTGTCAAGCGCCCGTCTTCTAACACCTGAAGAAGAAGATTAAAAACACTAGGATGGGCCTTTTCAATTTCATCCAAGAGGACAACCGTGTAGGGCTGCCGGCGGACAGATTCAGTAAGTTGTCCACCATCACCATAACCAACATAACCAGGAGGAGAACCAATTAACTTGGATACAGATTGTGGATCCATAAATTCCGACATATCTAGCCGAACCATCGCCTGCACCGATCCAAATACAGCAACTGCCAGAGCTTTAGTCAACTCTGTTTTTCCTACACCTGTGGGACCACAGAAGAGAAAACTAGCGATGGGGCGATCGGGGTTACTAAGACCGACTCTGGCTCGTCTGATCGCCTGAGCTACTGCTTTCACAGCACCCTCCTGTCCAATCAAGCGCTGGTGAAGGGTTTCTTCTAGTTTTAATAACCGAGCTGATTCAGACTCTGTTAACTGATTAACAGGAATACCCATCCAGGCAGAGAGAACTTGAGCTATATCATCAGGTGAGACCGTCACTGTTGGATCAACGTCTTGATTTGTAAGTCTTTGCTGGAGTTGATTTTCCAGTTCAATTTCTCGATCTCGCCAATGATTGGCCTGTGCAAAATCTTGAATCTCCACAGCGGCTGTTTTAGCTATTGACACTTGCCGGATTGCTTGTCTGAGGGTTTGAGTCAGTCCGTTTTGGCTATGGCGTAGACGTACTCGAGATCCTGCCTCATCCAGTAAATCAATTGCTTTGTCAGGTAAGTTGCGATCATTAATGTAGCGATCAGATAAAGTTGCGGCGGCTTCTAGAGCTGCATCAGTGAAAGTAACTTGATGGTGGCGTTCATAGCGGTCTCGTAGTCCATGTAAGATCTGAATCGCAACCTCCACAGAAGGTGCATTCACAGTCACAGGTTGAAACCGACGCTCTAGGGCTGGGTCTTTTTCGATGTATTTTCGATACTCATCTATCGTTGTGGCTCCAATACACTGGAGTTCACCTCGAGCTAAGGCAGGCTTGAGTAAATTGGCTGCATCCAGACCACCCTCTAAGGCTCCAGTCCCGATTAGCGTGTGAACTTCATCAATGAATAGGATGATATTGCCCGCTGACTGTATACCTGCAATGACCTGCTGCAAGCGTTCCTCAAAGTCACCCCGAAAGCGTGTTCCTGCCACCAAAGCTCCTACATTTAAACTGAGAACCCGTTTGTCGATCAGTAGCTCTGGGATTGTCTGCTCCACAATGCGTTGGGCCAGTCCTTCAGCAATAGCTGTTTTGCCAACACCAGGTTCACCCAGCAATATCGGATTGTTCTTGCTTCGCCGCCCTAAAATTTGAACGACCCGTTCGATCTCTGTCGTACGCCCAACCGCCGGATCGATGGTCCCCTCAGCAGCAAGTTGAGTTAAATCGATCGTAAACGCGGCAAGTGCCTGGCTAGCAGGATGGCTAAAGGACGATGGCGTGTCAACCTTCCCTGCTGGAACAGCAATATTCTCTCGTAAGGCTTTGATGACTTGCTTGCTAATTTCATCTGGATCAACGCCCAAATCTCGCAACACCTGGACGCCGTTCCCGGTAGCACTCACGGTCGTTAAAGAAAGTAGTAAGTGTTCGGGTCCTACAAAGGTCTGACCTAATTGGTGGGCTTCTCTCACAGCGAATTCCAGGATAGCTTGGACTTCAGATGTGAAGGCTATTTGTAGAGGTGCTAGATCTGATTCTGGATTGCTAAAGGCTTCAGCAGCTACTTGAATAGCAGAGAAGGTTAACCCTGATGCTTTTAATATATGGGTAGCCATATTGTCGCCTAAAGCTATCAACCCCACCAGCAATAACTCTGATCCAAGAGATGACCGCCCTAAGTGGCGAGCCTCTTGCTCAGCTATCTGGATTGTGGCAATCGCCTTCTCATTGAACAACTCAAACATCTTTGTCTCCCTAATCGACTTACCATCAGCACAACGTCGCCTGCGGCGGCTAAAAGAATTCAGGCAATAATTTCAAGATGTATAGAAATCAACTTTTCACAAAGGAATTCATTTTCGTAAAGCCAAGATATAAACTTTTGTAACGTACATTAATAATTTATTGTCATAGGGTGGCGGAGATCAAGGGAGATTACCGAACTGAATCTTGAACCCTTGGTTGTCGCAGTTTGTATCTCACGATTTGACGTCATTGAAATACTCAAGCGGTTACATTTGTCTTCTTATCAGCTTGTACTGTGTTTAGGGGTCCAGGCTAATATATTAAGTTGTGTAAACTAAATAAGTATAGATAAGTAGGGTACATTCCCTCGCTGTGCATTCTGAGGCAGGGATGGTTTCCGCATGGGTCGTGTTCTTTTCCTTCAGGCATTGGGATCGGGGACTTTATCGTAGGGCGGTTATCTCTCTTTAAAAAATATTACGAAATGTTTACACTTCTAATAGTTGAGAAAAAGAGTATGGTTATGTTTGAACCGACACACTTACTGATATCTCGCACCAAGCAAACCCCCGTCCAGTTAGTTCAGAGCTCCAAAGGATTTTTGCTGTTAACTGAGTCTGAATGGAGACAGAACTGTCTACCAGCATTTGAAATGCGTTCCAAACGAGGATTCTTTTGCAGAGGGATCCAAGTAGTAGGATATAGTTTGCAACCACTAGAGACTCAAGTTGCCGTAACCACATCTGCACCAGTGGCCCTAACTGTATAGATCTCCACTAACTTGGGAGTGGAATGGTATTCAAGCACTAAGCTAGGGTGATCAGGGTCTCAAGCCACTACTCAACATCACTTGTCTTTAATTCTGGTAAACTCTTGATTTGAGAGCTGCTTTGCTTCACTTCAGCCCAGTGTTTTTTTGCAATTCTTAGGCTTAAATCATAGGGTATCTAGTGTTCATTGCTCGTCAATTAGCAGCTTTGAAAACAGAGCCATCCAATCTGTTACAGCTGTCCTTGTGCCCTGATTCACTATTTCGAAGGTTTTATCCTTGGTTATCTCAGACTCAAGGCAAGCTACACAAGCGGCTGCAACATCAATACGACTAGAGTCTCCAGATAAACTGTCACCAGTACCCAAAACCACTGCTAACTTCCCATGAGTTTTCGCCTTCGTGAGGGTATTGAGATCATAGGAGGTGTAAGGGCCATCGATTAGGCGAGCGGGTCGGATGATGGTGTAAGGTAGTCCAGATTGCCGGATAGCTTGCTCTCCTTGTTGCTTGGCATCCAAAACTCCAAACGTGTTTAAGATGTTGAAAGGCAATTGATCTTTCCGGGAGATCCCACAGGAAGAAACAAAGACAAAACGTTTGAGATCTTTTGGAGCGGCACTAACTAAATTGGCAACTCCTAGGGCATCGACTTTGAGTGGAGTATTACAAGCTTTTTCCTCACGGAATTGGGGGTTTGTAAAAATCTGAAACCAGTCCAAGGGAGTACGGGTATCTTGAAACTCCCATCGAGCTGACGGGAAGGCGGTTGTACCTGTACAGCAAATAATATAAGTAACTCCTTTCATGGCCTCAGTCAAGGTGGCCATAGCCTGAACATTTCCAAGTGCAGTCTGCACCCGATTGTCAAACATTTGCTGGGCCTTGCTTTGATCGCGAGTTAAGACCCGCACAGGAGTTTGCTGCTCTAACAGTTTAGCCACTACAAGTTGGCCAACACCGCCTGTTGCACCTGCAACTAGAACTAAACCTTGCTCTACCACCATAAGCTGATCACCTCGTCAGCGTATCCTCTTAGCTCAATTAAATTCGATAGCACGTCAAGCCTATCGCAAATGTGGCTATTCAAGGCTGACATTCATCATGTGTGATTGAGTTGCCAGCATGAAACCCTTGTCCTAAGGTTGGGTGCCAAACAAATCCTGACAGAGATTCAATGTAGCCCTGTAAGTTCTCAACTTCCTGGAGAATGCTTTCAAACTGATTTCATCAACCTGGATTAAGCTACCACTCAATCAAAACCATTAAACAATGGCATCAGTTGACTCCCTGAACTTTTTTTGAGGATCACGCACTAATTTATTAAGGAGTGTCAAATCTCGTGGTCCTGAGGTCTTCGCTCAAGCTATCTTCTGGACACGTGTACAGACTGAGCTGAATGGTCATGACCATCGAGACCTCCGATCAAGAGGCTGCCCGATTAGAAGCCTTAAGACAGTACAAAATTCTGGACACTTCTGCAGAAAGAGTATATGACGATATCGCTATCTTGGCATCTGTCATCAGTGATGTACCCATTGCTTTGGTTAGTTTTATCGATGCAGAGCGACAGTGGTTTAAAGCCAAAGTTGGCCTAGAAATGACGGAAACCGCTAGAGATATTTCCTTCTGTACTCACACTATTCTAGACACAACCATGATGATTGTGACGGATGCCTGTTGTGATGAACGTTTTGCAACTAACCCTTTAGTGACCAGCAGCCCAAAAATTCGTTTTTATGCTGGCATTCCACTTTTGACGCCACAGGGACATGCCCTTGGCACTCTCTGTGTTATTGATCGTCAGCCTCGAGAGTTATCAGAGACTCAAAAGAATGCATT
>CAYSWV010000080.1:12659-16907 GCA_964434865.1 uncultured bacterium
AGAATGCATTCATTCAAGGTGATACCATGCTCAGAAAAGTGATCGATCCCAACCTACTCAACACGAGTCAATTCCAGGCAGGTGTGATAGATGTTGCTAATAGCGCTACAGTTCTAGTGACATCTGAGGATCCCTCACATCCTATTGAGAATGCTTTTGATCACCATCAGGGTGCAGGAGCTAACTACTGGGCTGCAGCTGCACCTGGCAAGCAGACTATCATTCTAGTTTTTGATCGGCCCCAACATATTCGAAATATTCAGCTTGAAATCGAAGAAACTGATGTTAACCGATCTCAAGTCCTTCAATTGTTGGCTTCACGAGATGGAGGTCAGACTTTCAATCAGGTGATCCAGCAGGACTATAACTTTAGTCCCTCCGGGGCTACCTTTCAACGGGAGGTATGGGCAGTTAATCTTGAACACATTACTCACTTGCGTCTTGATATCACCCCTGACCGAGATCAAGAGTTAGCTGCTGCTAAATTAACATCACTTACTCTGTCCTCATAGACTAGATTGGATTGAGTTAAAAGCTGGTGATGTTTGCAGTCACGGCCTCCTTCTGCCAGCAACCGATAGCATTTCCCCAGGGGTTTCTCAGGTAATTGAAGCTGAGTTTTTGAAATTTAAAGATTAAAATCTCCCTGTTAAAGCAGGTAGTATAATAGTCTTATTGACCTAATGGAGCAAATTTTAGAGTAGGGGGAGCTGTCTGTTCACGGCATGTTCATATTGCGGCGTTGCTGAATTAAGGGATGAATCTTGGCGAGAGAGGGACATCTCCAAATTTTAAATAATGAATCAGTAATCGCAGGCTGTGTTTTAACATCTCCACTGACTTGGAGTAGCACAAGGTCTGCCGATGCAAGCGGGCTAGATAGTGCCTTAATCGTGTATTCTCTCCTTCAACCCGCGTCATGTAGGTCTTACTCACAATCTGGTCTCCATGAGGGATATACTGGGGATAGACTTTGTACCCATCCGTCACCCAAAAATAGCACTGCCACCACTTTATCAGCTGCCAGACCCAGGCAAATGTAGCGCTACTGCGGTCTCCTACAGCCCAAGCTAAAATGCCTGCCTGGAAGTGGTCAACGGCAGTCCAAATCCAGACTTTTTTTTTAGATCCCACCAAGGGTTGGAGTTCATCGAGTTCGCCTACATTCGGGATCTGCTCCGGTGGATAGCTATCCGGTAACTGCGCTCCCACGGCCCGAACCCATTGAATCACAGTCGTGTGATGGACACCGGTAACCCGCTCGATGGCTCGAAAGCCCATGCCATTGACAACCATTTTGAGACACTGCTGGCGGAGGGCATCACTGTAACCACGATAGGATTGAGGGTCAGAGACAAACTGGCGACCGCATTGTAGACAGCGGTGGTTTTGTTTGCCGCAGCGGCTGCCATTTTTGCAAATGTGTGTGGAGTTACATGTGGGACATTCCATGAGTTTGCGGCAGAGAATCAACTCTTGCACTATCTCAAATCATCCCTTGTCTCAGCAACACCGGAATATCCAGTCCAAAGGCAGTTTGCATGATTAACTCCTGGCAAAGAAATCTTGGGCGCGGGTTTGAGCATAATATTGAGCGAACGCTTCGTAGGTTGTCGCAGGATGATGGGTGAGGTCTGCGATTGTGTAAGTCACTGCCGTACCGGCACCTTGTTTCCAACAGGCAAATAGTTCTAATTCAGCGTCTAGATACCACTCTGGTTCTCCATTTGCCAATCGAGCCGCTTTCAGATCGGCGGGGGGAAGATCGACGTAGCTCACAGATCGGCCTAGCGCTTGGGCAAAAATAGCCGCAATTTCATCAAATGTAATCGCTTGGCTGCCGGTGAGGACATAGCTTTTATTTTCATATCCTGCGTCAGCAAGGCAAACCGCAGCGACCTCAGCCACATCCCGCGCATCAACGTGAGAGATTTTGGTGTCGCCAACGCAATTGTAAAAGGCTCCGTTTTGCGCGATTGTTTGAGCAAACCAGCGTATATTCTGCATCAGCATATTAGGGCGGAGATGGGTCCAGGCCATGCCAGACGCTTCTAGATGTGCTTCAATTTGTCGATGCCACTGCTGAAACGTACTCGGTAGCTCGCCCGCCCCCATAACGGAAAGTTTGACGACCTGTTGAACGCCAGCTTTTTGAGCCGCAACGATAAAATTTGATTCCAACTCAACTTGATCAGGATGGTTGGGCATCACGAGAAAGGCTTTGTCGATGCCTTGAACTGCCGCATCCAACGTCTCTGGCTGGCTGAAATCTCCTTGCGTCAGTTCGACTCCCTGAGATTCAAGTTTGGCGGCTTTATGGCGATCGCGCACCAACGCTCGCAGTGGCAATTTCTGCCCAACAAGGTGATTAACGACTTCGCCGCCAATATTTCCAGTTGCTCCAGTAATGAGAATCGTCATCAATTTTCTCCTAAACAATCGCCTTACCGCGTTAGCAAACGCCAAGCGATATTGCGCCCCAATGCTTGACCATAAACGAGCTGTCCCCAAAATCCAGCCAGCGTTTCGAGAAACTTGGCCGCAGAAAGTGGCCCTGCATCTACCGGATCAAACCCGATTGTACTGGCCAATTGCGCGGCAATCTGTTTTGCCTCATCATCATCGCCAGCGTAAAACATGGTGGCGGCGACATCGCCGTATTGAGGATCTTCCATGCTTTCCCAGCCGATTGTGTTAAAAATTTTGACCACTCGCGCTTGCGGCAGCCAGGTCGCAACCTGCTCACCACCCGACATGCCTAAATCTAGCGATGCGTCTAGCTGGTTTCCCACGAGTGGGTTTGTGCAATCGAGCAGAATTTTTCCATCGAGATTGCCAATCTGCTGCAAGACCTCTGGTACAGCTTCCCAAGTCAGCGCCAATGCAATCACCTCGGCATCAGCCACCGCCTCTGCGGCAGTTCCAGAACGGGCACTCTCTCCAGCTTCAGCCAGCAGAGTTTGAACCTTGGGTGCCGTCGTGTCTCGCACCCCAAACATGACATCATGACCGCATTTCACCCAGGCTTTTCCCAGCGTGGCACCCACGCTTCCTGCGCCTAAAACTCCAATTCTCATGGCATCTAACCCTGCTATTTTGACAATTGCATTAAGCCACGGACCTTTGCCGATGTGGCAAGTCTGTGTTCCCATCAACAGAACCCCCTACCAGGGCAAAGCAACCGGACCGCCAAACTTGCGCATCTCTGCAAAAAACTGACCGCTGGGTCCCCCGTCTGGCAATGTGGCAAGATACACTGCGGTTTCGGCTCCTTCCTCAACGGTAAAGGGAGCATCAGGGCCACCGATATCGGTCTTCATCCAGCCCGGTGAATAGGCGTTGATCAAAATATTAGATCCCACTGATTCTCGTGCTAACAAGATTGCGATCGCATTCATGACAACCTTGGAGGCCCGGTAAGAGGGCGATATCGGATAAGCATCTTGCCCCATCAGGCCTAATGCCGCCATCTCCGTTGAAACATTCACAATTCGGCCATAGTTGTGTTGCTGCATTAGCAGCATCATGGCCTGACTCATGCGCAGCATCCCGACTGCGTTGATATTGATCGTCTCCAAGAAAATCTCTGGTTTAGCCGTCAGAATTGAAGCTTCTTCCGAAGAGTGATAAGGGTTAACCCCAGCATTGTTAACGAGCACATCTACCCGCCTATAAGTCTGTTGCAACCACTCAGCAAACTGCTGGACACTGTCGTCACGAGTGACATCAAGCACATGAGCATCGGCAGTCAACCCCATAGAGTCGAGTGTTTGTCTAGCTTCATCAGCCTGCTCCTGTTTACGGGCAGTGATAATCACTTGCATCTGAGCTTTAATACCAAGCTGTCGGGCAATTTCAAAGCCCAGTCCTTTATAACTACCGGTAATCACTGCTATTTTCTGGGCGGATGTGTCAGACATATAATCTCCTTGAAACATGTTGAGCCAATTACTAGCTGCGTTTCTCTTCATCTCTGAACAACACCTCCCAATTGCGGAAAGGGCGCAAGGGGAAAAGACTTACTGAAATTAACCCTGCTGCCAGTAAAGGGAGATCGTCAAGTTTTGCCTTTGCCACTTCGAGACTCTCAGCCTCGATTACTGACACTGCAGGGCTAGGTATATCACTCTCATAATGCTCTCGAAGCCAGCCATCTAAATAGGCCTCCCAGGCAAAGCGCTCCTCCTCTACCAGCATGGACTGAATGAGCTCCATGTCGGCATCTTCTAAAACACTGTAGATCGCTAG
>CAYSWV010000081.1:0-6346 GCA_964434865.1 uncultured bacterium
GTAATTGGTCTGGGGCCTGGACTGGGTATGGGTGAAGGAATTGGGCTGGGTATGGGTGAAGGAGTTGGGCTGGATCCTGGTACAACTTCAATATCATCTCCAGTGATTGAGGTTCCAGCTATCAAATTAGAGATCAGGGCAATTGTTTGGGGTGTTCGTAGTATGGGTGGAATTAAAAACGTCGCGTAAACAGCGGCCACATCATCTAGATTAGGAACTGGAGTCCCACCGCTAACAAAGTCAGTATTTTCACTACTAGGTACTGGGCTAAGATCAGCAGCTTCATAAGGTTCGGATCGAAGGGGAAACAAGGTATTGGCAAAGGCTGCAATAGTTTCAGGAGAGCGTTGCCCTACCGGTATTTGAGATAAGGTAAAAACTAAAACAAAGTCATCAAAGGTAACTTGAAGTGGATCGCCCAAGTATATAAAGCTGGTCTCATCTTCAAGGCGGTCGGCTGCTAGTAATCGAGTTGTAGCTGTTGCTTGAGACACCCCTGGTAAACTAATTTGATCAAAAGGCTCTAAAACCTCAAAAGCTTGGGATAGCTTGGGGCTATACACTCGAGTACCCGTTGTGGTTAGGGGTAACCCAATAAAGGGGACAGATTGAATCAAGATTTCATTGGGTAGAGGCTGATTCGATGTCAGCTCAACCTGAATTAAACTGGCGATAACAGCTGCATCAACGGGACGGGCTAAAGAAATAGTTGAGATTTGAGGTGAGATCTCTTGATGGCTAATAGGATTGCTTCCCTGCCCACAGGCTCCCACTATCAAACCAACCCCAAGTAGAATTAGCTGAGATCTCAGTTGAGACTTGTTCATATCGACTCCTTTAGCCACCAGATGAATAGCTACCTGAGCCTAAATTACCCAGGCTAACTCCAAGGCCTACCAGGATTTAGTTATACCGCTAAAAAGTGGAGGCAGCCATGAAATGGATCCGGTTCGGCCTTGACTTCATGAGCTAAGACTTCATTAGTTGGTTGTTTCTTGAACTAATTGATCTAGCGCAGTTTGCATCCGGATTAAAACAGTTTGATAACAGGATTCAATATAGTCTTGATCTTGAAGAGCAGCAGGGCTATAGTCTTCAAAAATAATGGGTGGGCAAATTCGAATATGAATGGGTCTCGGAAAAGGAACATTGGGTAATGGCCCGATGGAAAGACCCCAAGGTAAACCTAAGTAGACAGGAAATACTTCAGGATCAACATTGAAAAGCCAAGGAATCCCCCACTCATGGAGCTGTTTCACTTGAGCATAACAATCTCCCAGAACAATTAAGGTTTCATGGGCACCTACTGAGATCACAGGCACAATCGGTGCTTTAGCCCGTAAAGCTAATTTAATAAAGGCCCGATTACCTGCGAGTTCGATTTGGTGTCGCATCGTGTAGGGGCGAAAGATGTCATGTGCGCCGCCAGGATAAACTAAAACACTGGCCCCTTGTTCAAATGCAGCCAATGCTGATCGGGGATGAGCTGGAATAGCGCCGGTCCGAGCTGCGAGTTGAGCCACCCATGGACTGACTTGCCAAACTTTGGGATGCATTAAGCCATAAACCAATCGCTCAGTGCCAAATCGTTGAAACCAGGCATACATCATCATGAGCATATCAGGGGCTGCTATTCCGCCATTATGCGATCCTACAAACAGAACTTGCCCCTCAGGAATGTGGTCCCAGCCATCGGTTTTGACTTGAAAATAATACTGATAAAACCAGGCTCCAAACGGCATTAAGAAATGAATAAAGGCAGGATCACGATGAGCTAGCAATTGTTGGTATTTGGGCCGATCTGCAAGATGTTTCATGAGAGAGGGGGGGTAGTGCAAGTATGGTCAGCAAGACCACTGTAATAGCTTAGTCTATTCCCTCTGAAGTCAGTTCATTCCAAGGTATCCCTAATCTCGGTTGCTCTTATCGCCCTTAAAACTGATTGGGAAACTGATTGGGAAACTGATTGGGAAACTGATTCTGGACGCTCATCTCTACTCAACGGTGACTATCTATGGTTCTATGGATATGATTGCTTTTACAAAACCCTGATGACAAAATCCTAATGACTGTGTCTTCACGTGTCTGGAATCCTGCTTTAAGTATTGCGATTCTGGCTGCTGGCAAAGGAACCCGGATGAGATCCTCGCAACCCAAGGTCCTCCACAAACTAGGATCACTCTCACTGGTTGAACGCGTTGTCCAAACGACCTTGGCCCTGCAGCCTCACCATTGTTTTGTGATTGTTGGCTATGCTCAAGAGCACATCCGAGCGGCTTTAGCGGACTATCCTGTCGACTTTGTGGAACAAACAGAACAATTAGGTACAGGGCATGCCGTTCAACAGTTACTACCCTATCTTCAGCAAACCACTGATGATCTATTGGTGATTAATGCTGATGTCCCGCTGCTCCGCTCTGATACTTTAAAAGCTCTAGTTGAGTCTCATCAGACTACTCAAGCCAGTGCCACGATACTGACTGCACAACTTCAGGATCCAACCGGTTATGGTCGGGTATTTTGTAATGAATTTGATCAAATTACTGCTATTATTGAACATCGAGACTGTACACCCCAACAACAACAAAATCGGCGCGTTAATGCGGGGGTTTACTGTTTCAAATGGCCTGATCTCAATCAGGTTTTGCCTCAGCTGTCTAATCAAAATCAACAAAATGAATATTATTTGACTGATGTGATGGCTCTATTACCCCAGGTTCAGGCCCTGGATGTTTCTGACACCCAAGAAATTGGTGGCATTAATGACCGGATCCAATTGGCTCAGGCCTACAAAATTTTACAAGATCGGATCAAAAGTTATTGGATGAAAGCTGGGGTAACCCTAATTGATCCCGATAGTATTACTATTGATGATACTGTTCAAATCGATCCAGATGTGATCATTGAACCCCAAACTCATCTGCGCGGTGATTGTCTGATTCATACAGGGTCCCATTTAGGGCCTGGAAGTTTGATTGAAAATAGTGTTATTGGCTACAACTGTCGGGTGTTATTTTCAACTGTGGCCGATAGCCAAATTGGCAATTACACCACCGTGGGTCCATATGCCAACATCCGGCAACAGAGCCAGATTGCTGAGCAGTGTCGTATTGGCAACTTTGTTGAAGTTAAAAAAGCCGCTATTCAAAAGCAGACCAATGCGGCTCATTTAGCTTACTTAGGCGATGCCCTTTTGGGTGAGGACGTTAATATTGGAGCGGGTACGGTCCTGGCTAACTACGACGGCAGGCAAAAGCATACAACTATTATCGGTAATCGTAGCAAGACTGGCGCCAATTCAGTTTTGGTAGCCCCTGTAACGGTAGGCGATGATGTCACGATTGCAGCTGGATCCACCATCAACCAGGATTTACCCAATGATTGTCTAGCCATTGCCCGATCTAGACCCGTCATTAAACCCGGATGGCGCTTAAAATCTCCTGCTGAGGAAGCAACGTCTCCACCGTCCTCACCTAGCTCATCAACTTGACAACTGACCCTAGATGAGAGATCACATTAACTAGACTGAGTTGTGGAATTATCTCTATGGCCATTAAAAAGGGATCATTTGTGCGGGCTGTTCGAGACCGATTAGTGGGTAGTTTGGAAGCTCAAGCCAATGACTCCATGATTCCTGAGTACATATTTGCAACCAAAGGTGAGGTGCTGGATCTCAAAGAAGAGTATGCTCAAATCAAGTTTGGTGTTGTCCCTACCCCCCCTATCTGGTTACGGGTAGACCAATTGGAAGAATGGGCTGGGTAAGGTGTCTCTAAGGTTGGGTTAGGCTCATGTCTCAACTGATGTCAAAACCTTCATGGCTCAGTCGAGATGAGATCTTAGAACGACGCAAGCAACTGCGGCGACGGCGGCGACAACATTTTTTTCAAGGTGTGTGGCGCTTCGGATTTACCGTAACGCTGTTACTGGGGTTGGGTGCCCTCGTGCGGCAACCTAATTGGTATGTGCATGACTTGGATCAAATCCAGATTGAAGGCAATGTTTTGCTAACTGATGACCAGATTAAATCCTGGTTAGCTCTCGATTTTCCGATTGCATTGTGGGATATTCAGTCCCAAGAGCTTGAGCGATCTCTACTGGCTGCCATCCGACAACCTCAAGCGGCCTCTGATGTGGGGCCCTTTCGGCAAATCCTAGTTCAACGGCAGCTATTTCCCCCTGGGGTTATGATCTATGTACAGGAGCGCCAGCCTGTTGCTCTCAGCACCGTTGATGGTGAACCAGGTTTTGTGGATCAAGATGGCATCTGGTTATCCTTGACCGATTATCCAGACTTAGCCCAAAGTCCTGCTTTGCCGACCCTAACCCTAGTAGGTTGGAAGTTACATCAACCCGCGGCTTGGTCCCAGGTCTTACAAGCTATCCAACAAAGTTCTGTTGAAGTTGAGTTGATCAATTGGCTCAATCAAGATGCTATTCAACTTGAAACTCAATCTGGTCGAGTGCTCCTGGGTCCCCTCACTGACTATTTGCCCCAGCAACTGACTATTCTCGCTAATATGCATGATTTGCAAAGTTATTGTGAGTGTAATCCTGAAGATATTGAATATATTGATCTGAGTAGTCCTCGATTTCCTACCATTCAATTAACCCAATCAGCTGCAGAGCAACGCTGGGGCGAGGATGAGCCAAACTAATACTGGGGCTACATTTCTAGTGTAATTCTCAGATCCACTGGCCTAATGACTTAAGTTAGGCTCAGGCTTAGCTCAGGCAAACCTATTACTTTAAAATAAGCAGGAAGACTTTGAACAAACATGCAAGGTTAAGGATGACATTATGGCAGTCTCTTATGATGTAATCATCATTGGCGGAGGATCGGGCGGATTGGTGGTAGCCAGTGCCTCAGCTCAGCTCAAGGCAAAAGTGCTGTTGGTCGAAAAGGAAGAACGGATCGGTGGTGATTGTTTGTGGTATGGCTGTGTCCCCAGTAAGTCTCTGATTCATGTGGCCCATATGGCTCACCAGGTTCGAGAGGCCGCGCGTTCAGGCTTAGTTGTAGGGACGGGTATTAATGGGTCTGGCCCCACCGTGGATTACCTCAAGGTTTACAATCACATCAAAGGGGCCCAAAACTTTATTGCCAATCATGCTGATTCACCTGATCGGTTTCGCAATTTGGGTGTGGACATTGTGTTTGGTGATGGTCGGTTTGTTGATCCCAAGACATTTGAAGTTAACGGCAACAGTTATCAAGCCCGAGTATTTGTGATTTCAACTGGATCACGGGCCTTAGTTCCCAATGTGAAGGGCTTAAAAGAGGTTGGCTACATTACTAATGAAACGATCTTTGATTTAACTCGGTGTCCTAGTTCGGCAGCGGTGATTGGGGCGGGTCCTATTGGTTGTGAATTAGGTCAGGCTCTATCGCGGTTGGGATCTAAGGTGACGATTATTGGGGGCCGCAAGCCTCACATTCTACCTAAAGAAGATCCAGAAGCCGCTAAGGTGGTCCAACATCAATTAGAAGCGGAGGGCATTTCGATTGTCACCCAAGATCGAGCTACCCAAGCAGTGGTTGAACAAGGCAAAAAGCAGTTGATCCTCCAAAGTGGCCGTCGTATCGTAGTGGATGAAATTATTGTCTCCTCAGGGCGGATCCCTAACGTCGAGACCCTCAACCTGGAAGCCGCTGGTGTTAAGTATGACTCCAGTGGTGTTACCGTCAACGATAAGCTGCAAACCTCGAATCCCCAAATTTTTGCCTGTGGCGATGTGATTGGGGGGCATCAATTTACTCATGTTGCTGCTCACGAAGCTGCTACCGTGATTCAAAATGCAGTGTTTATTCCAGGTTTCTTGGGCTTTCTGCGTAAGAGTGTCAGTTATCGAGTGATTCCCTGGGCCACCTTCACCGATCCGGAACTGGCGCGAGTCGGGTTGACGGAGGAGGAGGCACGGGCAAAATATGGTGACTCTGTGGTTGTCCTAAAACAAGAGTTTGCAGAAGTGGATCGGGCTCAAGCTGAAGCCGCCACAGAAGGATTTAGTAAAATCATCTGTACCCCCAAAGGTGAAATTTTAGGGGCTCACATTGTGGGCTTGAGTGCAGGTGATCTGATTCATGAAGTGGTGTTGGCGATGAATTACAATCTGCCAGTCTCAGCTCTAACTGGTATCCATGTTTACCCCACTTTATCTGAAGTCAATGCTAAGGCAGCCTTACAACTGAAAAAACGGAGTTATGCCAGAAATACTCGACTTCAGGGCTTTTTAAAGAGTTACTTTGGCTGGCTTCGAGCTCAAGCCACTTGAGCATGGTCTCAGGATCTATAACTGGTGTCGATTACTCAAGATTATCCGTTAGGCACTCAAGATTATCCGT
>CAYSWV010000081.1:6446-16500 GCA_964434865.1 uncultured bacterium
ACTCAAGATTATCCGTTAGGCACTCAAGATTATCCGTCAGGTTTAATAGCTGCTGTAAGCGGGCAGGTGAGGTTAAGTAAAGATAGCCTAACAGGGTTTCAAATCCACTGGCCTGCCGATAATCTTGAGGTGATACGGTTCGGGGAGGTCGGCCTGCACCATTATGGCCCCACCTAACAATCTCAAGCTCAGCTTCAGACAAGTAGGGTTGTAAGGCTAGGAGTAACTTGGCTTGGGCCGAGCCACGGACCCGCTCAACTACCTGACGATGATACTGGTCAATCCGCTGAGGTGGAAACAAGTAGTGTTGGCGGACATAAAGGGTGTATATGGCATCTCCTAAAAAGGCCAACGCTGTAGGAGACAGTCGCCGGATCTCTGCAGGGGTTAACGGGGGCGGACCGAAATGCAAATACCTAAACTCCTTTATAAAGGTTGCCACCTAACTGACTCGTCTGCTAGAGTAAGCGGTTGCTGATTAATCACAAATTCAGTTTAGATCACCCTAATAACCAAGGAGACTACTGACTTATGCCTCGTGCTTATGAAACTATGTTGATTGTGCGCCCTGATGTTGTAGAGGACTCATTAGAGCAATTACTCAACGCTCAAAGGACTATGCTACAGGAGAACGGCGTTACTGACATTGATACCCAGATCCGAGGCAAGCGTCGCTTTACATTTGAACTTAGAGGCTTTCGTGAAGGCCTTTATATTCAACTTAACTACACCGCTGATCCGCCTGCAGTTGCCCTATGGGAAAAAAATATGCGTATTAATGAGAGTATCTTACGCTTCATGACAACTCGACCTGAAGAAGCCTAGTTTGAAATTGAACCTGTTTAAGCGTAGCTAGAACGCAACTTCACTCCCCAGCGACTGTACTCTTTGGTAATGTGCTCCTTGGTAATGATATAAAGTGATGAATGCGATCCTAGCACCGAGCCATCTTCACGATATCGAGTAAATCCAACATCGACATGAACCTTAGCCGCTGAGGTATGGATGAATTGCTGGTGATTCCACTGGCTATGGTGCCAGCCTTGCTCTAAAAGGGCATCATAGATGAGATGATACAGTTCCTCAAATATCTCGGGGGACACGACTTCAATTGTTTTCCAGATGGTCATTCGGCCACCAGCCAAGCGGTAATGAGGAAAATGATGTAGTTGCAGCCAGGCGGCTAAGTCTCGGCGATTAAAGCAAGTAATCCATTGATCTAATAGATCCATAACTTCAGCCTGGATCACGGCAGATTCAATCGAATTGATGTCAATAGTCACAACAACAACGGCTTGATTAATCAGGCCACGTGGCTGATCAACCAATACATAGCTCCACTAGTCACGTAATACCTAGTCACGTAATACATAGCCAACACCTCTGACAGTTTGAATGAGACGTTTTTCACCCTCCTGTTCAACTTTTAAGCGCAGGTATCGGATATAAACCTCAATAATATTAGAATCTCCCATAAAATCATAACCCCAAACATTTTCTAAAATCTGCTGCCGTGTTAGTACCTGACGAGGATGTTCCATTAAGTACCGCAACAGATCAAACTCCTTGGCTGTGAGTTCAATGCGGCGATCACCTCGCATGACATCACGGGTAAGCGGATCTAGGATCAAGTCTAAAAATGTTAAGCGGCCCTCTTCTGATCCCTGATAACGACGGAGATGAGCTCGAACTCGGGCCAGTAATTCTTGAATGCTAAAAGGTTTAACCACATAATCATCAGCGCCAGCATCTAAACCTGCAACTCGATCGGTTACATCGTCCTTGGCTGTCATCAAAATCACAGGCACTCGATTACCCGTACTGCGTAATCGTCGGCAAATCTCTAGCCCAGTAATGCCAGGCAGCATCCAATCCAGTAGGATCAAATCGGGTAATTGCTCGCGGGCCGCCACTAGTCCTGTCGGGCCATCCGCTGCCACGGTCACTCGGTAGCCCTCATAGGTCAGCTCTACCTCAACAAATCGGGCTAACTTGGACTCATCCTCAATGACTAATACATGACCTTTTGAGGCTGTAGATGTGGTAGACATACCTAACCTCCAATTGTGTGGGTGCAACACGAGTGACAAGCAGAAAGTAGTTTACCTTTTATCGTACCCTTAACCTCTACGGAAAGATGCAGCAATCTCTGAGTTCTCTGCTAGCTAGAGTTCTTACCCAACAGACCTTACCTTTAAACCTACTTAAGTGTAGTCTTTGAAACAACGATTCTGGACATTGTTTGGGTGATCATCTATTATGAGTACAGCTTGAATCTTCCATGATCAATCTGTAAAGTTAGATACCTTATTAAGCGAGTTGAGGCACAAGGGTAAGCTACTTTACTGTATTTTTCTTTTGAATCTGTGTCACCGCCAAGATTGAACTTAGGCTTGGAATAGGGCAGTCGCGATCTAAGCTGCACTTAGCTTGAGTAGAGTGACAGTCTTGGAGTGACTTTTAAGCCATAGCATAGATCCAGGATCCGTTAAGATGGTAATTGCTCAAAAAGGATGGTTGAAATCCAAATGCTTGAACTCACAACTGGATCTGAGTTAATTCAGCGATACCAAAGGGGAGAACGACAGTTTGCTGGAGCCCAGTTGCGTGGTGTAGATCTGGCCAAGGCGAGCCTAAGTAATGTTAATTTATCCGGTTCTGATCTTGTCAATGCCAATTTGAGTGGGGCTGATCTATTTGAAGCCTACTTGACTAGAGCTGAGTTGGTCAGGGCTTCCTTAGTCAGAGCTTTGTTAGGCTTAGCAGATTTAAGTAGTGCGAATTTGTGGGAGGCTGATCTCAGAGGCTCTAATCTGAAAGGGGCCAATCTCAGTGAAACAGAACTGACAGGAGCGTTACTTGGGCAAGCCCGACTGATGCGAGCTAATCTGAGTGGCTCTCGTCTTCGCAAAGCTGATCTACGTGGGGCTGATCTGCTTGAAACTCGTTTACGAGCCGCTGATCTCCAAGATGCGATTCTGCGAGCGGCTAATCTCCAGGGAGCCAATCTGCGGGAGGCCAATTTACGGGGAGCTGATCTACGTGAAACCAATTTACGTCAAGCCAATCTGAGTGGAACTGAAATGGAGTATGCCAAGCTTGAAGGCGTGGATCTGCGCGAGACTAAACTATGGGGAACTAATCTACGCTCCAGCAATTTGTGGTCGGCTAACCTCAATGGAGTTAACTTAAGTGGTGTTAATTTGTGGGCAGCCGATCTGAGGGCGGCTAACTTTACCAGGGTCATCTTAGAAGATACCGATCTCGAAGGCGCTAGCTATAACGAGGCCACCCAATTTGATACAGATTTTGATCCCCAAGCAGCAGGGATGCAAAAAGTTTGATCGCACTGAGAAACTGAGAAGAATATTGCTGAATGTTTCATATGCTTAAGAACCCGAGACAATTATTGCAAGAAGGGAACGAAAACCGGTAACTTTTAATTGTTAAATAAATCTTTTAATGCGGTTATAACTCAGCCCTAAAACAGTTTCTCTCTAGGCCTAGGAGACTGTTTCTAAGGGCTGTTTAACCCATTTTAGTTCTATCAGATTAAGTCTAGTGCTATGTACTCAATAGAGTCTAGTCTATAGGCTCAATAGATCCTGAATGTGTCCTACATGAAGCAGGGTGTACTAATTTGAGCAGATTTAATCAGTTTGGGTTGAGTCTAACGAGGGTTTAATCTGAAACGCGATATTGTAGTTAGCCTTGATATTAATCGTGAAATGATCTGTAATATTAGTGTCTGCCAGCTCAAGGTTGTAGAAATCCACAAAGTTGTGTTCCAAGAAAAAAGGTCCTGCATGCCAGGTTTTTAGATTTAACTTCACAAAACAAGTCCCAGGCACTTTGAACGCCTTGATAGCGCTGATGTCGAATTGATCAGGTGCCGAGGGGGGAGCAACCGCAATAAACCACTCCTTACCTTCTAATGATCCTAAACACTGAGTACAGTGTTGATGTTGGGTAATGTGGCTAAAGGCTAAACCCTTGGCGGTCAATCTCATGATGTAAAAGCGGGGGACACCTTGATCTAAAGTGAGTTGGGCGTCCTGTTGATCAAAGGGCTTACCGTCAGCGGTGGCAATAATCACTTGACCATAGGGTTGAAAGGTTGTGGCTGTGATGGGTGCGGCCGTTAAGCTAATGATTTGGGTGGTGCTTAGGGGATCCATAACGTCTAAGTAGGGATAAATAACGATATTAATGAGACCTGAGGTGTACTAAAATTCTAATAAGTTATATATTATCTATCCTATGCCACACTCAGATCCTGGGGATAACACCCTGGTTCTTGTCTTATCAGACAGTTGGGGGCAACGAATTATTCCCTTAGACAATATTTACTACTCCATTGGGCGTTCGCCTTCTAGCCATATTCGGTTATTTGATACGTTTGTCTCCCGTGAGCATGCTCTCATTATTCGGATCCCTGAAACCCATGGTAACGGCTATTCTTTCATGATTTTTGATGGGGATTCAGGCTCAAAGCGAAGCACCAACGGACTTTATGTTAATGGTCAACCTGTGCGTTCTCACCAACTTCAACCTAAGGATGTGATCCAGTTTGGTCCTAAAGTTGAAGCGGTGGTTGAGATGGCTACTACCTTTGGCGTTGATAACTTTACGGGATCTACAGAAGTGACCCAGCCACCTACTGAAGCTGAGTTGACTAACTTGTCACGTAATACCGCTACATTTGAAACCCTTGAAACGCCGTTTAATTAGAGCTATCTAATCAGAGTCAGGATTTAACTGATGCCACTGATGAAGTTCAGCTAATTCGGGTTGATGATAAACCACTCGGAAAAAATCTGCTTGTTTATGGTGTATGTAACTATAAGCTAAGTGCTTGAGGTTAAAACGAAAGAAATGCCTTCCAGCTATTGACTCAAAGGAAGTGATTAATTATAGTAAAAATAACCAAATCAAGCCGACTTGCAGATCATGACTATTACTATTGGTGAAGCGGGATCAGCTCCTGCTGGATCCTGGATGCACGAATTTGAAATAGCAGCTGGGTCAGTTCAAGGGACTGAACATCAACGACTCGGTAGGAATAATCAAGATGCCTATTACATCTCTAGATTACCTGAGGCAGTGACTGCGATTGTGTCTGATGGATGTGGAGCGGGCGATCATAGTGAAGTTGGGGCTCAGTTTGGTGTGCACCTAACGGCTAACCGGATTTATCAACAACTGAAGACTCAACCTGCGATTGACTGGTCCCGTTTACGGGCTGAGATTCTAGAAGACTTGAAAATGCTAGTAACCATGATCGGGGGATCGCCTTCATCAATCGAGGCTTATCTGCTGTTTACCCTTGTAGGGGCTGTGATTACTCCCTATCAAGTGACGATCTTTAGTGTTGGAGATGGCGTTTATAGCCTCAATCATCAGCTCATTGAACTGGGTCCTTTTGAACAGAATGCCCCCCCCTATCTTGCTTATGGGATCAGGTCAGCTGAGCTATCCCTTTTTCAAGTCCATCACCAACTGCCATTGGCCCAGTTTAAATCTTTGTTAGTGGGTACCGATGGGGTGGTTGATCTGATCAAACACAGTCATCAATCCTTACCTGGTCAATCCCAGCTGGTGGGTTCGATCAGCCAGTTTTGGCTAGATGATCGTTATTTTAGCAATCCAGACCAGCTCCGGCGTCAACTTAGCTTGATTAATCGCAGTGTGGTGCAGCCTGATTGGGAGAGCCGATGTCTCCATAAAATCCCTGGACTACTAACAGACGATACCACCTTAATTGTTATTCGCCGAAAGGAGACACCATGAAAGTCTACATCAGTGGTAAATCATGGACTTTGACTCCAAAACGCTCTATTGGCAAAGGAGGAGAGGCCGATATTTTTAAGTTAGGAAAAAACAAGTCGTTAAAATCTTTAAGCCAGCTCATCACCCTGATTACCAGGGTCTTCCGTTAGAACAACAAGCAGCCCACGATCGGATTCAAGAGCACCAGTCTAAACTCAGGCAGTTTCCAGCCTCTCTGCCACCTAAAGTAGTAGCCCCTGTAGATCTAGCTTTTGATAGCTCGCGCCAGCACATCCTTGGCTACACAATGCCGCTGATTGATCAAGCTACGGGTTTAATCAACTATGCTGATCGGTCTTTTCGCCAGCAGGGGATCCCGGCTCAGCGTGTTGTTAGCCTGTTTCAAGATCTTCACCAGACGGTCTCGCAACTCCATCAGGCCCAAGTGGTGATCGGTGATTTCAATGATCTCAATGTCTTGGTTAAAGGAACAGAAGCCTTTGTAATTGATGCGGATTCTTTTCAGTTTAAATCGTATTTATGCCGTGTCTTCACTAGTGCTTTTGTGGATCCATTGCTATGTGATCCATGGGCTAACACCTTATGCCCGATTAAACCTTACACCCCAGAGTCCGATTGGTATGCTTTTGCTGTGATGTTAATGCAATGTTTGCTGTATGTAGGTCCCTATGGAGGCGTCTACCGGCCTCAAAACCACAAGTTGCCGATTCCCCATGACCGTCGTCCCTTAGCTGGCATTACCATTTTTCATCCTGAAGTTCGCTATCCTAAACCTGCGATCCCGTACGATGTATTACCCGATGAATTACTGCATCAATTTCATTTGCTCTTTGAAAAAAAATGGCGTGGACCTTGGCCAACCCAGCTATTAGCAGCCTTGCAATGGAGGCAATGTTGCCACTGTCAAACAGAGCATGCCCGTCCAGTTTGCCCACGTTGCTCATCTCCAGGTCCTGCTCAATTCAAAATTAAAATCTGTGGATCCCTAACCGTATCGACTATCTTTGAAACTAAAGGAATGCTTCTAAGTGTAGCCCTGCACCAGCAGCACCCGATTTGGCTCTACTATGAATCTCAACAGTTTAAACGAGAAGGGCAACGATCACTGTTTCAGGGTGAGTTAGATCCACAGATGCATTTCCGTCTACTAGGTTCCACAACCTTAATCGCTAAATTGGATCAACTCATTCAAGTCACCCCACAAGGCCGGTCGCGAACGTTAGTTGACACGGTCGACTCTATCCCGATCTTTGATGTGAATCATGACTCTAGCTTCTGGGTTTCTCAAGGTCAGCTATGGCGTGATGGTTTACTGGGTCCTGAAGTGATTGGCAGTGTTTTACAACATCAAACTCGATTTTGGGTGGGTCGTTATTTTGGGTTTGGCTATTACCGTGCAGGTGATTTGGGCCTGGCCTTCACGTTTGCCACTGATCGCCACCGCATTAACGACAACGTTCAGCTACCCTTGCCTAGAGGACAGTGGATTGAGTCCATGAGCTACATAAGTTCATATCGCTGTTGGTTTCTGCTGGCGTCCCAAACCCAAGGCCGGATCTGGCATTACTGTTTTGTGATGGATCCTCAGGGACAATTGATAGCTTCAGCCCAGGCAGAACGTGGAGATGGCTCATGGTTAGGCACTTTGAAAGGTAAGTGTGCAGTAGGCGAGGTGTTATGGGTGGCTACTGATGAGGGGATCGTTAAAATTAAAGATCACTCAGGACAGCTTGAAATCGCCAATACCTTTCCAGCAACTGAACCCTGGGTCGATACCAGTTGTCAACTGCTGCCGAGCGCCGCTGGGTTATATGTAATTTCACAACACCAGATCCACCTGCTCAAACTCAACTAATCTATAGTCGTGTTCAAAAATGTTAGACCTAAGCTGGACAGTAGGATCCCATGATCCCCCACCTTTACTCTCAACTCATCCTATTTGATTCAACTCATTTTAAGGAGATGTATGACTACTCAAACCTCAACCTCATTACCTATTCCAGCCCATTTTGACCCTGCCCGTGTGAGTGAGATCTGGCGAGTGCCGTATCAGAGTCGAGCAGCCGAGGCAGAAGCTTGGGCTCAAAAACATCAACTCCAACCTGCAGCTAAAGATCAAACTCGGATTTGCTTGATGGCTATTGATGTTCAAAATACATTTTGCTTACCTGACTTTGAATTGTATGTCGGGGGCCGCTCAGGTACAGGTGCTATTGACGATAACATTCGGCTCTGTGAATTTATCTACCGCAATCTCGGGCTATTGACGGCTATCTACCCGACTATGGATACACACACAGCCTGTCAAATTTTTCATCCAGTTTTTTGGATCAATGAGGCCGGCCAACATCCCGATCCCATGACCGTGATCCCATGGAGTGATGTTCAACAAGGGATTTGGAAAGTGAACCCAGCTATTGCCTATAGTGTTGCTGGTGGTCATTATGTGGGTTTGCAACGGCATGCTCTCCACTACACGGAATCTCTGAGTCAAGGCGGTAAATATCCTTTGATCATTTGGCCGTATCACTCGATGTTAGGTGGCATTGGCCATGCTTTGGTAGCCGCTGTTGAAGAGGCCATTTTCTTTCATAATTTAGCTCGCCATAGCCAGACTGGGTTTGAAGTTAAAGGGGGGAATCCACTAACCGAGAACTACTCTGTCTTAAGACCTGAAGTGTTAGAGGGCGCCGATCAACAGCCCATTGCTCAAAAGAATACTCGCTTTATTCAAAAATTGTTAGACTATGACATTGTGATCATCGCGGGTCAAGCTAAAAGTCATTGTGTGGCCTGGACCATAGATGATCTATTGAATGAAATCAAAGTTCAAGATCCTCAGTTAGCTCAAAAAGTGTACTTACTGGAAGACTGCACCTCTCCAGTGGTGGTTCCAGGTGTGATTGACTTTACAGACCAAGCCGATCAAGCCTTCAGCCGATTTGCTCAGGCGGGGATGCATCTGGTGAAATCCACTGATCCGATTGAAACTTGGCCAGATGTACGACTATGACCAGATCTGTTGAATTCTCTACAGACTTGATCTGGAATTAAGCCAACCTCACTGCCTATGACTAGCTCTCGTCGACTCCTGCTTTTGAGTTGTCAGAGTTGTGCGTTCAAATACCTTATTCCTCTATCCAGGAGTTTTCTCATGTCTGCAAACTCGATGCCCAACATTAACTCACTGTTTCAATCTGCTCAAGACGATGGCACTCTCTCTGCCGGGGCTGTTCAAGTATTAAATGTTGCTGATATCGGTGTCCAGATCCAGGCCGGGTTAGGGATCCCCGTTGATGATTTTACCTCTAGTGAAGTGGTGCTAGTAACGATGATGCCCGATGATTCAGCTTCGATCCGGTTTGGTAGCAATGCTCAGGCAGTTAGAGGTGGACACAATACCGTTCTAGACGCCTTACAAGCTTCCAAGCAAAAAAGTAACCTTCTCATTCATACCCGCTATCTCAATGGCTTGGTTTTATATCCCTATTGTCCTGTAGATCAAGCTATTCGCATGAATCCCCAAAACTATGACCCTAATTTAGGTACGCCTTTGTATCAACAAACTGTTGTTTTACTAGGTACGGTGTTGGCTAAAGCTCAAGACTTTCTCGACAACGGTGTTCCTGTCCGAACGGTAACCCTGATCATTACCGATGGCGCTGGCGAGCGCAGTAAAACCAAACCCCAAGATGTCGCTAAAATTGTTAATGATATGTTGAAAGCTGAAAACCACGTTGTCGCTGGCATGGGCATTGATGATGGTCATACTGACTTTCGACAAGTCTTCAAGAGTATGGGCATTCGAGATGAATGGATCTTGACACCTGGCTCTACTGAGACTGAGATTCGAAAGGCCTTTCAGGTGTTTTCACAATCGGCTGTCCGTGCTAGCCAAAGCAGTGGCCAATTTTCAAACCTAGGAGGTTTTGGCTCTTGATCAACCCTTGATCAATGTGTGCCTAGATCGGGCAAGATCCCTTCATTTTGTTGTACCAGTTCAAGAGATCGCTGCACAAAGGCACGACTTTTGTCGCCCATTTTGGGTAGTGCCCGACGTTCGTAATGGAGCCAGAATCCACAGCTGCGGCAACTTCAGCTCTAGACTAGGATCCTGTTTGGCTTGACGGCGCAGTCGAGATCGGAGGCTTGCTGAAGAACTTCTTGCCATGCTGTCCCATCGACTTTGACTTCCTGAGCTAGACCTTTGATCCACAGAACTTGAACTATTGAGATCCGATCTTGGATTGTCGAGCTAAGAGCT